>NZ_BAAGYY010000015.1:102694-385842 GCF_054779015.1 Flindersiella endophytica
TGAGCCTGCCGGCGAACCTGGCGCGGACGGCGCCGGCCGCCTCGGCCAGGAACGCGTTGAGCTTGGCCGGCACCGCTTGGAGCAGTTGCGGCAACTCCGGCCCGCGCTCTCTCAACAGCCCCAGCCGCGCGAAGAAGTTGTCGCCTGGCAGGAAGCCGCGGGCGAACAGGCTCAGCTCGCCGCCGATGACGAGCGTGACCTCGGCACCCTGCTCGCGAATGGCTTCCGCCCGATCGGCGCACTCGGTGAACAGCGGCCGCAACTGCTCGGCGGTGAGGTCGCACGGAAACGGCGCGAGCCAGACCTCGAGCCCGGCCTCGGCCGCCTGCTCACCGGCGGCGGCCAGGCGGTCCGGTTCGCTGCCGGTGATGCGTACGGCGTTGCAGTGCAGGTCGTCGGCGATGACCCGGAGCTCGCGCTTGACTGTCTCCCGGTCGAACACCTCTCGCGTCCAGCCGGACGACATGCGCGTGCCGGTGTCGTAGTAGACGCCCTTACCGCGCACGGGTCGGCTCCCCAGCCACCTGAGCCGCCGAGCCGGCGTCAGCGGCCCGCCGCCGGGTTCGGTACCACAGCAGCCAACCCACGAGCAGCCCGATCGTGCCGAGGTGCAGCACGGTGGTCAGGCCCGCCATCACGTCGACCGGCAACGAGTAGACGAGCACCACGCGAACGACGGACTCGGCGAGCAGCACGACGCCAGGGACGGCACTCAGCACGAAGAAGTGCCGCCGGAACGCCGGCTGAGTGCGCCACCGTTCGTCCCACTGTGCCGTCACCTCCTGCTTGCCGGAGCCGTCCATGAAACGGCGAGCGACGGCGTACACCAGCGGCCTGCCGAGCAGGCAGGACCCGGTCATCAGCAGCCCGGCGGCACCGGACAGGACCGATTCCCTGACCAGCAGGATCCGCGGATCGCCGGTGAGCAACGAGACGACGAGCAGCAGCCCGAAGCTGACGCCGACGATGCCGGCCAGCCCGTCCAGCCGTCGCCTCACGACCGCCACCCAGGCCACCCGGAGCAGGGCGGCCGCGCTGCCCGCTGCCAGTGCCGGCAGCGCGTCGACGCCGAGTGCCCGGGCCGCGTAGAAGACGACGGCCGGAACGCCGACGTCCCACAGCAGTCCCAGCAGGAGCTTGCGCTTGTCCATGGAAACCTCTCTCAGCATGTCTTCGAATAAGATACGACAAGTAGCTTATTGGTCCACTGGACATGCACAGGTCAACGTGAGGTAAAATACTTGTGGTATCTAATACGGGAGGAAGCATGGCTGCGGACCACCAGACCACCAAGGCCACCCGGCGGCGCGGGGCGGCGCTGGAGGAGGCGATCCTGCGGGCGGCGATCGATGAGCTGGTGGAGGTCGGCTACCGCAACCTCACGATGGACGGCGTGGCCGAACGTGCGGGCACCGCGAAGAACGTGATCTACCGGCGCTGGCCCAATCGGGCAGCGCTGTGCGTGGCGGCGTACCGGCGGATGCTTCCGACCGCCCCGGAGGAAACGCCCGACACCGGGTCGCTACGTTCGGACGCGCTCGCGCTGCTCAACCGTGGCAACGCGCGGTTGTCATCACCGGTGGGCGCGATCCTGCGCGAGCTGCTCGCCGACCTCCCGACCGACCCCGAGCTCATCCGGGAAGTGCGCGAGCAACTGGCCAACGCCGGCCTCGGCCCCTGGCTGACCGTCCTGGCCCGTGCGGTTGCCCGCGGCGAAGCCGGCCCGGATGCGATGACCCCGCGAGTGGCGACGGTCGCGGTCGACCTGCTGCGCAACGAATACGCCGTCCACGGCGTCTCCGAGGCACCGGCCGCGGTCCTGGAGGAGATCGTCGACCAGGTGTTCCTGCCCCTGGTCAAGGCACACAGCTAGGGAGCTTTGCCCGCCTCAGAACGGCGAGTCAGCGACCAGCGGCGCGTTCCAGGCCACCAGCCCCCAGCCCCGCTCCGGGCTCAGCCGCAACACCGCCCCCGAAGTGTTGTGTACATCAGGAAACGCGTGCCGATAGCGATCCGGGTCGACGCCGAACACGTCGCACAGCAACAACCGCAACAACGTGCCATGCGCCACGACCAGCACCTTCTCACCGCCCACGCCGTTGCCGAGCTCGTCGAGCACTTGCCGTACGCGCGCCGTCGCCAGCGCCGGACGCTCGCCGCCGGGTAGCGGGTTGTGGTACGGATCGTCCTCGAACGCCGCCCGAGCCTCGGGGAACTGCTCGCGCATCTCCTTGCTGGTAAGCCCTTCGCCCTGCCCGAAGTCGAGCTCGACCAGCCGGTCGTCGACGCGCACCTCCAGCCCGGCCGCGGCCGCCGAGGGCTCGGCCGTCTCACGCGCGCGGCGCAGCGGTGAGCTCCAGATCCCGGTCAGCCCGGCCTGCTTCGCCCACAGGGCAAGCGCGGCCGCCTGCTCGTGCCCGCGCGGAGTCAGCGGTACGTCACTGCGCCCGACGTATCGGTTCTCCGCATGCTGGGGCGTCTCACCATGCCGGACAAAGACCACTGTCACCGCGTTGTTCGTCACAACCAGCTTTCTACCCCATGCCAGTCGAGCGACGCGCTAGACGATCTATTCCAAGGGGTCGCCGGTCAAGCGCGCGGCGCATGGCGCCGTTCGTGGGGGTTGGGCACAGCCGGAGGAGGAGCCAGGAGGGGCCTCCGGCGATCGACGACAACGCAGCCAGCGTGGATGCCAGGCGTCGCGCGTCAGGCGACCCCTTGGAATAGATCGTCTAGCGGCCGTGAGCCCGAACGCGACCGCCCATGGCAGGTAGCGCTCGAGGACAGCGGGTCCGGCGGTCTCGAGATAGCACTTGAATCCCAGCACCTGATGGTGTGCGGCATAACCCGCGGGCAGCCGGCCCGTCCGCCCGCGCAGGAACATCGCCGCCACCGCCGGGACGGACAGCAGGAGCAGAGTGCCGACCGTACGGTCGTCGTCGATGCCCGCCACTTCGAGCGCAGGCGCGAGGACACGCACGACGGGTATGGCGAGGACGGGGCTGAACACGACCACGAAGACCACCATCGCGACCGGAAACCTGCCGGCGGACATCCTCCGGTACCAGCCACGCTCGACGGCGGACCGGGCCAGCGCGTCCTCGACATCCTCGGTCACCTGGGTCAGCAAGCGCTCGCTCGTGCTCAGCCGCACGGTGTCGGTGTTGGGAAACAACGAAGCCAACAAGGCCCGCTCGTGCGGAAGCAGGTCGGCGTCAGCCGGGCGCCCCACCGTCAGCGTCCGGTCGTCGACGGTCTCCTCGACGCGCACGTAACCTCTCGCCGCCAGGTCGATCAGCGTCGCCCGGACGTCGGCCGGCGATGTGCGGCGGCGCAGCAGCACGCCGGCCTCACCCGGCGAGATCCCAGCCGGCGGCACGCACCGCACCTCGACATCGATCGCGCGTTCGGCCCGGGCCGCCTCGACCGCCGACCCGTCCCCCGCGGCTGGCAGCTGGCCCGGGATCAGGCCGGCATAGCGATGGTCACGACGGGCGAGCAGTGCCCGCGAGAGCAGCAGCCCGCCGAACGCCAGTACACCGAGCAGGACGACGTAGGTCGTCACCAGGAGCCACCGCCTCCCCCACCTCCCCCGCCGCCAGAGGAAGAGCTGGACGAAAAGCCGCTGCCGCCACCCGACGACGAGGACGACCACGAGCTGGCCGCGCTGTGCGCCGTGTTGACGGTGCCGTGCAGCGAAGCGTACGAGCTGCTGAAGCCAGCATACGACCAGGCATTGCTGCCGTGGTACCAATCGACGTCCGGCGGGATCCGGCTTTGCTGGGCAAGGCGTTCACAGACCTGCGCCCAGCGATGCGTGAGCCCGAACGCGATCGCCCACGGCAGGTAGCGGCTGAAGATGTTCTCACCTTCCTCGAACCGCAACTGGTCGGCCTCCGCGGTCTCGAGATAGCGCTTGAACCCCAGCACCTGGTAGTACGCCGCGTAGCCCTCGGGCAGCCGGCCCTTGCGCCGCCGCAGGAACAGCGAAACGACGATCAGCAGGATCGCGAGGACGAGCGCGACCACGACCAGGCCGGCCCGGAACGCCGCGCCCAGTCCGGACATGATGGCGAAGAACGGCATGCTGAAGATGAAGAAGAAAAAGCACAGGAAGATGATCAGCGGGATCGGAATGCTCGCCCCACCTGAGAGCTTGCGGTACCACCCGCGGTCCTTGGCCTCGCGTCCGAGCGCGGTGTTGACCTGCTTGACCGCACCGGCCAGCTTGCGCGAGCTCGAGCCCAGCGATGTCGTCGTGCCACCCGCGAACAGCCCGTTCAGCAACGCCAGCTCGTGCGGGCGAAGGTGGTTGTCGGGTGGGTGCAACGCGGTCAGCGTCCAGTCGCCCCGGCTGCCGTCGATGTGCAGGTAGCCGCGTACGGCGAGGTCGATCAGCGTCGCGGTGGTCTCGACGGTCGTGGTCTTGCGGCGCAGCAGCACACCCGCCTCGCCCGGCGAGATCCCTGCCGGCGGGGCGAACTGGACAGCGGCGTCCTCCGACCGCTCCGACGGCGCGGGCTCCGTCGCCGCCGCGACGCCTGTCGCCGGCAGCAACCCGGGAGTCACGCCGGCGTACCGCAGGTCACGCCTGCCACGCAGCGAGAGGACAAACGGCACCAGGCCGACCACCAGCAGGCCGGCCGAGACCCCACCGGTGAGCGGCGTCAGCGCGAAGTAGTCGGCCGTGGTGACGCGGTCGATGAGCACGGGCGCGGGCACGGTCACGTCGTCGAGCGAGAACGCGGCGACGACCGTGAGCACCTCGCCCGGGTCGACCCGCGCCTGCTCGAACGTCGCTTCGCTGCCCGACAACGTTCCGTCGTCGCACGGGTCCTTGCTGCCGGGCTCGCCGAACAGGCAACGCTGCTTGGAGATTCCCGCGCCCGGCGCGCGTACGGTCACCGTCAGGCCCTCGATCGGAACGTCCCAGTCGGGGCCGGCCGCGTCCCAGAACAGCTCGCCGTGCCCGTCGACGGAGTTGAGGCCGCCCTTGATGTCGTACTCCAGGGTGTACTGCTGCTGGCCGGACACCGTGACGCCGGGATCACCGATCCGGATCCGCGTCTCGTCACCGAGGGCGGAGACGTCGACGTCGTCCGGAGCCGACGTCTGGCTGCTGGCGGTCGCGTTGCTGATCGTGTAGACCCGATCGTTGTCCTTGTCGGCCTGCTCGCGGGTCGAGATCAGCCGTTCGGGACCGTGGTGCTCGCTTCCGCTGAAGTTGTAGCGAAAGTCCTCCTTGACGTGGACGACGCCATCGGCCTTGATGTCGTAGTCGATGCGGTACTGCTCGATCGACTCGCCTTCGTCGGCGTACGCCACACCGCTCGCGCCGCCGGACGCCAGCGCCAGCACGAGTGCCGCGGCCGCTCCCGCGACGATTCGCTTCATCACGATCGTTCCCCTCCCGGTCCCCCGACAGCGCATCATCACTCCAACCACCCTCGACGCCGGAGCTCGTTCCTCCAACGGTCGTAGGCCTCGTCCAGCCGGGCGGCGACCTCGGGCCGCGGCTGGAAACCGTGCCGGACCCTGACCAGTGCCGCGGCCGCCGCGGCCAGCGAGCCGTACGCGCTCGCCGCCGCCACCACGGCCATGCCGAACGCGCTGTCGGCGGTCGCCGGCACGGCTACCTCGCGGCCGATGATGTCGGCCTGCAACTGGTTCCAGTACGCACTGGCCGTCGCGCCACCGGTCAGTCGCACGCTGCCCGCGATCGGCGCACCCAGCGCCTGTACGTGTTCGAGGCAGAGCCGTTCGACGAAGCCGACGCCCTGCAGGATCGCGGCGTAGCGGTCGATCTCGTCGCGCGGCTCGCCGATCGTGAACGGCTCGGCGTCCTTGCGTACGAAGGGGAATCGCTCGCCGCTGCCGACCAGCGGATAGGTCAGGCAGGGCGCGGGCTCACGTTCGGCGGCGGCCTGGTCGAGGGCGGCTAGGTCGCGCCCTTCGAACTGCTCGGCCAGCGCGCCCGCGCCGGAACTGGACGCGCCACCCGGCCACCACGAGCCGTCGGGGCTGCGATGGGAGTAGACCGCACCGCTCGGATCGGCCAGCGGCTGCCCGGTGGTGCCCTTGAGTACGAGCGTCGTGCCGACGACGAAGTTCCACTCGCCTTCGCTGAGGGCGCCGGACGCGACCTGGGCCGCGCAGCCGTCGGTCAGGCCGGCGAAGACGGGAACGCCGGCGGGGATGCCGGTCGTTTCGGCGGCGTGCGCACCCACCAGGCCGAGTCGCGCGCCCGGAGCGACGACGGGAGGCAGCCGGCCGGCCGGCAAGCCCAACCGGGCAAGGGTTTCCAGCGGCCAGTCGCCGGTGGTCAGGTCGACGCCGGTCTTCAGCGCGTGGCTCCAGTCGGTGGCGACGAGCGCGCCTGTCAGGCGGGCGTTGACGAGATCCGCTTGATGGGAAAGCCGTGCGCCGGCAGGGATGTCGGCGTTGTCGAGCAGCCACAGTGCCTTCGCCAGGCCCCAGGACGTCTGCGGCCGGGCGCCCGCCCGGGCCCAGCCGTCGGCGGGCTCGGCCACCACACGCGTGGCGTAGTCCCCCGCCCGCCCGTCGTCGTACATCAGTGCCGGGCTCACCGGCCGGGCCGGCTCGGCTCCGTCAGCCTCGACGAACAGCACCGTGCCGGACGTACTGCACACCGAGACGCCGGCGATCTGCTCCGCGGGGATCTCACGGGTGACGACCTGCGCCGCGCGCACGACGGCCGACCACCAGTCCTCGGGGTCCTGCTCGTGGTGCACGCCGTCGCGCCGGCTGGTCAGTGCGACGCCGGCGCGCGCGTGCACCTCGCCGTCGTCGGCCACCGCGACCACGCGAGCGCTCTGCGTGCCGAGGTCGATGCCCAGCCAAAGTCTGTCCACGGCAATCGATCCTCGCACGAGCACCCGCGTGGCCGCGTCAGCGCTTGTGGATAACGTCAGGCTCCGGTCAGCCTCTGGTCAGCCCTCGATGCCCTCGTACGGCGGCACCTCGACCGTGCGGGCGCCGGCCACACCGCCGAGGATGACCTTGCGGTAGGAGACGTTGTTGGTCAGGTCCTGCTCGTACAGCCGGTGGTCCGGGTTCGCCGAGACCTCGACGTAGTACGTGCCGTTGGGCAGGTCGGTGACGTTGAACGACTGGCCGGGCAGGTACTGCGAGTACGTGTCACCTGAGCCGACGTCGAGCACCTCACGTACCGCCAGCGAGCCGTAGTCGCCGCACGCGGTGTGCAGGTCGGTGTTGTCCGGCCGCCAGTTCGCCTTCGGCAGGGTGTAGTCGACCGCGTCGGTGTTGGCCAGGCAGAAAGCCTCCTTGTCGCTGCGTACCGCGAGCTGCTTGTTCTCGTCGAGCAGGCGATACTGCGCGAAGTCGGTGAAGTGCCAGTGGGTGTGGCCGTCGCGGGCGTCCCACTCCATCGTGCCGACCTGGGCGTAGCCGGTCTGGTTGCCGGCGCTGTCGTAGAAGTACTGGTAGGCGTCCATGATGTCCTCGCCGGAACGCCGGAACCCGTCGACGACCATCGGGGACGTGCCGCCGGTCCAGACCGTGGCGTTGAACGTGAGGTAGTCGCCGGTGGGCTCGTCGGCACCCTCGTCCTCGTCGTCGCTTCCGTCGGTGAGCACGATGTTCCAGGCCGGCAATGACCGCAGGTCGGGCTTGGGTCCCTTCGGCACGCTTCCCTTGCCGGTCGGCCGGCTCGCGGCGGGCTGCGGGGCCTTGGATCGTGCCCGTTGCGTGGCGGCATGCTGCTTGGCCGCTTGCTGCTTCGCGGTGAGGCAGCCGAACGGACCGCCGCAGTCCGACGTCCGGACGGTCATCGCGATCGTCGCCGACGACTGGTTCGCCGGTACGCCGAACAGCTCGCGGTACTGCTCGTTCACGCTGACGGTCGCGGTGTAGGAGCCGTCGGGCAGGTCGAGCGGGGCGGAGTCCCACCATTCGCCCTCCGCCTTCGCGCCCCAGCCGCTCTGCAGACCCCACACCGAGCCGATCGTGAACGGGTTCCAGCCCGAGCAGCCGGCCGGATACGGCGAGCGGTCCGGCGCGTCCGGGCGGGTGCGAACCGCCTCATTGTTCGGACAGAACGTCCTGTCCAGGTCGGCCACGACGTCGCCGTCGGCGTTGGTGATCGTGACGTGGGTGAAGTCGGACAGTCCTCCGAAGTCGCGCACGAGGCCGGCGGGCAGCGGCACGAACCGCTTCCTGCCGTTGCGCCAGACCGCCTTGCTCGCGGTGATCGGCTCGGAGTACGAGGTCCGTTTGGCCCAGATCTCGAACGGATTCGCGCCGGCGACGAGGTGCACCGGCAGGTCGAGGTAGACGCCCTCCTCCGGGAACCGGTCCAGCGTGACCGAGCTGGACGCCGCGACCAGGCGCAGCGGTGGCTCGGTGGTTGCCGCACCGGCGGATGCCGCGCCGATGCCGCCCAGTGTCGTCGCGGCCAACGCCAGCGCGGCCACGACAGCCACCGGTCTCTTGCGGGACTTGCGGGTCTGTACAGGCATGAATCGACCCCCCAAGGTCGTTTGCAGGCCGCGAACCAGACGCCGCGGCCACCTGCCCTACAGGACGACGGGGGGCGGTCCGAGCGTTGCGCGCGAATCGGTAAAACCGTGACCAGTTCTCAGGAGACGGCCTGATCGAGTCGGCGTTCGACCGTGCTCTCACCGAACAGCGGGTCGCCCGCCGGCACTGGCAGGCGCTGAACGTGCTCGCTCGAGGAGGCGATGCGCCCGTTCTGGACCGATGTCGGACAACCTCCGCGCGCCACTGGCCTGAGCGTCTTCTGGCCTGGTTTGTCGCCTTCCGGTGACGCGCCGATGTCCAGGATCAGGACGCCGGATGCACAGGCCGCATCGGACGGTGAACAATCAGTTCCGTGGAGAGCACGACGGGAGTGATGATCGACAACCCGGACTCCGCCGACCGCGACGACGCCATCCACGTCCAGCGGGTCGACGACGGGTTCGTCGCGCATGTCCACATCGCCGACGTGGCTCGGCTCGTCCCGCCTGGGAGCAGTGCCGACCGCCGGGCCCGCAGGCGCGGCCGCACCCGATATCTCCCCAACAGCACCATCCCGATGCTGCCCGACGAGCTCGAACGGGCCGGCTCGCTGGCGGCCGGCGAGCCCAAACCCACCTGCCTGATCTCCATGCACGTCGAGCTCGACGGCTCCACTCGTTCGATCGAGGTGTCGAACGGCTGGCTCGAGCACCCCGTGGCGCTCAGCTACTCCGCCGCGGCGGACGCGATCGAGGATCCCGCCAGCCCGCAACACGAAATGCTGTCCGATGCGCAGGGGCTCGCGAGCCTGCTGCTCAACCGGCGGCGGGCGGGCGGCGCACTCGCGGTCTACGAGCTCAGCCGCGGCTGGGCCACCGACGAGGAGGGCAACGTCGTCCAGCTCGGCATGAACGAGCGGAACGCCGGCTACGTCATCGTCCAGGAACTGATGATCGCCGCCAACGAGGCCGCCGCCCACTGGTGCGTCGAGCGGGAGCTGCCGATCCTGTTCCGCAACCACCGGGTGTCCGCGGTCGCGCCACCGCGCGAGGAGCTGCTGGAGGACCTGGCGGCGGTCGAGGCCGAGCCGGTGGGTGCCCGGCTGGAGTCGGTGCGGCAGCGGCTGGCGCTGGTGCTGAAGCCGGCGGCCTACGCACCATACGTCGGCGGGCACTACGGCCTCGGGCTGCTCGCGTACACCCATGTGACCTCGCCGCTGCGGCGCTACCCCGACCTGGTGAACCAGCGCGTCCTGCTGGCCGCGGCGGCCGGGAAGCCCAGTCCGTACAAGCAGGACGACCTGGCCGCGTACGCCGAGGAGGCCAACCTGCAGCTGCGGCGCTGGCGTGGCCGCCAGGCCGACCGCCTGCGCGCGGCGGCCAAGGACGACGCCCGGCAGAAGCTCGCCGAGGGCGTGCTGCGCAGCCTGGACGCCGACGAGTTCCACCGCGTCGTGAAGGTCGCGATCGGCGAGAACCGCTACTCCCCCGAGATCGTCGACGAGATCGTCCGCCGTACGGACAACGGCGTCCTCACCCCGCGCGACGCGTGCTACGCGCTGTTCTTCACCCGCGGCCCACGCTGGAGCTCCGTCCGCGACCGCGTGGCCCAGTGGGCGGCCGACGAGCCGTCGCACTCGATCACGCTGGTCACGATGTACACACAGCTCGCCGAGGCCGGGCAGCTGGAATGGGAGACCGAGGACATCGGCTCACCGGAACGACCCTGCTTCGCCGTCCAGGTCTCCCTCCTCGACGGCAAGGCCTCTCCCGACGGCGAAGGCGGCGGTGTGGTGGCTTCGCCGCAGCGACTGGCCCGCAACAAGCGCGAGGCCCGGCAGCAAGCGGCGCTCGGCCTGATCGCCGCACTCGCCGGCGTCCCCGACCAGTCCCGCGACCTCGACCAGCCGGCCCCGGCCGAACCCGGCCGCCGCGCCCGGCAACTACCCGAGGGCCACCCGGTCGCCGCAGTCAACGAGCTCAGCCAAGTCGGCGAACTGAGGGAGCTCGACTGGTCCTTCACCAGCTCCGGCTCCCCCCACGAAACCACCCACGACTGCCTCGTCCGCGCCATCGACGGCCGCACCGACGCATCCCTGACCGGCGCCGGCTCCGGCCCCAGCAAGGCAATCGCCAAAGCCTCGGCGGCCGGCGCCCTGCTCGACCTCCTCCGCCAACAAGACGCCGAAGCCGACGACTGACGGCAGCCAATACCCAGCCTCCGCCGGCGCGACCGAACAAAGGCCAACCGCCGGCCACTGGATGTCCTTGCCAAACCGCGGACATGGTGCCGCCCGCGTGCGGGCGGAGAACGTTGGAGTCGAGGTTCACCGGAAGCACGCGGGCAGTGGGTTCAGGCTGTGAGTGTCGCGGCGAGGATCGTTGCGGCCAGGGCGGTGTCGAGCACCAGGCAGAACTCCGCGTAGGAGCGGGCGACGACCGTGTTCGTCCTGTGGTGGTGGAGGTCCCAGGCTGCGTGGCCGAGCAGGCCGAACGCCACGACGTAGCTGCCCACCACCGGCGAGGCGACCAGCGCGACCAGTGCCACGGCACCGAAACCGAGCACAGCCGCCGCCTGCAACGGCAGCCCGGCCGCCGGACGACCCGCGCCGCGGAGGAGGCCGTAGGCCGCTACCGGGACACCGAGTCCGAGCAGGATCCACGTCGTCGCGGCGACGCCGAGCCCTGCGAAGTCCGCGACCGTGATGACGAGGATGCCCGCGAGGAACGCGGGCCAGGCGGCGGCCGCCTTCCCGAACGCGGCCGCGGCGAGGTAGATCACCGCCGCCACGGCCAGCACGTACGCAAGACCCACGTTCGCTGAACCGTCGAGAACGAGGAACGCACCGAACCCGAGTCCTACCGCCGCCGGCCAGCGGCGCAGCAGCGTACGGAGCCTCGAAACCAGGGTGTTCGCCGGCGTGATCTGGGCGGGTGTCGCGGTCATCGTCTTTCTCCTTCAAGAACCGTTGGGCGTTTGCGATCAGGCCGACGTAACGCGGTTACGCCGCAGGACACGGGTCAGGCCGACGGCGAGCGCCAGACTCAGCAGGCCGAGCAGACCCAGGCCGAGCGGACGCAGGGCCAGCAGCCACGGCCAGTCGGGACCGGAGGAGTCCAGGCCCGAGGCCGGGTACTCCAGGACCTTCGCGGTCCACCGGGCGGTGGGCACGTCCATGGTGCGGGCGATCTCCTCGATCGCCGGGTCGAACTCGAAGCCGTTCCGTTCGTGCAGGTAGGTGACGGGCACGTCCGCTCGGCCGGCGGCAGCCGCGACGCCGGACGCCCGGCCAGTCCCGGTGACCAGCACCCGGTCGACCGTGTCGACCGCGCCCTGATCCGCCCGCGGGACGAAGGTCAGGCCGTGCCGGGAACGGATGGCGCCGCCGTCTGCCGTGAGGGCGAGCGTCCTGGCGGTCTTGCCCTCGGCGTACGGGTCGAACGCGGCGGCCAGTTCGAGCTCGTCGACGCCGTTGGCGAGCACGACCCCGACGGTGGTGTGGTTGGCGCGGAAGCCGACGTTCAGCACGTGCGTGACGGCGTTCGCCGGCGTCAGGTGGGACTGCGGCATCGTGGCTGCCCTGCCAGGCGAGTAGTAGCGCCAGCCTGCCGCAGCCGCGGCCTTGGCTGCGGTGTCGGTGCCGAGCTGCCGTTCGACGACGCGCAGGGTCCCGTCCACCGACGACAGCAGGCCACCCGTGGTGATCACGTCACCGTCGTCGATGTATCGCAGCCCGCGCTGCCACTTGACCGCCGGGTGGTCGTGCTGCAGCTTGGCGAGCCGGTACCAGTGCGACGTCGCCTCGCGCCCGTCCAGCAGTCCGGCCTCGGCCAGCAGCCGCGCGCCTGTGCACACACCCAGCAGCAGCCCGTCGTCCGCGGTGTTACGCAGCCACGCCGCCACCTCGGCGTCGGACTCCTCCGAAACCGGCATGTCCGGGACGACCGTCACGTCGGGCGCCGAGCCGTCCAGCAGGCGCCCCAGTTGGGCGAAGCTGAAGTCCGGCACCAGGTCCAGCCCGCCCAGCAACGGCACCGGGCGGCGGTCCTGGGCAACGGTGTAGACGTTGAACGCTCCGGTCGACGCCAGCACGTCGTACGGAACGAGCGTGTCGGCGACGTTCGCGCCGTCGTTGCCCACGACGACCACCGCGGTGGGCTTGCTCGCGTCGTACGCCGGCGGTGCGACAGCGGCGACTGCGGCGGCACTGCTGCTCGGCGGCGGCGCGTACCGGCTCAGCCCGTAGGCCTTGGAACCGACGGCGAACACCACGGACGGGATCGCGAGGAAGGCGAGCAGGACGACCACGCCGCGGCCGACCACCGGCAGCGCCTTCCGCAGCGCCTTCCGCATCGCCCGCCCCAACCGTCCACTGTTGTGAGCGTGGTGGCTCAGGTACTCCTCGCGGCGGCGCAGCATGACCGCGAACATGAGCAGGAACATCGTCGTGTGCTCCACGGTCATCGCCGTCATGTGATCCAGGGCTCCGGCGCCGACCCCGCTTCGGATCAGGGCACCGACCGCTACGGCTGGCGCCAGCATGGCCAGGCTCATCTCCAGCGTCGGCGCCCAGCCGTGCCGCCGTACGCGCATCCACACCGCCATGCCCGCCGCCATCGTCACGCCCATCTCCAGCGTCACCAGGACCGGGTGGCGGTCCATCGAGTACGGCACGCCGGCCAGCGCCAGGACACCACGCAGTGCGCCGCCGAGGACGGCCATGCCGGCCAGCATCGCCACCGTCATCTCGAGGTAGTGGAGGGCGAACCGCCCCCAACCCCGCCGTCGCCGCCTCGGCGGCTCCTGGCCCGTCTGTCCCGTCGCCCACTCCTCGTGGATGACCTGCACGCTGCTTGTCATGGCTGCCTCCGCTTACCGGATGTCTTGCTCGGCTTCTCTGAAGTGCTGCCAGTGTGGTCCGACCTGCGAAGACGCAACCAGTGCGCGCGATCACCGGTTCGCCGTGGGGTCTGCACCCACGTCCGTGTGCACTTTGCACATCGCCCGCGCACGCCGACGGTCGCGGGCTTATGGTCATGCCGAGCAGGTTCGGCGAGGAGGTGCGGATGAACGACGACGGTGGGCGCGAGGCGCCGGCGTACGGGCTCGCCCTGCTGTTCCCTGTGGCGTTCCTCGGCCTGACGTTGCTCACGCGGTTCGGCAACGCCGTCTACTGGGGTGGGCTCGCCGGCGGCGCGATGCTGGCGGCGTTGTTCGTCCTGCCGCTGCTCTACGCGATCCCGCGTGGACGCACCCTGTGGGCCAGGCACCGCGGTTGGTTGCTGGCCGTCCAGCTGGTCCTGACGTACGCACCGTTGGCGGTGCTGGGCCAGCACTGGATCAACGCCGGCGCCGGGCTGCTGGCCGGCCTGGTGCTGCTGACGCTGGCCGCACCGGGGTCGTGGCTGTTGTTCGGTGCCATCGCCGTGGTCGAGGCCGTGCGGATCGCCGTCCTCGGCATTCCGTGGGACGGTCCGAAGGCCGCGTTCTACACCTGGATGCTGGTCGCCCCGGTGGTCACCGGGCTGGCGTTCTTCGGGTTGGTCCGGTTGGGCGATCTGGTGGTCGCCCTGCGCGCGGCCAGGACCGAGCTCGCCGAGCTGGCCGTCACCGCCGAACGCCAGTGGTCGGCCGACCGCCTGCGTACGGCCATCGGTGACCAGCTCGAAGTCGTGGCGGGCCGCACCAGGGCCGCGCTCACCGCGCTGCCGGACAGCCGCGACCAGGCCCGCACGCAGCTCGCCGAGGTCGCGGGTGCCGCCCGCCGGGCTCTCGAGCAGGTCCGGACGGCCGTTGCCGCCGACCAGGCCAGGCCGCAGGCGGATGCCGATCCTCGGCTGGCCGATGCCAGCCTCGCGCCGCGCCTGGCGCGGTTGACGCTCGCGGTGGTGCTTGGCGGCCAGGCCGTGATCCTGACCTCGAACATCCTGGTCGCGCGCGGCCCGGGAATCGCCGTGGCTGGAGCGATCGTCACCATCGTCGTCCTGGTGGCGCTGCAGCTCCAGCACAGCCTCGGGTGGCGTGCCGACGCCCGGCCGCGCGGATGGCCGCTGACGCTCGCGGCCCAGACCCTCCTGCCGTTCGCCTGGCTTCCGGCCTACGACTGGAACGTCCTCACGCTCGCCGGTATCGCTGCCGGCTCCGCGTTGCTGTTGTTGCCGCGCCGCTGGGGCTGGATCGTCTTCGCCTGCGTGGTGGGAGGCGTCGGCGTGGCGTGGGGCCTACCCGTGCTCGGCATCTACTACGGCATCGGCAACCGCAGCGTCTACGCCGTGGCCACCGACAACGCCACCGTGCTGTACCAGATGGGAGCCGCCGCGACGGCCGGCATCGTGGTCTACGGGTTGTCCCGGCTGACCGACCTCACCGAACGGGTCGAGGCGATCCGGCGGGAGCTGGCCCGCGCGGCCGTGGAAAGGGAGCGGCAGCGCGTCGCCCAGGACACCCACGACCTGCTCGGCCTCGGCTTGTCCGCGGTAGCGCTCAAGAGCGACCTCGCCACCAGGCTGATCGGCCGCGACGATGCCAGGGCCGGCCGCGAACTGGAGACGATCCTGCGGCTGACGGGGCAGGCCCGCGCCGATCTCCGCGCGGTCACCACGGGCGAGGGCGAGGTCTCCCTGCTCAACGAGCTGGAAGCCGCCCGCGACGTACTGGAGTCCGCAGGCGTGGACGTCGAAGTACGCGCCGAGCTGGCAGACCGGGCACTTCCCGAGAACATCGACCCGATGCTGGCCACCGTGCTCCGGGAGGCGGTCACCAACGTGCTGCGGCACGCCGAGGCCACCCGCTGCGAGATCGAGCTGACCCTGGACGAGGGCGACGTTCGCCTGCGGGTCGCCAACGACGGCGTGCGTGCCGAGAGTGCCTCCACCGCGGACTCCCGGCAGGGCGGCGGACACGGTCTGACCAACCTGGCCGGCCGGGCCGCGGTGGTGGGCGGCCGGCTGTCGGCAGGCGTCGACGCGGGGCGGTTCGAGCTAACCGTACGCGCGCCGCTCGCCCCGTCAGCGTCCGGCGGGGAAGACGCGCTCGCCCCGGGCGATCCTGCGTACGGCGTCGACGAGGAGGTCCGCCGGACCGTCCTTGACCAGGAACCCTGACGCCCCGGCCGCCTGCGCGCGGTCGAGGATGCCCGGCCGGGCGAGGCCGGTGAGGAGCAGGACGGGACAGGCAGCAGGGTGCCGATCGCGCAGCTCCGCGGCGATGCTCAGCCCGTCGACGACCGGCAGGTCGATGTCCAGTAGCGCAACGTCCGGATGGTGTTCGAGCACGGCCGGCAGGACCCGGTCACCGGACCCGAGCTCGGCGACCACCTCGAGGTCGTCCTCCAGTTCGAGGAGGGCGACCAACGTCTCGCGGAGAACATCCACGTCCTCGGCGACCAGAACCCGTGTGAGCACGGCACCAGTCTCGGCGGATCCTGGACCGCCCGGCCAGTGTCACCGGCACGAGCTCGGCATGCAGAATGCACACCGCCTCACACCGCCTAGAGCCAGCCGGCGTCCCGCGCGATGCGGGCGGCGTCCACCCGGTTGCGGGCACCGAGCTTGGTCACCGCCGACGCGAGGTAGTTGCGAACGGTGCCGTACGACAGATGCAGCTCGCTCGCGATCTCGACCGCCGACGAGCCGTCGGCGTGGGCCCTGAGCACCTCGACCTCGCGCGTCGAGAGCGGGTTGACCGCCGTCTCCAGAGCGGCCACCGCCAGCGTCGGGTCGAACACGCGGCCACCCTTGGCGACCTCGCGTACGGCGGCTACCAGCTCGTCGGACGGCGAGTCCTTGAGCATGAACCCCGAGACGTGCGCCGCGACCGCCTGCCGCAGATGCCCGGGGCGGCCGAGGCCGGTCAGGATCAGGACCCGGCAGCCGGGAAGCGCGGCATGGAGCTCGGCCGCGGCGGTGAGCCCGTCGACGACAGGCAGCTCGATGTCGAGCACGGCCACGTCGGGACCGAACCGGAGCGCCTCAGCGACGATCCGGTCACCGGACACAACCTCGGCGACGACCTCCATGTCGTCCTCGAGGTTCAGCACGGCCACCAGGGTGTCCCGCAGGATTCGCATGTCTTCGGCGACCAGGATCCTGATCATGCCGACCATTCTCAGGCACCTGCCGAGGGTTTTCGCGACACGGTCGCCGGGCGCGTCCACGACGCCAGTGCCCCAGGGTGGTCAGTCGCGCTGCGAGGGCTGCGCGCTCGCGCCCGTCGCGTCGGCGGAACAGCCCTAGAACCGGGCAGGCTCGTGGTACTCCCCCCACTCCGTTTTCAGCGCCCCGCAGATCTCGCCGAGGGTGGCTTCGGCGCGGGCGGCGTCGAGCATGATCGGGACGAGGTTGGCGTCGGTGCGGGCGGCTTCGACCAGCTTGCGGAGCGCCGCATCCACCGTGCCCTGCTCCCGCGTACGACGAAGCTCGGCCAGCGCCGCGCACTGCTCGCGTTCGACCTCGTGGCTCACGCGGAGAATCTCGATGTCGTTCGTCACAGAGGCTTCATGACTGTTGACGCCGACGATCTTCTTCTCGCCGTTCTCCAAGGCCTGCTGGTACTGGAACGCCGACTCGGCGATCTCCGACATGAACCAGCCTTCCTCGATGCCACGCAGCAGGCCGGACGTCATGGTGCCGTCGCTTCCCAGCTCGCGGATGCGCGCGAAGGTCTGCTCCGCCTCAGCCTCCATGCGGTCGGTGAGTGCCTCGATGTACCACGACCCGCCCAGCGGATCGACCACGTTGGTGACGCCGGTCTCCTCCGCGAGCACCTGCTGCGTGCGCAACGCGATCTCCGCCGACTGCTCCGAGGGCAGCGCGAGCGTCTCGTCCAACGCGTTGGTGTGCAGGGAGTTCGTGCCACCCAGAACAGCCGCAAGCGCCTCCACCGCCGTACGCACGACGTTGTTGTAGGGCTGCTGAGCTGTCAGCGACACTCCCGCCGTCTGCGTGTGGAAGCGCAGCCACTGCGCCCGCTCCGTCCGCGCGCCGTAGACGTCGCGCATCCACCGCGCCCAGATCCGGCGGGCGGCCCGGAACTTCGCGATCTCCTCGAAGAAGTCGATGTGGCTGTCGAAGAAGAACGACAGCCCCGGCCCGAACACGTCGACATCCAACCCACGCGACAGCCCCAGCTCGACGTACCCGAAGCCGTCGGCCAGCGTGAACGCCAGCTCCTGCGCGGCCGTCGAGCCGGCCTCGCGGATGTGGTAGCCGGAAACCGAGAGCGGCTTGTAGGCGGGGATCTCGGCCGCGCAGAACTCCATCAGGTCGCCGATCAGCCGCAGGTGGGGGTTCGGCGGGAACAGCCACTCCTTCTGCGCGATGTATTCCTTGAAGATGTCGGTCTGCAACGTGCCGTCGAGCTTGCCGATGTCGGCGCCCTGGCGTTCGGCGGCGACGAGATACATGCAGAAGATCGGCACGGCCGGCCCGGAGATCGTCATCGAAGTGGTGACGTCGGCGAGCGGGATGCTGTCGAACAGCACGTCCATGTCGGCCGCGGAGTCGATCGCGACGCCGCAGTGACCGACCTCGCCCAGCGCCCGCGGGTCGTCGGAGTCGCGGCCCATCAACGTCGGCATGTCGAACGCGACGGACAGGCCGTGCCCGCCGTTGGCGAGGATCTGGCGGTAACGCGCGTTGGTCTGCTTGGCGTTGCCGAAGCCGGCGAACTGCCGGATCGTCCACGGCCGGCCGCGGTAGCCGGTGGCGTAGAGGCCACGGGTGAAGGGATATTCGCCAGGCCAGCCGATCCGCTCCAGCCGCGGGTCGGCGGTGCCGGGCTCCGGGCCGTAGACCGGGTCGACCGGATCGCCGGAAAGCGTGGTGTGCAGGGCGTCGTCGCCGCGGCGCGCCTTCTCGTAGCGGCGCTGCCAGCGCTCACGTCCGGCCTCGACGTCCTCGGGCTTCATGGGATCCTCCATGCACTTCGAGATTGGCCGGCCCTTGTGGGGCAGACCCCTCTACCCAAATAGTAGGACGTCCTACTATCTCACTCTGCGAGCATTTCGGCCAATCGGCGCGCTGGGCTCAGCCCTGGAAGTCGCCGGCGTCGCGGCGGACCTTGGTGAGCAGGTCGTGAACGGTTGCCAGGCTCGGATCGTCGAGCGCGCTCAGCCCGAAGTCGTCCTCGACAAGGTCCTTGGTGGCCGAGCCGACCAGCTCACGCCCCTCGTCGGTGATCTCCGCCAGCACGCCCCGCCCGTCCTCCGGATGCGGGAGGCGGCGCACCAGGCCGTCACGCTCCAGCCGCCGCACGATCGAGGTCACCGACGTCGGGTGGACCTGGAGGCGCTCCCCCATCTTGCCGAGCGGCAGCTTGCCGGCCCGGGTGAAGCTCAGCAGGACGAGCGCTTCATAACGGGCGAACGTCAGGCCGTACGCCTTGAGCTTCTGATCCAGCCGGCCGAGCACCAGCTGCTGCGCCCGCATCAACGAAGTGACGGCGCGCATCGCGTCGACCGCCGAATCCGCGCCGAAGTGGCTACGCCACTGCCGTGCCGCCTCTTCGATCGGATCGAAGCGCAGCGCCTTTCGTCTCACCATCGAAAACGAATCCTAGACGAGGAGGGTCCGGCACCTTCCGGTGCGACCATCTGAGGTCAGCGCGCTACCGAATACGTGGCCCCGAGCCGACGTAGCGGAGTTGCCCGGGCCGCCGGCTGCGGTCTGGGCAGCAGCCCACGAGCCCCTCCAACGCCGACCGCTGAACACGCCACCCGGCGGCGGGGTGGCTGGGTCGAGATGGTCGGCGTATGGCCGCAGGCGAGCCACTCGCGGCGTCCGACCATCTGATGCCGTGCCGGACGCAAGATGTCGACCGATGGGCGGGCGGGCGGGCCGGATCAAGACCCGAGGCACACGTGGCCCACCACAGGTTCGACCGGCCGTTGGCCAAGGCCACGTTCGAGCGACGGCCGGGCAGCGGCCGCCAGGCAGAGTCAGGGCCGGCCGGCCGGCGTCTTCGCCTCACGATCGTCGTCACGCCAGGACGACGGGGGCCAGCGGCGGCCGTTGACGACGCCGCCCACCTGGGGCGTCCGGACATCTGACGGCCACAGCTGCCGCGTCGTCACGCCACGCCGAGCTCGGCGGGTGCTGTCGACCGACGGTCCGCCGGAGGGGCGGATCACGACCGGGCGGAGGCGGCCGACCACGAGCTCGACGACTGCCCACAGTGGGCCGATGGTGCGCTTCAGCCAGCCGCGCACCAGCGGCCAGTCGCTGTCGGCGCGGAGGGTCAGCTCGAGCACTCCACCGGCGATCATGCCGCCGGCCACCAGGTCGGAGAACCAGTGCGTGTGCCGGTAGATCGAGATCACCGTCATCAGCGCGAACAGCGCACCGACCACGCTGACCAGCAGCGCGCGCGTGCTGGGACGGACCTTGCCGTAGCGGATCAGCAGCGCGACCGCGAGGCCGTAGACGAACACCACGTTGGCGGTGTGCCCCGACGGGAACAGCACGTTGTCGCCGGAGAAGAGCTCCGGCCCACCGGTGCGCGGGCTCTGCCGCTCGGTGGCGATCTTGACCACGCCGATCACGAAGTTGAGCAGCAACGTGCCGCCGACCGCGATGACGAGCGGCCGGATCGTGCTGAGCCGCCGGCACAGCCAGTAGGCCACGCCGAACAGGATCGGCAGGCAGAGGAGCCGCTGTCCGATCGGGTCGAGGAAGTCGGCGAGTGGGTAGTCGTAAGGCCCGCGGTAAGTCCATACGCCAGCGACCAGCGCGTCGACCTTCAGCAGGACTCCGCCCATCGCGAGGTCGGCGAAGATCGCGATCACGCCCATCGCCAGGAAGATCGACAGGATCGGAGGACGTGACCGGTTCCCGGACGACAAGTCCCGGTTCACATCCGAGACCTGACCTCGCATCTCGAGCCGACTCCCTTCCCACTGGCCTGGTAGAACCCACCCGCACGGGCACATCGCCGAGGGCTAAAGGACAAGCCGTCAACCCCCGGGCAACCCTACGAGCATACGAGACCTGCCGCAGCGACCCACGTGATGGGTGCGGGCGAAAAACCTCGCATATTCGGTTCTATCGCGTCAGTGGTGGTCAGGGCCAGCTCAGACGCTGATCCTTGACAAAACACTCACAAATAGTCCGCGACGTTCACCAACGCGACACTCTCTGTTAGCAATCAGCCTAGCCGACCCGGACAAGCCGGGCTTGTGTACGCATACGCAAGCCCAGCCGCCCGTTGGGTCGGTGACGAAGAGTGATGATCTGCTGAGAGAGTCAGCGAGGCAACCGGCGCGCCGTCGGGCGGTTGCCAAGGCGTGGGTGGTCGGCCTTCTTGCCGCCCGCCCGGTAGCGCGGACTGGCCGGCTTGTCGGGCGCCTCGTCCTCGGCGTCGGCTTCCTTGGCCGTCGCCCGCAGGCCGGAACGCTGGAGTAATCGCTGGATGGTGAGGTCGCGCTGGTCGGGCCGGCCGACGTACTTGATGTCGCGGAGGCCCTGCTCCTGCGCGGCCGACTCGAAGATGAAGTGACCGAAGCCGAGAATCCGCCCGATGAACGGCTTGTCGACCGTGATGTCCAGGATTCGCATGATCGGCGTGGTGGCGACCTTCTTGGTGAGCACACCACTCACACGGAACACGCGCATGTTCGTGATGACGAAGCGGTCCATGTGCTGCTCGAGCGCCTGCCAGCCGGCATGGCCGAACAGCACCATCGCCACGGCGAACGGTACCCAGAACGTGTCGGTGCTGAGCCCGAACATCACGACGAGAAGAATCAGGGCGAGGACACACTCGAGGACGGGTAAGACGTACACCACCCAGTGGTGGCGCACCTCGTCCACGACGACCTCGCCCTCATCGGCGAGGAGATGCTTGACGATCCTCGGGTCACCTAAGGTGCGTCGGATCCATCGAAACATGCTCACTGGAAGACCGAGGTGAGGAACCTGATGATGGCCTGGAAACCCGTGGCGAACCAGCTTCCGATGCCACGGATGGCACCAGCTGCGTCCTCAGGGTTGCTGATCAAGTAGAACGCGACAAAGGCGATTGCCACCCACGTCACGATCTTCTTCACGCCTGGCGACACGTGCGAGTCTCCTCCCGGGGCTCTGCTGCTCCGTGCATGTTGTAGCCCATCTAGAACTGTAGGTGGAATCCGCCACGCCGCGAAAGTCCCCCTCCAGGGATTTGGCTACTCTCTGCCTACTTTACGATTCCGCCTGTACACATACCTGGCCAGTTGGTAGCAACGGGCTAAGGCATACCTACCCTGGCGGAAACCGCACCAAGCAGATCGTCGGCCGCAGTGTACGGGTCAAGATCACCGGCGACTACCCGGCGCGCCAGCGTGTCGAGCCGATCGTCGCCGGGCAGTTTCGCCGCATGTGCCCGAAGTGCCGCGAACGCCAGCGCCTCGATCTCGGCCCGCGCCTGTTGGGTCCTGGCCCGGGTCAGTTCGTCACCGCTGGTGAGGTACGTCCGGTGTCGGCCAACCGCCTCGACCAGCTCCGGGACGCCCTTTCCGGTGGTGGCGTCGGTGAGCACGATCGGCGGCCGCCAGTCGCCGGCGTCGCGTTGCGCCAGGCCGAGCATGTGCCGCAGGTCGCGGCTGACCCGCTCGGCGCCCTCCCGGTCGGCCTTGGTCACGACGTAGACGTCGCCCACCTCGAGGATGCCGGCCTTGGCGACCTGGATCGCGTCGCCCATGCCCGGGGCGACCAGCACCAGCGTGGTGTCGGCCAGCCCGGCGATGTCGACCTCCGACTGCCCCACGCCGACGGTCTCGACGATGATCACCGAGCAGCCGGCGGCATCCAGCACCCGCAGCGCCTGCGGAGTGGCCGCGGCCAGACCGCCGAGGTGCCCGCGGGTGGCCATCGAGCGGATGTAGACGTCGGGGTCGGTCGCGTGCTCCTGCATGCGTACGCGGTCGCCCAGCAGCGCGCCTCCGGAGAACGGTGAGGTCGGGTCGATCGCCAGCACGCCGACCCGGCGGTCCTGCTTCCGGTACGCGCCCACCAGGGCGGACGTCAGCGTGGACTTCCCAACCCCCGGCGAGCCCGTGATGCCGATCGTCTCCGCCTCACCGGTGTACGGAGCCAGCAGTCTGGCGATCTCGCGGACCTCCGCGGACTCCGGCCCGCCACTCTCGACGAGCGAGATCAGCCGCGCGACGGCGCGGGCGTCGCCGGTACGGGCGGCGTCGACCAGCTCACCGACCGGCCGGGAGCGGCGCCGGTCGCGAGTCACACAGCCGCCGGTACGCGGACGATCAGCGCGTCGCCCTGCCCGCCGCCACCGCACAGCGCGGCCGCGCCGAGCCCGCCACCGCGCCGGGCCAGCTCGAGCGCGAGGTGGAGGACGATCCGGGCGCCGGACGCGCCGATTGGGTGCCCGAGGGCGATCGCGCCGCCGTGGACGTTGACCCGTGCCTCGTCGATGCCGAGCTCGCGGGTGGACTGGAGCGCGACCGAGGCGAACGCCTCGTTGATCTCGACCAGGTCGAGGTCGGAGGGCTGGATGCCGGCCTTCGCGCAGGCCGCCCTGATCGCGTTGGCCGGCTGCGACTGCAGCGTCGAGTCGGGTCCGGCGACCACGCCGTGCGCGCCGATCTCCGCGATCCAGGCCAGCCCGAGGCGTTCGGCGGTCTCCTTGGAGGCGACCACGACCGCACAGGCACCGTCGGAGATCTGGGAGGCCGATCCCGCGGTGATCGTGCCGTCCTTGGTGTAAGCGGGACGCAGCCGGGCCAGGACCTCGGCGCTGGTGTCGGCCCGGACGCCCTCGTCGGTGTCGAACACGAGCGGGTCGCCCTTGCGCTGCGGCACGGACACCGGGGTGATCTCGCTGTCGAACACGCCGTCCTTGATGGCGGCGGCCGCGAGCTGATGGGAGCGCGCGGCGAACGCGTCCTGCTCCTCGCGGCCGAGCCCGAGCTTCGCGTTGTGGTTCTCGGTCAGCTCACCCATGCTGACGTCGGTGAACGCGTCCCAGAGCCCGTCGTACTGCATCGAGTCGACGAGCGTGGTGTCGCCGTACTTCACGCCGGTACGGGAGTTGCGCAGCAGGTGGGGCGCGTTGGTCATCGACTCCATGCCGCCCGCGACCACGAGGTCGAACTCACCCGCGCGGATCAGCTGGTCGGCCAGCGCGATCGCGTCGAGGCCGGACAGGCAGACCTTGTTGATGGTGAGCGCCGGCACCGACATGGGTACGCCGGCCTTGACCGCGGCCTGCCGAGCTGTGATCTGCCCGGCGCCGGCCTGCAGGACGTGGCCCATCAGGACGTACTGCACCTGCTCAGGTGTCACGCCCGCGCGTTCGAGTGCCGCCTTGATGGCGATGCCGCCGAGATCCGCGGCGGAGAAGTCCTTCAACGCGCCGAGCAGCCGGCCGATCGGCGTGCGTGCGCCCGCAACCAGTACCGATGTCATATGACCACCTTAGGTCGTGACAGCACCGACCTGGGCCGACGCTCCGGAGCGTACGGCAGCGCACGGGAGCACAGGCGGATGCCGCAGGATGGGTCCATGTCCACCAAAGCAATGCCCGGCACTCCCCACCCCGGTGTGTTCGAGGGCATCGACCACGTCGGCATCGCCGTGCACGACCTGTACGCCGCGATCGACGCCTACACCTCGACCTACGGAATGCGCGTCAGCCACGAAGAAGTGAACGAAGAGCAAGGCGTTCACGAAGCCATGCTCGAGATCGGCCCGGCGGGCGCGGCCGGACCGCCGGTCCAACTGGTGGCGCCGTTGTCTGACGACACACCCGTCGCGCGCTTTCTCGCCAAGCGGGGCGAAGGTCTGCACCACGTCGCCTACGCCGTCGACGACATCGCCTCCGCGTCCGCACAACTAAGGCAGCAAGGCATGGAACTGCTTTACGACACGTATCGTCGGGGTACTGGGGGTTCCAAGGTCAACTTCATCCATCCGAAGAACGCGGGCGGAGTTCTTGTGGAACTAGTCGAGCACAGCATCGTTCACATTGGTGACGGGTGATTGACTGGTACCCTGCGCGCCCCGCACGTGCTGCAACCTATAGCTGGACAAATGCGTCGAGGAGAACGTGATGACTGAGCCGCCCGACGAGGGCCTTGCAATCTTGGAGAAGGGAACTTCCGTTCGGACGTTCACTTCCGTGCTGCTGGGCTACGACCGCCAGGAGGTCGACTCGTGTGTCGCGCGGCTCGAACGCGATCTCTCCGAGCAGGATCGCAAGATCAGCGAGCTGCAGCGCGAGCTGGCCGCGACCCGGCGTGAGTTGGCCAAGAAGGGCGAGCCCACCTGGGCGAAGCTCGGCCATCGCGCCCAGGAGATCCTGACGCTCGCCGAAGAGCAGGCGATGGACGTCGCGGCGCGTGCGGAGGAGAAGGGCGCCGACATCCGCGCCGAGGCCGAGACCGACGCCCGCCGGCTGCACAACGAGGCGGAGCGGGTCGCGTCCGAGGTGCGCCGGCGCGCACACGAAGAGGCCGAGCAGAGCCGGAACTCCGCCGAGGGCGAGGCGCAGCGCATCATCGAGGCCGCGCAGAAGCGGCACGACGAGTTGGTCGCGCAGGCCACCGAACTGGCGGCCAGGCAGCAGCGCGAGCTCGAGCAGCGCATGTCGGCGCGCAAGCAGGCGGCCGAGCACGAAGCGGAGTCGCTGATCGCCAAGGCCGAGCGCGAGGCCGCCGACAAGCGTTCCGAGGTCGCCAAGATCGTCGACGACGCACGTCGTGAGGCGTCCGAGATCCACCGCAAGGCGGTCGCGGAGAGCGACCGGATCGGCCAGCAGGCCGAGCAGCTGCGGCGTACGGCCGAGAAGCACTCCGCCGACACCGAGCAGCGCACCGAAGAGCGGCTGCGCGCGGCCAACGACCGGGTCACCCAGGTCCTGGCCGGCTCCCGCCGGGAGGCCGAGCGGATCCGTAAGGACGCTCGCGGCGAGGCCGAGCGCATAGTGGCAGACGGCAAGGCCAAGGCCCGCGAAGACATCGCGGCCTCCGAACGCAAGATCGCGAGCCTTCGCCGCCAGCGCGACGACCTGCTCGAAAGCCTCACCCGGCTGCGCGACAACGTGGGCCGGATCACCGGGCTGCCCGGACAGCAGCCCGCCGGGCCGGCTTCCGTACGCCCGGCTCCCGAGCCGCCGCAGGCAGCGCCGAAGCCGGTGCCGAGCCCGCCGATAGAGAGCAGCGGACAGGGCATCAAGCAGCCCCTCGCCCAGGGCAAGGGCGGCGACGGCCCGACCCGTGGACAGGGACAGAGCCAGCCGGGCGGACGCGGGCAAGGACAGTCCGGCCGCGGACAGGGACAGCAGTCCGGCGGGCCGAGCGGGACAAAGCGTCCACCGCGCAAGGACGGGGCCTAGACGACCGGCGCGCCGGTTCCGGTCGATCCCAGGGCTGAATCCGGGTCTATTCCAGGGTTCCTCGCCCTGTTGGTGAGATCGCCGACGCTCTATCCTCTGCACGGTGACCGACAAGCCGGAGCAGTCCGAGACCCCGTCCAAGCCCGATCCGGGAGCCGCGGCCGCACCCTCTGACCAGGCCGCTGACACCGGTACGGGCTCCGGCTCGGGTGGTGTCGACGGATCGGCTCCGGCCGACGCGGGTGGCGGCGAACCTACCGCTGGTGTCGGCCCGTACGGCTCGCTGGGCGTGGCCGGACGGCGGCTGTCGCGGACGTCGCCGTTCTACCTCGGCTTCGTCGGAACGATCGGTGTGCTCACCGCCTGGCTGCTCGGGAACGCGCTTGCTTCGACACGCAGCGTGCTCGTCCTGCTCATCGTGGGCATGTACCTCGCGATCGCGCTGAACCCGCTGGTCGAGTGGTTCGTACGGCACCGGGTCAAGCGCGGGCTCGCGGTGTTCGCCGTGGTGATCGGTGCGCTGGCGCTGTTCGGCCTGATGGCGCTCGCGATCATCCCGGTCGTCACCGAGCAGGTCACCGCGCTGGTGCAGCAGGTACCCGACTGGCTGGCGCAGCTTCAGCGCAACCCCGACATCCAGCAGCTGGACGACCGCTACGACATCATCGGCAAGATCGAGGACTACGTCGCCAGCGGCGACCTCGCCGCGGGCCTGTTCGGCGGCATCCTCGGCTTCGGCAAGATCGTGTTCGGCGCGGTCTTCAGCGCGTTCACCGTGCTGGTGCTGACGCTCTACTTCCTCGGCTCGCTGCCGAAGATCACCCACGCGGTCTACCAGATGGTTCCGCGTTCTCGCCGTGACCGGGTGTCGAGGCTGTCCGACAAGATCCTGGAGCAGATCGGCCGTTACGTCGGCGGGCAGCTCCTGGTCGCCGCGGTGGCCGGCACGATGACGTTCCTCTTCCTGACCATCTTCGCGGGGCCGCTGCGCGGATACGCGCTCGCGCTGGCCATCGCGGTCGCCGTGCTCGGGCTGATCCCGCTGGTGGGCGGCCTGGTGTCGTCGGTCCTCGTGATCGCGCTCGCGTTCCTGACGGGCGGGCTGTCGACCGGGATCATCTGCCTGGTCTACTACGTGATCTACCAGCAGGTGGAGAACTACCTGATCTACCCGCGCATCATGCAGCGCTCGGTGAGCGTGCCGGGAATGATCGTGGTCGTGGCCGCCCTGGTCGGTGGCTCGATCCTCGGCATGGTCGGCGCCTTGCTGGCCGTCCCGACAGCCGCCGCCATCATGTTGATCATGCGCGAGGTCGTCATCCCGCGCCAGGAACGAGCCTGACGCCGGCCGCACATTTGCCTGGCAGAACCTACATGACCACGGGTGCTCGGTCATTAGCGCTCGCCCGTGGCAAATCTGCCTGGCAAAGGCTGGATGACCGAGCACCCGTGGTCATTGTGCCGGCGCCCGAAGGCGTTCGGCGTGGTTGAGCTCTAGGCGATCTGTTCCAGGGGGTCGCCGGTCAAGCGCGCGGCGCATGGCGCCGCGCTGGCAAGGCGGAGGAGGAGCCAGGAGGGGCCTCCGGCGATCGACGACAACGCAGCCAGCGTGGATGCCAGGCGTCGCGCGTCAGGCGACCCCTTGGAATAGATCGTCTAGTGGTTGGCGAGGCGCGGGTCGGTCGAGGAGACCGTCTCCCCCGTCTCGTACCAGCCGGTCGGGCGGCGGTTGACCGTCGGCAGGACGCGCTCGGCGTCGGTCGGAGCGGCCCACTTCACACCGTTGGAGATGACCTTGCGGATCTCCTTCTGGTGGTAGGTGGGGTACTCCTGGTCACCCGGACGGAAGTAGAACACCCGGCCGCGCCCGCGACGCCACGTGCAGCCGCTGCGGAACACCTCGCCGCCGGAGAACGAGCTGATGAAGATCTGCTCGTCCGGCTGCGGGATGTCGAACAGCTCGCCGTACATCTCGTCCTCGGGGATGATCAGCGGGTGCGGGATCCCCTGCGCGATGGGGTGACCCGGCGCGACCGTCCAGATCAGCTCACGGTCGTGCTCCGAACGCCAGTCCAGTGTGCACGTCGTGCCCATCAGCT
The DNA here is from genome assembly GCF_054779015.1 of Flindersiella endophytica. Lineage (NCBI taxonomy): Bacteria > Bacillati > Actinomycetota > Actinomycetes > Propionibacteriales > Nocardioidaceae > Flindersiella > Flindersiella endophytica. Next base: position 130,621 of record NZ_BAAGYY010000015.1, read on the forward strand.
TGACGAAGATCTTCGAGAAGTGCCCCGAGTGCAGCACGATCAGGCCCATGCCCGACAGCACCGCCTTGTGCACACGCTCGACGACCTCGTCGGAGACCTGGCCGTGCGCCGCGTGACCCCACCAGGTCAGGACGTCGGTCTCGGCCAGCACTTCCTCGGTGAGGCCGTGCTCGGGGTCCTGCAAGGTGGCCGTACGGACGACAACATCGTCGCCGAGGTTTTCCCGGATGCCGTCGGCGATGGTGTTGTGCATGCCGTCGGGGTAGAGCTCCTTGACGGAGGCATCCTTCTGCTCGTGGACGTTCTCGCCCCACACTGTGACCCGGATCGGGCTCATATGTCCTCAGTTCTTTGGTCTGTGTCGGCCGGCTGCTACTCGCTGACGAGGACCTCGCGGCCCTCGAGAGCGGAGAGGTAGATGGCGTCGATGATCTTCGAACGGACGAGCCCGTCGCGTCCTACGTGGTCGTTCCAGTTGCCGCCGCGGATGGCCTCGACGAACTGGCGGACGACCTCGCGGTGGCCCTTGCCGCGCTGCACCTCGGGCTTGATCTCGGCGGGCACGCCGGCCACGTCGGTGTAGACCCGGAGCGTGTTCTCGGTGGCGTAGTTGGGCACCTCGATCTTGGCGCCGCCGTCGGTGCCGAACAGCTCGACGCCGAAGTTGTCGCCGGACTCGCGGTACATCGCCCAGCTCACCTCGAGCGCCAGCACGCCGCCGCCCTCGAGCCGGAGGAACGCCGTGGCGAGATCCTCGACTTCGTACGCGGACCCGACGTTGTGTTTGGCGGCGTAGCCCGAGCCACCCAGCCCACGCGGGCCGAGCTCGGCGAACGTCGTGGCGCTGGCGGACAGCACCTTCGGCTCGCCGAGGAGGTAGAGCGTCATGTCGAGCATGTGTACGCCGAGGTCGATCAGCGGGCCACCACCGGCGAGCTCCTTGCTGGTGAACCAGCTGCCCAGGCCGGGGATGCCGTTGCGGCGGACCCAGTGCGTCTTCGCGTAGTAGATCCGCCCGAGCTCGCCGGCGTCGACGTGCTTCTTCAGCGTCTGGACGTCGCCGCGCTGCCGGTGGTTGAAGATCACCCTCAGCACGCGGTGGTTGTCAACCGCCGCTTGCACGATCTTCTCGGCTTCGACGCCGGAGCGGGCCAACGGCTTCTCACAGAGCACGTGCTTGCCGCTCTCGAGAGCGGCCACAGCGATCGGCTCGTGCAGCTGGTTGGGGGTCGCGATGCTGACGGCGTCGATGTCGTCACGTGCGAGCAGATCCTCCCAGCGGAGGTGAAGATGCGGAATCTGGTGCTTCTCGCCAAGTTCGGCGAGCCGGTCGGCCTCGAGTCCAGCCAGGCCGACGACTTCCACATCAGGGAGGTCCAGGAACCCCTGCATGGCGGCCTGCCCGGCGAAGCCGAGCCCGATCACGCCGACGCGGAGGGGGTTTGGAACCTGAGGTTGAACGGCCGCGCTGGAGGCAGCCGACGGGTCCGTCGTTGTCATCGACGTCCAGTGTAGGGACCGCAATCCAAAGTTTCGTCCGGGTGAACGGGTAGCAGTCCTGACCGCTTTCGGCAAGTTTACGAAACCGCCGGCGCGGGGTCAGTCCTCTCGTTCCGGCCCTGGTACCGGCTTGTCGGCGAACGCGGCGACCGTCTGGTCGGCGTAGGCGCTGGCGTCGGCGAGCTCCATCGGGCCGTCCCAGGCGGCCGGGAGGGGCCCACTGCCTGGGCGTACGCGGGCGACGATCTCGTCGAGCGCCCGCTCGGCCATCCCCACCCAGAGGTGCTTGCCGCCCTCGATCGCGACCACCTCGGCCTGCGGGATGCCCGCCGCGAACCGCTCGCGGGCCTCGTCGGGGCGTACGTAGTCGTCGAGCTCCGGGACCAGCGCGGTCACCGGCTTCCCGGACTCCGCCCAGGCGGCCAGATCCGCAGGCGTCGACCACCGCAGCGACGGCGACAGCAGGATCGCCCCCTCCACGCTCGGGTCGCAGCCGTATTTCAGCACCAGGTCGGTGCCGAACGACCAGCCGATCAGCCAGATGTGCGGCAGCTCGGCGAACTCGGCGTACTCCAGCGCCGCCGCGACGTCGAACCGCTCCCCCTGCGCCGAGTCGAACGTGCCCTCGCTCTGTCCCTGCACGCTCTTGGTGCCGCGGGTGTTGAACCGGAGCACCGCGAGGTCGGCCAGGGCCGGGAGCCGGTAGGCGGCCTTGCGGTAGATGTGGCTGTCCATCATGCCGCCGTGCGTGGGCAGCGGGTGGACGCAGACGATGGTCGCCACCGGGTCGCGGTCGAGCGGCACCGCCAGCTCGCCGATCAGGGCCAGCCCGTCGGCTGTGTGCAGGGTCAGCGGCGTGCGACGGGCGGGAAGAACGCTGTTCGCGCGAATCGGTGCCACAGGCTCGACCCTACCGACGGGTGCGCCGGTTGAGCCGGGCCCGCCAGCAGCTGTTGTGCCAGTGCCGCCGCTCGTCGAGACCGGTGCCGGTGAACGAGATGGGGTCGACCGGCCAGGCGACCGTGTGGGGCGTCGCCGGCGTGATCACCTGGTCACAGCCCGGGCAGCGGTAGGGCTTGGTGCTGGAGGAGCCGGTGATCCGGCGGACGTGCCACTCGCCGTCAGGCCACTCCTCGATCGTCTCGTGCCCACCGAACAGCGGCCGCGGCTCGGAGTCGGCGGCCGGCTGCGGCTTGCGGCGGTGGCGGCGGGACACACAGGCAGTTTACGGATGAACTGGAGCGGGCCTCCCCGTCACATGACGAGGAGGCCCGCCCTCGGCCGGCCAGAGCTGGACTCAGCCAGACTCTGTCACCAGCCTCACCCCAGGTTGGCGATCTTGTAGGCGCGCGTGGCGGTCCAGCCACCGCTGTTGCCCTGTGCGTCGGTCACGACGACCCGCAGCGAGATGTACGGGTTGGTGAACGTCGCCGGGTGCGGCACGTTGGCCACCCACTGCCCGGAGGCGTTGCTGACCGGCACCGACGTCCAGGTCTTGCCGTCGTCGTTCGACACCCGGACGGTCGCCGTGGCGACGCCGCCCTGGGCACCCGTGACGTTCAGCGTGATCGGGAACGCCCGGCCGGCCGGTGCCCGGCCCCACTTGTCGAAGTCACCGGTGACCGCCGTCGAGATGATCGGCAGTGTGGCCACGTCCTCGGTCACCGCCGGGGCCTTGAACACCCAGGTCCCGGACACCTTCGGCACGAACGGCGACCACGGCGACTGCTTCGCCGCGTGCATCACGGCGGTGTACGTCGCGCCTTGCACAGCACGCTCGGTGTAGACGTACCACGGCGTCGCCGAGGTGGCGACCGTCGTGCTGCCGCGCTTGAGCACCCAGTCACCCGTCACCGACTCCTCGGGGTACGGGTAGATCGAGCTCCCGCCCGACGGGTCGAACGGGCCGAAGTCGACCTCCATGTAGTTGTCGCTCCAGATCGCCCCGGTGCCCTGCGGCGACCAGGCGGCCGCGCTCAGCTTCACGGCGTACTGCTTGCCGGCCTCGTACGCCAGTCCCTCGTAGAGGAACTCGTCGTAGGCCCACTCGCCGCTGGGCTGGTTCGCCCACAGCGTGCTGTACCACTCCGTCGGCTGGCCGGAGACCTCCGGCAGCACCCGGTACGTGCGAGCTGTCGGCGTCGTGACCGATGCCGAGGAGCCGAACGCGGTGAAGAACTCGGGCGAGCCGAAGAACACGTCGCGGAGGTAGTCACCCACCGCCTTGACGTTGTGCGCGTTGATCGACACGTTCACCTCGGCCAGCTGACTGTCCGCGACGGCGTACTCCAGGCCGTCCGGGATCGAGCCGGAACTGGTGTACGGGATGTCGTAGGAGCCGGCCGTGGTGGAGATCTCCTGGAACAGCGAGAACTCCGCCGGACGCCCGAACGACGCGACGCCCACGGCGAACGCCTCCGGTTGCGCGGTCAGGTCGGTGACCTGGACGCCGCTTCCCCAGACGATGCCCTGGATGTCCATCGCAAGCGCGGTGCCGATCGTCTGGGTCACCGGACTCGCGCCGTCGACCTTGGCGGTGACCTGCTTGCCCTGCCTGGCGTCGAGGGTCAGCGCGACCGGCGCGGTCGCCGTGATCCTCGGAACGGCCAGCGTGGTCTGGCTCAGCGAGCCGGACGGCGCCAGGGTGAGCACCTGGAGCGCGACGGTGTACGCGCCACGAGGAACCCGGGCCACCCACTTGCCGTCCTTCGGGCGCGCCACGATCGCGGATTCGCCCGTCGCGGCGTTGATGAGGTACGGCGCGTCGAACAGCTGGCCCTGGTCGAGACCCGTCACCTTGTCACCGTTGCGGTCGGTGATGTCGAGGCTGACGTCATAGGCCTCTTGCTCGACGTTGACCGAGACGGGTGTGCGCACGTAGATGCCGGTGGCGGTGGCGGTGATGCGGCCCTGGTAGAGCAGGCCGGGCCGGCTCTTGGTGGGGTCGATGGTCAGCGTCACCTTGGCGGTGGAGCGCGCGGGGACGGTCACGGTGTTGGGCATGCTGAACACGCCCGCTGCCGGGGCGGCACCGTTCTGGTCGACCGGACGGAACGCGAGGCTCAGCGTCAGTGGGCTCGCGCCGGGGTTGCGGTAGGTGAGGGTGCGGGTGGCCTTCTGGGTGTGGGGCCACTGCAGGTTGGCCGAGAGGCTGCCTTCGAGGGTGAACACCTTCTGGTTCACCGCCCTGGCCACGTCGAGGAACCCGGCGCCCTGGCGGAACACCGACTCGTTGACCGGCAGCCTGGAGGTGCCCATCAGCGCCGACTTCAGCAGCCGCGCGTTCCAGGTCGGCTGCTGCTGGGCCAGGATCGCTGCCGCGCCCGCGACATGTGGCGTGGCCATCGAGGTGCCCGACAGGCTGGTGTAGTAAGTGCTGACGATCGGGCCGAGCTCGGTGCCGGCCGCACGCGCGGCCACGATGTCGCGGCCGGGTGCCGCGATCTCCGGCTTCACCGCGAAGTCGCCGATCCGCGGGCCCGCGGAGGAGAAGTCGGCCGTGGTCTGGTTGCGGTTGGTCGCCGCCACCGACAACGCCTCGTTCGCCGAACTCGGCGTGGTCACGGTGTAGCGATCCGGGCCATAGTTACCGGCCGCGACGACGAACAGCGTGCCCGAGGACAGGCTGAGCTCGTTGAGCGCGACGTCGACGATGTCGGTGCCATCGGTCGGCCCGCCACCCAGGCTCAGGTTGACCACCTTGGCCTGCTGCGCCACCGCCCACTCCATACCGGCGATGACCGTCGACTCGCTACCAGAACCGAAGTCGTCGAGCACCTTGCCGTTGAGCAGCTTGGCATCCGGCGCCACACCCTTGTACTTGCCGCCCGACCGCGCACCATCCCCGGTGATGATCGAGGCGACGTGCGTACCGTGACCGAAGTGGTCGATCACGCTGCCGCTGCCACTGAAGTCCTTCGACGCCAGCACGGCGCCCTTGAGGTCGAGATGCGCGGTGTCGATGCCGGTGTCCAGGACCGCGACCTTGACGTTCTTTCCGGTGTAGCCCTTCTTCCAGGCCTCCGGGGCGCCGATCTGCGGCACCGAACGGTCCAGCGACGCCTTCATCTTGCCGTCGAGCCAGACCTTCCGGACGTCTCCGGCGTACGCGCCGGCGATCGCCTGCTTCTTGCCGGGCACCGCCTTCGTGCTGCCGGTCAGCCACTTCCAGAACGCCGTCGCCGACTGCTTCTTCTGCTGTACGGCCGTCGACTCGACGCTCGCCAGCTCACGGCTGGTCGCCGCGCCCTTGGGCAGCGTAGAGACCTGCTTGCCCTTGCTGTGCTGGACGATCAGCGGGATCGTCTTGCGTACGTTGTCGGAGTATCCGTCCTCGGCCAGCTGCGAGACCTCGAACAGCCGCCGGTCCAGCCGGCCGGACGCCACCAGCGAGACGGCATCCGACGGGAACACCCAGAGCGAGTCCCCGCGTCGTTCGGTACCGAACACCACGCCGTCCCGGCCGGGGCCGGGCGAGGCGGTTGCCGCGTACCCTTTCGCTCCCTTCACCAGGCGAACTCGGTCGCCGGTGATGAGTGTGACCATCTTGAACTTCTCGCCGCGATGTGCGGAGGCGTTTCCGGAGTCCGATCCGGAGCCGGGCGGAACCACCGCCGAGGCCGGGACCGACGCGGAAATCGTCGTGATGGCCAGCCCGCTCGCCAGCAAGGCGAGCATGGTTTTTCGTACAGATCCAAACATCGAGTCACGCCATGAGCTCATGAGCGCTGTTCCCCTCCCGATGCGAGCCGCTCGACGCGCGGCCCAGCGTTATGAACGCAGACGCCACACGCCTGATGGAAAGTTGCTACGAACCGGGGAGCTCTCGAAAGTCAGGTCCAAAGACCCTAAGCTGGTGGCGTGCCGCGTTATGAGTACCGCTGCCGCACCTGCGGCGACACCTTCGAAGCCAACCGCCCGATGAGCGAGTCCAGCGCCCCGGCGGCCTGCCCGGCTGGGCACGACGACACGGTCAAGCTGCTGTCGACCGTCGCGCTCGGCGGGAGCCGAGGCGCCGCCGCTGCCTCGGGTGGAGGCTGCTGCGGCGGCTCCTGCGGCTGCGGCCGTTAGTCAGCTCGCGAGCTGGTCTGGTTCCGGTTGGTCGCGGCGACTGTCAGCGCCTCTGCGACCACGGCATCGGGTACGAGTCCGACCTGATCGGCGGCATGGAGTGGGCGGTGGCGAGCCACTTCCAGAGCCCGCGGTGGTCTGCTTGCTCTGCTCGATCGCGGTGGCTGTGCTGCTCTTCAGCTCGCGGCTCACGGCCGCGCCCTTGGGGAGGGTTGTTACGGCTCGCGCAGTCCGTACGCGCGCAGCATCGTGTACGAGACGCCCGAGCCGTTGGCGTCGCGGGCGTTGACGCGGGTGGCGACGAAGCCGTTGCCGGCCGGTGGGTGGGTAACCGTGCCGCGCCAGCTGCCGTCGGGTGCCTTGGTCAGTGGCACGCTGTGCCAGGTCCGGCCGTCGTCGTACGAGAGGGAGAGCGTGGCCCAGGTCAGGCGCGCCGCCGGTTCGCCGTCGCCGGCGTGGAGGGTCAGCGGGAAGGGCCGGCCCACCGGTGCACGGCCGAGCTCGTCGAACGGGCCGGTGAGGCGGGTGTTCAGCAGCGGCAGGTCGGCACGCCCGGAGCCCGGCCGATGCGCCGCGACGAAGGTCCAGCGGCCGGTGACCTTGGTTCCGTACGCGGCCCAGCGCGGGTCCAGCCCCGGCTCGTTGCCGAACTCGACGGTGTAGTTTGCCCGGCGCGCCGACGGCTCGAACTCGAAGCCGTCGTAGTCGGGGCCGTACTCCGCGATGACCTCGCCGTCCCGCCACAGCTTCCCGCTGCCGACGTAGTGGTTGGACGGCGACAAGGTCCGCCCGGTCGAGGCGACGAGCTCGTCGACGCTGAGCACGCCACTCTCGTCGTCCCACCAGCCGCCGGCGCTCGGGCCGAAGGCGGCCGTGCCGTAGGTGATCGGCACCCGCCGGCCGGGGCGGAACGTCGAGTCGTTGTAGGCGCCCCATTCCTGGTAGTAGTGCAGACGCGGATCGTCCGCCGTCGGCTGGGCTTCGAAGCCGTCCGTCCACAGGGCCGGCTGCCCGTCCGGGAGCACGGGATTGACCAGGACCGTGTGCTTGCCGGGGCCCTCGATCGGGAGCTTCACCTCCACCTCGCGGCTGATCTCCCGCGGAAGCGACGTGGTCAGCCGCCACACGCCCGGCACCGCGATGCCCGGCTGGGCGATGTCCACGTCGACCTGGGTCAGGTCGGAGTCGTGCGGTGAGTAGCGCGGGTCGGCCGGGATCCGGTCCGGTGTGCCGACCAGCACGTCGTAGGTTCCACGGCCGGAGCTCAGCCGGTCGCGGTAGTAGAAGAGCAGCTTCTGGTCGGTGACTGGCGCGGTCGGCAAGGCGTACAGCGGGACGTCCTGGCGGACGTCGAACAGGGTGCCCGCCACCGACCCGGGCACACCGCTCTGCTGCACGATGCCCAGCGTGGCCTGCTCTCGCTTCGCGTCCGGCGCGTCGACGGTCAGGTCGACGGGGTTCGCCCGGCGCGCGTCGAGCGTGACCGCGGCGTCGGCCGTGACCTGGAGCTTCGGCTCGGCGAGCAGCGTCAGCGACTCGTCGGGTGAACGTACGGCCGTGACCAGCGTGTAGCGGCCGCGTGTCACCTTGGCCCGCAGGTGGCCCGCCCCCGCCTCGAGCGGGACGAGGTTGCCGTCGGCGACGTTCTCCAGCCAGGCCGGACCCTCGAAGGCAGGGTCGTCCGGGTCGTCGAGCACCCGGCCGGCCCGATCGACGAGCGTGACCTGCACGGTGTACGAGGCGTCGGCCCCCGCGTCGGCTCCCGCGGTGGCGGTGGGGACGGCCAAACCGACAGTCACCAGGGCGGCCAGGCTGCGGCGTATCCAACTCATGCGGCGCTACGCTCCCGTGCCATGAAGCCACCACCGCAGCCTCCGCGGGTGAGGCTCCTGATCGTGGAAGACGGGCGCCTCGCGATGATCCGCCGCACTCGTGGCGGCCGGGTCTACTACACGCTGCCCGGCGGCGGCGTCGAGCCCGGCGAGACGTTCGAGCAGACCGGAGAGCGTGAGGCGTGGGAGGAGCTCGGTGTCCGGGTCGAGGTGACCGGCGAGCCGTACGACGAGACGTTCGGCGACCACCGGTTCATCTACTTCCGCGCGCACATCGTCGGCGGGCGGTTCGGTACGGGCGAATGGCCTGATCATCTGGAGAAGCCGGAGGAATGGCGGGCGGAGCGCGGTTCGTACGAAGCGTGCTGGGTCGAGCTGGACAAGCTCGACGAGCTGGAGAACGGACCGGCGCTGCGCGCGCTGCTGGCCGGACGGCCGCTGGTCCGGATGGACCGGTTCAACCATCTGACGTTGACGGTGGCCGACCCGGAGCGCAGCCGGCGGTTCTACATCCAGATGCTGGGCCTGGTGCCGTCTACGTTCAGTGACGGGCGGATCGGAGTGCGGTCGACGCATCAGTGGATCGAGTTTCGTCGGGGCGAGGGAGGATCCGATCGCCAGGTGGACATCAGCTTCGTCTCAGCTGTACCCCTTGGACTGGTGATGGAACACCTCCGGCAGAACGACGTCGCCATCGAGGAGGGCCCGATCACACGGCAGGACTGGCTCGGCGAGATGACGCTGATCGCTCTGCGTGATCCCGACGGCAACCTGATCGAAGTGGCGACGTACGACAGCCTGTGAGCCGCGCTGCCGCACAGGCATTGGCATCACGCCACGCGGGCGAGACTGAGCGCGGTCGAACGCCCCGTTGGCACTATGGTGAACCGTCGTGCGCCTCGTGATCGCGAACTGCCAGGTCGACTACGCCGGACGACTGACCGCCCACCTGCCGATGGCCCCTCGCCTGCTGATGGTGAAGGCCGACGGCTCGGTGCTGGTGCATGCCGACGGCGGGTCGTACAAGCCGTTGAACTGGATGTCGCCGCCCTGCAAGCTCGAAGAGGACGACGGCGTCTGGAAGGTCACCAACAAGGCCGGCGAGGAGCTCCGGATCACCATCGCCGCCGTCCTGCACGACTCCGCCCACGAGCTCGGCGTCGACCCCGGACTGCAGAAGGACGGCGTGGAAGCGCACCTGCAGGAGCTGCTGGCCGAACACCCGGAGACGTTCGGCGCGGGCTGGACGCTGGTGCGCCGCGAGTACCCCACTGCCGTCGGCCCGGTCGACCTGCTCTGCCGTGACGGCGAAGGCGCCTCGGTGGCTGTCGAGGTCAAACGCCGCGGCGAGATCGACGGGGTGGAGCAGCTCACGCGCTACCTGGACCTGCTGAACCGCGACCCGCTGCTGGCGCCGGTCCGCGGCGTGTTCGCGGCGCAGGAGATCAAGCCACAGGCCCGCGTCCTCGCAACCGACCGCGGCATCTCCTGCCTCACCGTCGACTACGACGCCCTGCGCGGCCTGGACGACCCCAGCCTCCGCCTCTTCTGAGTGCACCGGACCTAAGTCAGACCACACAACCAATGCTCCGATCGTCTAGAGCCCGGCTCGCTTGCCGACGGGGTGCCTGAAGCGCACACAGTTGAGCCAACCTCACTGGTGGAGTGCCGTCGCGCTCGCGGTGAGCGCGGCGGGCGGGTCGCTGTTCAGCCGGTGGCGCGAGCCGACCGGTAGGCCGTTCGGTAGCTCGCTGGTGGGGTGCCGAACCGGTCGCGGAAGACGCGGGAGAAGTGGAAAGGGCTGGCGAAGCCCGAGGCCGCCGCGATCGTTTCCACGGTCAGGTCGGTCGCCTCCAGGAGGCGGGCGGCATGGCGCAGGCGGGCGTCGCGGAGGGCTTGCATCGGGGTGCGGCCGGTCTGCTCCACGAACAGGTGTGCCAGCCGGGACGGTGACAACGCGACCTGCGCGGCCAGCGACGCGACCGTGTGCGGAGCTGCTGGGTCGGCCTGCAGGAGAGCCTCCACGCGGCGGACTCGGTCGTCCCCGGCCACGTCGTCGCCAACCGCGGAAGCGCCGGCCGAGGCAGCCATCGCCAGCAGGAGGATCTCCTCGACCGCGTTCAGGGCCAGCTCCCGAGCCGACGCGCCCCATGCGATCGCCGGGCGCGACCAGTCCACCCCAGCGGGAGGGGGCGGAGGAGCCGCTGCCCCATCGCCCGGCCAGCGGGCGTCGGTGTGCAGGCGCTGGAACGCGGACTCGATCCGCGGCCGCACCGCCTCCGCGACCCCACGCAGGGCGTACAGCCGGGACCCCACTTCGTACGGCCGCAGCCACGGCTGCCACGTGCTGCGCGCCTGGCAGTGCACCCACCACAGCGTCCATCCCGGCGCTCCGCGTGCCACGCCGTAGTCGTGGGTCACGTCCGGGCCGGCGATCACCAGGTCTCCGGGCTGGATCAGCACGTCAACCCCGCCCTGCCGAAACCAGCCGTTGCCGGTCGTCGTCCAGGTGAAGAGCCAGTTCGGCGCACCGCGCTCACGGTGGACGAACGCCTGCTGGCTGTGGCATGCCGCCACCAGCGACTCGGCCGGCGGCGCGGGAGTCTCGCGAGCGGCAGCAGGATCAGGCAGGTCCTCGGCACTCACAGACATCCCCAGGCCGGCCTGCGCACGCTTAGCCTCGACAGCATGACGAGCATCGATTCGAGCGTATCCACCACTTTGAGCGAAGCTGAGCTGCGCCGGTTCGCCGAATCCGGCTACGCCGTCGTCCGCGGCCTGTTCGACGCGGACGAGATCGCGCAGATCTGCGAGGAGTTCGCGGCGATCAAGGCCGGCGGACCGGTCCCCCGGCACTTCAGCCCGCAGCCGCAGCTTCCCGGCGAACCGTACGACGCGCTGCGGGAGTACCCGCGGGTGATGTTCCCCGACCAGTTCAGCCCGCTGGCCCGTCGCTACCTGCTGGACTCCCGGCTGAACGCGATCCTCGAGGGTCTCCTCGGCGAGGAGGTGCTCGCTGCGCAGAGCATGTTCTACTTCAAGCCACCAGGTGCCAAGGGCCAGGCGTTGCACCAGGACAACTTCTACCTCAAGGTCGAGCCCGGTACGTGCGTCGCCGCGTGGGTCGCGTGTGACGTGATCGGACGCGACAACGGCGGACTCGAGGTCGTCCCCGGCACCCACGCGATGGACCTGTTCTGCCCCGAGGAGGCCGACTCGTCGGTGTCGTTCACCCGCGAGTACGTGCCGCCGCCGCCCGGCCTTTCGGCCGTCCCGGTCGACCTGCGGCCAGGCGACGTGCTGTTCTTCAACGGCAGCCTGGTCCACGGCTCCGGGCCCAACACGTCCGACCGGTTCCGCCGCTCGTTCATCTGCCACTACGTCGGCGCGTCGACCGCACGCATCTCGACGTCGTACCCGACCATGCGGATGAACGGCCAGCGCATCCATCTCGACGCGAGCATCGGCGGCGGCCCGTGCGGCACGGAGTACGAGCCGAGCGGCAGCCCGCACTAGTCACGAGTCCCCGCATAGTCGAAACGGGACCGTGCAGACTGGGTCCCGTGAGCTCTTTCGCCCGCGGTACGCGGATCGGCGAGCGCTACCGCCTCGTCAACGAGATCGGGCGCGGCGGCATGGGCACGGTGTGGTGCGCCTACGACGAGGTACTCGAACGACTCGTCGCGGTGAAGCTGATGGCCTCCGGCGGCGAGCAGCTCCGCAAGGAGGCCCGCGCGGCGGCCCGGCTCTCGCACCCGCACATCACGAGCGTGTACGACTATGGCGAGTCGCCACCGTACATCGTGATGGAGCTGCTCGAAGGCGACACGCTCGCCGCCCGGCTGACCACCACACCGCCCGACCCGGCAACGGCCAGGACGATCGCCGGCCAGATCGCCTCGGCGCTGGCGGCCGCGCATCGCCGGGGAGTGGTCCATCGCGACGTGACACCCGGCAACGTTGTGCTGACCCCGGCCGGCGCCAAGGTCGTCGACTTCGGCATCTCCACGATCGGGCACGCAGAGACGGCCACGCACGGCACGCCGAAGTACCTCGCACCCGAAGTACTCGCCGGCGCGCCCGCCACTCCCGAGAGCGACGTCTACTCGTTCGGTGTCATCCTCGGCGAGCTCGTGCCCCGCGACCACCCGGCCGAGCACGCTGAACTGGCTGAACTGGCTGAACTACAGGCACATTGCCGGTCAGCGGCACCGGGCGACCGGCCCACCATGGCCGAGATCGCGGGCACCCTCGTGCCAACAACCAGCCAGCCGGCTAACGGCGCGGCTCCCCCACCGCCGTCCAGGACCCGGCTGCTCACCGACGCGCTGACGACCCGGTTCCGTACGCGTGGCAAGAGCACGCGTACGCAGAACCGCAACCTCGCCACGCTCCTGGCCACGACGATCGGCGCGATTGCGATCATCCTCCTGCTCGTCTTCGCGCTGAACCGCCCCGACCGGCCGTCGACCGCCGCACCGACCAAAACGACGACGCCGCCGGCCAGCCCGGTCGCCCCACCCGCTGAGCTCGAAGTACGGGTCCAGAACGCCGGCGCGGCGGAGGGCCAGCAGATCAACGCCTACTTCGACCTGTTCAACCGGGGAAAGGAGCCGATCAAGCTGTCCCAGGTGACGATCCGCTATTGGTTCAGCGCCGACGACGACCCGGCGACGTTCCAGGCCGAGTGTGACTACGCCGTGAGGAACCGCGACAACATCCGCCGCGGGATCGAGGTGGTCACCGACGGCCGGGACGGCGCCGATCGCGTGCTCGTGCTCGGCTTCGGCGCTGGGGCGAGCTGGCTCAACCCTGGCGAGTCGACCGGCCAGATCCAGATCAGGGTGCACAAGCAGGACTGGACGAACCTCGACCAGAGCGACGACTACAGCTACCAACTCGCCACCACCTACGCGGCGGCGCCGAAGGTGACGGCCTACGTTGCCGGCAAGCTCGCCTGGGGCAGGGAACCAACATGACTCGTGTGCTCGTCATCGGTGCCGGCGTCGTCGGACTCACGTGTGCCGTCCGGCTCGCCGAAGCCGGCTACGACGTCTCGGTGATCGCTCGCGACCTGCCGCCGGAGACCACCTCGACCGTGGCGGCCGCGCTCTGGTATCCCTACCTCGCCGAGCCGAAGGACCGCGTGCTCGGCTGGGCTGCGACAAGCTTCACGGCGTTCGAGCAGCTGGCGCGGACCGAGCCCGGCGCAGGCGTACGGATGCGCTGGGGCACCGAACTGCTGACCGAGCCGGCGCCCGCCGATCCGTGGTGGGCATCGGCGGTCCGGCGGCTCGACCGGCTCACTCCTCCGGACGGTTACGCCGACGGCTGGCGCTTCGAGTCGCCGGTCGCCGACATGGACGTCTACCTCGCCTGGTTGACGAAACGGCTCGCCGAGCTCGGCGGGACGCTGACTCGCCAGGCCATGCACGCGCTGCCCAACCAGGCGCCGATCGTCGTCAACTGCAGCGGCCTGGGCGCGCGGCACCTCGCCGCGGACCAGTCGCTGACTCCCGTACGCGGGCAGATCTGCCTGGTGGAGCAGGTCGGGCTCACCGAGTGGTGGCTCGACGAAGGCGACGAGGAGAACCTCTGCTACATCGTTCCGCGCCTCGACACCATCGTCGTCGGCGGCACGGCGGAGGACGGCGTGTGGGATCGCACACCGCGGCGGGAGGTCGCGAGCCGCCTGCTCGGCAAGGCCGAACAGCTCGTGCCGGCGCTGGCGAGCGCCAGGGTGGTGGCGCACCGGGTGGGCCTGCGCCCGAAGCGCCCGACCGTACGCCTGCAAGCCGAACCCGCAGGCGACGGCCGCCTGGTCGTCCACTGCTACGGCCACGGCGGCGCGGGAATGACGCTCTCCTGGGGCTGCGCCGACGAGGTGCGCACCCTCGTCGACGCGCACGCGGGCTGACCGCTCGTCAACGCCTGGCCCGGACGAACGTGGTCGCGGCCGAACGGAAGGCAGCCTCCGGGTCCTTCTCGGCCTGGGGCAGGTTGCCGGCCAGCAGCAGCGTGGCGAACCCGTGGACCAGCGACCACGCCGCGATCGCACGGGGGTCGGACCCCGCCGGCGACCGCGGCGGCGCTTCGCCCAGTCGCGCCAGCCCCGCGTACAACTGCTCGGCGGACCGGCGCTCGGCCGCCACCAGGTCCGGATCGTCGCGACGGTAGAGCTCGGGACGGAACATCACGTCGAAGTGCTGCCGGTGCGTCGTCGCGAAGCGGACGTAGGCGACAGCGACCTCGATGAAGTCGTCGTGCCGGCTCCAGGCGCCGGCCAGCGCGTCGGCGAGCAGGTCGTAACCCTCGGCGGCGAACGCGGTCAGCAGCCCGGCCTTGTCGCCGAAGTGGTGTGCCGGCGCCGCATGCGAAACACCGGCCCGGCGAGCCAGGTCGCGCAGGCTGAGCGCCGCCGGACCGGCGTCGGACTCGGCGAGGACGACGGCGGTCTCGCGCAGCAGCGCGCGCCGCAGGTCGCCGTGGTGGTAGGGGCGAGCGGTCATGCCGTTCACTCTGGCAGCCGATCTTGCCAATGACAAGTTCGTGGAGTAGTGTCGCCAACATCCGAACTAGTCAGTGACAAGATAGGAGACCGGGATGGCCCCGCTCATCGCTCTCATCGGTGGCAGCATCCTGTTCCGCCTGCTCGGACTCGCCTGGTCCGCGTTCGACAGCTGGCAGCCGGCGCTGGCCGGCGGCCTGGCCGCGATGTTCGTCGTCACCGGCCTGGCGCACTTCGTCGGACCGCTGAAGGCGGACCTGGTGGCGATGGTGCCGCCCCGGCTGCCGCGGCCGGAGCTGCTGGTCGCGCTCACCGGCGGGCTGGAACTGCTCGGCGCCGCCGGCCTGCTCCTCCCGGCCACCCGTACCGCGGCGGCGGTGTGCCTGGCGCTGCTGATGGTGGCGATGTTCCCCGCGAACGTCTACGCCGCCCGGCGCGACGTGCCGCTCGGCGGCAGGCCGGCGACGCCGCTGGTGCCCCGCACGTTGATGCAACTGCTCTTCGTCGGCGCCTGCGTGGCGGTCGTGCTGGGATGAGATCCACCGCCAGCCGTCCGAAATCCGTTGGCCCCTCGCCCGTACGGCCTGCGACCATCAGGCCATGAGCACCGATGTCGTTGCCGCGTTGTCGGCAGCCGAGTCAGCTCTCCCGGCGGAGCTCGCCGAAGGCGCGTTCGCCGAAGTCGTCGCCGGCATCCCGTGCGTGAGCTACCCGCTCCGGCAGCCGTGGGCGACGCAGGCCAAGGTGATGGACGTTCCGTCGCCGCACGCACTGGCCGCCGCGACCGGATGGCTCGCCGACCACGCGGCGGCCTGGACGGTGACGATCCGCGCCGCGCATGCGAGGGAGCCGGTGTTCGCCGGCCTGACGCCGCGCCTCGAGCTGCCGTGCCTGGTGCTGTCCGCCGGCCCGGAAGCGGGTTCGGTGCATGCCGTCGACGGCCTCACCATCGGCCGCAGCCACGACCGAGCGGAGTTCCTCGCGGTGTTCGGCGAAGAGTTCGCTCCGCTCTTCGCTCCGCAAGCCCTTGCGCACAAGGACTCCCGGTACCTGGTCGGCCGCATCGACGGGCAGCCGGTCGCGTGCGCGAAGGTCGAACTGGCAGCGGGCACCGCGTACATCGGAGGCATCGCCGTCCTGCCGAGCCATCGCGGCCGCGGCATCGGCGTCGCGATCAGCGCGGCGGCCGTCGAAGCGGCCAGGCAGCTGGACCCGAGCCTGATCTGGCTGACCGCCGTACGCGAGCTGCATCCCCTCTACACCCGGCTCGGCTTCCGTGAGGCCGACGTCCACGTCCAGCTGAGCGGCGGGCACCCCGCACCGGCCTGAGCGCCATCGAGCCGGCGTCGCCTCCACCTTTTGGTGGATGCCCGACCAGTCCTTCGATGGCTCCGGGCGGCGCTCGCCGTCGCGATGCTGGATGGCATGACACAGACCGATGCAGTCATCCAGGTCAAGGGGCTGCGTAAGAGCTACGGCGAGGTACGTGCCGTCGACGGCATCGACCTGACCGTCGAACGCGGCGAGGTCTTCGCCGTGCTCGGCCCGAACGGTGCCGGGAAGACCACCACCGTCGAGATCCTCGAGGGCTACCGCCGGCGCGACGCGGGCGAGGTCAGCGTGCTCGGCCAGGACCCTGGTACGGCCGGCCCGCGCTGGCGGACACGAGTTGGCGTCGTGCTCCAGGACGCGACGGACGCCGGCGAGCTCACCGTCCGCGAGGTCGTCGAGCACTTCGCCCACTACTTCCCGAGGCCCAGGGATCCGAACGAGGTCGCCGCGTTGGTCGGCCTCGAGGAGAAGTGGGGCACCCGCGTACGCAAGCTCTCCGGCGGCCAGCGCCGGCGCCTCGACGTCGCACTCGGCATCCTCGGCCGCCCCGAGCTGGTGTTCCTGGACGAGCCCACGACCGGCTTCGATCCCGAAGCCCGCAGGCAGTTCTGGGGCCTGATCCGCGGTCTCGCCGCCGAAGGCACGACGGTCGTTCTCACCACGCACTACCTCGACGAGGCCGAGGCGCTCGCCGACCGGGTGGCGGTGATCACGCGCGGCCGGATCGTCGCCACCGACAAGCCGGCCGAGCTCGGCGGCCGGCACCAGGCCGACATCACGGTGCGCTGGGACGACCAGGGCGCCGAGCAGGTCATCCAGACCCGCAAGCCCACCGAAGCCGTCCTCGCGCTCGCCGAGAAGTTCGGCGGCGAGATCCCAGGGCTGACCGTTCATCGGCCGAGCCTGGAAGACATCTACCTCCAGCTGATCGGCAACGACAAGGAGCACTCGCTGTGAGCACTTCCGAATCCATCAAGCTGCCGTCCACCCTCGGCGTCGGTTGGGCCCGCGGCCGCCTCGAGATCAAGCAGTTCTTCCGCGAACGCGACTCGGTGGTGTTCTCGTTCGCCTTGCCGGTGGTCTTCCTGGCCTTGTTCGGCGTGATCTTCGGCAGCGACACGGTGGTCGGGACCACGACGTACAGCCAGCTGCTGGTGCCGTCGATGCTCACGCTCGGCATCGCATCGACGACGCTGGTCAACATCGGCATCTGGATCGCGGTCGACCGCGACAACGGCACGCTGCGCCGGCTCACCACGATGCCGATGCCGCGAATCGCCTATTTTCTGGGCAAAATCGTGATGATGGTCGTCGTCGGGCTGATCGAGTCGGCGATCCTGCTCGTGGCCGGCGTGCTGATGTACGGCGTGCAGTTGCCCGCGACGCCGGAGAAGTGGCTGACGCTCACCTGGGTGGTGCTGGTGGCGTTCGCGGTCTGCGGCACGCTCGGCGTCGCGTTGTCCAGCCTGCCGCGCAGCTCGCGGTCGGCGGCCGCGGTCATCAACTTTCCTGTGCTCGTGCTGCAGTTCCTGTCGGGCATCTTCATCCCGTTCAACCAGCTGCCCGACTGGCTGCACACGATCGGCTCGTTCTTCCCGCTGAAGTGGATCGCCCAGGGCCTGCGGGCGGCGTTCCTGCCGGACGAGATGGCGGTCATCGAGCCGGCCCACAGCTTCGAGCTCGGCCGCGTGGCGCTGGTGCTGCTCACCTGGCTGGTGGTTGCCGTCGTGCTCTGCCTCACGACGTTCCGCTGGAAGCGCCGCGGCGAAGGGTAGATTCCCTCGTGATGAACTCCGTCCAGACCGTCGCCCGGGAGCGTTCGTTCCGTGAACGCTCCCAGCGATGGTGGCATGTGGCCTACGTCGTGTTCATGCTCGTGATCGCCGCGGCCTGGGCAGTCGGGCCCGACATTCCCCCCACGCAGCGCTGGATCGGGCTCGGCCTGCTCGCCGTCATGGTGGCCGCCTACGCCACGGTCGGGCGGCGCCTGCTGATGGGAGCCATGGACGCGTCGGCCGAGAAGATCGGCTACCTCCTGCTGGTGTGCGTGTGCACGCTCGTGCTCATCCAGATGCAGGCGTTCAGCCATTTCCTGCTGTTCATCGCGTTCTCCCACATCTGGTCGATGCTGCCGTTTCGCTGGTCGGCGGGTTTCGCGTTCGGCTTGTCCGGTGCCCTGGTCGTGCTGTCGCTCGTCTTCGGCGATCGGACGCTGTCGGCGATCCTCACCAGCCTGATCGTCTACGGCATCACGACCGCGCTGGGATTCCTGCTGGGCATGTGGATCACCGGGGTGATCGGCGAGAGCGAGCAGCGCCAGGCGCTGATCGACGAGCTCGAGCAGACCCGCGCCGAACTGGCCGAATCGCACCACAGGGAAGGCGTCCTGGCCGAGCGCGAGCGGCTGGCGACCGAGATCCACGACACGCTCGCGCAGGGGTTCATGAGCATCCTGATGCTGAGCCAGGCGCCGGAGACACCCGACCGGATGGAGCGAATCGAACGTACGGCAAGGGAAAACCTCGCCGAGGCGCGCTCGCTGATCGAGGCGCTCGGGCCGGACGACCTGCGCAGCGGCACGCTCGCCGACGCCTGCCGCAGGGTGGTCGAGAGGCTCGAGGTGCGAGGGGAGTTCAGGTTGCACGGCGAGCCGCGGACGCTGCCGGCCAACGCCGAGGTCGTCCTGCTGCGCGCCACGCAGGAGGCGTTGACCAACGTACGCAAGCACGCCCGGGCATCCCTGGTCGAGGTGACGCTGACCTATGGCGACGACCAGACGAGCGTCGAGGTCAGCGACGACGGCGTCGGCTTCGACGTCGACGCGGCCGAGGGTTTCGGCTTGCGTGGCATGCGAAACCGCGTGCGGCAGGTGGAGGGCCGGCTCGAGGTCACGTCGAGACCGGGGCAGGGCACGAGCGTGAAGGTGGTCGTACCGTGAACGTACGAGTCCTGCTGGCCGACGACCACCCGGTCGTACGCGAAGGCCTGGCGGCGATGCTTTCGGCCGAGCCCGACCTCGACGTCGTCGGCGAGGCCGGCAGCGGCGACGAGGCGGTGGCGCTGGCGGTGCGGCTGCGGCCCGACGTCGTACTCATGGACCTGCGGATGCCGCGGCTGGACGGCGCGAGCGCGACCGCGCGGATCGCGCGGGAGGTGCCGGGTGTGCGGGTGCTCGTGCTGACGACCTACGACACCGACGCCGACATCGTGCGGGCGGTCGAGGCGGGCGCGACGGGCTATTTGCTGAAGGACACTCCGCGTTCGCAGCTGGCCGATGCCGTGCGGGCGGCCGCGCGCGGTGAGACCGTGCTGGCGCCACCGGTGGCGGCGAAGCTGGTGGGGCGGTTGCGGATCGGCGCCGATCCGGCCGTTCCGGCGCTGACGGCTCGGGAGCTGGAGGTGCTGAAGCTGGTGGCGGCGGGCTCGACCAACGCCGAGATCGGCCGGCAGCTGTTCATCGGCGAGTCGACGGTGAAGACCCATCTGCTGAAGGTGTTCGGCAAGCTCGGGGTCGACAACCGCACCCGTGCGGTCGCCGTCGCCACCGAGCGCGGGCTGCTGCCACGTGGCTAGACGATCTATGGCGTCGGCCGGCGAGTCGCGATCAGCAGGCCGGTCGACCACTGCACCTCGACCACGGCGAGGTCCTCGCGGGCGGTCAGGTCCGCGCACAGTGCGTCGACGGCGGACTTGTGGTCGGCCGGCCACGTGGGCTGCGGGAGCAGATCGTCGACCACGTAGAGGCCACCGGGGGCGAGCAGGCGCAGCGCCGGCTCGCGATGGGTGAACTTGCCAGGCCAGGTGTCGGCGAAGATCAGGTCGAAGCGGCGTTCGCTCGCGTTGAGCTCGGTCAGCAGATCCGCGCCGTCCGCGTGAACGATCGTGAGCCTGCTGTCGTCGCCCAGAACCTGTTCGACGAGCGCCAGCTGGTCGGCGGCGTTGTCGACGGTGAGCAGCGTGGCGCCTGGCGACATACCGTCCACCAGCCAGGCGGTGGATATGCCGACGCCGGTGCCCAGCTCGAGGATCGAACCGTCCGGCTTGGAGGCGGCGAGGCTGCGCAACAGCGCGCCCGTGAGCGGGCCGGACGACTGCTCGAAACCCAGCCGCCGGCACCCTTCCGCGAGCGCGTCGATCACTTGGGCGACGTTGGTGCTCATGCGGGTGATGCTCGCAGGTGGATGTTGGCGGCGGCCAGCGGATTTCCTTCGACGGCGGGGTGTCGGTGGAAGCGGTTAGGGTGCCGGGCATGCGATTCTCTCTGACGCTCGGCGCCTGCGGGCCTGGCCGGGATCCGCGTTCGCTGGCCGAGTTGGCTCGGCTCGCCGAAGCCAGCGGATGGGACGCGCTCTTCCTCGAGGACTACATCGCCTATCAGGGCGAGCCCGACGTGCCGACGTACGACCCATGGGTCTGCCTGGCGGCGATGGCGATGACCACCTCGCGCATCCGCCTCGGCACGACGGTGACTCCGTTGCCGCGACGGCGGCCGTGGAAGCTCGCGGCCGAGGCGATGTCGGTCGATCATCTGTCGGGTGGGCGGGTGATCCTTGGTGTCGGGTTGGGAGATGGGGGTGATCCGTTCGTCTCCTCGGTCGGCGAGGCGGTGGACGCTCGCACACGGGCCGAGCTGACCGACGAGGCGCTAGCGATCATCGACGGGCTGTGGAGTGGTGAGCCGGTGACGTTCAGGGGCAAGCACTATCAGGTCGACGGCGTGCGGTTGTCGCCTCGGCCGGTGCAACGGCCCCGGATTCCGATCTGGGTGGGTGGAGACCTGCGTCTTCCCGGCGTGCGGCGGCGGTTGGCTCGGTGGGATGGGTGTTTCGCCTACAAGTCTGGGCCGGAGCCGATCACGGCTGAGGACATTCGTGAGCTCCGGCGGCTGGTGGAAGAGGAGAAGGGGACGGCTGACGGTTACGACTTTCGAGTCGGAGGCGGGCCGGATCCGACATACGTTCCCGGGCAGGCTGAAGCTGGAGCCACCTGGTTCGGGCAGTGGATTCCTGTGCTGGAGCCTGAGGAGACGATCGCTGTCGTCCGGGAAGGGCCGCGGCGGGCTCTTGTGACGGATGCGGATGGGTGACGGTCGTCGCTTTGGGCTCGGCTGTTGACGGCGAGTCGTCGTTGTGGGTGGCCTCCGGCGGGCCGGACACTCGGGTTCGGAACCGGGGCTTTCCGGCCCCTCGCCTGTCGGACACGTCACCAGAGGTTTAGCCGACGCTGCCCAGGGATGCAAGGCTGCCCGGCCTCGGTCTGCTTTGGCTTTGGCCTTGCATCCCTGGGCAGCGCCGGCCAAATGCAAGCATGCCGCGTCCGACAGGCGAGGAACCGGAAAGCGGGACTTGGATTGTGCTGGGGGTGCACACTTCCCCCACCCAGCCCAATCCGCTGCTTATAGGTACACGGCGTTGAACAGCAGCTTGTACGTCCCGTGGGCTTGGGCTCGATGTTGCGTTCGGAAGCCGAGCAAGGCCACGTGACCGTCGCCCCTTGGTACGTCTGCGACGGCTGTCTGGTCGGCCAGGATGTCCTCGCCGAGGATCCAGCCGCTGGCCAGCAGATTCGATGACGGATACTTCGCCACCGTCGTTCCGGCGGCTGATGACAGTTCGAAGGCTGGGCTGTCGGAGAAGAACGCGTAACCCTTCTCCGGCATGCCGTACGCCAACGGCCGGCTGTTGTCGATGTCGACGTTCAGGACAGAGCCTGGGATGTACAGCTCCGAGTCCGGCACTCCGCTGGTCACGTCACGGACTGGAAGCCCGAATCCCTGGACGGGGAGCTGCGTGGCCGAGTCCATCGCGACCAAAGTTCCGCCGGCCTTGACGAAGGTGTCGAGGTTGGCGACGCCCGCCGCTGTCATGCCGCCGGTGTATTCCGGGGGCATCGAGCCGGGGGCGTTGCCGTCGCGCATCGAACGGTAGGTCGCGTCGGGGAGGACGATGGTGTCGAAGCGGTCGGCCAGGCCGCCGGCGCGGATGTCCGAGTCGTGCAGACGGGTGTACGGGAAGCCGAAGGTGTCGAAGACATACCGCGTCCAGCCCTCGTCGTAGGCGCCGCTGTTCCACGCCTGGTACAACGCGATCCGCGGCGCACGCACTGGGTGGGCCGACGACGGCATGGACGCCACCGAGCCCACCGTCAACCCCAGCCTGGACGTCAGTTCCGCAAGCAGTGAGCGGTTTCCGGCGTTCTGCGGCACCAGGAACGCGCCGGCCGGCAACGCGCCGGCGTCCGTGGTCACCGGTTCGGCGGCCCGGCTCAACGAGACGCCCTTCTTCTGCAGGGCGTTCACTGCCGCGAAGCTGTCGTTGACGCGCGGGTCGAGCGCCCACGCCGCGCCGGGAGCCTCGCTCAGGGAACCGGGCGGCACACTCGCCCACGAGACCGGGCGCGTCCGCGCGGACACGTGTGAGGCGAGCTTGTCGACGGTCACGCCCATCTGCATCGACAGCGTGTAGCCCGTGATGTCGTACGGCTCGTCGAGCGGGCAGGTGTCGCAGGCCCGCCGCTCCGGATAGACCTGTGGGTTGAGCAGATCGGTGAGGTACGGCCGGAACGCCTGCGCGCCGTGGATCAGGAAGCTGCCCGCCGGATACGTCCGGGAGCCCACCGCGAACGGAGCGATCGCCTGCTCCACCTCGACCCCGCCGTGGCGCAATGTGTTGACCAGCTTCACGGCGGTCGGCGGGTCGACCTGGTCGGCCGGCACGACGTAGGTCTCCGAGGCGCCGGCGGCGACAGCCTGGCTTGCCATCCGGTACATGCCGTACAGCCATTCCGTCCGCTTCTCGGCCGCCAGATCCAGCATCGCGAGCGACGTCGACAATACGTACCCACAGCTCTGGCCCATGTGCCATTCCCCACCGCGGTAGGGATCGGGGTACGACACCGACGGGTCCTTCGTCGACTCGCCGTTGTCGAAGGTGTCCGGGAAGTCCGCCGGATCGTTGAACGTCGGCGTCGGTGAGTTGTGTGACGTCTCGGTCAGGATCCCCACCATGTTGTGGTAGTACGGCGCCGAGCGCATGCCACCGTTCCACCACATGTCGAACGAGATCCGCGAGACCGCGCCCTCCTTGCCCTCGCTGGTCAGCCGGCGCGTCATGGTGTCGCCGATCAGGTTGACGCCTCGCGTCACCTCGGGCGGGATGTTCGGGTTGACGGGATCCTCGAACGGTGGAACGAAGATCCGCGACGGGAACGGCCCAGACTGGTGGTGGTTGTGCACGATCTGCGGGAACCACTCGGCGTACAACTGCCGCGCGATCGTCTTCGACTCCGGCAGGTTGAACATGTACCAGTCGCGGTTGTTGTCGTGTCCCGCGTACTTCTGGTAGATCTCGGGCAGCCTGAGCTCCCAGGACTTCTGCTTGTTGGCGCGGTACCAGTTGGTGACCTGCGTGCCGCCGTCGGGGTTGAGGTTCGGCACGATCAACGTGACGACGTTGTCGCGGATGTTCCTCAGCTCGTCCGACTCACCGGAGACCAGCTGGTACGCGAAGTCCGGCGCCTCCTGCGTCGGCGCGGTCTCGGTCGCGTGGATGCCGAAGTCGACCCAGGCGATCGTCTTGCCCTGCTCGGACAACGCCCGGGCCTGGCTCGCCGAGAGGCCCTTCGCCTTGGCCAGCCGGCCGGCGATCGCCTTGTAGCGTTCGAGGTTCTCCGGCCGCAGGTTCTTCTCCGACGAGACCGCGGCGAGATACATCGGCCGGCCCTCAGAGCTCTTGCCGATCTCCCACATCCGCATCCGGTCGCTGGCCTGGTCCAGCTTGCGGTAGTAGTCGGCAATTTGTTCGTACGTCGCCATCTGCAAGTCAGCACAGGGCTTCCAGCCGATGACCGACTCCGGAGTCGGAACCGAACGGCTCGCACTCGCGGAGATCGGCGCCAGCAAGGCACCCACGATCGCCGTCGCGGCAAGCAGGCGGATTGGCAGTGTTTTTCTGGCGACGACCCCAGACCCCGAATTGCGCATCGACCCGGCCCTCCCTCAGCGTGAACACCTCCTTTCACACTGAGACGGTCCGGGGCGTTCGTAAAGCGCCTGGCCGGTTCAGGTCGCGCGGGAGCGAGGCATTTAACCGAGCTGCTCGTCGACGAAACACCAGCGCCACACTTCGCCCGGCTCGAAGGAGCGGATCACCGGGTGGCCCTCGGCCTGGAAGTGCTGGGTGGCGTGCCGCTGCGGCGAGGAGTCGCAGCAGCCGACGTAGCCGCAGTCGAGGCACAGTCTCAGGTGCACCCAGTCGGTCCGTTCGTCGGCGATGCAGCCTTCGCACCCGCTGGGCGTGCGCGGAGTGACGTCCTCCACGGCGTCCGCCAGATGCCTGCACTGGCCAGTGCCTGGACCGCTCACAGTGACCTCCTCGTCCCTGGCCCGCCGGGTCAGCAACATCTCCTCCAGATCCAGCTCGTTCTGGATCTTGCGCAGCACTTCTTCCGGTACGCCGTCGGAGCGCGCGTCCAGGAGTGCCTGGCGCTCATAGGTGAGCATGTCCAGCCGGAGCGACCGGAACGCCTCCGACGCCGGAACGCGTGCCTGGTCGCCGAGTCGCTCCCAGGCTCGCAGCGCACGGCTCTCCGACAACGTACGCAGCCGGTCGATCACGTCGCGGGGCTGGTCGTCGTCGGCGACGTGCTTGTCGAGACACATCGACGCGGCCCGGAAGGCGGCCTGCCGGACCTGCGCCTCGGCGAGTACGTCGTCGGCCGGATCGTCGCGCGGCACCTTCAGCACCCGGACGAACCACGGCAACGTCAGGCCCTGGAAGACCAGCGTCACCACGATCACCTCGAACGTGATCCAGATGATCAGGTCGCGCCCCGGGAAGTCGGCCGCGAGGCCCAGGGCGGCGGCCAGCGACACCACGCCGCGCATGCCGGCCCACGAGACCACCGCCGCCAGCCTGGGTGGCAGCACCGGCTGCTTCCCGAACAGCTTCGGCACGACGTTGCCGAGCGCCACCCAGGCGAACCGGCCCACCACGACGATGCCGATCACCACGAGCGTGGCGACCACGACCGTCCACACCGAGAACTTCAGGCTCGCCAGGATGCCGCGGACCTGCAGGCCGACCAGCAGGAACACCGCGCCTTCCAGCAGGAAGCGTGCCACCCGCCAGAACGCGTCCATCTGCAGCCGGGACGCCGCGCCCATCAGCAGCGGCCGGCGATGCGAGACGTACATGCCGCAGACGACGACAGCGACGACGCCGGACAGGTGGTAGTCGTTCCAGTGGAAGAACTCCGCCGGCAGGAAGGCGAAGAACGGCGTCAGGATCGAGATCGTGTTGTCCATCAGCGGGTGGTCGGTGAGCCGGTGCACCAAGGCGGCCAGCCGGCCCGCGATGGCGCCGACCAGCGCTCCCCCGACGGCCGACACCACGAACTGCAGGCTCCCGTCGATCCAGCCGACGGCGGTGCCGGCGACCGCCGCGGTCGCGACGCGGAGCAGGGTCAGCGCGGTCGCGTCGTTGAGCAGGCTCTCGCCCTCGAGGATCGTGACCCCCTGCCGCGGTAAGCCGATCCTGCGTGCCACCGCGGTTGCGGCGACCGCATCGGGCGGCCCCACGATCGCTCCGAGTGCGACGGCCGCGGCGAGCGGAATCTGCGGCACCACCGCGTGCACGGCGAAGCCGACCAGAACCGCGATGAAGATGACGTGCCCGAGCGCCAGCCAGCCGATCGGGCGGAGGTTCTGCTTGAACGCCGGCACCGAGATCTCGAGCGTCGCGGCGTAGAGCAGGAGCGGCAGCATCACCTCGAGCACGAGCTCCGGATCCAGCTCGATGTTGAGCACCCACGGCACGTACGAGAACCCGACGCCGACGACCAGCAGCAGGATCGGGCGCAGCAGGCCGAGCCGTCGCGCCAGGCCGGAGACCAGACCGACCACGGCCAGTAACAGCGCGACGTTGAACAGCGTTTCGGTCACGTGGTTGAGACTAGTGCCGGCGGCCAACCGCCCTCGTCGGCCGGACGCCGGCACACAGCGTCACGGGCCGGACGTCACTGCCTGTGGCCAGCCTTCCGGCGAGTCCTCCCAGGCCTCCTGCCGTCCGAACGGCGTGAGGTCGAGGAACTGGTAGGTCGGTGTCAGCGCGTCCAGGCCACGGGCGTAGGCGGAGTAGGTGTGGAACACCTCGTCGCCGTCGCGCAGGAAGACGCTCGCGCCCGGCAGGTCACCGGAGAGGAACTGCTCCGGCCAGCCGGCCGCCAGCAACCCGGCCTTGTCGCGGTAGTTGTACTCGATCGGCGCCCTCGACTCGTCCAGGCTCACGTGGAAGTCGTAGTTGAAGTCGCTGCCGTACGACGAGTAGAACGGGAACGTCCACCCGTGCTCCTCCTTGTACGCCCGCAGCTTCTCCCACGGCGCCCTGGCGATGGCCGCGAACGAGACGTCGCGCTCGTGCAGTGCGCTGAAGTGGGCGTCGTTGAACTGCCGGCCCGCCGCGCGGGTGCAGCTCGGGCAGCCCGTGTCCAGCTCGTCGCGCCACATGAAGTGATGTACGTAGAGCTGGCTGCGCTCCTCGAACAGGTCTGCGAGGCTCCGCTTGCCGTCCGGTCCCTCGAAGACGTAGTCCTTCTCGACGCGGACCATCGGCAGCCGGCGGCGCCTGGCGTTCACCGCGTCGCGCTGGCGGGTCAGCTCCTTCTCGGCGGTGAGCAGCTCCTTGCGCGCGGCGAGCCAGTCCTGCGGCGACACGACGTTCGGTCGGGCGGTGATATCCATCGTGGAGATTCTCCTTTCGCTTCTACTAGTACAGATCTGCGAAAGGAGCGGAAATCATCGCTCGTAGGAGTAGAACCCCTGGCCCGACTTGCGGCCGAGCACGCCGGCCTCGACCATGCGGGTCAGCAGCTCCGGCGGGAAGAACTTCGGGTCGGCGGTCTCGTTCCAGATGTTCGTCGACGCGTGCAGCAGGACGTCGACGCCGGTGAGGTCGGTGGTCGCCAGCGGGCCCATCGCGTGGCCGAAGCCCAGCTTGCAGGCGACGTCGAGATCCTCGGCACTCATCACGCCGGACTCGACCAGGCGTACGGCCTCCATCACGAACGCGCAGATCAGCCGCGTGGTGACGAAGCCGGCGACGTCGCGGTTGACCGTGACGCAGGTCTTGCCGACCGACTCGGCGAACTCCCTGGCCGTCGTGAGCGTGCTGTCGGACGTGTGCAGGCCCCTCACGAGTTCACAGAGCTGCATCAGGGGTACGGGTGAAAAGAAGTGTGTACCGACCACAACCTCCGGCCGCGACGTCGCGGCGGCGATCTTGGTAATCGGGATCGCCGAGGTGTTCGTGGCCAGAATCGTTTCGTCGCCGCAGATCCGGTCGAGAACGGCGAACACCTCGCGCTTGACGTCGAGCTGCTCGAACACCGCTTCGACCACGATGCTCGCGCCGGCCGCTGCGTCCAGGTCCGTCGTCGGCGTGATGCGTTCGACGGCGGTCTCGGCCGCGTCGGCATCGAGGCGGCCCTTCTCGACGAACTTGCCGAGCGAGGCGCGGATGCCGGAGATACCGCGGGTCAGTGCCTCGTCGGTGACATCTCGCAGAGTGACGTTCCAGCCGGCCACCGCGGCTACCTGGGCGATACCGCCACCCATCAGGCCGGCGCCGATAACCGCGAGCTCACGCTTCGTGTCTTGTGGCATGCCGGGCACTGTAACCCGCGTCCGGCCCGAAACGGAATGGCACCACCGGGGACGGACCTGCGTCCAAGGCACTACGGTATGTCCGACCTTGAGCGCCCTCTGCTGCGGTCACATCGCTGTGTCCACGGATAAGGAGTCGGCATGAGCGCAGACACCATCGACGTTTCGGGTGGTACCCCGCTGGTCGGCGAGATCGGCGTCCGCGGTGCGAAGAACCTCGTTCCGAAGGCGATGGTGGCCGCCGTCCTGGGCGACAGTCCATCGACGCTGACCAACGTCCCGGGGATCCGCGACGTCGAGATCGTCCGCAACCTGCTCGAGATCCACGGCGTCGCCGTCAGTTGCAGCTCCGACGGCGAGTCGCTGACGCTCGACCCGGCGCGCGTCGAGCTGGCCGCGCTGCCGGACATCGAGGTGCACGCGGGCGCGAGCCGGATCCCGATCCTGCTGTGCGGGCCGCTGCTGCACCGGCTCGGGCACGCGTTCATTCCCGACCTCGGCGGCTGCAAGATCGGCGACCGGCCGATCAACTTCCACCTCGACGCGCTGCGCCAGTTCGGCGCCGTGGTCGACAAGCGGCCGGAGGGCCTGCACCTGACCGCGCCGAAAGGCCTCACCGGCGCGGTGATCGAGCTGCCGTACCCCAGCGTCGGCTCGACCGAGCAGGTGCTGCTGACCGCCGTGCGCGCGTCCGGCGTGACCGAGCTGCGCAACGCGGCCGTCGAGCCGGAGATCATCGACCTGATCTGCGTACTGCAGAAGATGGGCGCGATCATCAACCTCGACACCGACCGGGTCATCCGGATCACCGGAGTCTCTCGGCTGACGGGGTACGTCCACCGCGCGCTGCCGGACCGGATGGAGGCCGCGTCGTGGGCCTGCGCCGCGCTCGCGACGGGCGGCGACATCTTCGTACGGAACGCCCGGCAGGCCGACATGATGACGTTCCTCAACGTCTTCCGCCGGGTGGGCGGCGCGCTCGACATCACCGACGAGGGCATCCGCTTCTGGCACCCCGGCGACCGGCTGTCACCTGTGGCGCTGGAGACCGACGTCCACCCCGGCTTCATGACCGACTGGCAGCAACCGCTCGTCGTGGCCCTGACCCAGGCCAACGGGCTGTCGATCATGCACGAGACGGTCTATGAGAACCGGCTCGGCTACACCGACGCGCTGATCGAGCTCGGCGCACACATCCAGGTCTACAACGAATGCCTGGGTGCCACGCCCTGCCGCTTCGGGCGCCGCAACTTCCAGCACTCGGCCGTGGTGTCGGGACCGTCGCCCCTGCACGGTGCGGACCTGGAGATCCCCGACCTGCGGGGCGGCTTCTCCTACATCATCGCCGCCCTGGCGGCGCACGGCCGCTCGACCGTCCGCGGGATCGGCATCTTCGAGCGCGGCTACGAGAACTTCCTCACCAAGCTCGACCGCCTCGGCGCCAAGTTCGACACCGACTGACTGTCGGCGGGCACGGCTAGGCTGCTTCGCCGATGAGCGAAACAGCGTTTCTCACAACGACCAGGGCCGCCTACGACACGGTGGCCGTCTCGTACGCCAAGCTGCTGGAGGCCGAGCTCGCCGGCAAGCCGCTGGACCGCGCGATGCTGGGAGCCTTCGCCGAACGCGTGGGGCCCGGTGCGCTGGTGGCCGACATCGGGTGCGGACCCGGCCGGGTGACGGGTTATCTGCACGGGCTCGGCGTCGACGCCTACGGCATCGACTTGTCGCCGGGGATGGTCGAGGAAGCCCGCAGGCGCTATCCCGGCCTGCGGTTCGAGGTCGGCTCGATGACAGCGCTCGACAACCTCGCAGCCGGCAGCCTGGCGGGCGTCGTCGCGTGGTACTCCGTGATTCACGTGCCCCCGGCGTCGCAGCCCGGCGTGTTCGCGGAGTTCGCGCGCGTCCTGGCGCCCGGCGGGCAACTGCTGATCGCCTTCCAGGTCGGCGACGAGGTGCGGCACCTCACCGAGGGTTACGGCCACCGGATCGAGCTGAACGCCTACCGCCTGCAACCCGCGCGGATCGAACAGCAGCTGGCGGACGCCGGACTGACGGTCTACGCACGGCTGGTCAGAGAACCGGTCGAGCCTGAGCGGAGCCCGCAGGCCTACCTGCTGGCCCGCCGGAGCGCGGCCTAGGGTGTGCCCCGCCTAGGCGTCGGGGGGCATCGGGTCGGGCTCGCGCTGGACTACCGCGCCCAGGGACGCCAGCGACTCGACCAGGTGGGGGTAGCCGCGGTCGACGTGGTGGACGCCGGAGACCAGGGTCTCGCCCTCGGCCACCAGGCCCGCCAGCACCAGCGCCGCGCCCGCGCGGATGTCGAACGACACCACCGGTGCCCCCGACAGCTTCGGTACGCCCCGGATCACCGCGTGGTGGCCGTCGGTGCGGATGTCGGCGCCGAGCCGGGCCAGCTCCTGCACGAACCGGAAGCGCCCGTCGAAGAGGTTCTCGGTGACCATCGACGTGCCCTCGCCGACGGCGGCCAGCGCGACCATCATCGCCTGCAGGTCGGTCGGAAAACCGGGGTACGGCAGCGTGATCACGTCGACCGCGCGCGGCCGGATGTCCATCGTCACGCGGATCTGGCCCGCACCCGCGTCCGCATCGACCTGGGCACCGGTGTCGGTCAGCTTGTCGAGCACGATGTCGAGGTGCTCGGCGCGCGCGTTGTCGATCACCACGTCGCCGCCTGTCAGGGCGGCGCCGATCGCCCAGGTGCCGGCCACGATCCGGTCGGGTACGACGGTGTGCGTCACCGGTGACAGCTGGGCCGGCCCTTCGATCTCCAGTGTCGAGGTGCCGATGCCGCCGATCTTGGCGCCCATCGCGGACAGGAGGTTCGCGATGTCGACGACTTCGGGCTCGCGGGCGGCGTTCTCGATGATCGTGGAGCCGTGCGCCAGGACGGCGGCCAGCAGGAGGTTCTCGGTGGCGCCGACGCTGGGGAAGTCCAGGAAGATCGCAGCGCCGCGCAGGCCCTGCGGCGCCTCCGCGACGACATAGCCGTGCTCGACGTGCACCTGCGCGCCCAGCCTGGCCAGTCCGGCGACGTGCATGTCGAGGCCGCGGGAGCCGATGCTGTCACCACCTGGCAGCGCGACCTTCGCCCGGCCGCAGCGCGCCAGCAGCGGGCCGAGCACGGTGATCGACGCGCGCAGGCGGCGGACCAGTTCGTAGTCGGCCTCGTACTCGATCTCCTCGGGTACGTCGATGGTCAGCGTGTCGCCGTCCCTCGAGAGGCCACAACCGAGCCGTTCCAGCAGCTCGCCCATGTAGCTGACGTCGAGGATGCCGGGGACGTCGCGCAGGACCGTCCGGCCCGAGGTGAGCAACGCCGCCGCCATCAGCTTCAGCACACTGTTCTTGGCGCCTCCGACCCTCACCTGTCCGGCGAGGCGGGTACCGCCCTGGATGCGCAAGCGTTCCATCGGGGCATCCTAGTGGTCATGGTGAACCTGACCCGGATCTACACCCGAACCGGCGACGCGGGCACGACCCGGCTCGTCGACAACAGCGAGGTCGCCAAGACCGACCTCCGGCTGGTGGCCTACGCGGACGTCGACGAGGCGAACGCCTGTGTGGGAACGGCTCTCGCCCTCGGCGAGCTGCCGGCCGACATCGTCGAGGTCCTGCTCTCGGTACAGAACGACCTGTTCGACGCCGGCGCCGACCTGGGCAATCCGATCGAGCCGGACCCGAAATATCCTCCGCTGCGAGTGACGAAGCCCTACGTCGACCGGCTCGAAGGCTGGTGTGACGAATACAACGAGCGGATCGAGCCGCTGCGCTCGTTCGTCCTGCCTGGCGGCACGTCCGGAGCCGCCCTGCTGCACGTGGCGCGTACGGTCGCAAGGCGCGCCGAACGGTCGGCCTGGGCCGCCCATGCCGAACACGGCGACACGATGAATGTCGTCGCGATCACGTACCTGAACCGGCTGTCCGACCTGCTGTTCATCCTCGCCCGAGTAGCCAACGCCGAGGCCGGTGACGTGCTCTGGGAACCGGGACGCGGTCCGTCCACGTAGCTGATTGATCTCTTTCTGTACAAGGACTTTGGGCCTGGATCGGATCTCTACTCAGCAAGTCGGACAGAAGATCATTTTTCCCTGCAACCGCCCGCAAAGCCCATGCGTCAACCACTACAGTTATGGCACTTGTGCCGGGGCGAAGCGGTTCCCCTACCGCGGGCACACGCGTGTCCTATTCCGGGGCGCGTTGACAGGACGAACGAGGGGGAGGGATGGACGACAGGACACGTCCGACCGGCGCGGACGACACCGGCGAGTTAAGCCGGCAGCACCGCGGCCGGCGCAAGGCGAGACCCCATCGCCGCCGCGCACTTCACGTGGCCGTACTTGTTCCCCTGGCCATCGCCTCGGCTTCCTGGGCGGCAGTCAGCTTCAACACCCCGATCCGGGAGGCGACGCACTCCTGGTTTCCCGATGGCTACAAGGTCGCCGTCGCTCCGGCCAAAGAGACTCCGACCGACGCCCCGGAGACCACGTCCACCGAGGACGACTCCGAGACGGCCGGGAAGCAGAACTCCGACGACACCAAGGAGACCACGGAGGCGCGCAACCGCGTACCCGTGACGGCCGATCCGACGCAGCCCTCCGACGACAACGGCGGATCCCGGTCGGACGACACCGACGACCCATCGCCCCAGCAGCCGGAACCCACACACTCGAAGGTTCCGGCGCCGACGACCGAGCCGACCACTCCCCCGAGTGACGACCCGGAGCCCCAGCCGACGGTCACCGAACGCCCCACGTCGCAGCCCACCGAAGACCCGGGCCCGAGCGACGACGGTGACGACGACGAGGACGGCGGCATCATCGACATCGACATCGATCTGCCCCTGCCGCTCCCCCTCGTAGCCGCCCCTGGCCCCGAAGCCTCCAAGACCGGCACCAACAGCCTGGTCGAAACCGGCATCCCCGGCGCCGTCCCCGGCACCGGCAAGCACACGAGCGTCAACGTCAACGTCGCCGACCTGGCCACCTGGACCTTCTTCGTCTGGCAAAGCCTCAGCTGAGACCAAGCGAAAGAAGAGGGGCGGCCCGCGCAGCGGGCCGCCCCTCTTCCTATTCGCCATGAGCTAACGGGATGCATGGCCTGGTTGGAAGCCGCGCCGACGCCCCTGCGCTCGCGCCGAGAGAGGCACGGCCCAGCGGCGGCGGCGGAGGTGCGTGAAGATGGTGCGCCGACAGTAAAGCCGCCGCGAGCAATCGCAACCAGAGCAAAGAGAACCGCGGCGGCCGTCGGCGCGCCATCTTCAGGCACCTCCGCCGCCCCAGCCGGCAAACCAGCCTCAGAGAGGCGAGCGGGCCTTGCCGGGAGGCGCGGCCTCCAACCAGGCCATGAAGCCCGTAAGCGCGTCTTCCCCCATGGCGAACTCGACTTTGCGGCCGATCTCGACGACTTCGACGATCACGTGGCCGTCATAGAGGCCCAGGGCCTCCGAGGCCAGCGGGTCGCGCTTGTCGACGACCTCGAGCTCACTTCGTACGAAGACGCGATAGGGCCGCGGTGAGAACGAGAACACCCGGAACCACTGGATCTCGTCGCCGAAGTAACGTGCGACCCCCAGCACCCAGGAAGGCTCCGTCGAGCGGTCCTTCTCCAGCCGGAGACTGCAGTCGAACGTGCCGCCGCCGCGCTGTAACCACCACCTCCGGGCAGCCAGCGTGACCATGCTCAGCACCACGACGACAAAGGTCCCCAGAGCGGCATAGAGGACGGCTTGCAGGACCATATCCTCCTCCGCCGTCCTCTGCCCGGGCCCTGGCTAGCGGGCCAGCTCGACCGCACGGATCCGCGTCTCCGCGGCCCGCAAGTGCGCTTGGGCCTCCTCGTCGTTAGCCCCGGCCGCCTGCGCCTGCTCCAGGTCGCGGCGTGCCTTCTCGAGGTCGATCTCATGGGCCATCTCGGCGACCTCGGCCAGAATCGAGACGCGATCCTGAGCGACCGAGAGGAAGCCACCATGGACGGCGGCGACCCACTCTTCGTTGTCAGGTGTTCGGATCTCTACGACGCCATCGGCCAGCAAGCCGAGCAGCGGCGCGTGGCCGGGCAGGATGCCGACGTCCCCGTCCAGGGTTCGCGCGACGACGATCGTCGCGTCACCGGACCAGACTTCGCGGTCCGCGGCGACCAGCTCGACGTGTAGTGCGCCAGAACCAGACTCTGCCACGTCACTCCTTCGCTGCCGTATAGCTGTGTGGAGAATACCCGCACCCGGGAGCCGTTGCTACCGGCCCCCGGATGTGCGGACATTTCTTGCCGAGGCTGTGCGTCCCCGGCCTTATCAAGCTGCTTCGAACGGCGGTGTTCTTTACGCTGATCCTCTTATGGTCGTCTGAAGGCCTCAGCCCTTGCGGAGCTCAGCCGCCTTCTTCTCGACGTCTTCCAGACCACCGCACATGTAGAACGCCTGCTCGGGGTAGCTGTCGAACTCGCCTTCACAAATGCGCTTGAACGAGTCGATCGTCTCCTCAAGCGGAACGGTCGAACCCTCGATGCCGGTGAACTGCGTGGCGGCGTAGGTGTTCTGCGACAGGAACCGCTGGATCCGGCGGGCCCGGGCAACGGTGATCTTGTCCTCTTCCGGCAGCTCGTCGATACCGAGAATCGCGATGATGTCCTGCAATTCCGCGTTGCGCTGCAGGATCCCCTTGACGCGGTTGGCGACCTCGTAGTGCTCCTGGCCGACGTACTGCGGGTCGAGGATCCGGCTGGTCGACTGCAGCGGGTGAATCGCGGGGTAGATCGCCTGCGAGAACAGACCACGGTCGAGGTTCGTCGTGGCGTCCAGGTGGGCGAACGTGGTCGCCGGAGCCGGGTCGGTGTAGTCGTCCGCGGGCACGTAGATCGCCTGCATCGAGGTGATCGAACGGCCTCGGGTCGAGGTGATCCGCTCCTGCAGGATGCCCATCTCGTCGGCGAGGTTGGGCTGGTAACCCACGGCCGACGGCATCCGGCCGAGCAGCGACGACACCTCGGAACCCGCCTGGGTGAACCGGAAGATGTTGTCGATGAACAGCAGCACGTCCTGGTTCTTGACGTCGCGGAAGTACTCCGCCATCGTCAGCGCCGACAGCGCGACGCGCAGCCGCGTGCCCGGCGGCTCGTCCATCTGACCGAACACCAGCGCGGTGTCCTTCAGCACGTTGGACTCGTCCATCTCGACGATCAGGTCGGTGCCCTCACGGGTGCGCTCGCCGACACCGGCGAACACGGAGGTACCGCCGAAGTTCCGGGCGACCCGGATGATCATCTCCTGGATCAGAACGGTCTTGCCGACGCCCGCACCGCCGAGCAGGCCGATCTTGCCGCCCTGGACGTACGGGGTGAGCAGGTCGATGACCTTGATGCCGGTGACCATCATCTCGGTCTTCGGCTCGAGCTGGTCAAACGAAGGCGCCTGCCGGTGGATCGGCCAGCGCTCAGTGATCTCGAGCTTCTCGCCTTCCTCGGCGTTCAGGCACTCGCCGATGACGTTCCACACGTGGCCCTTGGTGACGTCACCCACGGGCACCGTGATCGGCTGCCCGGTGTCGCGCACCTCGGTGCCCCGCACCAGACCGTCGGTCGGCTCCAGGGCGATCGCCTTGATCATGTTGTCGCCGAGGTGCTGCTCGACCTCGAGTGTCAGCGTCTTCTGCTCGCCCTCGAAGACCACGTCGACGTGCAGAGCGTTGTAGATGTCCGGCAGCTGACCTGCGGGGAACTCGACGTCGACGGTCGGGCCGATCACCCGTGCGACGCGGCCCACGCCACCAGCCGCCGCCTCGGCGCTGTTTTCCGTAACCGTGGCTGTCATTGTCCTCACTCGCTCCCGGCGTTCGCATCGGCCAGCGCGGAAGCACCACCGATGATCTCGCTGATTTCCTGGGTGATCTCGGCCTGACGGGCCGAGTTGCGCTCACGGGTGAGCGTCCTGATCAACTCGTCCGCGTTGT
This sequence comes from Flindersiella endophytica, assembly GCF_054779015.1. Lineage (NCBI taxonomy): Bacteria > Bacillati > Actinomycetota > Actinomycetes > Propionibacteriales > Nocardioidaceae > Flindersiella > Flindersiella endophytica. The sequence continues at coordinate 166,489 of NZ_BAAGYY010000015.1, forward strand.
CGGTCGCGGACTTCATCGCACGTTGCCGCGAGGCCAGCTCACTCGCCGCCGCCTGCAGCATGCAGTAGTAGATCCGGTTCTCGACGTAGCGCGGCAGCAGTACGTTGAGCACGTCCTCGGGGGACGGCTCGAACTCGTACAGCGGCAGCACCTCGCTCGCCTCCGGTGGCTCCTCGCCCTCGACGATCTCGAGCGGGAGCAGACGGATCACCTCCGGCGACTGCGTCATCATCGAGACGAACCGCGTGTAGACGACGTGGATCTCGTCGACGCCGCCGTTGTCACCGCCGAGCTCGAACGCCTCCATCAGCGCCTGCCCGACCTCCTTGGCGTCCGACGGACGCGGGTGGTCGGAGAAGCCGCTCCACTCCCGCGCGATCTCGCGGTTGCGGAACTTGTAGTAGGCGATCGCCTTGCGACCGGTGAGGTACGGCACGACCTCCTTGCCCTCGCCGCGCAGCAGCTCGGCGAGCTGCTCGCCCTGGCGCAGGACGTTGGAGGAGTACGCGCCGGCCAGACCGCGGTCGGAGGTGACCAGCAGCACGGCCGCCCGGGTCGGCTGCTCCCGTTCGGTGGCCAGTGGATGGTCGACGTTGGAGTACGTGACCAGCGCCGACACGGCACGGGTGAGCTCGCGAGCGTACGGAACCGCTGCTCGCGACCGTTCCTGAGCCTGCCGGATCCGGGACGACGCGACGAGCTCCATGGCTCGCGTGGTCTTCCGGATCGTGCCGACGGCGTTGATCCGCTGTCGTAGCTCGCGAAGCTTGCCCGCCAACTCGATCAGCCCCGCTTCTGCCTGGTGATCGTCTCCTGCTCGACGCTCTCCTCCTCCATGGCTTCGTACTCCTCGACACCGGCTGCGAGCAGCCGCCCGTCGGAAGTCTCGAAGGTCTGCATGAAGTCGGCGACGGCTTCCTCGAGGGCCTTCTCGGTCTCGTCGGGGAAGTCACCGCTCTCCCGGATCGTCTCCAGGATCTGCGGGCGCTCGCGGCGCAGGAAGTCGTGCAGCTCGGACTCGAACCGCAGCACGTCCTCGACGGGTACGTTGTCGAGCTTGCCGGTCGTGCCGATCCAGATCGAGACGACCTGCTCCTCGTCGGGGAACGGCGAGGCCTGCGGCTGCCGGAGCAGCTCGGTGAGGCGCTGGCCGCGGTTCAGCTGCCGAAGCGACGCGGGGTCGAGGTCGGCGGCGAACATCGAGAACGCCTTCATCTCGTCGTACTGCGCCAGGTCCAGCTTGAGCTGGCCGGAGACCGCCTTCATCGCCTTGGACTTCGCACCGGAGACCCGGGACACCGACTGGCCGACGTCGACCGCCGGGCGCTGGTTGGCGTTGAACAGGTCGGCGACCAGGAAGATCTGGCCGTCGGTGATCGAGATGACGTTGGTCGGGATGTAGGCCGAGATGTCGCCGGCCTTGGTCTCAATGATCGGAAGACCGGTCATCGAACCACCGCCGAGCTCGTCGGACAGCTTCGCGCAACGCTCGAGCAGCCGCGAGTGGAGGTAGAAGACGTCGCCGGGATAAGCCTCACGGCCCGGAGGCCGGCGCAGCAGCAGCGACATCGCGCGGTAGGCCTCGGCCTGCTTCGACAGGTCGTCGAAGATGATCAGGACGTGCTTGCCGCCGTACATCCAGTGCTGGCCGATCGACGAGCCGGTGTACGGAGCGATGTACTTGAAGCCCGCCGGGTCGGATGCCGGCGAGGTGACGATCGTGGTGTACTCCATCGCGCCGGCGTCTTCCAGCTGCTGCTTCACCGAGGCGACGGTGGAGCCCTTCTGGCCGATCGCGACGTAGATGCAGCGCATCTGCTTCTTCGGGTCGCCGCTCTCCCAGTTCTTTCTCTGGTTGAGGATCGCGTCGATGCCGATCTGGGTCTTGCCGGTCTTGCGGTCGCCGATGATCAGCTCGCGCTGGCCCTTGCCGATCTGGAACATCGAGTCGATCGACTTGATGCCCGTCTGCATGGGCTCCTTGACCTCTTTACGCATCATCACGCCGGGGGCCTGGGCTTCCAGCGCGCGCCGCTCGGTCAGGCCTTCGATCTCGCCCATCCCGTCGACCGGGTTGCCCATCGCGTCGACGACGCGGCCGAGGTAGCCGTCGCCTACCGGCACCGAGAGGATCTCGCCGGTACGGCGGACCCGCTGGCCTTCGGCGATACCGCCGAACTCGCCAAGGATGACCACACCGATCTCGCGGACGTCGAGGTTCAGCGCGATGCCGAGGGTTCCGTCCTCGAACTCCAGCAACTCGTTCGCCATCGCCGAGGGCAGGCCTTCGACGTGCGCGATACCGTCACCGGCGTCGACGACGGTTCCGACCTCCTCGCGCTCGGCCGCCTCCGGCTGGTAGCTCGACACGAATCGGTCCAGCGCTTCCCGGATCTCCTCCGGGCGAATCGTGAGCTCCGCCATTGTCCTAAAGTCCTTACTCTTCAAAAGACTCGATAACGTCCCGAAATCTGTGGTCCCGCTGCCCGGGCGGCCTGATCGGACTCAGCCGGTCAACCGCCGGCGAGCCTCGTCGAGCCGGCCGGCGAGCGTGCCGTCGATCAGCTCGTCGCCGATCTGTACCCGCAAGCCACCGACGACGTTCGGGTCGACGATCACCTGCAGGTCGACCTCGTGGCCGTACTGCCTGTTCAGAGCGGCAACCAACCGGGACCGCTGCTGGTCCGACAGTGGCACCGCACTGTGCACGACGGCGACCAGCTGGTTCTTGCGCTCGGCCGCGATCGAGATGTATGCCGCCAGCGCCTCGTCGAAGGTGCGGGCACGCGGCGCTGTGACCGCGTGTCGTACCAAGCGTACGGTGGCGTCGGTGGCCTTGCCCTCGAGCAGACCGGCCGCCAGCTCGGCCCGGGGTCCCGGGTCGGTGCCGCGGTCGGTGATCGCCCGCAGCAGCTCGGAGTCGCCTTCGACGATCCGGCTGAACCGGAACAGCTCGTCCTCCAGCTCCTCCAGCCGGCTGGACCGCTCGGCACCGATGACCACGGCCAGCACGCCGGCGTACTCCAGCGCGTCGGCCAGGTCGCGCACCCGCGACCAGGTAGAGGTGACCGCGCCGGCAGTGAGCTCCGCCGCGGCCGACGACACCTGACCGCTGAGCAGGCCCTGGACGAACTCCGACCGCTCCTCGGGGGTCCGAGACCGGTCGGTGAGCGCCCGGCGCAGTGCCGGCTGGGCGTCCAGCAGGTTCGCGACCGCGAACAGCTCTTCGCCCAGCGCAACCGCGTCGGCGCCGTTACCGGCGGAGTCGGCCCGGGCCGTCAGCGCCTGCCGCAGCTCGGCCAGCGCGTCCCGGGACGCACCCCGGAACCCTGCCTTCGCATCGACAGTGAGCCCGCTCATGCCCGGCTCCGGTCTCCGGCTGCCTGGCTCGGGTCAGCCTGCTCCAGCTCCGAAAGGAACCGGTCGACCACGCGACGCTGCCTGGCGTCGTCGTCGAGCGCCTCGCCGACGATCCGGCCGGCCAGCTGCGTGGCCAGGTCGCCGAGCTCCGCGCGCAGTGCGGTGACCGCCGCTTGGCGCTCGGCCTCGATCGTGGCCTGTGCCTGCGCGACGATGCGCTGCGACTCGGCCTGAGCCTGCTCCCGCATCTCGGCGACGATCGACGCGCCCTGCTCCCGAGCGTGCTCGGTGATCCGGGACGCCTCGTGCCGGGCCTCGGAGAGCTTGGCCTGGTACTCCTCGAGGGCGGCCTTGGCCTCGGCCTGGGCCTCCTCGGCCTTCTTCATCCCGCCTTCGATGGCCTCGGTGCGTTCCTTGAAGGCCTGCTCGAATCTCGGCACCACGTACTTCTGCATGATGAACACGAGGATGCCGAGGAAGATGAGGGCAGCGATGACCTCAGGCCACGCGGGCATCAGCGGGCTGTGCTCTTCGCCGCCCTCGGCGGCGAGTATCAGCAGCTGCATGATCTGGCCTCAGTTCTCTTGGGTTCGGCTAAAGGGTTGCTTTGGCGCTCAGCCCTGCGGCTGCAGCGCGAACGCGAGCGCGATACCGATAACGGCCAGCGCCTCGACGACTGCGAAGCCGATCCAAGCGACACCCATCAGCCTGGACTGAGCCTCCGGCTGACGCGCGGTGCCGTTGATGACCGCCGCGAAGATCAGACCAACGCCGACACCCGGGCCGATGGCCGAGAGGCCGTAGCCGATCATGTTCAGGTTGCCGGAAATGAGACCGTTCATCGGTTTTCCTTTCAGTGCTCTTCGGCGAGGGCGCCGGAGATGTACGAAGCGGTCAGAATCGTGAAAATGTACGCCTGCAGCACCTGCACCAGGAGCTCCAGGAACATCAGGGCGATGCCCATCGCGAAGGCGAGCACGCCAACCGGCTTGTAGGCCCACACGTCGGAGTTGACCAGCAGGTAGCTGCCGCCGAGTGCGAAGACTGCCAGCACGAGGTGGCCGGCGAACATGTTCGCGAACAGCCGCAGGCACAACGTGAGCGGCCGGACGAGGATGTTGGAGGCGAACTCCAGCGGGATGATCAGCGGCCACAGCCACATCGGCACACCGGCCGGCAGCGTGCTGTGCTTCAGATAGCCGAGGAAACCGTGCCGTCTGATGCCGACCGAGTTGTAGACGACCCAGCTCACCACGGTCAGAGCCATCGCCCAGCCGATGTGGCTGAACGTCGGGAACTGGATGAACGGGATCACGCCGAAGACGTTGTTGACCAGGATGAAGAAGAACAGTGCCACGAGGTAGGGCACGTACTTCATGAACTCCGGGCCGATCATGTCGCGGCCGAACGTGTTGCGTACGAAGCTGTAGGCGAGCTCTCCGGTGAACTGGCCCTTGCCCGGCACCACCGCGGCCTTGCGGGAGGTGATCAGGAAGAAGCCGGCAACCAGGATCACGGAGATCATCGCCATCAGCATCGGCTTGGTCAGCCAGCCGATCGAATGGAAGATCGGGGGCAACTCGAAGAGCGAGGGGTCCGGCGGCGTGAAGCCTTCACCACCGCCCGCGGCGGCGATGCTGGAGGCGCTGTAGACAACAGCGTTGCTCACCAGATCTCCTTTCGATGCGTGGGTGAATACGACGGGTGCAGGGCTGCGGTCAGTCGTCTTTCCCGGACGCCATCCGCCCAAAGCGGCGAATGACCAGGAAGATGCCGAGTCCAGCGCCCAGAATGATTCCGATGGGCAACAGGAACTTGGTGCCGAGCCATGCGTCGAGCAGCCAACCCAGCCCGCCGTAGAGGCCGATTCCCGCAATCAGGTAGGCCAATGCGGTATAGCCGCCGCCCGTGTCCGGAGGCTTCCCGCCCTCGGAGGGAGACGGCTCGGGAGATTGTTGACTCCGACCCATCGCGAACCGGACTGTAGCAGCCACCTTGGACACCCGCGTTCACGGGGTAAAGGGAGGGCAAAGTACTCATTGGCCCTCCTCTTTGTCGCGAGCGGGCTCCTCGATGTCGTAGACCGGGATGCGCAGCCGGGTATAGGCCCGCACCTCGCCACCGATCCAGGCGGCGACGCACACCAGCACGCTGATCACGAACGATCCGCGCTGCAGCCAGGAGTCGGTATCGAACGCGCCCAGTACCATGATCGCTGCACCGAACAGGATGATCCGGACGGTGTAGCTGAACAGGCCGACCATCATGGTGATCATCGCGTCCGTGTTGCGCACGGCGCGCATGATCAGCAGTCCGGTTCCGGAGAACAGCACGACGACCGCGAAACCGATCAGTGCGCCGGCCACCCCGCGTGTACCGGACAGGATGCCGGCGCCGAGCGTGACCAGAGCGCCGGCTACCAGCGCCGGCAGCAGCGCGCCGCGCAGCAGCGGCAGCACCAAGTCAGGGCGCTTTGCCTGGTTGGCGGCTGAAGATGCAGACAACGAACTCATGATCGGTGGCCGTCCGTGGTCTCGGCGAACGTACAGTCGTCGGGGCCTGCACCGGGCGGCAATGACCGATGCCGTTGAGGGTCGTGAAGCGTGTTTGTGAAAGTTAGCACAAAGTCCAGCGGCTTGACCAGCCCTTTACCTTGGCTGACTTGCGAAGCCCTACTCACCGTGGGTGCGCTTCCGGTTTCCGACCCGGTAGCAAACCGGTGAAAAAGATGGCGAGTACGACAGCGAGCCCGACGACGAGGAAGCTTATCCAGGTGGTCCACACGCCAATCACGACCACGCCGAAAGCGGCCAGGCCGGCCCAGCCGTACAGCAGGATCACCGCACGTGGGTGGGAGTGCCCCATCCGTTTCAGCCGGTGATGCAGGTGCTGGTCGTCGGCGTCCAGGAACGACTTCCCGGCGAGCGTTCTTCGTACGATCGCGAACGCCAGGTCGAGGAACGGCAGCGCCAGCACGGCGATCGGCAGGACGAGCGGCAGCAGCGCCGGCAGCAGGTTGGACTGGGTGCCGCTCACGCTCGGGTCCAGCCAGCCGGTCAGGCTGATCGTCGAGGAGGCCAGCACCAGGCCGAGGAAGTAGGCGCCGGAGTCACCCATGAAGACCCGCGCCGGATAGAAGTTGTGCGGCAGGAACCCGATGCAGGCGCCCGCGGCGGCCGCGGTGAGCAGGGTCGGCGTCGTGGCGCGGTTCAGGTTGCTGTTCATGTAGGCGATCGTGTAGGTGTACGCGCAGAACGCCGACGCGCCGATGCAGGTGATGCCGGCGGCCAGCCCGTCCAGCCCGTCGACGAAGTTGACGGCGTTCGCCACGGCCATGATCAGGATCGCCGAGAACACCGCGCCGAGCGACGGCGACAGCGACAGGATTTCGCCGTTGGGCAGCGGGATCCAGTTGAGCTGGATGCCGGAGACCACGACCACGCCCGCGGCCAGCACCTGGCCGGCCAGCTTGGTGATCTGGTCGAGCTGCACAACGTCGTCGATGGCACCGACGAGCGCGATGATCACACCGGCCGCGAGGATCACCCACGCGTCGCGTCCGACCTCGGGAATCAGCCCGAGGAACGGCAGATGAGTGGCGACGACGAACGCCGCGGCCACGCCGAAGACGATCGCCATCCCACCCAGGCGCGGAATGGGGACGTTGTGAACGTCGCGGTCGCGAATCGGCGTGATCGCGCCGATTCTGGCCGCGAACCTACGCACGACGCCGCCCAGAAAGTAGGTCATGGCGGCCGCGACGACGACGACTAGAAGATATTCACGCACAGCGCGCCTCAGCTTAGTGCCTAGATCGGATGGTTTCCTGTTGGCACACCCGGTGTGCGGTCAGCGCACGCCGGTCAAAGCTGTCAACGAAGCCTCGACGGCCTCGGTGATCAGGTCGGCCGCGACCCGGTAGACCTCGATCGGCTGGCCGATGGGGTCGGCGATGTCGTCGTCCTCCGGCTGGGCGGCCCGCCACATGCCGCGCTGTCTGGCCGCCTCCGGCACCAGCGCCCTGGCCCGTTCGACCGGGTCTGCCGGCAGTTTTCTCGACTCGGCCAGGTTGGTCGCCACCCGGGCGAACTCACGTACGGTGAACGCCCGCTTCAGCACGCTGGGAGCGACGTCGACGACCCGGCTGCGATGCCGCCGCTCGAGGGTCAGGATCACGCCGGCCGCCTCGAGCCGTTCGATCCGTAGCTCGCTGGACAGGAACCCGTCCGCCGGCACGTCGCGCTCGGTCAGGGTCTCGACCGCCGTCGGCGTCATGGGGATGCCGTCGACCGCCCTGGTGCCGGCGGAGTAGACCTGGAACGGCGACCCCGTCCCCAACCGGCGGGCGATCGCGGACCGTGCGATGCGTTCGGCCATCGGCGATCGGCACTGGTTCGCCGTACAGACGAACATGATCCCGAACGCTTCCGGCACCCCATCACTCATCAAGGCCCTCGATCTCGGGCACGATCGTGCGCAGCCGCTCCAGCGTCAGTGCACCGGCGCGTAGCAGCTTCGGCACCTCGCGGGTCAGGTCGATGATCGTGGACGCGACCGAGCCAGGTGTGGGCCCGTCGTCGAGATAGACGCCGACCTTCTCGCCGAGCTGGTCCTCCGCCTCGGCCATCGTCATCGGCGACAGGCGGCCGGTGAGGTTCGCGCTCGTCACCGCGAGCGGTCCGGTCTCCAGCAGCAGGTCCAGCGCCAGCTTGTGGTCCGGCATCCGGACCGCCACCGTGCCGCCGGTGTCGCCGAGGTCCCAGACCAGGCTCGGCTGCTCCTGGCAGATGACCGTCAACGGGCCCGGCCAGAACTCCTCGACGAGCTTGCGGCCGGCATCGGAGATGTCGGCCGCGATGCCGTCGAGTGTCGTCGCCGCACCGATGAGGACGGGAGGTGGCATGTCACGGCCACGGCCCTTGGCCGCGACCAGCCCGGCGACCGCCTCGACGTCGAACGCGTCGGCGGCGACGCCGTAGACCGTGTCGGTCGGCATCACGACCAGCTCGCCACGCTGGATGGCCTTCTCGGCGTTGATCAATCCGATCGCGCGCTCGTTGGAATCAGCGCAGTCGTACCGCTCGCTCACAGCCGCTCATCGTGCCATACCTTCCACGGATGCGAGCCGCCGTGCCGTCACGAACCGGGACTTGCCGCTCAGGTCGGGGTTGTCGCGTACGTTCGTCCAGGCACCGGTGGCCGCGAACACGGCTGGTGCGGTGTCCCTCTGGACGTCGGCGTGCTCGACGACGGCCCAGCCACCGGGCTTGAGCAGACGGGCTGCCGAACGTTCGATCACCCGGATCGCGTCCAGGCCGTCGGGGCCGGACCACAGCGCCAGCGCCGGATCGTGGTCGCGTACCTCCGGCTCGACCGACTCGTAGGCGGCCATCGGGATGTACGGCGGGTTGGAGACGATCACGTCGACCGTTCCGGAAAGCTCCCCGAACGCCTCGGCGGCGTCACCGAGCGCGAGCGTCACGGAGCTGCCCGCGAGATTGCGCTCGGCCCAGGCGTGCGCGGCGGGGTCGAGCTCGCAGGCGTAGACCCGCGCGGCGGGCAGCTCGGTCGCAATCGACAGTGCGATCGCACCCGAACCCGTACAAAGGTCGACGACGACGGGATGGTCGTTCACGTCTTGTGCGGTTTCGATTACCCACCCCGCGACGATCTCGGTCTCCGGGCGCGGTACGAAAACGCCGGGCCCCACCTTCACCATCACGTGCCGGAACGGCGCCTCACCGGTCAAATGCTGCAACGGCTCACGTTTCGCCCGCCGGAGCACGAGCTCGTCGAACGTCCGCGCGGCGCCGTCCGGAACGGAGTCGAGGAACCGGAGCCGCAACCGCGGCACGCCGATCACGTGTGAGAGCAGCTCTTCCGCGTCGTACGCAGGCGACGCGACGCCCGCGTCCGCCAGCGTGCTGCTCGCCCGCTCGACCAGGTGGCGGGCACTGGTCACGAGGGCGCACCGTCCAAGGAGGCAAGGCGTTCCTGCTGATCGGCCGTGACCAGCGCGTCGATCACGGCATCGAGGTCGCCGTCGATGACATGGTCGAGGTTGTAGGCCGTGAAGCCGACGCGGTGGTCGGTGATGCGGTTCTGCGGGAAGTTGTAGGTCCGGATGCGTTCCGACCGGTCGACGGTGCGGACCTGGCTGCGCCGGCTGGCGGCCTGCTCGCGGTCGGCCTCCTCCTGCGCGATCTGCAGCAGGCGAGCCCGCAGGATGCGCATCGCCTGCTCGCGGTTCTGCAGCTGGCTCTTCTCGTTCTGGCAGGAGACCACGACGCCGGTCGGAAGGTGCGTGATCCGGACCGCCGAGTCGGTGGTGTTGACGCTCTGCCCACCCGGCCCGGAGGAACGGAAGACGTCGATCCGCAGGTCCTTCTCGGCGATCTCGATATCGATCTCCTCGGCCTCCGGCATCACCAGCACACCTGCCGCCGAAGTGTGGATGCGGCCCTGCGACTCGGTGACGGGCACACGCTGAACGCGGTGGACGCCGCCCTCGAACTTCAGCCGGGAGTACGGCGTCTCGCCGGGCACGGCGCCGTTCTTGCCCTTCACCGCGAGCGTCACGCTCTTGATGCCGCCGAGATCGGACTCGGCGATGTCGAGTGTTTCGGCGCGCCAGCCGTGGCGCTCGGCGTAACGGTGGTACATACGCAGCAGGTCGCCGGCGAACAGCGCCGACTCCTCGCCCCCCTCGCCGGCCTTCACCTCGAGGATGACGTTCTTGTCCTCGTGCGGGTCGGTCGGCAGCAGCAGCAAGCGCAGCTTGTCAGCCTGCGACTCGGCATCGGTGGCGAGGCGTTCGGCCTCGGCCGCGAAGCTCTCGTCCTCGCCGGCGAGCTCGCGGGCGGCCGTCAGGTCGTCGCTGGTGGACTTCCAGGCCTCGTAGGCAGCCACGACCCGGCCAAGCTCGGCGTACCGGCGACCGACCCGCCTGGCCTCGCGCTGGTCGGCATGGATCGAGGGGTCGGCAAGCCGGCGCTCGAGGTCGGCATGCTCCTTCAGCAATGCCTCAACGGCTTCGAACACGGCTTACTCCTTCGCTGGAATCACCTCATGAGACGCCAAACGGCGCCGGCCCCGCGGGGTCTCCGGTAAACACCAGGAGACCGCGGGCCGGCGCCGTGGAAGCGCTACTTCTTGGTCTTGCCCTTCTGGGCGTACCGCTTCTCGAAGCGGGCGACGCGACCACCGGTGTCGAGAATCTTCTGCTTGCCGGTGTAGAAGGGGTGGCAGTTCGAGCAGACGTCGGTGTGGATCGAACCGCTCTTTGCGGTGCTCCGCGTGGTGAACGTGTTACCGCACGTGCAGGTCACGCTCGTCTCACCGTACTCGGGGTGGATCTCAGCCTTCACAAGTGCTCCTTGGTCTCTTCGGTCGCCGGGTCGTCATCGCCGGTGTGGCGGGACGTGAACCGGAACCAGCCGTACAAGTATGCCAGGCGTGGCGAGGGCCCGTTCCGGGCGCTGCCGGAGCGGGCCCTCGTTCGCACTAGTCGTTGTCGCCGTTGCTGCGACCGGAGCTGCCACCGGTCAGTGGCATCGTCTTGTTGATCTGCATCAGGAACTCGACGTTGCTACGGGTGTCCTTCAGGCGGTTGAGCAGCAGCTCGAGGGCCTGCTGGCCGTCCAGGCCGGACAGCACGCGGCGCAGCTTCCAGACGATCGCGAGCTCTTCGCGGGTCATCAGCAGCTCTTCGCGGCGGGTGCTGGACTGGTCGACGTCGATCGCCGGGAAGATGCGCTTGTCGGCGTACTCCCGGCGCAGGCGCAGCTCCATGTTGCCGGTGCCCTTGAACTCCTCGAAGATCACCTCGTCGGCCTTCGAGCCGGTCTCGATCAGCGCCGTGGCGATGATCGTCAGCGAGCCGCCGTTTTCGATGTTGCGTGCGGCACCGAAGAAGCGCTTCGGGGGGTAGAGCGCCGAGGAGTCGACACCACCGGAGAGGATCCGGCCACTGGCGGGTGCCGCGATGTTGTAGGCACGCCCCAGCCGGGTGATCGAGTCGAGCAGCACAACCACGTCGTGGCCGAGCTCGACCAGCCGCTTGGCCCGCTCGATCGCCAGCTCGGCGACCGTGGTGTGGTCGTCGGCCGGGCGGTCGAACGTGGACGAGATGACCTCGCCCTTGACCGCGCGCTGCATGTCCGTGACCTCTTCCGGGCGCTCGTCGACGAGCACGACCATCAGGTGGGCCTCGGGGTTGTTCTGCGTGATCGCGTTGGCGATCGCCTGCATGATCAGGGTCTTACCGGCCTTGGCAGGCGAAACGATCAGCGCGCGCTGACCCTTGCCGATCGGCGCGATCAGATCGATGATCCGCGTGGTGAGGTTGGACGCCTCGGACTCCAGGCGGAGCCGGTCCTGGGGGTAGAGCGGCGTCAGCTTGCCGAAGTCGGGACGCTGCTTGGACAGCTCCGGGTCGGCACCGTTGACCGTGTCGACGCGAACCAGCGGGTTGAACTTCTCGCGCCGCTCGCCTTCCTTCGGCTGCCGGATCACGCCGGAAACCGCGTCGCCCTTGCGCAGGCCGTACTTCTTCACCATGGCCAGCGAGACGTAGACGTCGTTGGGCCCGGGCAGGAAGCCGCTGGTGCGGACGAAGGCGTAGTTGTCGAGCACGTCGAGGATGCCGGCGACCGGAATCAGGACGTCATCGTCGGTGAGCGCGGGCTCGGGGTCGTAACGGTCGCGGCGGTTGCCGCGCTCGTTGCGGCCGCCCCGGTCGCCACGGTCACCACGGCCACCACGGTCACCCCGGTCGCCGCCACGATCGTCGCGGTCTCCGAAGCGGTCGCGGCCACGCCGGCGGCGCCTGCGGCCACCGCCCTCGCCGTCGTCGTCGCGGTCGTCCCCCCGCCCACCTCCCCGGCCCTCTCCAAGGTCCTGTCGGCCGGCGTTGCGGTCGCGGCCTCCGTCGCGGTTGCTGTCACGGCCTCCGTCGCGGTTGCTGTCACGGCCACCATCACGGCCACCATCACGGCCACCGTCGCGGTTGCCATCCCGGTTTCCGTCACGGTTGCGGCCGTTGTCGCGGTCGCGGTTGTTGTCGCGGCCACCTTCGCGGCGCGAGCGCTGCTCGCCCCGGTCCTGGTCGCCGCCGGCCTTGGCCGCTGCGGAATCGGAGTCGGACCGGTCGCCCTGATCGCCCTTCCCAGGCTGCTCGGCCTTCTCCGGCTGCTCGATCTTGTCGGCTCTGTCCGCCTTCTCTGCCTTGTCGGCCTTCTCCGGCTTCTCGGCCTTCGCGGTCGGCTCAGCCTTCGCAGCCGGTTCGGCCTTGGCCTTCGGCTGCTCGGCGCCGTTCTCCTTGGTGGCAGCGCCGTTGTCGGACTCGTCGGCACGGTTAACCGTCACCTGGGTCCGGCTGGCCCGCTTGGCAGCGGGTCGTGCCTGCGCCGAGCGTGGCACCGCACCACCCGCCTGGCTGGCCTCGATGGCCTCGATCAGCTGGCTCTTGCGCATACGCGCGATGCCAGTGATGCCAAGCTGCTGCGCGACCTGCTGCAACTGCGGGAGTACGAGGCTCGAGAGGCCCTTCGTACGGCTACGGGAGCGCGACGCGCCCGTTTCGGCAGCACCCTGGTCGGCGCCAGAGTCGGCGGCCTGCGGGCTGGCGGTGGTATCAGTGGTCTCGGTCACGTGAGGTCCTCCCACGCGTGGGTTCGGCCGTGTCGACTGCGCTGTGATGGGTCTCGAAGCTCCAACTGCTTGAGTCCGGCGGGTCCTGCCGGGGCTCCTCCCTGATGGAGCGGTTCAGCGCTACGTGCACGGGATTTCGTCATATCTCGACCGGCGAAACCGAGGGCTAATCCTGTGCCTTCTCCTGCGGACCGACCGCAATTGACGAACACAGTGAGGAAGCCACACGACATCTAGTGAAAGCGAGACGTCCCCGGATTCGTGGCGAGACTCCGCCGGGCCACATCGAGGCACCGGCTCGGTCCCGAGCTTAACAGAGTGTGCTGGGCTCGGTCTCTACCCCCTGACAACATTCTCCGGCGTGTTGCCTATTCCCGGGCAGTGCCTGACGTGGCATGGGCACCCCGCCGGTCCACAGGTAACACGGTCGAAACAAAGCCGGCCGGCGCGGAGGCGGCCAGCCGCTCCCCCTGCCCGTTCTCCGCGAACGCCAGCACGGTGGGCCCGGCGCCGGAGATCACGGCGGGTATGCCCCGTTCGCGCAGCTCCTCGACCAGCGCGAACGAGCCCGGCATCGCCGGTGCCCGGTAACGCTGGTGCAGGCGGTCCTCGGTGGCGGCGAAGAGCAGGCCGAGATCGACCTCTCCGGACGGATCGCCGGCGAGCGCCGCGACCAGCAGGCCGGCCCGGCCGGCGTTGAGCGCGGCGTCCTGGTGCGGGATGTCGGCCGGCAACAGGCCGCGAGCCAGCTCGGTCGCGACCGGCGTCGACGGAACGTAGGCCACGACGTCGAACGCGCCCACCTCGACCCGTTTGCCGTGAAATCGCCCGCCCGCCGTCCACGCGACCGTGAGCCCCCCTCGCAGGCAAGCCGCGACATTGTCGGGATGGCCCTCGAGTCCGGCGGCGAGGTCGAGCGTGGCCGCGTCGTCCAGCTGAGCCTCTCCGTCGCGGGCGAGCGTGCGCGCCGCCAGTACGCCGGCGACGATCGCGGCCGCGGAGGAGCCGAGCCCGCGACCGTGCGGAATCCGGTTGTGACAGGTGAGTGCCAGCCCGGACGGCTGCTCCCCCAGCCGGTCGAACGTCGCCTGCATCGCGCGTACGACCAGATGCCGCTTGTCTCGCGGCACGGAAGCCGCACCCTCCCCCTCGACGTCGATCGAGAGGCCGGCGGGAATCAGCTCGACGGTGATCTCGTCGTAGAGCCCGAGCGCCAGCCCGAAGGCGTCGAATCCGGGCCCGAGGTTGGCGCTCGTCGCGGGCACGACGACCCGGCAGATGTGTGTGGACATAAGCGCTCTGAGTTACACGAGGCCGAGTGCGCGGGCGGCGGCGTCCGGGTCGGGGGCCACGACCAGCCGGCCGATCTCGCCCACCGCGGACAGCGCGGTGTCGACGTCCTTCAGCCCGTGGCCCGTCACGGTGACCGCGATCGTCTGTCCGGCGTCGAGCTTGCCGGCGGCGTGCGCGCGCAGCAGGCCGGCCGCGCCGATCGCCGACGCAGGCTCGACGAAGATGCCGTCCCTTGCGGCCAGAGCGGCCTGCGCGGCCAGGATCTCGGCGTCGGGAACGAGGTCGATCAGGCCGCCGGACTCATCGCGAGCCGCCTCGGCGTCCTTCCAGCGGGCGGGGTTGCCGACCCGGATCGCGGTAGCGACGGTCTCGGGCTGGACGACCGGCTCACCGCGCACGATCGGAGCCGCACCCTCGGCCTGGAATCCCCACATGCGGGGCAGTTTGGTGGTGTTGTCGCGATAGGCCTGGTAGCCGGCCCAGTAGGCCGTGATGTTGCCGGCGTTGCCGACGGGCAGCACGTGGAGGTCGGGCGCATCACCGAGCGCGTCGACGATTTCGTAGGGCGCGGTCATCTGGCCGGCCAGCCGATAGCCGTCCTGGTTGGCGGAGTTGACCAGTACGACGGGGTAGGCGTCGGCCAGGCCGCGGGCAACCGTCAGGCAGTCGTCGAAGTTGCCCTGCACCTGCAGCAGCTTGGCGCCGAAGACGATCGCCTGCGCCAGCTTGCCGGCGGCGATCCGGCCCTCGGGCACGAGCACGACCGGCGTCATGCCGCCCCGGATGGCGTACGCCGCGGCGGACGCGCTGGTGTTGCCGGTGGAGGCGCACACGACGAGCTTCACGCCCGCCTCGGCGGCCTTGGAGACCGCGACCGTCATGCCGCGGTCCTTGAACGAGCCGGTCGGGTTCTGTCCCTCGACCTTGACCAGCACGCGGCAGCCGGTCGTCTCGGAGAGCCAGTTGGACTCGACGAGCGGAGTGCCGCCCTCACCGAGCGTGATGACCGGAGTCTGGTCACTGACCGGCAAGCGGTCGCGATACTCCTCGATGACCCCGCGCCAGGGCCTTCCCATCGGCATGGCTGCCTCTCTCAACTCTCTCAGACTCAGTCACTCACCAGGTGAGCCTTCGACACGCATGACGCTCGCGACCTCGCGTACGACCGGCAGGTCGACCAACGCGTCAACGGTAGCGGCCAGCGCCGAATCGTTCGCCTGGTGTGTGACGACAACCAACTGCGCGTCGTCGCCGCGGCCTTCCTGGCGGACGGTCTGGATCGAGACGTCGTGACGGGAGAACACGGTCGCGACCTGCGCCAGCACGCCCGCGCGGTCCCAGACGTCGAGCGAGATGTGGTAGCGGGTGCGGGTGGCGCCCATCGGCAGCACCTCGACCTGGGCGTACGTCGACTCCCCCGGGCCGCGCTGGCCCGCGACGCGGTTGCGCGCGACGGTCACCAGGTCGCCGAGCACGGCCGCGGCGGTCGGCGCACCGCCGGCACCGGCGCCGTAGAACATCAGCCGGCCCGCGCTCTCGGCCTCGACGAACACGGCGTTGTAGGCCTCGCGCACGCTGGCCAGCGGATGGCTGCGCGGGATCATCGCCGGGTGGACGCGGACTCCGACGCCCTGGCCGGCCTCGTCGAGCTCGGCGATCGCCAGCAGCTTCACCACACAACCCATCGCGCGGGCGCTCTGGATGTCGGAGCCGGTGACCTCGGTGATGCCCTCGCGGTGGACGTCGGACGCGGTGACGCGGGTGTGGAACGCCAGCCCCGCAAGGATCGCGGCCTTCGCGGCGGCGTCGAAGCCCTCGACGTCGGCGGTGGGGTCGGGCTCGGCGTATCCGAGCGCCTGGGCGTCCTCCAGCGCCTCGGAGAAGCTGGTGCCCTCGGTGTCCATCTTGTCGAGGATGTAGTTGGTGGTGCCGTTGACGATGCCCAGCACCCGGCGCACTCGGTCGCCGGCCAGCGACTCCCGCAGCGGACGGACCAGCGGGATCGCACCGCCGACGGCCGCTTCGTAGTAGACGTCGACGCCGTGCTTCTCCGCGGCCGCGAACACGCTCGCGCCGTCCTCGGCCAGCAGTGCCTTGTTGCCGGTGACGACCGACGCGCCGTTCTCCATCGCTGCCAGCACGAGCTCACGGGCCGGCTCGATGCCGCCGATCAGCTCGATCACGATGTCGACGTCGGCCCGCCGAGCCAGTCCGGCCGCGTCGGTGGTGAACAGGCCCGGGTCCACGGCAGGCGGGCGCGGCTTGTCGAGCCGGCGCACGGCGATGCCGGCCAGCTCGAGCCGGACGCCAACCCTGGCCTCCAGGTCCTCGGCCTGCTCGGTCAGCAGCCGGGCGACCTCGCTGCCCACGTTTCCGCAGCCCAGCAGCGCCACCTTGAGGACCTGCTTTGACGCCTCCCCGCTCATCCAGCCCGCACCCTTCCGTCTTGCCTGCTTCTCTTGCTCGCTCTCGCGATCAACAAAGTCTCTTGGACGGCGCAGATTCTTGCTCACCGCATCCGCACTCCGAGACAAAGTCTCACCATACGGTGTGGGCTGAAGAGATCTTACGGAGGCGTTCGACTACGTGAGTTGACGGTGCAAGCGCTTTCCCCTACACCGTAGACGTGGTGAGACTTGGAGCAGCCCCGCGTGTGCTCGCGGGCGGCGTCGCCGCGGCTCTCATGCTGGCCGCGATGCCTGGCAGTGTCGTTTCCCAGGCCCTGGCGAGTCGTGCCGAGCTGGGGCGGCAGGTACTGCCGGCCGGCGACGGCTGGGGATCCTACGGTGACGTGACGACCGGCGGCTCGGCCGCCGACCGCGCTCATGTCTACACGGTGCGCAACCGGGCGGAGCTGGTCGCGGCGCTCGGCGACGCCACCAACGCGACGCCGAAGATCATCAAGGTCAGGGGCACGATCGACGCCAACGTCGACGCCTCCGGCGCTCCCCTGACCTGCGACGACTATGCCGCGGGCACCGGCTACTCCCTGCCGGCGTTCCTGGCGGCGTACGACCCGGCCACCTGGGGACGGATGGCGCCCAGCGGACCGCTGGAGGACGCCCGCCGGGTCGCGGCGGCGAACCAGAGCGCACGGGTCGCGATCCGGGTGCCGTCCAACACCACGATCGTCGGCGAGGGCCGCAACCCGACGATCGACGGCGCGAGCCTCCGGCTGAACGGCGAGAAGGCCGGCCGGGCGAGCAACATCATCGTTCGCAACCTGACATTGCGGAACACCTACGACTGCTTCCCGGCCTGGGATCCGACCGACGGCGAGCTCGGCAACTGGAACGCCGCGCACGACTCGATCCAGGTGATCAACGGCGCCGAGCACATCTGGCTCGACCACAACACGTTCACCGACGCTCCGAACCTCGACCGGGACGCGCCGGTGCTGTTCGGGCGGCTCTATCAGCGGCACGACGGTGCCTCCGACATCACGAACGCGTCGGACTTCATCACCGTTTCCTGGAACCGGTACACCGACCACGACAAGACGATGCTGATCGGCTCGACCAACGCGGCGACGCACGACGACGGCAACCATCTGCGGGTCACGGTTCACCACAACGAGTTCAGGAACGTCGGGCAGCGAGCGCCGAGGCTGCGGTGGGGGAAGAACGACGTCTACAACAACTACTACATCGTGGACCGGCCGGAGGAGTACTCCTACAGCCTGGGCGTCGGCGTCTTCTCCCACATCTACGCGGAGAAGAACTACTTCCGGATCTCGCCCAATCTCCCCGCAGCTGATCTGATCACGGACTTCGACGGCACGCAGGTGTACACCGCGGGGAACGTCGTGAACGGGCGGCCGGCCGACCTGCTGGCGGCGTACAACGCGGCGAACGATCCGGATCTCGTCCTCGATGACACCTGGACGCCGGAGCTGCGGACGCGAGTCGACTCGGTGTGGGCGGTGCCGAGCGTCGTGCGGGCCTGGGCGGGAGCCGGGCGAATCGGCTGAATCCGCGCGCGGAGCCGGATTTCCGTTACCCTGTGCCCAGAGCACGACACGCGACAACGCTGTGGGGGCGCAGATGAGCGGTCGATACTGGTCTCCCCAGCATCCCGTCCTCGAGGTGCTCCGTGACCGGCGCCGCCGAGGCGATCAGGAGGCGGCCCGCGGCGACCCCTATCGAGTCGGCCTGGCGATCCAGGGCGGCGGCATGCGCGGTGTGGTCACCGGCGCGATGCTCACCGCACTGGAGGAGCTGGGCCTGCACCGCGCGTTCGACGCGATCTACGCCACCTCGTCCGGGGCGCTGAACGCCGCGTACTTCCTCGGCGGGCAGACCTGGCGTCCGCTGCAGATCTACTGGAACCACCTGTCCACGCCGCGGTTCGTCGACCCGCGCCGGCTGTTCACCGGCGACGTGCTCAACCTCGACTACGCCTTCGACAACGTGCTCGGCGAGCTCGAGCCGCTCGACTACGACAGCGTTCTCGACTCCAAGGTGCCGTTGCACGTCGCGGTGACGCTGGTCGACGAGCTGCGCACCGAGGTCGTCTCGGAGTTCCGCTCCAAGCAGGACCTCATCGACGCGCTCCGGGCGACCACCTGGCTTCCGATCGCGATCCGTGGAACGGCCGGCTTCCGCGGCAGGCGGGCGATCGACGGGTCGATGCTCACCATCCATCCTTACCGCCTGGCGCTCGCCGACGGGTGCACGCACGTGCTGTCGCTGAGCTCCCGGCCGGTCGGCGGGCGCGGCCGCGAGCTCCCGCTGACCCGGGCGTTCTGGCACTGGAGGCTGAACCAGCTCCAGCCGGGCCTGGCCAAGGCCAACGTCCGCGCCAAGCGCGACTACCGCGAGGACCGGCAGGCGCTGGAGAACTGGAGCAGGACGCCGGGCGAACCGCCGTACGTGCTCGACATCGCGCCGCTGCGAGGCATGCCGGGTGTCACACCGTTCGAGCGGCGCGCCGAGCGGCTGATCACCGCCGCGCGCTGGGCGTACAACGTGATGGCGGCCGCCATCGAAGACGAGGATCCCGAGGTGCTTCGCACCGCCGTACGGCTCACGTGGTCCGAGGGGGAAACGGGGCGTTGAACTACAACACCAGAAGGCTTTTCGACGCGATCCAGACCATTCACCGGGACGGGGAGGACACCGGCCTGGACGAGGCCGTCGCCGGCTGGTCGGTCTACGACTGGCGCGACGTCCTGCTCGACCTCCCGATCGACAGCAGCACGTTCGCCTCGCAGCTGGAGATCTCCTGGGACGTCTCGATCTCGACGCTTGCGGGCTGGACCCGGCGGTTCGCGGCGCCGCGCGACGAGCGCGTGCTCGGCTACACCGGCGTCCTGCTGATCACGCTGCTCTCGCTGCGCTACTCCGAGCTTCGCCGGGCGCCGTGGGGCGAGGCACGTCGCGAGGACGGGCACAACGACTGCGCCGACAGCTGTCAGCGGCTGGTCGAGAACCCCGCTGTGCAAGCCGCGCTGTCCGAGCTCTACGCACCGCGCATGACCGACGCCGACAGCGCGGCGGTCGTGCGCGAGTGGGAGAGCATCGACTTCGGCACGCTGCGGTTCCACCGGCACGGCACCACGTCGTTCATCGTCACCGGCAGGCTCACCACCGCCACGCACGGGCGGCTGCCGACGTTCGCGCTGAAGCTCATCATCTATCCGTTCCTGCGGATCCCGACGATCGCGCGGGCCACCCGTGGGTACGCCGCGGAGTTCGATCCGCCGGCCGGCGAGCCGGAGCACCTGGTCGGCGTCTGGGCGAGCTCCGGGAGCTGGATCCTGATGGACTTCGTGCCCGGGCAGACGCTCGCCGAACGGATCGAGGCGGAGTTCGCGACCGGGCGCCGCGCCGGCCGGGGCGACGCGACGTCGGCGATCCGGCTCGACCTGATCGAGCAGCTCGGCCGGGAACTGTTTCGCGCGCTCGCGGAGCTGGAGCGGCTCGGCAAGCAGCACGGCGACCTCACGCCGTCGAACATCATGGTGACGGAGACGCCCGACGGTCAGCTGAAGGTGCATCTCATCGACCTCGGCGTCAACTACCTCTACCTGCGCAACATGCCCGGCCACGGCGGCGTCGACGCGCCGTACGTCGCGCCGGAGATCCGCGACATCGACGACCAGGCCGAGACCGGGTTCGCCAGGAGCGACCTGTACTCGCTGGGGCAGCTGATCGTCCTGCTCGGGTCCGGAGCGCCGGCGCCGGACGGTCACGTACCCACGGCCTTCTACGCCCAGGCGCCGCCGATCGCCCGCTTCATCGAGGACCTGATCGACGCCGATCCGCGGCGCCGGTTGCTGCTGTTCCACGCGCGGCACGCCCCGGACGGGCTGCCGTACGACCGGCTGTGGACGAACCTCGTCGACGAGCTCGCGGCCGCCCGGACCAGCGTCTCGGATCGGCGGTGGTGGTCCGACATCGCGGCACTGGCCGACCCGTTCTTCGGCACGGTCTGGCGGCTCGGGCGGCTGTGGCGGGAACGGCGCAAGCAGGGTCCGGACCGCGAGCGTGCTCCAGGGCGGCTGTTCGCGTGGTCGGTGGCTTCGGCGGTCTTCGCCACGCTGACGTCGGTCCTGATCAGCATCTGGATCCGGCGGATCGTGGGGTGGGACTGGGACAACGACGTCATCGTCGCGCTCCAGCGGCTGTTCGGCGCGCAGCCGGACGAGTTCCCGCTGATCGACCAGCTGAAGTCGCCGCACTACAAGTTCCCGGTCGGGGCTCCCAAGGTGGCGTTCGGCGTGCTGGCGCTGACGTTCACGTTGATCGGCGTGAAGTACTACCAGAGCCTGTTCGCCAGCGTGACGCCGATGGCCCTGGGCCGCGGCGCCGGCCGGCTCGGCGTTCGCGCGCTGGTCGCGGAGATCGCCATGCGCTTCTGGACGATCGCGCCGGTGCTGATGGTCCTGCCGCCGCTGCTCGTCCAGCCGCTGTGGTGGGCGGTGTTCGCGGCCGCCGGCATGACGATCGTGACGATCTGCAACTGGCTGGCGGCCTCGTTCGGTCAGGCGGTCGTCAAGGAGGGCCGCAAGCTGGAGCTGTCGACCGTCCCCGAACGCATCACGGGGATCAGCCGCTACCGGTCGTGGATCCCTGGAAACACGCTCTACGCCGTGCTGCTGTGGATGATCGCGATCCTGCTTCAGCTCGGCGTCGCCCGGGACGCCATCGTCTACGTCTCGATGATCTGCCTGGTCAACGTCGTGCAGCTCTACGTCGTCAAGTGCAGCGTCGAAGGACCGGACATCCGCGCGGGGCTCGGGCGGGCCTGCATCGCCGCCGAGCGGATCCGCCACCTCCGGCTCGCGGAGGCAGCGGAACCTGTGATCATTCCGCCACGTCGAGCCGGAGCAGATCCTCTTCGGTCTCACGACGAATCAGCAGCCGCGCCTGACCGTTCCTGACCGCCACCACCGGCGGGCGCGGCGCGTGGTTGTAGTTGCTGGCCATCGAGCGGCAGTAGGCACCCGTCGACGGCACCGCGAGCAGGTCTCCGGGCTGGACGTCGCCGGGCAGGAACTCGTTCTTGACGACGATGTCGCCGGCCTCGCAGTGCTTGCCGACCACACGAGCCAGCACCGGCTCGGCGGCCGAGCCGCGGGAGGCCAGCGTGCAGGAGTATTCCGCGTCGTACAGCGCGGTACGGATGTTGTCGCTCATCCCGCCGTCGACGGAGATGTAGGTGCGCGACGCTCCGGCGTCGAGCTCCACAAGCTTGACGGTGCCGACCTCGTACAGCGTGAAGACCGCCGGGCCCGCGATCGCCCGGCCGGGCTCGATCGACAGCTTCGGCGCGGCGACGGCGTAGCCCGCGCACTCGTGCTCGACGATCGCGTTGAGCTCCTTGGCCAGCTGCTCCGGCGGCTCGGGGTCGTCCTCCGTCGTGTAGGCGATGCCGAATCCGCCACCCAGGCAGAGATTCGGCAGCTCGACGCCGTGTGCGTCGCGGATCGCGGCGTGCAGGCCGATCACCCGCCGGGCCGCGACCTCGAACGCCGAGGTGTCGAAGATCTGCGAGCCGATGTGGGAGTGCAGCCCACGCAGCTCGAGTCCCGGCTCGGCGAGCACGCGCGCCACGACCTCGGCCGCTTCGCCGCCGGCTATGGAGAAGCCGAACTTCTGGTCCTCGTGGGCGGTCGCGATGTATTCGTGCGTGTGCGCCTCGACACCCACCTTGACCCGGACGTAGACGGGCGCGACGACGCCGCGTTCGCCCGCGAGCTTCGCCAGCCGGGCGATCTCCTGGTGCGAGTCGATCACGATCGCGCCGAGCCCGGCGTCGAGCGCCCGCTCCAGCTCGGACACGGACTTGTTGTTGCCGTGGAGCTTGATCCGCTCGGCGGGGAAGCCGGCGCGCAACGCGACGGCCAGCTCACCGCCCGAGCACACGTCGAGGTTGAGCCCCTCGTCGCGAACCCAGCCCGCCACCTGCGTGGAGACGAAGGCCTTGGCGGCGTAGTAGACACTCCACCCTGCGAAACCGTCGCGGAACTCACGGCACCGCTCGCGGAAGTCGCCCTCGTCGACGATGTAGGCGGGCGTGCCGAATTCCTTTGCCAGCTTGACGACGTCGACACCAGCGACGGTCAGGACGCCGGACTCGTCCCTGCGGACGTTCCGCGGCCACAGCGTCGGCAACAGGGAATTGACGTCGGCAGGCGGACGCAGCCACTCGGGCCCTCGGTGCCCGACGTCGGCGTGCAGTGCTCCTGCCTCATGCGCTCTGCTCACGCGCCAAGCCTATGACCGGCCGGCCAGGCTACTTGCGCCGGACCATCGCCGCGTGCTTCTCCAGCCGGACCCGCTCGTCGGTGAGGTCGGGGTGCTCCTCCAGCCAGCGCGCGAGCACCTGCTGCTCGTCCTTGCGCACCATGTCGTCGAGCACCACGACACCGCTCTCCGACATCCGCTCACCGAGCAAGGGGTACGCGGGGTAGCGCGCGTGCTCGCCGGTGTCGGTCGGTGGCCCGTCGACGAAGAGCACGTCGATGTCGGCCAGGTCGTCCCACGTCTTGCGGGCGTACCACTGGAACGTCGTGTCGCCCAGGTCGTACGACTCCAGTTCGGCCGAACGCACCTCGACCAGATCCGCGAGGCCGTGCCGGTGCAGCTGGCCGCGGGTCTGATCGCCGAACTGCTCGTCGTGCTCGAGAGCGACCACCCGGCCCTCGATGCCGAACTTGCGCAGCGCGACGCCGAACCACAGGCTCGACAGGCCGCTGCCGCACTCCACGATCAGCTTCGGCCGCTCGCGTTCGACCAGGCCGACCAGGAACAGCAGCAGGTCGGGCGAGGCCGCCCACACCCTGGAAGCGGGGATCGGCCGCTCGAGGTTGCCGATGGCGTAGAGGTTCTGCAGGGCCTCCAGCTGCCGGTAGGTCTGCATCAGGTCGGTCTGCACGCCCTGCCGGACCCGCTTCACCGTGTCGTTGGCGGCGTTCTTCACCGACGTGTCGATGGCGTCGGGCTCGAGGGCGTACGTGGAGACGACCTCCTCCAGCGCGTGCTCAGCAGCCGCCAGCCGGCCGCTGACCTGCTCGAGGGCCTTCGTCGTGACCTCGAACTTGTGCGCCAGCGTCTCGTTGAGCTGCGCGAACCGGCGGAGGTTGGTCTGGTGCCAGCGATTGGTGAGGATCAGACCGACCAGCAACGGGGCAAGCGCGAGCAGCACGATCGCGCTGCTCACGTCGACAACACGCGCGACGGCCAGGACGGCGACCACGCAGACCCAGCCGATTGTGGCCACCAGGGCCGTACGCCGACCGAACTTCAGGTTCATTTCATGTGACCTGTCTCTCGTGCCTGCGCGAACAATAGAGGGTCAAGGTAACGGCCCGGCACCGGCCAGTGCCGCGCGTGTCGCGGCAGCCAGGAGGCGGCCTGAGCTGTGCCGGATTGTTGGGTTTTCGTCCCCTACCGGAAGAATCGGTTGCACCATTTCGACGCGTTGCCACAAAAGCACGATTTCAGCGAAATGCGACGGCAATCGCTCGGGTTTCCGCTTCGTGAGTCCGGCGGTTTCGGCCAGCAGGCAGATCAGCTGACGCTGGACGGGGGCGGACAGGTCGGCCGTGTCCACGGGTTCCGCCTGTACGCCGAGGGCGGTGGCGCCACGCAGCAGGCGGGCGAGCTCTGCACTGGTCTCGGCGGTTCCGTCCTGGGGTGGGCTCACGCTCGCCGGTTGCCGGCTCAGTTCGCGGGCGGTTTCCGCCAGGTCGAGCGGCGTAAAGCGGACGTTGACGTGGCCTCCGGCCGCGACGGACACCGACTCGATGCCGTCGACCTCGCGCAGGCCGGCGGCGACCTGTCCGGCCAGCTCTACGGGGTCGCGTCCGACGAGACCGGCCAGGCGGAGGGCGACCGGCGTGGAGTAGTCACCGTGCTCGCTTCGCAGTGGCCGCGCGACCCGGAGGGCGTCGTCGGGGCAGGGCAACCCGGCCACGGAAAGGACGGACCGGATCCGGTCTGCCAGGACGTCGGGGAACACCGCGCCAGCGTACGGTGTGGCAGCATCGCCAGCGTGATCACGTTCATCCCGCTGTCCGGATTCCTCGGTGCAGGCAAGACCACGACGATGATCGCCGCGGCTCGAGCGCTGGAAAGCGACGGCCGGCGGGTGTCGGTGGTCACCAACGACCAGGGAACCGAGCTCGTCGACACGACACTGGTCCGCTCCTCGCTGGCCGGCTCGGCATTGCGCGTGGC
Source organism: Flindersiella endophytica (assembly GCF_054779015.1). Classification (NCBI taxonomy): domain Bacteria; kingdom Bacillati; phylum Actinomycetota; class Actinomycetes; order Propionibacteriales; family Nocardioidaceae; genus Flindersiella; species Flindersiella endophytica. Next base: position 191,478 of record NZ_BAAGYY010000015.1, read on the forward strand.
CGACCTGGTGGGCGAGATCACCGGTGGCTGTTTCTGTTGCAGGTTCGATGATCTGATGCAAACGGTCACCACGCTGATCGAGCAGCACGGCGCGGACACGGTGATCGCCGAAGCGGTCGGCAGCTGCACCGACCTGCGGGCGACGGTGGTCCGGCCGCTACGCACGCTCTACGGCGAGCGGTTCACCGTCACCCCGCTCACGACCGTGGTGGACCCGCTGCGCTACCAGACGTTGTCGCCGGGCGGAGACTCCGACCTCGCGTACCTCTTCGACCACCAGCTGGCCGAGGCAGACGTACTCGCGCTGAACAAGGTCGACGTCGCACCGCCCGGGCTGGTTGCCGGCGTCGCCGCCGACCTGTCGCAGCGCTACCCGAACGCGACGATCGTGCCGTACTCCGCGCTGACCGGCGAAGGGCTCGGCCTCCTTATGGAGGCGTGGGCCAGCCGGACCCGCACGGACCGCGACGTGGACATCGACTACGACCGCTACGCCGCGGCGGAGGCGGGGCTGGCCTGGCTGAATCGCGTCTACGACCTGACCGGGGTCGCCGGAACCCCGGTCGAGCCCGACACGTGGGCGATGCGCGTCCTGGCCGAGCTGTCGGAGCAGTGCGCGGAAGCCCGCTTCGTCGTCGGCCACGCGAAGGTCACGGTGCAGCCGGCCGGCGGTCACAGCAGCCTCGCGAAGGCCAGCCTGACCGCGGCCGGAGCGGAGCCGTATCTGGACGTCGCGGCAGGGGTACGGACGGAACGAGCGCGAGCCGTGCTGAACGCGCGGGTGGCCTGCACTCCGGCAGACCTGGACGCGGTAGCCGCCCACGCCGTCGCGGCCGCCTCGCGGCAGGCCGGCGTGACAGCCGAGCCCGCCGGCGGAGAGCCCGCGTTCCAGCCCGGCTACCCCAGACCCGTGCACCGGATGAGCGCCGGCTAGGTCGTGTGCGCGAATGATCAGGTTCGCCACGCCAGTAGGTGCTCCGCCACGTCCCGGGGCGTGGTTAACCCGCTAATTGCGTGGTTAACGTGGTCATTCGCAAGCTCCACGACGGTCAGGTGGTCGCGGCGAGGTGGCAGGCGCCGTAGCCTTCGGCGCGGGCCAGGATGCGGCCGTTCGACACGCGGATCGCCACTTCCGTCTCGTCGCTCACGGCGCGGACGCCCGCGGCGGCCGCCACAGCTCCGGGCTCGTCGAACACGACGCTCAGCTTCGGCCAGGCCGTTCGCGGGAAGGCCTGGCGCAGGTGGACGCAGGCCTCGCCCACCACCAGCCGAGCCAGTGGACCCAACTCCCCCGGCTCGCCAGTCACCAGCACCGCCGTCACGGACCTGCCCGGCGGAACCGCTCGGATCGCCTGCTCGATCGCTTCCAGGCGATGCAGGCCCAGCACCGCCACGACGGCGTCCGCCGCCGGCTTGGCCGGTTCGCCGGTCAGCGCGTCGACAGCCGCGGGCGGTGCCCAGGGCGCGTCCACCGCACGTACGGGCGCCTGCCACGGCGCGGCCAGCCAGCTGTCGCCGAAGTCGACGGCGGCCAGCTCCGCGCAGGCGCGGACAACGTTGAACGGGTCGACGAAGCCCGGCGCGGCCGCCGCCAGCTGGCCGGCTCCGTGCAGCATCGTCAGCGCCGTCTCGGCGACCCGAACCCGCCGCTCGCCGCCCGACGACAGGCGCTCCAGCGCCAGCCCCAGCAAGAGTGCGTTCAGCCGCATCAGCTGGGCGAACGGCACCCGGGTGAACTCGTCGGCCAGGATCTCGGGCAGGACGTGCATGCCCAGCCGGGCGTCGCTGTCGGGCTCGTCGCCGGCCAGCGGGAGCCGGGCCACCCACGAACGGGCGAACGCGGCCAGCGACTCCTCGGCCGTCCCGCCCGGCGGCGCCGCACCAGCCTCGGCACCGGCTTCGGCGCCCACGGCATCGGCCAGGACCGCGAAGTACAACGCCCGCTTGCCCGGGAAGTTCGAGTAGACCGCTCCCCTGGTCAGCTCCGCCCGCTCGGCGATCGCGTCGATCTTCGCGTCCCGGTATCCCCGTTCGGCGAACTCCGCACGGGCCGCGACCAGGACCTTCGCGCGGTTGCGCTCCTGCGCCTCCGCCCGGCTGAGTCGGCTCATCGCGCCAAGATACTCTGACCATCGATATGATGGGACCATCTGGGCTTGCCATCCGAACGGAGTGAAGCGTGAACGACGTCCCCGTGATCGACCTGACCGATGCCGAGGTGCTGACCGACCCGTTCACCGCGTACGGCAGGGTCCGCGAGCAGGCACCGCTCGCCACGCTGCAAGGTCCGGGCTTCGGCCCGCTCCACGTGCTCACCCGGTTCGCCGACATCCGCGCGATGCTCGGCGACCAGCGCTTCGAACCGCGCTCGGACAGCTTCATGCGCCCCGACGTGCCCGACGACTGCCTGCCCTACCTCCGCACGATGTCCGAGACGAACGGACCCGAGCACCTGCGGCTGCGCCGGCTCGTAGCGCCCGCGTTCGCGGCCCGCCGGGCTGCGGAGTTCCGCCCGCGGATCGAGCGGATCGTCGAGCGGCTCCTCGACGAGCTCCCCCAGTACGCCGAGAACGGCACGGTCGACCTGCAGAAGCACTTCACCCGTCCGCTGCCGATGGAGGTGATCTGCGAGCTGACCGGTATCCCCGAGCCGGATCGCCCGGCCTGGCGCGACTACGGCATCACGGTCGCCACCAACGTCGGTCCGGCGTTCGCGGAAGCCGTACCCGCGATCATCGCCGGCGCCAAGGATGCGGTCGCGAGCCGCCGGGACGACCCTGCGGACGATCTGATCTCCGACCTGATCCGGGCCCGCGACGAGGATGGCGACAAGCTCACCGAGACCGAGCTGGTCATGCTGGTCTGGCAGCTCGTCCTGGCCGGCCAGACCCCCGCCAACCTGATCGCCAACGCGATCGCCGCCCTGTACGAGCACCCCGGACAGGCCGAGGCTCTCCGAGCCGACCCCGCCCGGATGCCGCGCGCGGTCGAGGAGCTGATCCGCTGGTGCGGCCCGTTCCTGCTCACGATCCCCCGGTTCGCCAACGAGGACGCCGAGCTGCACGGCACCACCGTCGGAAAGGGTGAGGCGATCATCGGCTCGATCGCCGCAGCCCACCGCGACCCGCGCGCCTACACAGATCCCGACCGGTTCGACCTCGACCGTCCATCCGGTACGCAGGCCCACCTCGGCTTCGCGCACGGCCCGCACTTCTGTGTCGGCGCCCAGCTGGCCCGCGTCCAGACCGGCGTTGCCCTGACCGGGTTGCTGCGCCGCCTCGCTGCTCCTTCCGGCCCAGCCCTCCCCCTCGCCGACGTCCGCCGTGCCATGGACCCCGGCACCTGGCGGCTGGAGTCGTTGACGGTCGCCGTATGAGCCGAGACCCCAAGCGAGTCGCGTGCTCGTTCTGCGGCAAGGACCAGCACCACGGCTGGGCCGGGAAGAGCAGGAAGCTGGTCGCCGGCCCGGCCGGCTACTTCATCTGCGCCGGCTGCGTCCAGGACTGCACCGACCTGCTCGACGACGAGCCCACGCCGATCCCGGTCCCGCCGCCGAAGCCGCGCGAGCTCTACGACTTCCTCGACCAGTACGTCGTCGGCCAGGACTACGCCAAACGCTGCCTCGCGGTCGCGGTCTACAACCACTACAAGCGGATCGGCCTGGAAGGTGCGGGCGAGCTCGGCAAGTCCAACATCCTCCTGGTCGGCCCGACCGGCTCCGGCAAGACCCACCTGGCGCAGACGCTCGCACGCCGGCTCGACGTCCCGTTCGCGATCGCCGACGCGACCGCGCTGACGCAGGCCGGGTACGTCGGCGAGGACGTCGAGAACATCCTGCTGAAGCTGCTGCAGGCTGCCGACTACGATGTCCGGCGCGCCGAGACCGGCATCGTCTACCTCGACGAGGTCGACAAGCTCGCATGCAAACGCGAAAGCCCGTCGATCACCCGCGACGTCTCCGGCGAGGGCGTCCAGCAGGCCCTGCTGAAGCTCCTCGAGGGCACCGTCGCATCCGTGCCACCGAACGGCGGTCGCAAGCATCCGCATCAGGAGTTCAGCCGGATCGACACCACCAACGTGCTGTTCATCGCGGGCGGCGCGTTCGACGGCCTGGACGCCATCACTGAGCAACGCACCGGCAGGCGCGGCCTCGGCTTCGGGGCGACTCTCCGCGGCCGGCAGCCCGAGAGCGGCGTGCTGCCCGACGACCTGCAGCAGTACGGCCTGATCCCCGAGCTGGTCGGCCGCCTGCCGGTCGTCGCGACGTTCCGCGAGCTGGACCGGGAGACGCTCGCACGCATCCTCGTCGAGCCACGCAACGCGCTGCTCAAGCAGTACCAGCGGCTGTTCGAGCTCGACGGCATCGAGCTCGAGTTCACCGGCGGAGTCGTCGAGGCGATCGCCGAGCAGGCCCTGCTCCGCCGCACCGGCGCGCGGGCGACCCGCGCGGTCGTCGAGGAGGTACTGCTCTCCGCGATGTACGAGGTCCCGAGCCGCGACGACGTGGCCCGGGTCGTGATCACCCGCGAGGTCGTCCTCGACAACGTGAACCCCACGCTCGTGCCGCGTGAACCGCCGGCGTCGCCGAGCCGCCGTCGTGACCACGGTGAACGTTCGGCCTGACGAACCCGAATACTCTGGTCGTTGTGACCATCGAGCTGGCCCTGCTGTCCGGCGTGGCCTGCCGTGGCCAGGAGATCACCGGTCCCCGGCTGCGTGGCCTCCTGGCGCTGCTCGCCGCCGACCTGCGTACCGGCTGCAGCACGGGCAGGCTGGTCGACGAGCTCTGGCCGGACGAGCAGCCCGCCAACCCGACCAAGGCGCTGCAGGTGCTGGTCTCCCGGCTGCGTTCGCAGTTCGGCGCCGACCTGATCGTCAGTGCGCCCGCCGGCTACCGGCTCGGCCTCGGCGAAGAGCAGGTCGACAGTTCGGCCATCGGCCTGCACGCCACCGCCAGCGCCCGCTCCGCTCGTGGCGGGGACGCCTCCGCCGCGCTCGCGGCCGCCGAACGCGGCCTGGAGCTGTGGGACGGCAAGGTCGGCGACGAACCAACTCTCGACGACCCCGTCTCCGAGCTGCGTGCCGAGCGAGTCTCCACCCACCGTGCGCTGGTACGTGCCCGCGCCCTCGCGCTGTCCCGGCTCGGCAGGCACGCCGAGGCCATGGAGTCGCTCACCGCGCTCGCCGGCGAGCATCCGCGCGATGAGGAGATCCGGCTGGAGCTGCTGCGCTCCGAAGCAGCGACCGCCGGCCCGTCGGAGGCGCTCGCCGGCTACGAGGACTACCGCCGCTCGCTGCGCGACGACCTCGGCACCGATCCCGGTCCGGCCCTGCAGGCGCTGCAGCAGGAGTTGTTGCGCGGCGAGTCGCCCGAGATTCGGCAGGGCGTCCCGCACGAACCGAACCGCCTGCTGGGCCGAACCGACGACATCGCGGCCGTGGCGAGGCTCATACGCACCTCGCGGGTCACCTCGATCGTCGGCCCCGGCGGGCTCGGAAAGACCCGGCTGGCCAACGTCGTCGCCCGCGAGGCCCCGCAGCGAGTCGTCTACCTGGTGGCGCTGGCGGGCGTGACCAGCGACGAGGACGTGACCGGTGAGGTCGGCTCCGCGCTCGGTGCCGGCGACGCCTGGCGCGGCTATCGCTTCAGTGTGGACGCCGTACGCGGGATCGTCGACGTGCTCGGCCACGCCAGCGTCCTGCTGGTGCTCGACAACTGCGAGCAGGTCGTCGATGGCGTCGCCGAACTGGTCCAGGCGCTGGTCTCGATGACCGCGAACGTATGCGTGCTGACCACCAGCCGCACGCCGCTGGGGCTGTCGTCGGAATCGGTCTACCTGCTGCCGGAGCTCGACCTGTCGACGTCGGTCGAGCTGTTCGAACAGCGGGCCCGCGCGGCCCGGCCCGGCGTCGAGCTGCCGCGAGCCGCGGTCCGGGACCTGTGCGAGCACCTCGACGGCCTTCCGCTCGCGGTCGAGCTCGCGGCCGCCCGGGTCCGGGTGCTGTCGGTCGCGGAGATCGCGCGCCGGCTCTCCGACCGGTTCGCGTTGCTGCGCGGCGGCGGGCGTGACGTACCGGAACGGCACCAGACCCTGCGCGCGGTCGTCGACTGGAGCTGGAACCTCCTGGAGCCCGACGGGCGGACGGCGATGCGGGCGCTGTCGCTCTTCACCGCCGGCTTCACCGCCGAGGCCGCGGAGTATCTCCTGCCGGGCCACGACGTCCTGCCCCTGCTCGAGCAGCTGGTCGACCAGTCGCTGCTCAAGGCCGCCGACACCGACACCGGCCTGCGGTTCCGGATGCTGGAGACCGTCCGCGAGTTCGGTGCCGTCCAGCTGGAGGCCGCCGGCGAGGTCGAGCAGGCGGTCGGCGGACTGCTTGCCTGGGCGCGTGCGTTCGGCCGCGCGCATCACGACACGCTCTACCAGCCCGAGCCGTACGCCGCCATCAGCCGCGTCCGGGCCGAGCAGGACAACCTCAACCTGGCCCTCCGCCTGGCGCTTGCCCGCGGCGACGGCGCCTCGACGGCCGCGAGCGCCGCGGCCCTCATCACGGTCATCACGGCCGAGGGCAACTACGTCAGGATGGGCGCGCTCTACGAGGAGTGCTCGTGGCTGCTCTCGCACTACCGCCCGGAGCCGGACTACGTCGAGCCCACGCGGTCGCTGCTGACGTTCACCACCGTGTTCACCCTGCTGCTGCTCGGCCCGCGCGCCACGCGCGCGCAGGTCGCACTGCGGCGGCTGCCGCCCGCGGAACCCGGCACGATGGCCGCGGCGGCCGGCGTCCTGCTCGACGTCTCGCCGGACGACCTGGCCGAGCTGGACCGGCTCAGCACCGGTGACGCCCCGTTGCTCGCCGCCGGCGCGGCCGCACTCCTCAGCTACTTCTGGGAGGGCAAGGGCGATCTGGACCAGGCGCTGGTGGCCGCCCAGCGTTTGCTCCATGCCCTGCGCAGCCAGCAGATGCCGTGGCTGGAAGCGATGGCTCACACCCGGATCAGCGAGCTCGCACTGCAGACCGAGACCAGCGTGGACGTGCGCTACCACCTTGTGACGGCGCTGCCGGTGCTGGAGAAGCTCGGCGCCGTGGCGGACGCCGAGGGCATCAAGTGGTGGCTCGTGCTCGCGAACATCCAGCTCGGAGCGTTCGACGAGGCCGAACGCTGGATGGCGCGGGCGTTCCACACCCGGGTCGACGACCCGAGCTGCGCGATGCCGGAAGAGGCGTTCGGCACCTATGACTACGACCTCGCCGTCCGGGCCCAGCTCCTGCTCGCCCGCGGCGAGGTCGAGGCCGGGCTGCGATTGTGGCGCCGGGTCGTCGACCGGTTGAGCTGGTCGACGAACCAGGAGCCCTATGTCCAGGCGATCGGTGTGGACCCGTGGGCGCTGGAGGCCGCGGCGGTCACGGTCGTCGCGCACGGGCAGCACGACCGGCTCGAGCTGGTCGAGTCCGTCGTCGCCGAGCTACCCGGCCGGCTGACCGAGATGCTCGCCGATCCGGTGTCCAACCCGCCGCCACACCTGATGCAGGGCCCGATCTGGGGCACGCTGCTGCTGGCGACGGCGATCGTCGCGCTCGACCGCGGCTCGCGTACAGACGACCCGGCCGTCACGGCCGCGGGCGTACGAATGATCGCGCTGGCCGAACGACTGCGCTACCTCCGCTACTTCCGGCCGACGATGGAGCCGCGCCGGATCCGGCAACTCGCGCTCGACACAGCCCGGCCGGCGTACGAGGAAGCCGTGTCCTCCTACGCCGGCCTGGACCGCGAGGGGTTGCGGTTGGCAGCTCTCGACCTTCTCGGTGCTACAGCACTGTCCTGAGCGGCAGCGTCGTCACGCCGGTCATCTCGGTCGTCTCCATGAACGCCGGTGGACGCTCCGGGATCGTGCGCAACGCCGGGAACCGGTCGAAGAGGATGTTCAGTGCGATCCTCCCCTCCAGCCTGGCCAGCGGCGCGCCCAGGCAGAAGTGCACACCGCGGCCAAACCCCAGGTGGGGATTGGGATCCCGGATCGGATCGAACACGTCCGGGTCCGCGAACGCCCGCGGGTCACGGTTGGCCGCGCCGATCCACACCATCAGCACCTGGTCCGCCGGGATCCGCCGGCCCGCGACCTCCACGTCGGCTCGAGTCGACCGGCCGAGCAGGGCGAACGGGCTGAGGTACCGGATCGACTCCTCGATCGCCGGCGGCACCAGCGAAGGATCGGATCTGACCAGGGCACCCGCCTCGGGGTTGAGATCCAGGGCGAGCACCGTGTTGCCGAGCAGCATGGTCGTGGTGATGTGGCCGGCCACCAGCAGCAGGCCGGCGAAGTTCACGACCTCGGTGTCGCTGAGCCGTTCGCCGTCGACCTCGGCCCGGACCAGCCCGGTGAGCAGGTCCTCCCGCGGCTGCCGTCTCCGCTCGGCGGCGTGCTGGTGGAGATAGTCGTACATCGCCTGCAGGCCGCCCAGGTGCTGCTGGAGCTCGCGTTCCAGCTCCGCGCTGTCCTTGCCCATCGACAGGTCCGGCCGCTTCTCGAACAGGTTTCCCACCCACTCCCGGAACAGATCCCGGTCGCCGGGCGGCACGCCGAGCAGCTCGGCGATCACGATCACCGGCAGTGGGTACGCGAGGTCGCCGACCAGCTCGATCTCCTCCTTGCCCGCGACGGCATCGAGCAGCTCGTTGGTGATCGTGCGGATCCGCGGTTCCAGTCCGGCAACGACTTTCGGCGTGAACGCGCTGCTGACCAGCCTCCGTAGCTTGCGATGGTCCGGCGCGTCCATCTGGATCAGGTTGCCGTCGTTGAACGACGTGTCGATGGTGTCGGGCATCAACCGCGAGGTGTCGGAGGAGAACGTCTCCGGATCGGTGATGATCCGCAACGCCTCCGGGTGGCCGTAGACGTGCCAGATGCCACTGTTCTCGTCGAGCCGGACCAGCTGCTCCGGCGCCCGACCGCGCAACCAGAACTGGGCCGGGTGGACATTCCACTGTTCCGCGAACGTTGTCATGCGGGGCCTTCCTTTCCTCAGTAGAGCCCTTCAGCGGTTGGGATCGCGGTTGTAGAGGCGCACCGCCCAGACGTAGCAGAGCACCGAGAGGCCGGCGCACCACACGATGGTCTGGACCGCGCTGCTGCCGATCGGCGTGCCGAGCAGGAGGCCGCGGATCGTCTCGATGAACGGCGTGAACGGCTGGTACTCCGCGAACCACCGGATCACCGTCGGCATCGAGTCGGTCGGAACGAAGCCGCTGCCGAGGAACGGCAGCAACATCAGCGGCATCGGGATGTTGCTCGCTGACTCGACGGTCTTGCTCGCCATGCCGAGTGCGGTCGAGAGCCAGGTGAGCGCCACCGCGATCGACGTCAGGATTCCCAGCAGGGCAAGGTAGTCGAGCGGTCCCGCGTTGGGCCGGAAGCCGATCAGGAACGCGACCGCGAGCACGGCCGCCAGCCCCAGCAGGGTTTGCAGCACGCTGCCGACGGCATGTCCGGTGAGGACGGCTCCGCGGGTGATCGCCATCGTGCGGAACCGGGCGATGATCCCCTGGGTCATGTCCATCGCCACCGAGATCGCGGTGCCCTGCGCGGTGCTGGCGATCGCCATCATGAGGATTCCCGGCGTGACGTAGTTCAGGTATTCCGCGCGTCCGGCGTCGACGCCGCCGAGCCCGGCGCCGAGAGTGCCGCCGAAGACGTAGACGAACAGCAGCAGGAAGATGATCGGCATGCCGATGAGCATCAACGTCACCGAGGCGTAGCGGATCATGTGCTTGAGATTGCGGCCCAGCATGGTGGCCGAGTCGCTGAACGCGTAGGCGAGCGAGCTCATCGGGACGGCTCCATTTCCTTGTTCTGCGTGGATGTGGGCTGCCCGGTCAGCGAGAGGAAGACGTCGTCGAGGTCGGGCGTGTGGACCGACAGCTCGTCGACCTCGATCGACTCGTCGTAGAGGCGGTCCAGGATGGTCTTGAGCGAACGCAGGCTGCCGTCGCTCGGCACCTGCAGCGCGAGCGCATCGTCGTCGCGCTTGGACGCCGGCAGCAGCTGGGCGGCCGACGCGAGGCCGCGGGCGTCGGCGAACCGCAAGCTGACATGGCCGCCCGGGATCATCCGCTTCAGCTCCGCGGGCGTGCCCTCGGCGACCAGGTTGCCGTGATCCAGCAGGGCGATCCGGTCGGCGAGCTCGTCGGCCTCCTCGAGGTACTGCGTCGTGAGGAGGATCGTCACGCCGTCGGCGACGAGCCCGCGGATGATCTGCCACATCGACCGCCGGCTGCGCGGGTCGAGGCCGGTGGTCGGCTCGTCGAGGAAGATGATCCGCGGGTTGCCGACCAACGTCATCGCGAGGTCGAGGCGGCGCTGCATGCCGCCGGAGTACGTCTGAGCCGGCTTCCTGGCCGCGTCCCGCAGGTCGAAGTACTCCAGCAGCTCGGTGGCGCGCCGCCTGCCCTCGGCTCGCCCGAGCCGGTTCAGGCGCGCCATCAGCAGGAGGTTCTCCTCGCCGGTGAGCAGGTGGTCGACGGCGGAGAACTGACCCGTGACGCCGATGGAGTCGCGTACGCCGTCGGGATCGGTCGCCAGGTCGTGGCCGCCGACGCGGATCCGGCCCGCGTCCGGCGTGATCAGCGTCGACAGGATGTGCACGGTCGTGGTCTTTCCGGCGCCGTTCGGGCCGAGCAGGCCGAAGATCGTTCCGGCCGGGACGTGCAGGTCGATGCCGTCCAGCACCACCTGGTCGCCGAACGACTTGCGCAGCCCGATGGCGCTGATCGCCTCACCGGCCGCTCTGCTTGGGACGGTCGTCATGGTCATCTCTTTCTCGTCTGGTTGGTGCGCTTTCGAACCGGCTATGGCGACGAGAGTGCGCCGGACGAGATTTACGGCGGTTTCAGCGCGGTTTCAGAGCAGCGGGATGGTGCTGAAACCGCGCTCAGCGCCAGCCCTCGGCGGTGGTGGATCCGCGGCCCGCAGTGCGACGTACACCGAGACCCCGCGGTGACCCTTGTCCGCCAGGGCACCGGGCGCCGTTGTGGAATGCTGGCCGGATGCCCGAGACCGACCGCCCGATGCCTCCGCCGAACGCCGACGAACGCGCGACCCTGGCCGGCTGGCTCGACTTCTACCGCTCGACTCTCGCGATCAAGTGCGAGGGCCTCGACGACGAACAGCTCCGCAACGCCTCCGTGCCGCCGTCGCCGTTGACGCTGCTCGGCCTGATCCAGCACCTCGCGGAGGTCGAGCGCAACTGGTTCCGGCGGGTCCTGATCGGCGAGGACGTGCCCGCGATCTACGACTCCACGCCCAACCCGCACGGCCACGACGGCGGTTTCGACCTGCACGACGACATCTCGTTCGAGACGGCGTACGAGAACTGGCAACGCGAAGTTGCCCTGGCACGGGCGAACTGCGCCGATCGCGCACTCGACCAGACCAGCCCGTTCCTGGGCGGCGGCGAGGTCACGCTGCGGTGGATCTACACCCACATGATCGCCGAGTACGCCCGGCACAACGGCCACGCCGACCTCATCCGCGAACGTATCGACGGCGGAACCGGCGTCTGAGTTCACGGCTGACAGTGATGGGGGTAACTCGTGCGGTTCGAAGTCCAGAGCCGCGTGGACGTGAGGCAAGGGGCCGCGACGCTCTCCGAGGCGCTCCGGCTGGCCGAACGCCTCGGCGAGCTTCCCCTCCAGGCGTACTGCCGGAACAGTCTCGGCGTCAGACAGCAGGACCTCGGCGACCTGGACGCAGCCGAGGCCTGCCTGACCCGCGCGCTCGCGATCAAGCGCGCGACGGGCGAGCACGTGCGCCTGCAAGCCCCCACGCCGGCCAACCTCGGCAGGCTCGCCTGCCAGCGCGGCGACCTCCGCGCGGCCATCCAGCGGTGGGAGGAGGTGCTCGAGCTGCGCCGCGACGCGCCCCCTCGCGAGTCGCTGGGAACGTGGGGCAACCTGCTGGAGATCAAGCCGATGGTCGGCGACCTCGACGGCATCGAAGGCCTGTTCGGCCACGCCGAACGCCAGGCCGCCGATCTCGACTAGCCGGGATTCGTGTGCCGGATCAGGCGGAGCCGGGCACAGCTCCTGCTCGACCTCGGCCGGCACGACGAGGCGATCGACCTCCTCACCTCCCTGCTTCCGCTGGCCGAGCAGGTCGGCCAGCCGCGGCTCGTCGCCCAGATCCACGTCGTCTTCGGCGGTGCCCACCTGCGTACGGGGGCTCGGGGGCAGCGATCGCCAGGCTCGAACGCGCGGTCGCGGCCACGAAGGCAACGCGCGACGTCGACGTGCAGGCCGACGCGTTGTGCGGCCTCGCGGCCGCCGAGTGCGACCGCGGCCGGTGGCCGGTCGTCGAGTCGCTGGCCCGGCAGGCGCTCGAGCTGGCCAAGAGCCACGAACGCGTCAAGGATGCCGAGTCGACGCTCGTACTCGCCAGAGCTGAGCTGGGTGCCGGGCGGCTGGACGCCGGACGCCGGCGCGCGACGCAGGCTCACGACATGTTCCAGGCCGCCGGGCACGTGCTCGGCCATGCCCGTGCGCTGCGCCTGCTGAGCGAGCTCGCCGGTGAGGACCGGGCCGGGCGACTGCGTTCGGCCTGGCGGCTGTTCGAGGCCTACGGCGCACCCGAAGCCGGCGAGGTCGCCGCCGAGCTGCGGCCCGAGCCCCGTCAGGGCAGCAGGACGATCGCGTTGGAGTAGACGCGGTTGTGCATCGTCACCGGATTGCCCTTGACCCACTTGACGTAGACGTCGACGGTGAGCCGCTTGCCGCAGGTGGCCGACTGGTTGACCGGCAGGTTGGAGAGCGTGAGCCGGGGCTTGTAGTGGTGCAGGTTGCCGGAGATCGTCGGCGTCGTCGACAGTTGCTTGGTCGATGCGCAGGCCCTGCCCGAGGTGTCGACCGGGGTGGCGCGCAACGTGAGTTGGACGGCGCTGTCACCGCCGGGGTAGGCGCCGTACTCCCGGCTCAGCTCGACGTCGGCCAGGACGGTCGCCGTTTTCGCTGTGCTGGTCGAGATCGTGCGGCGCAGCACGGCTTGGGTGCTCCTGGCGGTCGAGCACTGCAGGATGTTCTGGATCGCCTTGATCCCGACGCAGGAGTTGGCTTCGTCACCCCACTGGGCCGACGCGGGGTTGGTGGGGCGGCTGGTCATGACCGTGCTGCTGCGGACGAGGGTCAGCGCGGCGTGGTCCGGGTCGAGCTGGTCGTGGGCGATGCCGCGGAGCTCGCAAGTGTAGGTGCTGTCCTGCGGAGCGACGAAGAGCCAGCGGACCACGACCAGCCCGGTGCCGGCGGCCTTGCCGCCGTGGTTGGTGGTCGAGTAGGTCGAACCGCCGCCTCCGCCGAGGCAGATGATGCGGGCGCCGATCATGGGGCCGCGGGTGACATTGGACGTCGCGGCGATCCGGCCGTCGATGAACCTCGCCTGACCCGCGCGAAGGGTCATGGCCGGCAGCCGCAGAACGTTGCTGTAGCTGGGGTTGGACGCCCGCAGCGTCGTGGTGAGGAGGGCGGTCGTGGTGGTGGTCGCGCTGGTGGCGGCCTGCGCCTCTCCGGTCGACGGTACGAACGCCGCGACGGCGGCGGTGGCCAGGCATGCGGCGGCCAGGGTCAGGATGCGAGTCATGGATCTTCGGAGCCTTGCACTGGGGAATGGGGGGCGGGAATACGCGCCGCATTCAGCGACACCTTCAGCCTGAAGGAGGGGGGCGTTCAATTCGCCGGTCGAACGGGGACCAGCTGACCGACCGTGGGTCGGCAGAAGAGGGACCGAACGGTCCGTGAGCCAGGTCACGCCCGGGCGCGACGGACCTTTCGGTCCGGCAGCAGGCCCGTTCGGGCGCGCAAGACGGCTCGTTCGCCCGATTCAGCGGACGGGTGGGGCTGCGCGATCCAGGACGCAACGGTCCGACGCCGCAGCCCTTGGAGCACCTACGTCGGCTGTGGATTCACGACGGGTGAGGAAGGGAGAGGAAGTATTTCTGGTGTACGGGAGCCGGCCACGTGGCAGGCGCCGGTGCCCGGCAAACGCGGGGACACCGGCGCCAATTGCCGCCGAGAGGTCAGCTCGGCATCAGCACGCTGTCGATCAGATAGACAGTCGCGTTCGCGGTCTTGACGCCGCCGCAGATCACGTTGGCGTCGTTCACCTTCAGGTTGTCGCCGGAGCCGGTGACGGTCACCGTGCCGCCCTGGACCGTCTTGTGCTCACCGACGATCTGGCCGGGCGCGATCTGGCCGGCGACCACGTGGTAGGTCAGGATCGACGTCAGCGTCTTGTCGTCGGTCTTCAGGCCCTCGATCGTCGACGCCGGGATCTTGCCGAACGCGTCGTCCACCGGCGCGAACACCGTGAACTCGCCGCCGTTCAGTGTGTCGACCAGGTTCACCTTCGGGTTGAGCTTGCCGGACACCGCCTGCACGAGCGTCTTCAGCAACGGGTTGTTGGACGCCGCCACAGCGACCGGATCCTTCGCCATGCCTTCCACCGAGCCGTCGCCGGTGGGAACCTGCTTGGCGTACGCCGCACAGCCCGCCCCGACCATGCCGCCGCCGCTCGTGTCGTCGGCGGACGGCGTGGACTTGGACGGAGTTTCCGACGGGGTGGCGGACTGGGTTTCCGAACTCTGGTTGGCGGTTGCCTCCTCGCCACCACCACTGCAGCCCGCGCCGAGCAGTGAGACGGCCAGGATCGCCACAGTGAGGCCGACCTGTCGAACTCTTCTCATGACGTGTTGCTCCTTTTCGATTTTCCCTGACCGGCAGGCCAGGAAAGCCTTGTCCCTCACGCGACGAGGACGGTGACGTTGTGCCAGCCGCTCGATCCGTTCGGCCTCGGCGGCACGCGACGTTCGACCTGGACCGCGCCCGTCCGGTCGGTCGCGCGGACTTCCAAGGTGTGGTTGCCGGGCGTGGCGTCCCACTGCCAGACCCATTGCCGCCAGGTGTCAAGCGTGTCCTGCGCAGCGAGTCGTGCGGGGTTCCATGCGCCGCCGTCGACGCGTACCTCGACCTTGGCGACACCGCGGTGCTGCGCCCAGGCGACGCCCGCGACGGCGACCTTTCCGGAACGCAGGTTGGCCAACGGCCGCGGCGTGTCGATACGGGACGAGGTCTTGATCGGCGCCCGCGCGGCCCAGCCACGTTTCGTCCAGTACGCCTCGAAGTCCTCGAACCGCGTCACCTCGAGGTCGACGAGCCACTTGGTGGCCGACACGTAGCCGTACAGGCCGGGAACCACCATGCGTGCCGGGAACCCGTGCTCGGCGGGCAGCGGCCGCCCGTTCATCGCGACCGCCACCAGCGCGTCGCGGCCGTCAGTGAGCGCCTGCAGCGGCGTACCGATCGTGAAGCCGTCGACCGCCGTCGACCTCACCGCGTCCGCGCCATCTTTCAAGCCGGCTTCGGAAAGCAGCTCCGCGAGCGGCACACCGGTCCAGCGCGCATTGCCGACGTACGGCCCGCCGACCTCGTTCGAGACACAGGTCAACGTGATGTCGCGCTCGACCAGGCGGCGGTCGACGAGCTGCGCGAAGTCCAGCTCCAGCTCACGTTCGACCATGCCGTGGATACGCAGCCGCCAGGTCGCCGGGTCTACGCGAGGCACCGACAGGTTGACGTCGACGCGGTAGAAGTCCGCGTTTCGGGTGAAGAACGGCGTGACTCGGCGCAGCTCCTCGACGCCGACCGCCGCTTCGTCCACCGCTGGAGCCCGGCCGGCCGGGGCCGGTATGCGCAAGGTCGCTGGGGTTTTCGCTGTCCCCGCGATCGTCCGGCCGGCCAGGCCGCCCGCGGCACCGGCGGCACCAACCGCCAGTGCGGTCACCAGGAACCGTCTCCGATCGAAGCCGCCGGGTTGCGGGGCTTCTGTGCGCGGTTCCTCGCGCAGGAGGTGGAGCAGAACGGCGAGCGCTCCGACCACGATCACCGCGGCCGTGAGCGCCGGCACCATACGTACGACGAAGCCGCCCGAAGCCGGCCGGAACGCGGCGGCGGCCAGACCGACCACCCCGAACCCGCCGGCGATCGCCGCTCCGGCGCGCGGCCGGCGCACTCCGATCGCTCCGGCAACCGCCGCCAGGCAGGCGATCCCGACCAGCAGGCCGACGAGCAACAGCGGCTTGTCAGCGGTGCCGAACGTCGAGACCGCGTAGTCCTTGACCGCGGCCGGCGCGAGATCGATGGCCCACGTGCCGACGGACTCGATCGGCGAGGGTACGGACAGCGCGCTCGCCAGCCCGTACGACACGCCCAGCCCGGCGGCCACCGCCAGGATCCCCGCACCCCCGCCCAGCAGCCGGCGACGTTTGGTGATCTCCATAACCGGGATTCGTCACCGTGGCACGTCCGGATTGGTCTGTTTTCGCAGCGGGCCGCAGCAGCCGGGCGCGGGATGGCCGGACGGACACGTTCGCACGCACCCTCAGCCCGGAAGCGCCGTCAGCGCGGCGCCGGGTTGAGCTCGTTGGCGACGATGTCGCTGATCACCGCCGACAGCTCTCGCCGGGCGAGGATTCCGGCCGCCGCGCTGTCGAGCCTGAGCTCGCCGCTCGCCAGGCCGCGCACGACGCCCGCGGCGCGCAGGATCGTGGCCGTTCGCTTCACCAGCCCGTCCGTACGCAGCGGCACGGTCTCCTCGAGCAGGTCGCTCACCGGGTCGATCAGCTTCGCCGGAACGTTGATGATCGCGATGACGCCCTCGGCCGGCGAGCCGATCAGCGCCGCCCGGACCAGGTCGTCGACGCTCTCGGCGGCCTCCCGGAGGTCGGCGAAACCCGCAGGTACGTCCGGGGCGTCCGCCGCGTAGGCGCTGGCCAGGTCGCGTAACGCGGCGTCGGAGCTGCCGGCAGGCGGCAGGACGGACTGCCGGCTCAGCACGATGTAGAACGACGACTCCGCGCGCGGCCTGGCCTCGATGACCTGCACCTCGAACAGCACGATGGCCTCGTCGCGTTCGCCGGAGCCGGAGTCGGAGCCGATGCCGGGCGCGTCGTCAGCCGCGCTGTCAGCCGCGACGCGCCGCCCCTCCATCCGGCTGACAACCAGGTAGATGCTCACCGCCAGTCCCAGGACCACACCCGTCGCCGCGATCAGCATCAGCAGCAAACCGATGACCATGGGTCCCCTTCCTGGCGGGCGATCAGGCCGGCTGGGTGTCCCGCCGGCGGAAGCCCACCAGCCCGGCAGCGGTCGGTGCGGCCGCGACCACCGTCAACCACACGAGCGGCGTCACCGTGAGCGCGCCGCCCGGCAGCTTCGGCACGTGGGCGTACGGCGAGATGTCGAGCACCACCTGGTTGAGCCCGAACAGCGCGGCGACGATGCCCACCAGCACCCAGGTCGCCGGGATCTGGACGAAAGCGGCGCCGACGGCGCGTTCGAACGCGCCCGCGAGGTCGTCGGTTCGCACGCCGTGCGCCAGCCTTACCAGTGCTGCCGTGCCGGCGACGTTCCTTGCGAGGCCGGGCATCTTCCCAATGTAGGACCGGTCAGCTCGTGGTGCAGACGTTTCCGTTCAGCGTGTACGACAGCGGCAGGATGTTCGGACC
Source organism: Flindersiella endophytica (assembly GCF_054779015.1). Lineage (NCBI taxonomy): Bacteria > Bacillati > Actinomycetota > Actinomycetes > Propionibacteriales > Nocardioidaceae > Flindersiella > Flindersiella endophytica. The sequence goes on from NZ_BAAGYY010000015.1 coordinate 209,028, forward strand.
GCTGTACGCGCCGACGAAACCGACGCCTGCGCTGCCGCCAGGCTCGATCACGGCGTTGAAGTCGGCGTTGGTGACGGTCACGGTGGTGCCGGACTGTGTCCACGTGCCGTTCCACCCGGAGTCGACCCGCTGCAGCGCCGTCGGCCAGCGGAACGTCAGCGTCCAGCCGTTGACGGCCTGGGTGTCGTGGTTGGTGATGTCGAGGTTGGCGACGAACCCGCTGCCCCAGTTGGACGTGTCGGTGAGGTGGACGGCGCAGGCGCTCTCGGCGGGAGTGCCCGTGGTGATGGTCAGCGGAGGCGACGCCCACGAGACCGCGCCTCCGGTGTCGCGGGCGATCACGTTGACCGTGTACCGGCTGCCGGGGTTGAGGTTGTAGACCGTGAACGACGTCCCGGGCGTCTCGCCCCACTGCTCGCTGGTCGTGGTGTTGTGCAGGTGGATCTCGTACTTCGCGATCGGCTTGGCGCCGGCCTTGGCCGCCGGCCAGGTCAGCGTCGCGCTGGTGTCGGTGACCGCGCTGACGCCCGGCTGGCCGGGTGCGCCCGGAGCGCCGGTGGTGGCCTTGGCGGGGTGCATCACCAGCGTGGTCAGCGAGTACGGCGGCAGGGTCTGGCTGGTCGCGGTGCCCGTACTGGCCGTGGTGACCGCCGTGTCGCCGTTGACGAACGTGTGCACGGTCGGCGCCGAGGTGGCCGGTGTGTAGCCGGCGTAGTCGATGGCCACGGTGTGCGCGTTGTCGGGGTCCTGGTTCACCAGCAGGACGGCCAGGTCGCCGTTCGGCCGGCGGGCGGCGTGGGCGGTGACCGTGCCGCGGTCGCTGCCGGCGCCGATGAACTGGTCACCGGGACGCGCGTACAGGTTGAGCATTCCGAGCGCGTAGTAGGGCGCGAACGGCGTGTTCAGCTCCGGCTCGCACACGTTGTCCGCGTCGCAGACGCCGCTGGACAGCAGGCCGAAGTCGTCGTAGTCGGTGTGGCCGGCGACCTCCGACACCGTGCCGATGCCGTTGTGGGTGTTCCACCACTGCACGGTGAACACACCCTGCTCCAACAGGCCGGCGTACGACTCGGCGGCGAACAGCGCGCCGGGCTGGGTGGTGCGGCCGACGGAGGTGTTCATCTCGGTGAGCGCGATGCCGAGCCGGCCGGCGTTCGCTCCGGCGTACTGCGCGATCTGCTTGCGCACCAGGTAGATCATGTCCTTGACCTGCTGGGGCTTGGCGAACGTCTCGGCCGCGGTGGCGCCGCCGGGGTACCAGTGCAGGATCACGAAGTCGACGTACGGGCCGGCGATCGAGAGCACCGTCTGGTTCCAGGTCGCGGGATCGCCGCCCGCGACCACGCCGTCCGGCCAGTTGGCGGGCGTGGTGAGCACCGCGCCGATCTTGATCGTGGGGTCGACGGCCTTCATCGCCCGGGAGAAGTTGACGACCTCGCTGGCGTACCCGGTCGGGCTCTTGTCGGCGTGGTTGTCGGCCTCCCACTCCGCGCCGTAGTGGCCGTTCCCGTAGAGCTCGTTGCCGATCTCCCAGTACTTCACGCCGTAGCCCTTGACCACGTTGGCCTGGCGGACCCAGCCGGCGGCCTCTTCCGGCGAACCGGTGCCGTAGTTGGCGATCACCATGGCCTGCGCGCCGGCTCCGCGCACGCCGGCCATGAACGTGTCGAAGTCGGTGTCCGGCGCGACGTAGCCGCCTGGTGCGGTGTGGGTCTCCCAGTGGTAGATGTCGCCGTACGAGCCACCGGGGTAGCGCATCATTTTCACTCCGGCCGCGCCGAGCAGGCCGGTCGTCTGCGTGGTGCCGAGGTTGGCGTCCCAGACCGCGTGGTTGATGCCGAGGCCGGTGGTGGGCATCGTGGCCAGGCCCGCACGCGCGTTCACGGCCACGGTGGTGTCCGGCGCGGGCTCCGCCTGGGCCGCCGGCAGCGTGGACAGGCCGGCGGTCAGCGGGATCAGGGTCGCGACGACGGTGGTCGCGAACGCGGCGCGGCGCAGACGTGCGGTGGGCATGTGAGCTCCTGGATCGGGGCATGGTGCGGCGACGGTGGGATGGGAGCGCTCCCAAGCGGAGCGTAGGACGCCCGGCCGTGGTCGTCAACGAGAGCGTCGAACGGCACTAAACCGATCTGGGAGCGCCGGCGTCTTGGGCTAGTGAGAGTGAGTTTTCCGGCAGGCGATCGGGAGGAGCGGGATGCCGAGGCTTTCCGATGCCGACTTCAGTGAGTTCGTCCGGGCTCGCTCCGCCACTCTGCTGCGTACCGCGTATCTCCTCACCGGGGATCGCGGCCATGCGGAGGACCTGCTGCAGACCGTGCTGGCCAAGGTCTACGCGTCGTGGGGCCGGATCCGCGAGCCGCAGGCGGTCGAGGCATACGTCCGGCAGGCGCTGGTCACGACGGCGACGTCCTGGTGGCGGATGCGGGCCCGCCGGCCGGAGCGGCCGGCGGGCGACGACGTGCCCGACATCGGTGTCTCTCCTCGCACGGACGAGGTGGACGAACGCGATCGGCTGTGGTCCGCACTGCTCCGGCTGCCAGCGCGCCAGCGGGCTGTGCTGGCGCTGCGCTTCTACGAGGACCTCAGCGAAGCCCAGACGGCGGCCGTCCTCGGCTGCGCGCCGGGGACGGTCAAGGCGCACACGCATCAGGCGCTCAAGCGGATGCGCCAGGCGCTCGACGAACAGCCGACCACTCTGATCCGGGAGGAATCGTGAACACGCCGATCGAGGACCGTGTACGTGACCTCCTCGCCGACCGGACCGCTGAGGTGTCGCCGCCGGCCGACTGGGAGGAACGAGTCGTGTCGGCGGGCCGGCGACGCCGGGTCCGGCGGCGGGCCGGAGCGATCGGCGGGGTCGCGATCGCCGTGGCTCTGGTGGTCCTGGCCTCCGGTACGTCCCTGCCGCAGGCGTTGCGTGGCTTCGATCCGGCCCGGCCGTCGGATACCGGCAGCACGAGGATCAACCCGGACCGGCTGCCGCAGGGCGCGCCGACCGAGCGGCTCTACGCGACGGGGAAGTTCGAAGGCCCGTCGACGGTCGTCGCCGGCGACACCACGTGGACGGCAAGGGAGCGAGTCGGCACACTGCTCCCGGCCGGCGACGGCGTTGTGGTGGGGCTGAGGTGGGACGAGGAAAAGCTGGTCTACCACCGTTCGGACGGTTCGGAGAAGGTCCTGCAGTCACCGGCGAACGCGGTCGGGGTCGCGGTCTCGGCCGACGGCAAGCGGGTGGCCTGGATGGACTCTCGCGACGACGGCGACCGGCTCGGCTATCTCAGGCTTGCCGAGCTGCCCAGCGGACGGATCATCCGGTCGACGCCGGTCGCGGTGTCCGCCCTGCCGAAGCAAGGTACGCCCCGCGTCGCGGCGTTCTTCGGCGATCGGGTCGTGCTGATGTACGAGAGCGTGCAGTCGCCGTACGCCTGGGATCCGGCGAGCAACCGGATCGAGCCGCTGCTCGGCACGTCCTACGCGGGCAAGCAGGGTCAACTCGTGGCCGCCCGGGCACCGGACACCGTCCTGTTGCGGGACGCCAAGGGCTGCGTGCACAACCTGCGTCCCGCCGACCCGCGGCCGGTCGAACGCTGGAAGGAGTGCGGGCTCTCGCCGGAGCCGCTGACCGACGTGCGGATCAGCCCCGACGGACGGTGGTTCGCGGGCCTCCAACCCGACAGCGGCAGGATCTGGGTGCGCGAGCTCGCCACCGGACAACTGCAGTGGATGGACGACCTCGGCCCACGCGTGTCCGAGGACCGGAAGCTGCAGCGAACCGTTTCGGAGCTGCGGTTCAGTCAGCTGGCCTGGGAGTCGTCCGGGGAACTGCTGCTGACCTACGGCACTCCGGGCGACCTCGACGGAGAGATCGCCGACCTGCTCCGCTGCGCGGCCGACCGTCCCGCCTGCGAACGCGTCCCCACCGCGACCGGCGACCGCGTGACGCGCCTCGCCGAGTAGGTCGCGCTCAGAGCTGGAACACCAACCGGGCCGGCACCCGGCCTGCCAGGAGCTCCTCGAAGCACGCGCCGGCATCGGCCAGCGCCCGCGGCTCGGCGACCACCCTCGTCCGGCCGGCCGCGTGCAGCGCGAACACCTCCGTGAGGTCCTGCCGCGTGCCGACCACCGAGCCCAGCACCGAGATCCCCTCCAGCACCGAACGGAAGATCGGCAGCTCCACCGTCGCGTCACCACCGGGAAGCGCCACCATCACCAGCCGCCCACCCCGGCGCAACGACCGCAACGCCTGCTCGTACACCCGCGCCGAGGCGGCCAGCACCACAGCGACGTCGGCGCCTCCGACCTGGCGCAGGGCCTCGGCCGGGTCGGCCGTACGTGCGTCGACCAGCTGGTCGGCACCGAGCTCCGCCGCCAAATCCAGCTTGGCCTGATCGATGTCGACGGCGCTGACCAGGCCGCCGACGATCCGGGCGTACTGCACCGCCAGGTGGCCGAGCCCGCCGACGCCGAACACCGCCACCCGTTCGGCCGGCGTGACGCGGGCGACCTTGATCGCCTTGTACGTCGTCACGCCGGCGCAGGTCAGCGGTGCCGCGTCGAGCGACGAGACGCCTTCCGGCACCTCGACGACGCCGTTGGCGTAGGCCAGGGCGTACTCCGCGTGCGTGCCGTCGACGGTGTACCCAGTGTTGAGCTGGCGCCGGCACAGCGTCTCCCAGCCCGTGAGGCAGTAGCGGCAGCGCCCGCACGCGGTGGCCAGCCACGGAACGGCGACCCGCCTGCCCTGCAGCGGGCTCGGCGTGTCCGGGCCGACCGCCTCCACCACGCCGATGCCCTCGTGGCCGGGTACCAGCGGCAGCTTGGGCAGCACCGGCCAGTCTCCCGACGCGGCGTGCAGGTCGGTGTGGCAGAGCCCGGAGGTCTCGATCCGCACCAGCAGCCGGCCAGGGCCAGGTTCAGGTACGGGAACGTCCCTGGTCTCCACGGGCTGCCCACACGCGGTGATCACGACTGCTCTCATCGTTCGGCCCTCCCCTGCGCTGCTGACATCCAGCCAAGCCTTGCGCATGCCCGCCACCGGCGGGGGTAGGGCGATGAACATTGGTGCCGCGTCTTCCCGCACTTTGGAGACCTGGTACCAGCTACCCCCTTGCTGCGGTGCGGCCCGTTCCCTCCGTCCAGGCCGCACCGCTGCTTGTGGCCGCGGATTCGATACGCGTGGTTTTGAGCGGTTCGGAACCGGGTAGGGGCGCCGCCGGCACTAAGCGAGGTGAACTGGCCATGGTCGCAACTGATCCTCCCGCAGCTGGGAGGGGCACCGCCCCTGCCAGCGCAGGTCCGCAGACGTCCGACGTAGGCACACCGATCTACGACGCCTTATGCCGGGAACTCGGCGATCCCACCCAGCGCAGCGAGGCGTTCGACCAGAGCCTGGTCGACCTCGACGCCTACATCGACCAAACCCTGCACGGCGACGCGAACGGCTCCGCCAAGCACTGAGCGCACGAGGCACCGAGCCGGGTCGAGCCGGTGAAACGGGCCCACGTTGCCGACGGACGTTAATCTCCAAGGCATGACCTACGAGGTGAGCCCGTGACCGCGAGCGTGATCGCGGTCAACCGCAACGGCACCTACACCTTCACCAAACCCAACCGCGACAGCATCATGCTGCTCGCCGGGCTGGGTGTCGACGGCGACGTGCACGCCGGCGTGACCGTGAAGCACCGCTCGCGAGTCGCGCGCGATCCGTCGCAGCCGAACCTGCGGCAGGTGCACCTGATGCACCAGGAGCTGTTCGACGAGGTGGGCCGGGCCGGCTTCACCGTGCTGCCCGGCAACCTCGGCGAAAACATCACCACCAGTGGCATCGACCTGCTGGGGCTGCCCACCGGCACGCTGCTGCGGATCGGCGACGAGGCGGTGGTCGAGGTCACCGGCCTGCGCAACCCGTGCGTGCAGATCGACAACTTCCAGCCCGGCTTGCTGAAACAGGTTGTCTTCAAGGGCGACGACGGCGAGCTGGTACGCAGGGCCGGCATCATGAGCGTCGTACGAACGGGTGGCGTCGTCCGTCCCGGCGACCCGATCGTCGCGGATTACCCGGACGCGCCGCACCATCCGCTCCAGCCCGTGTAGCCGGCGTCGGCCCGGATCAGCCGCCGGCAGCGAGCCCGAACGCCAGCAGGCACCGCTGATCGGTCACCGCGACCAGGCTGGCGTACGGCTCATAGCTACGGCGTCCGGGTGAACAGCCGGCCCGCCAGGTCGATGCCCGCCACCGAGCCGTCCGCGCCGCGGGTGAAGAAGCCGCGCAGCCCCGACAGGCCGCCCTCGGTGACGATGTACTCGTCGCCGGGCAGCAGGCCGAACTCCGCCGGCGGGTAGTCCGGCGGCAGCTCCATCTCGGCGTTCTCGCGCAGCTCGGGCCGCAGCAGGCATTCCATCACCAGCTTGGAGCCGTCGGCTTCGATCGTGAGCGTCATCGCGTCGTTCTCGTACCCGCCGGCGACCTCGCGAGCGCGGGCATCGTCGTACGGCATCGGCTCCGGGTCGCGGTCGTCGAGGCCGGCGAAGTGCTGCAGCGCGAAGCGGACCGCGGCCTGGTTGAACGTCGTGCCGGTGGGGCTGGTGTTCGACAGTGAGATCACCGCGAAGTCGCGCTCCGGCACGATCAGCAGCTCGGCGAACTGGCCGTTGGACGAGCCGCCGTGGCCGATCGCGCGCACGCCGTCGACCTCGCGCAGGAACCAGCAGATGCCGATCGCGTCGCCGAGACTGCTGCCTTTCAGCTCGACGGTCGGCACGCGCATCCGGTGCAGGATCTCGGCGGGCACGACCCGCGTACCGTCTGTAACACCTTCTGGGTTACGACCGTCGCCGAGGTGGAACCGCGCCCAGCGCAGTGCGTCGGCCGCGCTCGCCGCGATGCCGCCGCCCGGATTGTGGGCGCGCCAGTGTCGCCACGGGCGGGCGACCTCGAGGTTGCCGTCCTGGTCGGCGTTGTGGCCAACGGAGAACCTCCGGGTCATCACGTCGTCGCGGTTGAAGAACGTGCTGGCGAGGCCGACCGGCTTCGTGACGAGCTCGGCGATCGCCTGCTCGTAGGTCTGGCCGGTGACCTTCTCGATCAGCCGGCCGAGCAGGTTGTAGCCGGACTGGCTGTACGAGGCGCGGGTTCCTGGCGGCGCGATCAGCTTCAGCTCGGCCAGCTTCTCCGTCTGCCGCGCCTGGGCGTCGTCGCCCTCGCCGGTGTCGACCTGGAGCGACCAGTCGAGGCCCGAGGTGTGGTTGAGCAACTGCAGGACGGTGACCTCGTTCGTTGCCCGCTCGTCGCTCAGGCGTAGCTCCGGGATGTAGCGGCGCACCGGAGCGTCCAGCTCGACCCGGCCGTCGGCCACCAGACGTAGCAACGCCGTCGAGGTGTAGGTCTTGGTGACCGAGCCGAGCAGGAACAACGTGTGCTCGTCGACCGGTTCGGGGTGCTCGACGTTGGTCACGCCATGGCCGGCGTAGGTCGCTTCTCCGTTCGCCCACACGCCGACGACCACACCCGGAACGGCCAGCTCGGTGGCCTTCTTGGCGACGAACTCCTGGAACTGAGTCATGGTGATCCCTCCGACTTGAACTAAGTACAAGTGGGAGCCTAGAGCCGAGTTGAACAAAGTGCAAGTAGGATTCTCGACATGCCGCGAGACACGCTGACCGCCGAACGAATCGTCCAGGCCGCGATCGAGCTGCTCGACGCCGAAGGCCTCGACGGCCTCAACCTGCGCGCGCTCGGCAAGCGCCTCGGCTCCGCCGCGACGGCGGTCTACTGGCATGTCGAGAACAAGGACAACCTCGTCCGCCTCGCCGTCGACTCGGTGTGGTCCGAGGTCGAACTCCCCGACTACGAGGCCGTCGGCTGGCGCACCGCCGCGACGACGATGGCCGCCAGCATGCACGCGATGCTCACCCGCCACCCGTGGATCGGCCAGGCGTTCGGCAGCTACCTCATCTACGGCGCCGGCAAGGCCCGCTGCGACGACCACGCCATGGCGATCTACGAGCACGCCGGTTTCTCGCCCGAAGCGGCGGACCAGGCGCTGGCCACCGTCTTCATCTTCGTGCTCGGCTCGGCGCTCGGCCGGGCCGCGGAGGTCTCACTGGCCCGGCGGCTCCGCAAGGACGGCGCCGACCCGGAGCAGGCCATGGCCGACACCGTGGCGAAGGCCGTGGAGATCGGGATGGCGTACCCAAGGCTGCGGCAGCGGTTGCTGAAGGATCCGGAGCCGGGCTACCTCGACGCGCCGCCCGACACGTTCGAGTACGCCCTGGCCACCATCCTCGACGGTCTCGAACTGCGGCTGACCGCCTGACCACGCCGCGGCCCGGCCAGCCGCTTCACTCGACCCGGTTCACGTCGTGCTCGTCAACGCCGCGCCGTCTCGCGTGCGAGGTAGCGGAGCACGGCGTAGACCAGCGACCCGTCGACCGCCTTGCCGTCCAGCACCATGTCGACGACTGCGTCCCACGGCTGGAGGGACACGTCGACGACCTCGTTCTCGTCGAGGTTGGTCGGCCCCGGCCGCAGGTCGCGGGCCACGTAGACGTGGCAGGTGTGCACCATCGTGCCGGGCAGCGGGTTGAAGCGCCCGAGCACCTCGATCTCGCCGGCGACGTAGCCGGTCTCCTCGGCCAGCTCGCGCAACGCGGCGTCCTGGGGCTGCTCCCCCGGCTGGATGCCACCGGCCGGCAGGTCGTACAGGACTCGCCGCAGCGGATGGCGATACTGCCGCGTCAGCACGACCTGCCCGTCCTCGGTGAACGCCAGAACGGATGCCGAACCCGCGGAGTCGAGATAGTGATAGTCCATCTCGCCGCCATCCGGCCTGCGCAAGCGATCCCTGACGACGGTGATCCAGTTGTCGAACACCACTTCCGAGCCGAGGACACGCCACTCCTGCGAAGCCGCTCCGTTCTGCATCCGTCCAGCATGGCAGGCTCACGGCATGGCACGTGGCACGGTCAAGTTCTTCAAGGCCGAGCGCGGCTGGGGCGCCATCGAGTCACCCGACCTCCCTGCCGGGCTGGGCGACGCCTGGGTCCACTTCAGTGCGATCGAGATGGACGGCTACCGCTCGCTCGAAGCCGGCGACGAGGTCGAGTTCGACTACGAAGAAGCACAGCAGGACAGCTTCCGCCTCCGCGCCATCCGCGTCCGCAAGCTCTGAGCCGGCGGCCGCCGCCTACTGGAAGGCGAAGTAGCGCAGCCAGAGGTACGGCGTCGCGGTGAGGATGGTGGCCAACGTGACCACCAGGCCGTACTTCGTGAACTCCCAGAACGAGATCGGCTTGCCCTCACGTTCGGCGATGCCGAGCGCCACGACGTTCGCCGACGCACCGATCGCGGTGGCGTTGCCGCCGAGGTCGGCGCCGATCGCAAGGGCCCACCAGAGGACGTGGCCATGCCCGGAGTTCGAGCCGCCGCCCGCCGACACGAGCTCGGCGACGATCGGGCTCATGGTGGCGACGTACGGGATGTTGTCGATGATCGCCGACAGGCCGGCCGAACCCCACAGCAGAGCCATCGTCGCGGTGAGGGGACGGTCGCCGACGGCGGAGGTGGCGGCGTTCGCGACCGCGTCGATGACACCGGTGTTGACCAGCGAGCCGACCATGACGAACAGTCCCGCGAAGAACGCGAGCGTCGGCCACTCCACGTCCCTGGCCACCTCGGCCGCGTCCAGGCGGGACAGGCCGAGCAGCGCGAGGCCACCGACCAGCGCCACGACCGACGGCTCCAGGTGCAGGACCGTGTGCAGGACGAACGCCGCCAGCACCACGGCGAGGACGGCCAGCGAGACGACGAGCAACCGCGGGTTGTCGATCGCGTCGCGCTCGCGCAGCGCCATCACCGACTCGGCGCGTTCCTCGTGGTGTACGAAGGCCCGCGCGAACAGCACCCGGCACAGCCCGACGAACACGACCATCACGATCGCCACGAACGGCGCGAGGTGGACGATGAAGTCGTTGAACGTCAGCCCCGCCCGGCTGGCGATGATGATGTTCGGCGGGTCGCCGATCAGCGTGGCGGTGCCCCCGATGTTCGACGCCATCACCTCGGCGATGAGGTACGGCGCGGCGCGTACGCCCAGCCGGTCGCAGACCAGGAACGTGACCGGCGCGATCAGCAGCACGGTCGTGACGTTGTCGAGCATCGCCGACACGACCGCGGTCACCACGACGAGGATCACCATCACGCGGAACGGCCGGCCGCGGGCGCGCTTGACGGCCCAGATCGCCAGGAACTCGAAGACGCCCGTACGCCGTAGCACCGAGACGATCAGCATCATGCCCAGCAGCAGGAACACGACATTCCAGTCGATGCCGGAGTCCTCGGAGAAGAACGCGTGCTCGGCGTCCGTCGCGCCGACGACCAGCATGACCGCCGCGCCACCGCACGCCGCCGCGACCCGGTGCACCCTCTCGGTCGCGATCAGGACGTAGGCGATCACGAACACCGCGATCGCGATCAAGGCTGCCGCGTCCATCGGACCGAGGCTATCGGACGGTCAGGCGCCCTCCGGCTTCGTCAGCCGCCGGCCGGCGCGAGCAACCTCACGCCCCGAGCTCGGCCAGGATCGCCTGCGCCTGCCGGAGGTGCTCGCTCGCGGCCACCTCGTCACCACGGGCCCGTTCGGTCTCGCCGAGCCGTTGCAGCATCCCCGCCTGGTTGTGCCGGTCGCCGAGTTGCTCGTAGAGGGACAGCGCCTGGCGGAAACAGTCGCCGGCTTCAAGGTGGTCGCCGGTGAGGTGGAGGACGCGGCCCAGCAGCTCCCAGCTGGATGCCCCGCCGTAGAGGTGTCCCGACGCCGCGCCCCACTCGATCGACTGGCGCAGATACCCCACCGCCAGCTGATAGTCGCCGAGCTCGGCGAGGAGCCAGCCGAGGCCCGACAGGGCGTCGGCCTCACCCGCGCTGTGGCTGATCCGCCGGTAGAGGTTGAGTGACTGCCGCATGTGCTCCAGGCCCTCGCGGGTCCGGCCCATCGTGCCCAGCACCCACCCGATCTTGTGCTGCGCCCGGGCCCGCCCGGCGGCATCGCCGACCTCGGTGTACGCCAGCAGCGACCGCTGGGCGTGGTCGTAGGCCAGCAGCAGCCGGCCGAGCCGGATGTACGGGCGGATCAGGCTGTCGTGCGCGCGAGCCTGCGCCGGCCGGTCACCCGCGCGTTCGGCGGCGGCGAGCGCCGTGCTCTGCGCGGCCACCCAGTCCTCCCAGTGGCCGTGCCGGTCGAGATAGTCGACCATCGTCCAGGCCAGTTGCCAGGCGTGGGTCTCGAAGCCGCCACCGTCCGCCGCGGTGATGGCCGCGAGCAGCACCTGGTGTTCGGTGGTGAACCAGCCGAGCGCCTGCCCGGCGTCGGCGAAGGACTCCGGTTGCGTACCCACGTGCACCGGTAGCGGGCTGATCGGCTCCCGGCTGGGGTTGAGCATGCGGTCCGCGGCGTGCGCGGTGTGGAGGTAGTGGTCGAGCATCCGGTACGTCGCCGCGCGCTGCGCGTCTGGGGAGTCGGTCCGCGCCAGCTCACCGGCGTACGCCCGCAACAGGTCATGGAACGTGTACCGGCCGGGCCGGTGCTGCGTCAGCAGGTGCGCCTGCGTGAGCTCGCCCAGCAGCGACCGTACGCGCGCCAGCGGAACGCCCGCCAGGCTGGCGGCCGCCGCGAGCGAGATGTCGGGTCCGCGATGGTGACCGAGCAGCCGGAACAGCTGCGCCGCCGCCGGGCTGAGCTGGTGGTACGACCACGAGAACACCGTGCGTACGTCGGCCGTCGTGTCGCCCGGGTCGGAGTCGGTGAACGCGTCCAGCCCATTGCCCGCCGCGGTCAGCTCGTCGGCCAGCGCACGCAGCGAGAAGCCGGGATGCGTGGCGGCCCGGGCGGCGACGATGACGAGCGCGAGCGGCAGCCGGGCGCACGCCTCGATCAGGTCCGCGACCGCCTGCGGTTCGGCGTCAACCCGGTCCTGGCCCAGCCGGCGGGCCAGCAGCTCGCGGGCCTCGTCGGTGGTCAGCAGGTCCAGCAGCAACGGCCGCGCCGCCTCCACGCCGACCAGGCTGGTGAGCTGGTTGCGGCTGGTCACCACGACCAGGCAGCCGGGCGCACCGGGCAGCAGCGGGCGCACGTGCTGGCTGTCACGCGCGTTGTCGAGGACGATCAGCATCCGCCGGTCCGCCAGCAGGCTGCGGTACAGCCCGACCTGCGCGTCGAGACCGGCCGGGATCCCGCGCCCACCACTCCCCGTGGGTACGCCGAGCGCGTCGAGGAAGCCGCGCAACGCCTCGGCCGGCGTGACCGGCTGCCCGGTCGGATGGAAGCCACGCAGGTTGACGTACAACTGGCCATCCGGGAAACGATCGGCCACGCGGTGGGCCCAGTGCACGGCCAGCATCGTCTTGCCGATCCCGGCCGTTCCCGACAGCGCCGAGATCACCACCGCCTCCTGCCGCGGCCGCCCCTGCCCGGTGTCGCTCGGCAGCAGCTCGTCCAGCCTGGCCAGCTGCGCCTTTCGCCCGGTGAAACCGCCGATCACGGGCGGCAGCATGCGCGGTGTCGTCCGCCCGCCGGCCTCGGAGACGGTCGCCGGCTCCTCAGCGACACCAGCCGGTGCCTCGGCACGCGACTCGTGCAGCGACGGGTCACCGGCCAGGATCCGCCGGTGCAGCTCCTGTACGGGTGCGGACGGCTGGATGCCCAGCTCGTCGTCCAGCAGCCGGTGCAACTGCCGGTAGACCTCGAGCGCGTCGGCCTTGCGACCGCCCCTGGTCAGCGCCAGCATCCGCAGCTGCCACAGCGACTCGCGCAACGGATACCGCTGGACCAGCTCCTCCAGCTCGCCGGCCACGTCGGCGTGCCTGCCGGTCGCCAGCTCCGCGGTGAGGCACTGCTCGAACGCGTCCAGCCGGCGTTCCCGCAGCCGCCCGGCCTGGTCGCGTACCAGCGGTACGTCGATCGCCTCGAACGCCTCGCCCCGCCACAGGCCCAGCCCGGAACGCAGCAGCGCCGCCGCGGCGTCGGGTCGCCCGGCCGCCAGCTCGCGCTGGCCTGCCTCGATGCTCTGCTCGAACCTCTCGAGGTCGAGCTGTCCGGGTGGTACATCCAGCTGGTACCCGCCCGACCGGGTGTGCAGCGTCGTCGCGACCTCCAGCGAGCCGAACAGCTTCCGCAGCCGGTAGACACACGACTGCAGCGTGACCTTGGCGGCCGGCGGCGGCCCGCCGGGCCACAGCTGGTCGATCAGCCACTCGCTGCTCACCGTTCGCCCGCGTTCGACCACGAGCAGGGCCAGCAGGCCGCGCTGCCGGGCGGCGCTGACCTGCACCGACCGGCCGTTCGCGACCAGTTCTACCGGCCCGAGTACGCGAAGCTCCACTGCTCACCTCCCCAGCCAGGTCGACGCGACGGCGAAAACACCATCATGTCGGCCAACTACCCAGGACGCCCCACCAAAGACGACGCGAGCCGGCGGTCAGGACGCTGCGAGCAGCTTCGCCACCTCGTCGCGATGGTGAGGTTCGGAATGGCTGTCCACGTAGAACGCGAACCGGTCGGCTAACAATCCGCTCACCAGTGCGAGGTCCGGTCCGTCGTCCGGGCCGCGCAGGTGGCATGGCGGCGGATAGTAGCTGTCGCCGAGCAGCAGTACGCCCGAGTCGGGCACCTCGACGACCAGCGAGTCGGGGGCGTGCTGCCCGCCGACGTGCCGCAGCCGGACGTCTCCGTCGAGATCGAGCGCATCGGCGAACGTCCGGTGCGGCGGCAGGATCGTGAACCCGTCCCAGTCCGGCATCGCCCGCGCCCGGGCGCTGAAGCTCGGCTCGAGCAACGGGTTCGCGGCAACTTGGGTACGTAGGTAATCGTGGCTCCACGGCCGGGCGGCCTCGTGCTCGAGCAGCGGTCCGGCCGCGGCGTGCGCCACGATCTCGACGCCGGGCCAGGCGCACGCGCCCCACACGTGGTCCCAGTGGTGGTGGGTGTAGACGAGGGTACGGACGGCGGGCAGGCCGGCCTCCACGATCGCCTGCTGGACGGCACGGGCGACGGCCGGGCTGTTTCCGGCGTCGACGGCGATGCTTCCGGTGGGATCGGCGATCACGGCGACGGATCCTTGGATGTTGTCCTCGCGCGGGTCGGCGGGATAGAGCCAGACCCGGCCGGCGAGCTGCTGCAGCACGTCGCCCAGCCTAAGGCGTAGCTCCGACACGAGCCGGTTGTAGAGGACACAGGATGTCCACTACGGCGTGCGATCCTCGGGCACATGGTGAGAATCGGCGTGATCTGCCTCAACGCGAAGGACTGGAAGCGGGCGGCGGCGTTCTGGTCGGAAGCCCTCGGATACACACCTCATCCGCAGGCACCGGACATCCTCGTTCCGCCGGACGGGAACGGACCCAGCCTGGCCCTGTACCAGCGGGACCGGACGCACCTCGACCTCTGCCCGCCGAGCGCCGAGCAGCAGGAGGCCGAGATCGACCGGCTGGTGGCGCTCGGCGCGGAGCGCGTGGAGGACTGGCCGTACCCCGAGGGCGCGGACTTCGTCGTGCTGCGCGACACCGAGGGCAACCTGTTCTGCGTACTCGACCATCCGTGAGTCGGGTCGGGCTCGGACGCGGCTGGCACGTCTGGCACCCTAACGTTCCACAGCAGGCCAGGCCCGGCCAAAGACGCTCGTGCCGAATCGGGCTGGGCAGGATGTACTACCGTTGGGAAGCGGTTGCCGTTGATCGTCCGCACGTGAGCAGCTCGACGGCGGCCTTTGGAGGGCCGGGCCGATTGGGGAGCAGGGATGAGCCAAGCTGAGATTCCACCGGGCGTGGATCCGACCCGGCCGAGCTCAGGCAGGATGTACGACTACTACCTCGGCGGCACCGAGAACCTGCCCGTCGACCGCGAGGCCGTACAACGGATGCTCGACCTCGGACTCGACCTCAGCGACATGGCCTGGGCCAACCGCGGGTTCCTGCAGCGGGCCGCGAGCTGGATGGCGGCCGAGCACGGCATCGACCAGTTCATCGACCTCGGCGCCGGGCTGCCCACGCAGAACAACACCCACGAGGCTGTGCAGGCCATCAGGCCGACCGCCCGGGTCGCCTACGTCGACAACGACCCGATGATCCTCGCGCACGCGCAGTCGCTGCTCGAAGGCACCGAGCACGTCGTCTACATCTCCGGCGACTTCCGCGAGCCCGACAAGACGCTGAACCACCCCGAGGTCCGCGAGCTGATCGACTTCAGCCGGCCGGTCGGGCTGATGTGTGTCGCGCTCTTACATTTCGTCAAGGACTCCGAGCAGCCGAGGGCGCTGATCTCGACCTACCTGGACGCGGTGCCGTCCGGCAGCTTCCTCGCGATCTCGCATGCGACGGCCGACCAGCTGATTCCGGCAGCGGAGAGCGGCTCGGTCCAGGCGTACAGCAACTCGACGGCGCAGATGAACTTCCGGAGCAAGCAGGAGGTCACGGGGCTGTTCGACGGGCTCGAGATCGTCCCGCCGTACCCCGGCGCCGTACCCGAGCCGACCTGGCTCGGCTTGTGGGCTGCCGAGGACCCGGACGCCGCCGACAGCGAGGGCGGACGCCTCGGCTACTGCGCGGTCGGCCGCAAGCCCTGAACCGCGATCCCGCGACTCGTTCGCTCCAGAGCTACCGGAGGCAGGCAGTGAAGATCGGTTTCAGCTCCTACAGCTTCAGGGCGGCGATGACCGCCGGGACGATGACGTTGGATGACGTGTTCGACTGGATCGGTGCCAATGGCGGCGATCACCTGGAGCTCGCGCAGTTCGGCCTCACGCCGGACAGCGGCGACATCGACTGGAACCTCGACGACGACCCGGCGCTGGTCGAGGCGCTGGCGTCGGCGAGTGCGCGGTCCGGGGTGGAGCTCTCCGGAATCTGCATCGGCTCCAGCTTCATCGGTGATCCGACCTTCGTCGACGCCCAGGTCAAGCGCGCCAAGCACCACGTCGAGCTGGCCGACCGGCTGGGCATGCGTTTTCTCCGCCACGACGTCACACCGTGGGCGCTGAAGGACGCCGGCGTCGCCGAGGTCGACGCGACGCTGCCGGTGCTGGCGGAGGCGTCCAAGCAGATCGCGCAGCACGCCGCGACGTACGGCATCACCACCAGCGTGGAGAATCACGGCTTCTTCATCAACGCGAGCGAGCGCGTCCGCCGGCTGATCCAGGCCGTCGACGAGCCGAACTTCAAGACCACGCTGGACGTCGGCAACTTCCTCTGCGTCGACGACGACCCGCTGCTGGCGGTCCGGGCCAACCTGCCGCACGCGTCGTTCGTACACCTGAAGGACTTCTACATCCGGCCGGAGTCGTTCGCGCTGACCGACGGATGGCTGCGGACGGCCGGTGGGCGCTACATCCTCGGGGCGATCGTCGGCTACGGCGACGTGGACCTGCCCGCGATCTGCCGGTCGGTGACCGAGTCCGGCTACGACGGTTTCGTCTCGATCGAGTTCGAAGGGCTCGAGGAGCCGCGACTGGCCTGCGAGCGCGGGCTGGCCAACGCGCGCGCCCTGCTCGCCGCCTAGACATCTGCTGGACGTCGCGTCCTGAGTCGCGGGAAGCTGCCACTATGTGTCTGTGGCGACTCCCGGGGCTCGGCGAACGGGCGATGTGTTGGCGAGGTTGGCTCTCCTGGTCGGCTTGGCGCTCGCACTCTCCGGCTGCCTGGACGTCCGGTCGTCGCTGGTGGTCGCGCCGAACAACACGGTGAGCGGTGAGCTGCTGCTCCTCGCCGACCGAAGCCAGCTGAGCGAAGAGGAGGGATCGCTCGCGGAGTCGTTCGCGAAGTGGCGGGCCGAGCTGCCGGACCTGCCGCCGGGCGAGGAGAGCGTCTACGACGAGGGCGGCAAGTACGGCACGCGCATCCGGTTCAGCTCCCTCTCGTTCGACGACTTCAGCCAGGGCAAGGCGTTGCAGCTGATGCGGAAAGGCAACCGTGTCATCTTCTCCCTGTCGCTCGACCCGGCGGCGTACGTCCGGCCGAACCGCCCCTTGAAGGACGCCCGCTCGCTGCTGGAGACGATGACGTTCGACATCAAGGTCACCCTGCCGGGGAAGGTCCAACGCCACAACGGTTCGCTGTCCGGCCGTACGGTGTCGTGGCAGCTCGGCAAGGGCACCGAAGCCTCCGAGCTGCGCGCCGAGTCCGTCCTGCCGGTCTCGACGCCTTCGCCGAAGCCCGCGGCCGCCACCGACTCCACGCTTGACTCCCGCCCGCGCTGGCCGTTGATCGGCGGCGGCATCCTGATCGCCGCCGGCCTGGTCCTCGGCGTCCTGGCCTGGCGTCGCCGGGCAGAGCGGTAGCCCGTTCGCCCGATACCCTGTGCGGCTGAAGGGAGGGTGAGCTGTGCAGCCGTGGGGAGTGCCGGAGGAGCGGGTCGGGCCGTACCGCTTGCTGGCCGAGCTGGGTTCCGGGGGCATGGGGCGGGTCTACCTCGCCAGCGGGCCGGACGGTGGACTGGTCGCCGTCAAGCGGATCGATCCCAGGTATGCCGCCGACGCTGGGTTCCGGGCTCGGTTCGCGCGGGAGGTCGACGCGTGCCGGCGGGTGTCGGGCGCGTACACCGCGGCGGTGATCGCAGCCGATCCGGAGGCTCCCACGCCGTGGCTGGCATCGGTTTACGTACCCGGTCCGTCGCTGGCGGAGGCGCTGGAGTCGGGTCCCCTGCCGGAGGAAGCCGCCGTTCAGCTGGCGGCCCGCCTGGCGACCGCGCTCGGCGACATCCACCGGGCCGGGCTGGTGCACCGCGACCTCAAGCCCTCCAACGTGCTGCTGGCCGACGACGGCCTGCGCGTGATCGACTTCGGCATCGTGCGCGCCATCGACACCGGCGACCCCGAGACGACGCTCACCGCACTCCCCCTCGGCTCGCCGTCGTACATGTCGCCCGAGCAGGCGCTGGCCCGGCCGGTCACCTCGGCGAGCGACCTGTTCAGCCTCGGCACGATCCTGGTCACCGCCTGCACCGGCCGCAATCCGTTCGCGGTCGCAAGCGACCTGCAGGCGACGCTGAACGCGATCATCAACGCCCAGCCGGACCTCAGCCTCGTACCACCGCGGCTACGCCGGATCGTCGCCTGGTGCCTGGCCAAGGACCCGGCGGCCAGGCCCACGCCGGCGCAGCTGCTGGAGGCGATCGCGCCCATCGCACCGACGCCGCGGCCCTGGCCGGCAGCGGTCTACGACCAGATCGCAAGGCGGCGAGCCGACCTCGACCGCCTGCTCACCGGAGGACCCGCGCCGGCGCACCGCCATGCTGCGCCGACACCGACACCGACGCCGCCGGCCGATGCGACGCGGCAGTTTCCACGCCCCGAAGGCCTTGCCACGCAGGAGGTTCCGCCGCCGCCGGGCCGGCGGTCGAGGGTCCCGTTCTGGATCTGGGCCGCCGGCGCGGCGCTCGCGGTCGCGGCCGTACTCGGGGTCGCGGTGGCCTGGGACCTCGTGACCGAGGGACGAGCCGACGTCACGTCCAACTCGACGCCCAAGCCGACGCAGTCCGCCAAGCCCAAGGCCACACCCACACCGACCCCCACACCGACGCCGACTCCAACCCCCACACCGACTCCCACGGAGACGGCCCCGGCCGTCCCGCCCACCGGTGCCATCGTCGGCTACGGCGACAAGTGCGTCGACGTCAAGGGCGAGGAGACGGCCAACGGCACACCCGTGGAGATCTACACCTGCCACGGCGGCGTCAACCAGCAATGGACGCTCTACCCCGACGGCTCACTGCGCTCCATGTACAAATGCCTGGACGCCACCGCGGGCGGCATCGACAACGGCACGAAGATCCAGCTCTACGACTGCAACGGAACGCCCGCCCAGCAGTGGGTCGCCCAGTCCGGACAGCTGATCAACGTCAAAGCCGGCAAGTGCCTCGACCTGACCAACTGGAGCACCGAAGACGGCACCCAGCTACAGATCTGGGACTGCGGCGGCGGCGCCAACCAGCAGTGGAAACTCCCGACCTAGAAGGCCGTTCACCGGCCGGTCATTTGGCCGACCACAGCGCCTCCAGCACAGCCGACGCGGCGCGCTCGGCCTCCCAGGTACCCGTCTCCCGCGCCATGTCCAGGCTGGTCCGCGCCAGCGCCTCCGCCTCGGCGTGGTCATCGGTCGCGTACCGGATCCGGGCCTGCAGCGCGGTGGCCTTCGCCCGTACGGCCAGGTGCCCGCCCGTCCTGGCCAGCGAGTTCGCGGAGCCGACCGCGGCACTCGCGGCCTCGAACTCGCGTCGAGCCAGGTGAACGTCGGCCAGCACCAGCAGCGCCTCGGCATGCTCCAGCGGGTTCGCCAGCGACTCGTGCAGCGTCACCGCATCGTACAGATAGCGCAGCGCGAGCCCGGTCCAGCCCATCGCCAGCAACGCCTCGCTGCGAATCGTCATAGCGATCGCCAGCAGCCGCTCCGATCCGGACTCGCGTGCGTACAGCAACGCGGCGTCGGACCGGTCGAGCGCCTGCCGTGCGTCTCCGAGGTCGCGGCACACGTTGGCGAGGTTGCCCATCGCCGTCACGAGCATCGAGCCCACGCCGAGCCGGATCTCCAGCCGCAGCGCGGTCTCGAGGGACTCGCGCGCCGCCTCGAGCCGGCCCAGCTCGCGGTAGATCAGCCCGAGGTTGACCAGGCAGCCGGCCCGGCGGTACGGGTACCCGGAGTCCCCCAGCAGCTCACGCGCCTGCTCCAGCTCGGTGACCGCCGCCTGCAGGTTTCCCGTTTGGTACCGCGCCAGCCCCAGGTTGATCCGGAGTACGGCCTTGCCTTCGGTGTCGCCGAGCTCGTCCTGCACGGCCAGCGCCCGTTCGAACGGCTGGATCGCCGCGCCTGCGTCGCCGAGCTCGAGCCAGAGAACGGCTCGTTCGTTCAGCGCCGTCGCCTGCGCGGACAGCCAGCCGGAACGCTCGGTCAGCTCGACGGCCCGGTCGATGTGCTCCTCGGCGGCTTCGCAGTCGCTGACGCACCGCAGCGCCTGTCCGAGGCTGAGCTCGCAGATCGCCTTGCCAGGCAGGTCCCCGGCAGCGCGGGCGGCCGCCAGCCCGGACCGGGCGGTGGCCAGCCAGTCGTCGGGGAACCGGCGGCGCAGGAAGTAGACGCCGCGCAGCGCACCGGCGAGCTGCCACGCTCCAGGCCGCCCGGCGTCGGCGGCGTGCCGGGTCAGCGCGACGAGGTTCGCCTGCTCGCCGTCGATCCACGCCAGCGCGCCCGCGTCGTCGTCGAACGGTGCCCGCACGGACGCCGGCGGCTCGCGTTCCCACCGTACGAAACTGGGCGAGGCGAGCTCGACGGCCCGGCCGGCCGCCACGACGTACCAGTCGAGCAGCCGGTCCAGCGCCTGGACGCGTTCCGGCTCGGGCTCGTCGCGGTCGGCCAGCGCCCGGGCCTGGCTGTGCAGCAAGTCGTGCAGGCCGTACCGACGCGGGCCGCGGTACTCCACCAGGCACCGGTTCGCCAGCCCTTCCAGCAGCTCGCCGGCCACGTCGCACTCAAGACCGGCGAGCGCGGCAGCCGCGTCGAGGCTGAGGTCGGCGCCCGGGAACACGCCGAGCAGCCGGAACAGCCGGCGCTCGGGTTCGGTCAGCTTGCGGTACGAGAGGTCGAGTACGGCCTGCGGCGTGCCCGCCGGGTCGTCGGCGAGCCGCAGGCCGTGGATCGGGTTCACCTGGCGCAGCTCGGACACCAGCCCCGACAGCCCGCGGAACCGGTTGACCGTCACCTGGGCGGCCGCGACTCGCAGCGCCAGCGGTAACCGGCCGCACAGCTCGGCGAGCTCCGCGGTGAGGTCGTCCGGCGCTGGGTGCTCGCCTGCGTGGCTTGCCTGGTCCGCTTGGGCTGTCTGGGCTGTCTGGGCTGTCTGGCCTGTCTGGTCTTCGGTCAGTCGTCGTAGCAGCCGGGTGCTCTCGACCGAGGACAGCGGGCCGAGCTCGATCTGCCGCGCCAGCTCCAACGCCACCAGCGTCGGCAGCCGGTTGCGGCTGGTCACGACCGCCCGGCTGGCTCCGGGCCCGGGGAGCAACGGGCGGACCTGGCCGGCGTCGGCCGCGTTGTCGAGCAGCACGAGCACCTGGCGCTCGGCCAGCAGTGACCGCAGCAGTGCCGAAGCCTCCTCCGGCTCCCTCGGCACCCGTTCCGAGGCGATGCCGAGCGAACGCAGCAACTGCCCGAGCGCGTCGGTGACGGACAACTCCGGCTCCTCGGCGTACCCGCGCAGGTCGACGTACAGCTGGCCGTCGGGAAACCGGTGCGCGTTCCGGCCGGCCCAGTACAGCGCCAGCGCCGTCTTGCCGACGCCACCCGGCCCGTAGATGACGGTCAGCACGGAGTCGGTGGGGGCCTCGTCCAGTGCCCGCAGCTCCGGCTCCCGGCCGACGAAGACACCACCGAACCCGCGCAGCTGGCGGGGTACCGGCCGGTCCGTGGCCGGTTGTTCCGGCGCGTTCGCGGGCGGCTCGAGGTCGAGGGCGGGGTCGGCGTTGAGGATCTGCTCGTGCAGGTCTCGAAGCTGCCGGGTCGGCTGGACGGCGAGCTCGCTGTCCAGCACTGCGTACAGCTTCTGGTACGTCTCCAGCGCCTCGGACTGCCGGCCACAGCGGTAGAGCGCCAGCATGAGCTGCGCCCAGAACTCCTCGCGCAGCGGGTTGTTGTCGATCAGCGCGGGCAGCTCCGTCACCAGCTCGCGATGCCGGCCGAGCCGCAGGTCGGCCTCGATCCGGGTCTCCAACGCGAACAGCCGCAGCTGCTCGAGGCGTTCGACCTCGGTACGTACGGACGCGGATGGCTCGACGTCGGCGAGTGCCTGGCCGCGCCACAGCGCCAGCGCCTCGACCAGCACCCGCGCGGCCGCGCCGGGCTCACCCGACCGCAGGAGCTCGACGCCCTCGTGCGCCAGCCGCTCGAACACACCGGCGTCCAGTTCGTCCGGGCTGAGGTGCAACTCGTAGCCGGGCGACCGGCTGGCCAGCAGCTCACCGTCGACGTCGCCGAGCAGCCGGCGCAGTCGTACGACGTACCCGTGGATCTGGTTGGTGGCGCCGGCCGGGACCTGCTCGCCCCAGACCTCGTCCTTCAACCGCTCGACCGATACCGGATGCCCTGCCTCGAGCAGGAGAGCGACAAGCAACGAACGCTGCTTCGACGCCCCGATGCGAGTCCACCCGTCGGGGCCGTCGACCTCGACTGGTCCGAGCATCCGGATGCGCGCCACGACAGCCCAGCATGTCATGCGCACCTGCGAACGTGTACGCGGCGATTCAGGTTGCCTCCAGGCCCGGCGCCCAGGCTGGTGGACATGAGTAGCCACGCATCGTTCAACATCAAGCGCATCCGGGAGGTCGGGAAGGAGGAGTGGCCGCGCATGTCCGACTCCCTGGAGCGCATCCGATGGGACACCCAGGCGGCGACGTTGACTCCGGCGACGGCGTTCCAGGAGCAGGACGGCCGGTTGTCGTTCGAGCAGACGGGTGCGAAGTGGGACGCCGTGTGCCAGCGGCTGCTCTCGATCATGGACACGGGCGTGCGGAGACTGGACCGGGCCGGACGAGCGTTGGTCTATTGCGCCGACCACTACGAAGACACCGAAGACACGCACTCCAAGGCACTCAACCACGTCTTCGAGAAGCTGCAGGGGTAACCGTGACCTACAAGGACCCCAACAACATCGTCGAGCTCCGCGACGGCGCCTACTGGCGCACGATCGAGAACAAGGTCGACGCGCTCGCGGCCGCCGCTTTGCAGGCTGCAAAGGCCGAGGCGATCTCGCCCGACGACCCCACGATCAGCCCATGGGGGCCGTACACGACCAGGGACTTCAGCCGGCTGGTGATCCCGAAGAGCGACTGGTTCGTCCGCTTGCAGTCGTTCGTGCTGCCGAGTGTGGACGCCTGCGACCGCGCCTACCAGGAGCTCACCGCAGGCAACGGGCCACGGCAGGACCTCTACAAGAAGTTCACCCGCGAAGGCATCATCGCGGACAAGCTCGAGGACTGGGACGGCGATCCGGGCTCGGCATCGTTCAAGTTCAAGTACAACCACCTGCCCGCCACCCATGACGCGATCCGGATCCAGGCGGAGGCCATCACCTCACTCACCCTGATCATCCAGTCGCACGGCGCGATCATCAACTATGCAAGGGAACAGGCGCTGAACATCGTCAACGCGACCATCGCCCAGCTCGGCGGCACCGCCGAGGCACGGCAGCAGCAAGCCCTGCAGGGCTTGAAGAGCCTGGCCACCGATGTCCCGGATCTGGTGGTGAACGCGCTGACGGAAGGCCCGTGGAGTGCTGTGGCCGGTGTGATCACCAGGCTCAGCGGTACCGCGATCGGCATCGCCCTGACGGGTTCCAAGCCCTGGGACATCATCGACTCGATGATGGAGAACCTCGACACCCTCGAGAGGGATGTCCGGCAGAAGTCCGTTCTGGTGCGCGAAGCTCTCGACGCGCTCAACGAAGCCCTGAACGTCAAGGAGATCCTCCCTCCCGACGTCAACATCCCCGACTAGACCGACGGCAGGCGCTCCTCGGCGACCCGGAGGTGCCACTCGACGACGTCCGGCGGGGAGAACTGGAGTGCCCAGTGCAACTGGTAGAGGACGCGGTGCGCCCAGTAGGCCTGCAGGAGGTCCGCCGGGACGCGCGCGCTGAGCACCTCGTCGAGGCGTGCCGCGGCCGCAACGTCGTCGCGATCCGGGTTCGGGGTCTGCAGCGACCACTCCAGCTCGAAGCGGGTCTTGACCAGCGCGAGATGACGGTCGCCGCGATAGGCGCCGAGGTTCCAGTCGACGACTCCGGTGACCCTGCCC
Source organism: Flindersiella endophytica (assembly GCF_054779015.1). Lineage (NCBI taxonomy): Bacteria > Bacillati > Actinomycetota > Actinomycetes > Propionibacteriales > Nocardioidaceae > Flindersiella > Flindersiella endophytica. Next base: position 232,849 of record NZ_BAAGYY010000015.1, read on the forward strand.
GCGTCGTCGAACAGGAGGTTGGGCGGAGTCAGGTCGATGTGCAGCAGGTCCGTACCGCCTGCCTGCCGCGGCGATCGCGTACCCACCTGGACGATCCTGTCCAGGATCCGCCGGCTGCGTTCGCTGTGGGCCGCCAGCACCTCGTGCCTCGGATACGGATCACCGCTGCGATCCAGGCACAGGGCCAGCAGCGGAACGTCGGGCCGGTCGGCGAGTAGACCGGCGAAGCGGTCGTTCAGCGCCACGACGGCATCGACCACCGCGCCGCTCATCCGGCCGGGCGGCGAGCCTGGCAAGCGTTCCTGCACCATGAGCACGTCCTCGTCGACCCTCACCACGAGATCGTGACGTGGAACGGGCAGCCCGCACCGGTGGGCGTGCGCCAGGACGCCGGCCGTACGTTCGGCGTCGCCTTGGCTTCCGATGAACCGGGTCACCACACCGGGCCGCCCGTCGGGCCACTCGACGAAGATCGCGCCACCCAACGTTCCCGCCTCCGCCCGCCCGACGGGTCGTAGCCGCACACCGGCGGCCTGGTTCACCGCCTCGACGAGCGCTTCGTCCGCAAGATCAGCCTGCACTACCGGCCCTCCAGTCCGCCGCCCCACAGTCTGGCACCGGCCGCTGCTTTCGTCGGCGACAACGTCGGCTAGGCGGGCTTGCCCAGGAGCTCGAGGACGTACTCGCGCAGGACGACGGCGTTGTTGTGTTGCTCGTCGCGGGCGGCGTAGAGGAGGGTGACCGGCCCACTGCGCGCGGCGGCCAGCAAGGGCTCGAGGCCGGCGGGGTTCGCGGCCAGCTCCCGGCGATAGCGCTCCCGGAACTGCGCGAACAGCTCCGGCTCGTGCCCGAACCACTGCCGCAACTCCGTGCTCGGCGCGACGTCCTTCAGCCAGTCCGTCAACCGCAGCTCGTCCTTGCGTACGCCCCGCGGCCACACCCGATCGACCAGGAACGTCGAGCCCGGCAAGGGTTCGGAGCCCAGGTCATAGACGCGTCGTACCTCGATGCCGCCGGCTGTGGTGCTCATGCCTCCCGACCCTAACGAGAGTCCTCGATGGGATCCTGGTCAGGCCCGCAGCCGGTCGATCCACTGCCGCCACGTGGTGCCGAACGGCTCGGCCGCATCCCGGACGGCGATCCGGACCGCATCGGCCGTGGAGCGGCTGACGGCAACGACGTCTGCCGGATAGCCGTAGCCGGCAGCGTGTTCGGCGAACTCGTCCTCGTCGTCGATCCAGACCCGGCCGTCCTCGCGGCGGACGACGTCGAGGTCCAGGTCGGTCGCGGTGGCAGTCCAGCCGGCTCCGTCGTGGCCGAGCTCCGGCTCGGTCGTGATGTCGACGTAGATCCAGTTCAGGCTCGGCGGCTGCTTGAAATGGGCGACGTAGCACCCGCGCCGCGGGATCAGCGTGACGCCCGGCCGGCCCGGGCCATCAGCAGGCGTGAGCACGTGACCGAGCCAGCAGCCATGGCCGTCCCGGCCGAGGTAGGCCATCGGTGTCTGGCGATGCGGCGTCCCGTCCCATTTGTGGAGCCGGAAGCTCACCGGCTCACCGAGCTCGGGCGTCCACACAAACGGCCCAGGCCGACAACGACTACGACTGCGACTGGGCCTGCGACTGCAGGAGCTTCAGGACTCGTTTCTCCGCCTGGCCGAGATGGTGGTCGAGGTGTTTGGCGGCCTTGTCCGGGTCGCCTGCTTGGATCGCGCGGAGGATGGCGGCGTGTTCGCCGGCCACCGTCGAGGGCTTCGCCGTTCGATGCGCTTGGTACTGGCCCATCGTGAGCTGGACCTCGCCGAGGATCAGGTCGTGCATCCGCGCCAACCGCCGGCTGCCGACCGCCGCGACCAGGGCGGAGTGGAAGGCGATGTCGGCCTCCACCTGGTCCTCGAACAAGCCCTCCCGCGCGGCGTACTCCATCGCGCCCTGCGCGCGGCGGGCCGGCGCCGGCACCTCACCCGTCGTGGCGAGTTGGGAGACGGCTGCGCGTTCGACGGTGGCGCGGCTGAAGAACAGGTCGCGGATCTCGTCGGCGTCGAGGATGGGGACGACGGCGGTCTTGTGGGCGGTACGCCGGAGCAGGCCCAGCGCCGCCAGGCGTTCGAGCACAGCCTTCGCCGTCGGACGGGCGACCTTGTATTCCGTTGCCAGCCCCATCTCGGTGAGCTTGGCGCCTTGCGGAATGTGACCGTTCACAATGCGTTTGCGGACGGACTCGTAGAGCGCCTCGGTGAGCGAGGACGGTCCGAGCTCGAGGCTCACATCACTGGTCACGGCGCTGCCCTTCCATGCCATCCATGGTCAGGCAAGTGTACTGGTCAACCCGCTGACCACTCAGTATCCGGCCGCTTTGTCGACGACGTTCCGCAACGGCTCGCCCGCCGCGAACCGCCGCAGGTTGTCGGCGGTGATCTCGATGCCGCGGCGACCGGTGTCGGGCGTGGTGGCGCCGTTGTGCGGAGTGACGATGACGTTCGGCAACGACCAGAACGGGCTCGCGGGCGGCAGCGGCTCCACGCCGTGAGCGTCGAGCCCGGCGCCGGCGATCTCGCCGGAACGCAACGCGGCCAGCAGCGCGTCGTCGTCGGCGATGCCGCCGCGCGAGATGCAGATGAAGTACGCGGTCGGCTTCATCGCGGCGAACGCGGCCGCGTCGAACACCCCTGCCGTATGAGGCGTGTACGGCGCCGTCACCACCACGAAGTCCGACTCCGCCAGGAACTCCCCCAGCCCGTCCGCGCCGTAAACGACGTCGACGTTCGGAGCAGGCTCACCAACCCGCCGCCGCAGCCCCAGCACGCGCATGTGGAACGCCTTCGCCTTCAGCGCGAGGTCGAGCCCGGAGTTGCCGAGCCCGTAGACGCCGACGGTACGCCCGGTCAGCTCGCCGTGCGTGAACCGATCCCACGTCGCCGAGGCCTGCGAGCGCAGCCAGCGCGGCACGTCGCGGCTCAGCATCAACATCAGCAGCATGCTGTGCTCCGCCAGCGGAATCGCGCCATTGCCGGCCGACGAGGTGAGGACGACCGAACTGGCCAGCATCTCCGGCGACAGGTCCGAGTCGACGCCCGCGGCCGGACTGTGCACCCAGCGCAGCTTCGGCGCCTTGGCCAGCACCGACGGCGGCACCCGCCCGACCACGCCCTCCATCTCGGCCCAGACATCCGCCGCCTCCGAGAGCGACGAGACGAACCGCAGGTCGACGGCAGGCGCCGCCGCCCGCAGCTCCGAAGCGGCGGAGCTCTTCCCTACAACAACTACGATCATTTCAGTCCTGTCGTCGCGATGCCACGGATGAGGTACTTCTGTGCCACGGTGAAGAAGACGAGAATCGGGATCAGCGACAGCAACGACATCGCGAACAGCATGCCGACTCCGCCCTGCCCGCTCTCGGAGTCGACCATCGAGCTCAGCGCCACCGGCACCGTGTAGACCTCCGGCCGGGTCAGATAGATCAGCGGTACGAAGAAATCGTTCCACGTCCAGATGAACGTGAAGATCGTCGTGGTGACCAGAGCCGGACGCATCAGCGGCAGGATCACGTGCCAGAACGTCCGGAACGGCCCCGCGCCGTCGATCCACGCGGCCCGGTCCAGCTCCCGCGGCAGCGTGCGGATGAACTGCACCATCAGGAAGATGAAGAACGCGTCCGTGGCCAGGAACTTCGGGATGAGCAGCGGCCAGTAGGTGTTCACCATGCCGAGCTGGGAGAAGAAGATGTACTGCGGGATCACCAGCACGTGGAACGGCAGCATCACCGACGCCAGCGTGATCGCGAAGTAGACCCGGCGCATCCGGAACTGCAGGCGGGCCAGCGCGTACGCCGTCAGCGAGCACGAGAACAGGTTGCCGGCGATCGAGCCGACCGTGACGAGCAACGAGTTGACGAAGAACACCGAGAACGGCCGGTTGAGCGCGTACCACCCCTCCTTGAAGTTCTCGAATGTGATCGAGCTCGGCACGAGTCCGGGATCGGTGAGGATCTCGTGCCCAGGCTTGAACGCGCTCACCAGCATCCAGAGCAGCGGATAGACCATCAGCAGCACGAACGCGCCGAGGCCGAGGTGTTTGAGCGTGGAACGCATCAGCTGTCTCCGTAGTAGACCCAGTACTTCGACAGCAGGAAGTGCACCGCGGTGACCAACGCGATCGCGGCCATCAGCACCCAGGCGAGCGCCGACGCGTAACCCATGTCGTAGCTGACGAAGCCCTGCTGGTAGACGTACAGCGTGTAGAACAACGTCGAGTTCGCCGGACCGCCGCTGCCGTTGCTCACCACGTGCGCCTGCGTGAACGTCTGGAACGCGCCGATCGTCTGCAGGATCAGGTTGAAGAACACGATCGGCGTGAGCAGCGGCAGCGTCACGTGCGTGAACTGCCGAAGGATGTTCGCACCGTCCACCCGCGCCGCCTCGTACAGCTCGTCCGGCACCTGTCGTAGCCCGGCCAGGAAGATGACCATCGGCGACCCGAACGTCCACGTGTTCAGCACGACGAGCGTGAACAACGCCGTGTCGGGGTTCTGCAGCCAGCTCCCGCTGTGCACACCGATCAGCTCGAGCGCCCGGATCACCAGCCCGCCGTCGCCGAAGATCTCCCGCCACAGGATCGCGACGGCGACGCTCGTTCCCAGCAGCGACGGCAGGTAGAAAGCGCTGCGATAGAACGCGAGCCCGCGCAGGCCGCGGTCGAGGATCAGCGCGAGCACCAACGCGAACGCCAGCTGAAGCGGCACGGAGACCAGCACGTAGGTCAGCGTGACCCGCACCGACGCCCAGAACATCTCGTCGCCGAACATCCGGCGGAAGTTGGAAAGGCCGCTCCACTCCGGCGAGCTCATGATGTCGTAGTCGGTGAACGCCAGATAGAGCGACGCCAGCAACGGCACTGCGGTCACCAGCACGAAGCCGAGCAACCACGGTGTCATGAAGATGTGCGCAACCCTGCCTTGCCGGTTGATGTGGAACGCCGACCTGCTCATCGACCTCACCGTCCAGCCAGGCCGATCACTTCGCGCGTTCGATTCCGGCGTTGATGTCGTCCAGCAGGGACTTGGCGCCGTCCGGAACGCTGGTCTTCCCCAGCGCGATCTGCTCGGTGACGCGGGTCATCGCGTCGCGCCAGGTGCTCGACCCGGCCGGTGCTTCGTAGCGTGGCTCGCGTTCGGCATCCCTGTCCTGCTGGACGACCGCGAGCATCTCCTTCTCGTTCGGCCCGGCGAACGACAGGGCCTGCTTCGCGATCTTCGGGTTCACCGGCGCGCCCATCGTCAGGCCGACCGTCTTCACCATCGCGATGTTCGAGGTGTTGTAGTTGATCACGGTGCCCGCGGCTTCGACCTTGTCGTCGTCGATGCCCCGATAGATCGCCATCCGCGGGTAGTAGAGGAACTTGTGGCCCGCCTCGGCTTCCGCCGCGACCGGAGCCGCCCGCAGCCGGAACCGGTAGTCAGGGAACATCGTGGCGTCGTCGATGATGTGGTTGGAGTTGCCGATGTTCAGCAGCACCTTCCCACCGATGGCGTCCCAGTCTGGCCCCATGCCCTCCTGCTCGCTGAGCGAGAGGGTCGCGCCGGCCTTGCGCAGCTTCTCCCACCAGTCGAGCCAGCTTGCCAGGCCGTCGACGGTGAAGCCGGCCTTGCCGTCCTCGGTCCACAGCTGCTCACCGCGCTGTCGCAACCAGGCTTCGAAGCTGAGGTCGTGGTCCGGCCCGTACGGCATGCCCTTGCGCCCGTGCGGGCTGGCCTTGCTGTATTCGGTCACCAGCTCGGCGAGCGAGTCCCAGGTCCAGTCCGCGCCCTCGGCCGGAACGGTCACGCCGTCCTGCTTAGCGAACGTCTCGTTGTAGCGGACCACCGGGACGAAGATGCCGAACGGCATCGTGTTCAGCTCGCCGCCGATCCTGAACGTCGCCAGGTCCTGCTCGGAGTACGCCGAGAAGTCGAGCGTCTTGATGTCGTCGAGCTTCCGGTACAGCTTGTTCTTGTGGTACGTCACCACCTGCGGCGAGGCGATCCAGAAGATGTCCGGCACGTCGCGGCCGGCGATCTGCGTGGTCATCCGTTCCTGGAACGCGCTGTACTCCGCGAACTCCGGCTCGACGACCATGTCCTTGTGCGAGGCGTTGAACTGCTTCAGCGCCTTGGTGTAGTTGCGCTGGCGAACGCTGTTTCCCCAAGCGCCGTAGCGCAAGGTGGGCTTGCCACCGCCCGAGCCGTTGCCGCAGCCGGCCAGCGCCAGCGTGGACAGGCCGGCCGCCGAGAGCGCCGAGAGCCCGAGGAACCGCCTCCGGTCGAGTCTGGTCATGTTCCGCATTGTCGTCTTCGTCCTCTGCCAGTCAAGACAGCAATGAGCGATTGTTTGACAATTTGGCCAAGGTTGGCCGTTCCTCCTACAGGCGGACGAGCAGGACCTCGAAGCGCTCGATCGCAGGCACCGTCACCCAGCCGCCGGGATCGGCCGGCAGGGTGCGGCCCGCACACAGCGCCTCGACCTCGCCGGCGCCGTGGCCCGGAATCCGCAACCGGGTTTCGGCGATCCGCAACGGCCGGACGAACCGCTGGTCGGCGTCGCCCGACCGGTTCAGCAGGTGGACGACCTGCCCTGCCGCGGACCGGCCCAGCACGATCTCCACCTGCTCGGGCAGCTCCGTCTCCACCTGTGGCGCGCCTACGCGCAGCGCCTCCTCGACGAACAGGTCCCGGTGCGCGCTGAGGCCGACCTCGCGGTAGGCGCGGCCGACCGTCCACGGCAGCATGGCAGCGCGGCCCCTGCCGTACGGCGCGCTGAGCCGGCCCGGATGGGTCAGCTCCAGATGGCCGTGGCACTTTTCCGGCGGACCGTACGGTGCTCTCGACAGCGCCGGCCAGCCGATCTCGGCCTCGGGACGCGCTGCCATGAGGTGGAAGGCGCCGACAACCGGGACGACGGACGGCCCGCGTACGTGCAGGGAACGCGTCGGCTCCTCCCCCACGTGGCCGGCCACCGCGCGGTCCGCGGGCAGCGCGTCGAGCTGGACCTCGCCGCTGGGTGCGAGCGCGCTGCCGCCGGTCGTGAGCAGCCCCCCGCCGCCCGCCACGTACGTGTCGAGCGCCGTGATCGCGGTGGGCTCGAGCGGCCCGAGATCCGGCAGCACAACGACGTCGTACCGGCCGAGATCCACGTCGGGCAGCCGCACCTCCGGCACGACGTCGAACGGCACGTGGCGTTCGAGCAGCGCGAGATAGAGGCCCTGGAACTCCGCCGTCGCCTCGGTGCCTGCGGGCCGGACCAGCAACGTCCGTGCGGCAGGCTGCAGGTCGGTGTAGACGTCGGCGTGGTCGCGATGGAACCGCGTCAGCTCGCCCGCGACCTCCAGGCATTCGTACGGATTGACGTCCGGCGTACCCATGATGTACGTCGAGGGGATGGCGCCGCGCGCGATCGCCTGCACGAGGTACTGCGCGAAGTGGTGCGGCTCCTCACCTGCCATGCGGTACGGCATGTCGACGAAGCCGACCGAGTTCGTCAGCACCGGGACGTCCGGCCGGTAGGTCTTCGCGGCGCTCACCGCCTCGCTGGTGCGGTGGTGCCACAGCCGGCGGCCGACGGCGTTGTTAGCTTCGTGGAACACGATGTCGGCCCGGTCGCCGAGGATCAGCGGCGCCTCCGGCCGGCGTTCGGCCAGGTGATCGCGGATCCTGCCGGTGAGGTCGTCCAGCACCGCACGGGAGAACCGCTGCCAGGCCGGGTATCCAGGCGACTCGCGGTCCGTCGGCAGGGGCTCGCCGGGCGCGAACTCCGCCCATCGAAGCCGGCACGAGTGGCACTGGCAGACACCGTGGTAGCGGCGGCTGTAGTCGATCTCGTTGAACGACATCCAGTTGCAGAAGAAGCCGGCGATCTCGTAGCGGTCGAGCACCTCGTCGAGGACCCCGAACAGCTTGTTCTGGTAGTAGTCCGCGCTCGGGCAGACGCTGGTGAGACCGTTGTAGACCTGCCGTTCGCCCGCTGGGGAAAGGAAACACCACTCAGGATGCTGCTCGGCGCGGCGGTGGTCGACCTTGGAGAAGTCCATCCGGCCCAGCACGCGGATGCCCCGCCGGGTCGCGGCGGTCACCGCGTCTCCGACGAGATCGCCGGAGGAACGCTCTGCCAGGTTGGGGTTTCTGGTCTGGAACTCCAGAGCGGTCGGATAGTTGGACAGGATGCCGCCGACGCTGAGCAGCCAGGTGTTGGCGCCGAACTCCTCCAGGAAGTCCAGCACGCCTTCGACGTCCAGACCGGCGTCGATCTCACGTAGGTTGGTCTGGAACATCCGGAACGGCTTGCGCCACCACAGCTCGGTCACGGCTGAACTCCTTCGGTTCCCCACTGGAGATGCACGATCTCGAGCAGACCCGGCATCGGAACGGTCACTTCGACCCGATCGCCGGTTTCGGTGACGGCCGCTTCGACGTCCGCGCCCGCGACGAGCAGCCTGGCCCGGTGGACCGGACGCCCTTGCGTGGCGACGGAAACCCGCTGCGGCGGCAGCGGCAACGTCTCCCGGATCGCACCGCGCATCGCCATCGGGTTGCTGAGGTTGACGAGCGCGACGGCCAGCGCGGAGTCGTCGCGGCGGACGGCGACGTCGACCAGCCCAGGACCGTCGACGCTGACCTCGGGCTGCTTGCCGAGCGCCCACGCCACCGCGTTGGCGATCAGCCGGCCGTGGTCGGCCTGCAGCGCCTCCCAGAACACCGCGCCGGCGTCGAACGCGAGGTAGGCGACTCGCCCACCGGCCTTCGTGGCCTCGCGGCAGACGACCGCCGGATCCCTGGGCGCGGCCCGGGCGTAGACCTCCTCCATCGGGAGGTCCGGGAAGTCGGGGACGAAGCGGAACGGCACGGTCGTGTCCGGGCTCGCCTCGACGCCGAGGATGTGCGTGCCGCCGATGATGCGCTGGGCGTCGTCGTATCCGTGGTTGAGCCGGTGCTCGCCCGTCAACGCGATGTAGTTGTTCTTCACCTTGCGGCTCGGCCTCGTGAGGCTCGCGCCAAAGACGTCGGCCAGACCGAAGTCGTCGCGCCGGTTGCCGTCCTCGTCGTAGAGCGACGACTCGTGGGCCGCGACCAGGCCGCCGCCCGCGTCGACGTACTCACGGATGGTCCGGCACTGGGCGTCGCTCAGCCGCTCCGCGTTGGGGAGCACGAGAACCCTGAACGGGCGAAGGCGATCCGGCGAGAGCACCGTGTCGGAGACGAGCTCGAACGGGATCCGGGCCTCGAGCAGCGCGTGGTAGAAGCCGTCGTCGTGCGGTGAGCTCCTCGGCGTCGACGGGTCGAGCACCGCGACCTCGGCCGTGATCGGCAGGTCGCGGATCGCCGGTTCGACCTTCGCGTGCAACTGGAGCGCCTCGACCACCGGGCCGACCCAGCGGCGATCCGGCACCTTCGCGTTGAACTTGGTGAACCACGGCAGCGCACCCTGCGCGAACCCGTCGACGATCCAGGTCTTGGTCTCCTCGGGCGGAGCGACCGAGTCCTTCCAGCGATGCTCGCGGTACTCCGGCCCCACCGACGTGATCAGCGTCGCCGGCCGGTCGGGGAAGACCGCCCGGTTGCGCTTGCCCGCCCGGCCCGCCGACCACGGCGCTTCGGCACCCGACCGGCCCTGCTTGTCGAGAACGAAGAACGGGTAGTGCCGCTCGACCAGCTCGCGATCCAGGTCCCGGGCGCCCATCGAGCCGAGGTTGGGGATGAAGCGGCTGTGCGGGCTCACGTCGCGGACCGCTTCGTCCCACAGCGAGACCAGCTTGCTGAGCTCGCGCCTTCTCCACTTGACGTACGGCTGCCAGCTGTCGTCCGTCTCGGCGCGCGGCAGCTCCAGCCCGTTCGTCGCGTCGTGGAAGGAACGGCGGGCTGCCTCGCTGTAGGAGATGCCGTAGTAGCCCTCCCAGCGGTTGGCGAACACCGCGTCGACTCCGTAGTCGCGCACGATCTCGCGGGCGACCTCGGTGATGAACTCGCGGTGATACGTCGTGAACGCACACGTCAGCCACACGCCCTGGTGTGACCAGTGCTCGCGCGGGTTGCCGTGCTCGTCGAGGGCGAGCCACTCCGGATGCGCCTCGGCCGCGTCGGCGTGGATCGCGTGTGGGTCGACGCGCGCCATCACGTGCATGCCCAGGCTGCGGGCGCCCTCGACCAGCGAGCCGAACGCGTCGGAGTCGCCGAGGTACTTGCTGCGGTAGTGGAACGGGATCCGCGTCGGGTAGTACGCGATGTAGCCGCCGGCGCTGATGCAGGTCGCGTTCGCCTGACTCTCGCGCATCAGCCCGAGCCAGAAGTCGAGATCCAGGTGCGGTGGATCGTCCTCGGTGAGCGTGAGCTGAGCCCATCGTGTCGCCTGTTGCGGCCAGTCGAGGCCCTCACCCATGCGCTCCTCCTCTGCCGGACTTTGATTCATTGTCAGACAAGATTGCACGACTGGCAAGGACAGCGACCGATATCGGATGCGGCGATCGCTTCTGACGTGGGACGCTGTGCCGCGTGGAAGAACGACCCTCCTCCGACGGCAAGCGCTCCAGGCTCACTGAGCGGCTGCGGCTCGAGCCGATCGGGCCCGCCAACGCCGCGGACCTCTGGCTCGTGCACAACGACGACAAGGTGTCGTACTGGTACGACAACGAGAAGCCGACCGTCGCGCAGGCAAGGCAGTGGGCCGAGTCCATCGGCGAGTCGTGGCGCCTGCACGGCGTGCACAAGTGGATCGCCTACGACCGGTCGACAGGCGAGGTCGTCGGGCGTGGTGGGTTGTCGCGGACACCGGTCGACGCCGACTGGGGGCAGCTCTACGCCTACTTGCCGGACGAGCCGTGGGTGCGCGAGTCGTACGGCAGCCCGCGGCCGTTCGTCGCGCACGCCGGCTGGCTGGAGATCGGCTGGGCGGTGCGACCGTCGCACTGGGGACAGGGGTACGCGTCCGAGATCGGCCGGGCCGGGCTGGAGTTCGCGTTCGAGGTGCTCGGGGCACGAGCCGTGGTGTCGTGCACGGTCCGGCACAACGTGCGTTCGCGCGCGGTGATGGAGCGGATCGGCATGCGGTACGCCGGTGAGATCCGCAGCCGCGGCATGGTCGAAGGCATCGACGAGATCCGCGACGACGCGCCCTACGCCGTCTGCGTCCTCCTCCGCGAGGACTGGATAGCCGCTCAGGGCAGCCCTGCGAACCGGACTGCCCCCTGCGACGCTGAACCAACGACCTAGCTCGCGCCCAGCACCACAGCCTTCGTGATGCTCGTCCACTCGTTCTCGGTGTTGCCGAACCCGACCACGCGGACGTAGCGCGCCGCGGTGTCAGGGATGTCGTACGTCTCCGGCCGGAGCGACTTCCCGCCGCTGGTGCCGGTGTACTTCGTGGTCCACCGCTCGCCGTCGGACGAGGTTTCGATCCGGAAGTCGGCGGTGCGCCTGTCGCCCTTGTACCACGACAGCCCGACCGCGCCGATGGTCCGGCGCGCGCCGAGGTCGTATCGGACCCAGACTCCGTCGCCCTCGTCGGACCAGCGAGTTGAAACGCTCTCGTCCAGGGTGTTGGAAGGCACGTTGCCGTCGTCACCGCTGGCGCTCACCTCGGAGACCGGCAGCGCCTTGCCGGGCGCCGGGTCCTGCGGGTCCGGCTTCGGCTCGCCGGGACCGGGGTCGCCCGGATCACCCGGGCTGGGCCGGCCGGGCTTCCCGGAGTCGTCGGCACCGAGCGTCAACTTGTGGATGACGGTCTCGCCGTAGTTGCTCTCGTCACACGGGCTGGAGTTCTCGCAGTTGGCCTGCGTGTACGCGCCCGCCTTGAAGTAGGCCGTGCTGACATCGACGTCCAGCGACGCAACTTCCTTGCCGTTGTAGAACGCGTGAATCGTCCCGCCCGACACCGTGAACTTCACCTGGAACCGCTGGTTCAGCGCGAAGTTGTCGGTGACCAGCCGGTAGTGCGGGTCGTCTCCGTTGGTGACGTACAGGCTGTTGCCCTCGACCCGGAACACCGAGACGTCATCGTCGCCACCATGGATCTGGCCGACGACCAGATGCTGCTTCTCGTTCGGCAGATGCGTCACGGTCTGCTCGATCGTCATCGTGTGCGTGCCGTCGGTCGACGACCACGCCGCCTCGTCGGAGCCGTCGCTGGTCATCTCGCGCAGCTCCGAACGCGGGTAGCTGGAGCCGCCCGTCGTCACGCCGTTGACGGCCGACCGGAGCCGCACGCCGTCGCACTCCTGCGTCGGCAGGAACCACGGATCGACCTTGTACGACGCGAGCTGGGGCTGCGTGATCTCGTCCGGATGCTCCTCCTCGCCGATCGGCAACTGCAGCTTCCAGCCGCGCAGATCGAGCACCTGCGCGGGATAGTCACAGTCGGCGGCTGCCGTCGCCTGCCCTCGAGCCGAGAGCGGGACGTAGGCCACAGCGCCCACCAGCACCGCGCCGGCGGCCACCAATGCGAACCCTCGAATCGTTGCCATACCGGGCATCCTGACCGCCGAACACCCGGCCGAACGGTCGGTGTCGCGTTCCTGCCATCAGGAATCGGAGATCGTAGACTGTCAGATCCGCAACGTGGGTGAGGGATTGGGCCGCGTGACGACGCCGGCGTCCATCGCGATCTCGATGGAGGCGCGCGAACCCGCGGTGCCGTCCGCCTTGGTGACAACGGGAACCTCACCAATGAGCATGTAGTCATGGTCGCCATCGACCAGCCACTCGCGGGCGCCGACGGAGAACACGAAGAGCTCGTCGTTCTCCACGATCTGCCGGTCGTCGAGGCAGAACGCGCCGTGTGTCCAGCTCGGCTCGAGTTCCGCGCGGAGGATCTCGCGCGCCTGCTCATAAGTTACGGCCACTGGTGATCCCCTCACTCGAGGTAGGGCTCAAGCTCGTCCAGGTCCGGTGTCGGCCGGTCGTCCCACCGAATGTATGCCACGTCCATCTCCGCAGCGAGGATGTAATGGGACGCGTCGGTCACCGCCGGCCGTCGCTGCGCGTCGAAGAAACGAACTGTGCCGCCGACGTTCTCGACGTTGAAGATGTGCGAACCACCAGTTGTCCAGACAACAAGGACTGCGCCGCGGGCGCCGTCGCCGTAGCGCTCGAAGGCCTCGACAATCTCGCCCTTCGGGATCCAGGTGAACGGTCTGCCCCAGATGCGTGAGATCGCCATCGGCGAACGGGCCAGGGCGCCAGCCACACGATCCACCCCCATGATCTTCTCCGTCGGGCCGGCCTGTACGTCCAGACCACGCCTGCGCAGCTCGTGGGCCTGGACCACACCGACACAGTTGTCCGCGTACTCGCTCTCACCAAACCGGTACTTGGGGTTGGTCTTGTCAAGCGCGTCGGCAATTTCCTCTGGAAGCGGGTCTGCGTCGCCGGTCGGACCAGGTTCGTCCTTGTTTTCGCCGGCTCCGGGGTTGAGGATGTCGAAGATCGACGGTCCGGTGGCGGGCGATGCCTCAGTGTCCGGGGACAGCGAGCCCATCCGCACCACCACGGATTCGGTGTGCTCCGCGGGCGGCAGGCCCGCGACGAACGCGACCCGCTGGCCCTGCTCGAGCCGGGGGACGAGCTCGTCGAGGTAGGCGTCCCAGAGTCGCTGGGTGATCCGAAGGGTCCTCGGCAGCAGCCGCACCACCTGGCCGCCCGGCGCCACCCAGACACCGGGTGGGACGCCGTACCTGCCCACCGGGCCCATCGGGCCTGCCGCCCGCAGCTCCTCGCTGGTGGGCATTCCGTGCAGGACGGTGCCGAACCACTCGTTGTGCCCTACGGGCTGGTTGTCCGTCAGCTCCGCCGGCTCCGCGGCCCGTCCGAGGTCGTCGTCGACCCGCCAGAGCCCTTCGCGCGACGTGGGGATGGCCGGATCGGTGATCGTGTACGTGAGAGCCGAGTCCGCGCGGGTGAGGCTCAGCTTCACCCGGAATCCGGCCTGGAGTAGCAGCCTGATGCGCCAAAGGTGCTCCCCGAAGACGTCCCGCCCAGGCCAGTCTTCGGGAAGCAGAGCGGTCAGCTCGCCGTCCGAGACGTCCGCCGCAGCCGGGTCGAGCGTCGCCTGCACCCAGGTCACGTCATCCAGATCGATCCCATGGATCTCGCGGACGACCGCGAGGCTGCCATCGTCGCTGCGTTCTACCTTGATCTGGGTGTAGACGAACTCGCTGGGCTCGACGCTCGCGGAGCCCGCACCCAGCTCCTTCGAGTAGAGCTGCGTCTCGTGCCCGTCCGGTTCGAACACCCGCACCATCAGGTGCAACCGACCGCTGTCCGACCCAGGCGGGCGAGTCAGATCGATCCGGACGAGAGCGCCCTGCTCCAGGTACGCCCGGACCTCCGCCATGATCTGCTCGAACTCGGACTCGTCGACGGTTACGCCGGGCGGGATCAGCTGGACGACCCAGCCGTCGGGGCACACCCACCATCCGAAGGGCAGGTCGCCGTCCGGCGTCGCGAGACCGAGGCGCTCTGCCAACGCCCGCGCGCCGGCCACGACGTCTTCCGCAGGCAAGTGCCGGAGCGAGACGTGCACCCCATGCCGCTCCCCGTGAGAGGACCGGCCCACCCCCACCCGGAAGTCCGGCGGGCTGTCTCGTCGGGTGAGCGGAATCGAGTGGTGCTCCGAGCGATCCGCGGCGGCCCGCTGAAGCTGATCGGGACTCAGGCTCTCGAACGCGCGCCAGCTGAGCGTGTCCCGGTTCAGGACCACGTGTACGACAGAGGCGCCGTCGGCCAGCGCCTGTGGCCAGGTCTGCCCGAGCAACGTCCGCAGGTCCTCGGCGAGCGTCGGCGAGGGCTGAGCCTGGGAAGGACCCAACGCCGCGATGCCGGCGTCGATGAGCTTGGTCAATTCCGCCACCGAATGATCGTCGAGCTCGCGCAAGGTCAGCTCGATCGACTGGAGCCTGCCGCGCGGCTGGTACCCGGTGAAGTAGCGCCACTGGTTGCCCGGTCCGCTGTAGAGCTCCTCCGTCAGCGATCTCACCCGCGGCCTGACCGCCGGTGCCGAGCGCGCGGCCCGCTCCTCGAACCGGTCGGCGAGGTCCAGGTTGCCACGTGGCTTGGCCAGGTTGAACCCTTGCCACTCCCTCGACAGCTCAGCCTTGCGCTGGTCGTCCTGGTACGGACCGGACAGCCTGAGGCCGTCCAGCAGGTCAAGTCCTTCGCGCGCGTCCTTTCTGGAGATGTTGTCGCCGTTGTAGAGCCACCACACTCGCGCGAGCTGGGCGTGGTACCTCGCCAGATGGCGTACGCCCCCCGGGTCGACCGCGGCCAACTCGGGCCCGAGGGCTGTCACCAGGTTCAGCTCGCCGAGGATCTGTATCAGTGCCTGCAGGATCTCCTTGTGGGACGCGTTCGGTGAGAACTTCACTGAGAGCTCGTTGCGATCCGGACGCCAGGCGGCGCGAGAAACGTCATAGTTCCCGGCAACGGACGGTACGTCGACGTTCACGACCACGTCGACTCCGGAGTCGAGCGTGTAGCGAGCGACGCCTCTCGCACGGCCGATCAAGGTGGCGGACCTGACCAGGCCGGCGTTGATGAGACGCGAGTCGTGCAACAGCCGGTCGACGTCCTCGAGCACCCGGCCGGCGAATGGGGGGTGGCCCGTTTGCCTGCCCACGGGACGGTCCTGGCCGAGCCACAGGATCGACGAGTCTTCGCCCGGCGCCGGCGTTGCCGGGATGGCCGGTCCGTCGCTTCGGAACGTCACCGCCGGAACGTCGACAGGCCGCGCCAGGAGCTCCTGGTGGAGGAGGCCGAGGATCGCCGGGTCATCCGCGGCCAGATCGGCGATCCGGCCGACGAGGGCGGGGTCGAGCGACCTCAGCAGAGCACGGAGGGTCTCGCGGCTCGCTCCGTCGTTCCAGTTCGCCAACAGCAGAACCCTGGCATACGTCGCCCGGGCCGCGTCCGGACCACCCGACCAGTCCGCCGCGAGCGCTGCCAGTAGCCCCGCGATGTCGACGGCGGCCAGTTCGGGCGGGCGGGCCTCGCTGAACGAGGTGTGCACATACCTGGTGGCGGGATGGAGCCGTACAGTCAGGCCTTTCTCCCTCGCTCCCCAGGCGCCGGACGCGATGCGGAACGGCTCGCCGTTCTCGGGTACGACCAACCACTCCGTCGCACGGCGGAGCTCGTCGTAGGTCGGCTCCTCGATCCGCCGGATACCCGCGGCCCGCAACACCGCTTCGTTCTCGAGAGCGGCCAGCACTGCCTCGTGATAGCTACGTTCCAGCCGCCGGTGCGCACCGGGCACCGGCCTCGGCCGGGCCGGTCCGGAGCCGGGCAGTTCGGTCACCCGATAGAGCCGTCCTTCGACACCGCCCCTCCCGTCGAGGGTGCCGAGGTCGACGAACGGTTCGGTCCAGTTCGCTGCCCTCCGCGCGGCGGCCTGGTGGCCCAGCCGATCGAGCACCTCCTGAGCGCGGCCGGCGTCCGGGCCGGCCGTCCAGTCGTCGTGCGCGAGAGCGCCGGCCAACGCCCCCGCCAGCTTGCGCATCAGCCCGGGTTGGTTCGCGTCCGAGATCGTGACCTGGGCGATCCGCCGCTCCGGGTCGAGCGCGACCCGCGCCGGATGAACACCGGCCACCTCGCCGAGGAACACCTGGATCCGGAAGCTCCGCGCTTCGGCGGGGTTGACCACCACCTCGTCGACGGTGGTCCAGCTGCCGTTCCGCAGCCGGCTGGCCTTCCCGGCATCCGAGCGGAAACCGGAGGCCGCCTGCTGGACGTCCGGATCGTTCAGCGCCCTGAGGAACGCCTCGACCAACCCGGCCGCATCCTGCGCGGTGGCGTGACGACCCTCGACCGCCGCGAAGCCCGGGTGTGCCTGTAGCACGTAAGTCTGCGCCGGATCGGTCAGGCTCACCGTGTTCGCCGGTGGCGACCCCGCCAACGGCTCCGGCGGGGAGAACCACGGTCCGGTGTCGAGCACCATGACGCGGCCGGCGCCGGGTGACATCGGGTGCTCCTCGAACACGCGCAGCCGGCCACCGGCGTACTGGTCGGAACCAGGTGGGTAGTACCGCGAGAGCTCCAGGTGCACGGTCTCACCGGCCTGGAGCGCGACCTGCACGGTGGCCAGGACTGACTCCAGCGCGCCGGGATCCACCTCGACGCCCCGCGGCAGCAGCGCCGCCACAGCTTCGAGCTGGTCGGGCCTGGTCACCGTCATCGTCACCACGTGGACGGTCCCGTCCGGGCCGGCCAGTCTGATCACCTGGTAGCCGTCCCACCGGTCGTCTCCGGGTACGACCGGCTCGGCGGCTGCCTCGGAGTCACCGGTGTCCTCGTCCGGTGTGTTCTCCGTGTTCTCCTCGGCCTGGGCGGCGAGCGCCGCCTCGATGTCGGCGATCGCAGCGGGCACCGGGTCGTGGCCGGCCAGCCAGTCCGACCACTCGGCGGGAAGGTCGACCGGGCCGGGCGTCGCGCCGCCCGACCGCTCCGGTGGGCCCAGGCGTACGGGACCAGCCGATATGGTCCACTCGCCGGCGGTCCGCTCGCCCCGGTGATCGACCGTGCGTACGACCAGCTGCAGCCGTCCGCCGTCGTCGAACGTGCCGTCCGGCCCGGCAACCCGCGAGAACGTGACGAACACCGTCCAGCCGAGGCCGAGCAGGATCCGCACCTCGTTCAGTGCGAAGCCGAGCTCGATCGGATCGATCGGCAGGTTGTGGGGCAGGTTGGCCACGCCGCCCGGGAAGAGCTCCCACCCCAGCGGCAGGCCGTCGTCGTCGACCGGAGTCCCCATCGCCGAGGCGGCCGCCCTGACCCGTTCCAGCTCGACGCCGGACGGCCTCGCCAGCATGTAACTGAGCACCGCATCGACGACTCGCCCACCCGCCGGGACATACGCCAACCCTTTCGCTCCCCTCCGGGTGACGCGGTTCTGGCCGAACTGTCGCGTGCCGTCGAAGTTGAAGCGTTCCCACAGCTCCACGGCCGGATCGGGCTGCTGCGCTTCGACAACGAGCTCCTCCAGCCGCTGCCTGGCGGCCTCGGCAGCGGCGGCATCCGGCCCGCCGGCGCGGTCGCCCTTCAGTGCTGCCAGTACCTCCGCCAGCAACGCGGGCACCGCCTCCGGTGGGGTGTCCCGCGAGACGAAGAGCGTGGCGCCGCGGTGTGGGGAGTGCAGCCGGAGGATCGAGTGATGCTGCTCTACGCCGCGCTCTCCCTCGTTGAGCAAGGACTCGGAGCGCACGTCGATGCTCAGGAGGAACGGTTCGCCCTCGTCCGGGTCGGGCACGACTCCGTACCCATCGGCGGTGTCCTCGTGCACCGGCTGCGCGTCGATCTCTACTCCGGCGGCCCGCAGCACGGCTTCGTCCCGCATCGCGGCGCGCCAGGCCCGGGCCAGCCTCGTGGCGTCCCGCGTCCCCGCGTCCGGCGACGCCGTGACCTGGTAGGAGCTGACCGGACCCTGGTGTCCGGCCGGATCGAGGCTGACGAACAGCTCCGGCCGGGCGCCGGCGGGGGTCAGGCCATCAGCAGCGTTCCCGGTGCCGGCGGCTCGGCTCCCGTCCTGGCCACCCGCAGGATCGTCAGTCGTTCCTGCCTGGTCCATGGCGTCGGAAACTCCAGCGCCTGCACTTCCCACCGGTTGCCCGTCGGCTCGTCCAGCAGGGTCGTGCCGACCGTGACCATCCCCTCCTGTTCCCGTCCCGTCAACAGGATCCCGGCTCGGGCCGGAATGTCGTCGACTCTCACTATCTCGAACCGGATCACCGGGATCTCCTTGTCCGTTTGGCTCCTCGGAATGGAACAGGAACTCCACGCCGCCGGACTGGCTGGCCCCGGCCTGGTTCGCCTTGGCAACCGCATACGCGGAAGGCAAAGCGGGGACCATCGCCTGCCGGCCGTGGAACCGCCGCAGGATGGCGTTGACGAAGGCACTCGCGTCCGCCTCGAGCACGTCCGCCGCCCGGGAGTTCAGCGGCACGCGGCCGACCCTGAGCTGCTCGGTGTGCCTGAGCTCTTCCGCCAGGGTCACCAGCAGCCGTTCGATCGTGGTGAACGCGCCCGGGCCGAGCCAGATCACGTTCCCTTCGTCCTCTGTCGGCGTGGCACCGGAGGCGTTGTGCGCTGTGAGCACTCCCAGCTTGTCAGGGTCGGCACTCGTGACGAGTTCGGTGTTGACGGCGGCCAGCCGCTGGCCCAGGCCGGCCCGGCCGGCGAGCCACCGCACTACCGCCATGTCAACCGGCAGCTCCGGCAGCTCATCCGACAGCGGAGTGCTCTCCGGCCGGGTCGGCAGGGCTCCCGGAATCCGCAGCCCGGCCAGCAGTTCGTTGTACGCCGTGATCAGCTCGTCCAGCTCGGCGGCCGCCAGGTCCAACGGCTTCCGGTCGCCCGTCCGCTCGGCGAGCCTCCGGGCGCGCCGCTCGACGTCGAGGGCGCGTTCGGTCCGCTCCAGCAGGACCAGTTGTTCCCTGAGCTTGGCCTGCGACGGAGCGGCGGACAACCGTTGCCTCGCCAGCTCGACTCCGAGCTGCAGCCGGCTGGGCCACTGGTCCGGCGCATGCCGGCCATCGAACGGATCCTCGGCTACATGCGCGGGCAGGACCGGTGGGGTGGTGCCCGGTACCGGCATCGCCTGGAACCGGTCGATCGCGTGCTGGAGACCGTCCCGGGCCACCTGCAGCACGTGCGCGTCGGCGGGGTTGCCTGGGTCCGCGATGGCGGTGAGGTTGTCCAGGCCGTCGGCAAGCCGCTCGATCCACTGCAGCTGCCGGTGCCGGTCGGCGCGTTGTCTTGCCAGGTCGTCGGAGGGCTGGTCGCTGGTCGCCGCGACGGCCTCGGCGACCTGGGCCTGCCGGACCGCCGCCCGGACCTTGCCGGTATCCAGGTTGCCGTCGGTGTAGAGCTTGCCGGGCTGGAACGTCCAGTCGGTGGCGCCCCGCCTGGCAGCCTGCTGCCGCTGGCGTGCCAGGTCCACGAGGTAGTCGGCCACCGCGAGGCTCTCGTAGACCCGATCCCATTCGACCGCGTAAGAGCCCTGCGCACGCTGCGACTCGTCCGCGATCCTGCGCTGGGAGCGCTTGTAATACCACTTCGTCGCCGGCTGGGCCAACAGCGTCGCACCCGCCCCCGCCAGCAGGGCGAGCGTGAGCACGTTGGGATCGAGGCCCAGGCTGAGCAGCCAGGGCGCCAGCGGGCCGGCCACTACGGGGTACGCCGCGCTGCCGGCCGCGAGCGGCCCGGTCGCGTACCACGCGAAGTACGGGGTCGGGACGTCCGGGCTCGGCCTGGGATCGGAGGACACCGGCAGGGAACCCGGGCGCGGTGCCGGACTGACTCCGGCGTCACGAACCAGGCGAGCCCACTTGTCCAGCAGCGGCGCCACTTTCCTGGCCAGTACCGTGTCGCTCTCCTGGAGGCGCTGACGGGTGTCGAACGCGGCGATGTCGCCGTCACGCTTGATCTGGTGCGGCTGCCAGCGCATCTCGCCGAAGAAGTTGAGAAGCTGGATCAGTTCCGCGACAGCGGCCTGGCTCGAGACGCCGCCGGCCACCCGAAACGTCGGCCCGACATCGTAGGGCTCGGTCGGCTTCGAGAGCTGGATCGGCTTCGGCGGCTTGCCCGGCTGCTCGGCCAGCAGCTCGGACAACGCGCCGGAGATCTCCGGCAGCAGGTCTTCCTGTGTGGCGTTCTGGATGCCCTCGAGCCCTTTGAGGAAGAACCGGAGCAGCTGGTTCTCATAACGGCCGGACTGGAGATCCTCGTTCCGGACCAGCGCGTCGAGGAGCTTGAACCTGGCCCGGTCCCGCCTCCACTGGACGTACCGCTCGGCCACCGGATTGATGACCGCCACCCAGCCGTAGAGGCCGTACATGATGTAGTACAGGGTTTGCGGCGCGGCCGGGAACACGCCCGGCAGTACGGACACGAGCCAGTCGTTGACCGCGTCGACACCCGCGGTCGTACCCGCGCCGACGACTCCGGTCGGGGCCCATTTCGCGTAGAGGCGCGGCAGCGGCTTCCAGAAGCTGGACTTGGCGGCCGTCTCGTCGTCGGTCTGGCCCTGCAGGAGCTCGCCCAGCCGGCTGCTCGGCTTCGGCCCCACCGCCTTCGAAGTGCTACCAGGCCGACCCTCGTCGGCCCGGCGTTCCATCGCGGCTTGCGTGCCCAGGTGCGCGAGCGTGGGGATCGCGGTGATGGCACTCGTCGTCGGGTTTCCGGTGATGAACCCGACGATCAGCGCCGGCGCCAACGCTGTCAGGGCGCCCCGCGCCGGCCGCTTGATGAAGTACAGGCGCCGTTGGGCACGGAGATCCTGGGCCGCCGGAAGCCGCTCCCGCAGATCCCTGATCAGATCCTTGTCGGCTTGGGACAGCTGCTCGTCGGCGTTCAGCAGGGCGAGCCGCCATTCCGCGTCCCGCTGTCCCCGCCGCACTCCCATGTCGAGGAGCGTCTCCCGCAGCAGCCGGCGGGCTGTCCGGCCCGGCTGCCCGGCGAGGAAACGTACGGTCGCGATCCGGGCGCGGTCGCGCGTGGACAGGTCGAGTGCCGCGCGCGGGTCGGACGACTGGCCGAGCACGTCCGACCGGTAGGCGGCCCGAAAGTCGTAGCCGGCCGCGACGGCCAGGACGTACGCCAAGTTGCGGTTGACAACGAGCTCGCGGGTCCTGGCGGGCAGCCGCTCGGACACGGTGACGTGGATCGTGCGCTGCTGCCGGTCGACGACGATCTCCATCGACTGCCCGTCCTGGGTCTTGCCGACGGTCGCGATCAGCCGGGTCGGAGGGCGGTTCGGGTCCTGCGGACGGACGATCGCTTCCTGCACCGCACCTGGTTCTGTGCCTGATTCTGGGCCCGATTCTGGGCCCGACGCCGGCAGATCGACACGGTCGACCGCGGCGGCGTTCCACACGTCCGGATTGCGCAGGCCGTCGAGCAGCGCCTGCCTGGTCGCCGACTCGCTGCCGGACATCGGCGACCGGCCCGGTAGCGGCATACCGGTGTCGGGATCGTGGAAGGCGGCATGCTGCGCACCGACCCGGCCGGGCGCCGGATCGAACCAGCCGCCCGACGGATCGGCCAGGGGCGCAGGAACTCCGACCGGCGTGGGATCGAACGTCTGGCCCGCCTGGTTCGCGAACCGCTGGGTGTACGTCTGGATCGGCGTACCGTCCTGGCCGAAGACGGTGTAGGTCACCGTGAACGCCCTTGGCGGCTCCGTGGCGGGGTCCTTGCCGGGACGGTCCTCCGGATGAACGGCGATCGCCACGTTGACCGACTGGCCGGCGTGGATGGCGCTGTGCCATTCGTTCCACATCTGACGCCACGGACCGAGCGCGAGGTCCTTGTCGATCCTCGCCCAGTTGCGCGGGTCGGTGCCCGCCTCGGCGTAGGCCCACGGCGGGAGCAGCCGGAAGTTCTTGCGCGGAACGCGCGCCCTCGGCGTCGAAACGAGCTCGTGCAGCCGTGCCTGGATCACTCGCTGCCGGCTCTGATCGGCGGAGGGCCAGTTGACGACGTTCTCAGGTGGTGTAGGCGAAAGGCCAGGTTGCGGCGTCTTCGCCACCGGCGTCGGCAGCACCGCGAACTCACGGCTGTCCTGCGCGTGCGTCGTTCCGGTGAAGTGGTCGATGATCCGGTAGTCGATCTGGATCCGATTGCCCTTGGTGTCAGTGATCCGCTCCCAGCTGAGCGAGACCTCGTGCCCGTTCTCGATCGCCTCGATCCAGCTCTGCTCGACGGCCTCGTACCCTGACCAGTCCACGTTGTGCCGGATGGTCCGCGCTACTCCGCCCTGGAACAGCCGGGAGCCGAGCGGTGACTGTGCCTCCCCCTGCTGGCGCTGCCTGGCCTCCTGCGACATCTCCGGCAGGATCGTGCGCAGGACCACGCCCTGCTTCGAGAATCGACCCCACGTGAGGTGGAACGGCTGGTCATCGCTGGACCGGCCGCCGGAGAACTCGCCGGCGATGACGTAGGTCCCAGTGGTGTTGGGTGCCGGCGTGGTGCCGAGCTCGACCGTGACCGAGTCGGCTTGGCTGCCGTCAAGGGCTGTGGCGGTGTAGGTCAACCGCACCTTGTCGTTCCGCGGGTCCCGCTGGGTGTTGATCGTCAGCGTGTGACCGGCCCGGACCAGCGCTTCCAGCTCCCACAGCAGCGTGGTCACTTGCGGGCTGTCCGCGTCGACCGTGACTCCCGACGGCAGCAGGTTGTGGAAGCCGCCGAGCGGATGGATCCACGAACCCGCATCCCGTAGTCCCAGGGCTCGCCGCAGTGCTCGGGCCCGGGTCAGGACTCGGCCCGGCAGGCCGTCGGGGTCGTGCCGTTCGCGAATGGTCGCCTCGACCTCATCGACCTGACCGCCCGGGCCGGGTACGCGGGTGATCAGGTTGTCGCCCCAGTAACGCGTGCCCCCGGCATGGAACCGGCCGCTGAGCGAGTGGTCCCGCGAAGTGAGGGCGTTCGGGCGGAAGGGGTGGCGATGGCCGGGGTTCGCCGGATCGGAGCGTGGGGCGGGCTGTGGCACCGGACCGGCAGCCGATGCGTCGTCGAGCGTCCCGTCCGGGCGGTGGATCTCGTACCCGATCCATCGCAGGCCGCCTGGCCGTCGCTCCACGGTCACGGTGACGTCCAGGCCGCGGCGCCGGGCCGCGAGTACCTGGTCCACGATCCTTCGCAGAGCCTGCCGGGCGGCCTTCGTGCCCGGCATGGCCAGCTTGGCGGGTGTCAGCTCGTTCGCGGTGACCGGTCCGGCCAGCCGCAGCTGCCGTCGGTTCAGCCGGCCGTCGATGCCGCGCTCGGTGTGTCCGGACACGGTGAAGCGCAGCCGGCCGGACCGGCCGGGGAGCTCCTTCCCGTCCTGTCCGAGGATCCGGTAGGTCAGGGAGGTCCCGTTGGAGGTCGGCTGCATGGTGACCTCGACCCGCCGGCCCTGCTCGTGACTGTCGCGCCATTCGGCCTCGAGCTCGGCGTGCCGCCCCGCGAACGTCGGGAACTGCTGACGGGCCTGCCGGACGAGGGCCGCGCGTTCTTCGTACGCGAGGTCCGGCTCGCCGTTGAGCCGGTAGACCGCCTCGCCCGGGGCCGGGTGCGCCGGCTGGTCGGGCCCTACGGCGTGGAACAGGAACGCGACCGGTCCATCGTCGTCGGTGTTTCGGCTCCCGTCGTGGTTCTGCTGGCCCTGGTCGGCCTGGTCGGTGGCTCGGTCGGCATCGGCCGGATTCGGGGCAGCCACCCCGCCGGGATCGCTTGGCTGTCCCGCCGCCGTCGCGGCATCCGGGACGGTGGTGACGTAGCACGCATCCTCAGCCGACCTGTCGTAGAGGAAGTACGTCAGAAAGGCGTCCACCGGCACATGCAGGTACCCGTCGTACGTGTCGTACAGGACAAGGACATCGCCTCGGACCTCGGTGACCGCGTAGTCGCGCCATTCCGCCAGGCCATGCGAGAAGGCCGGCTCACCTGGGGTCGCCCAGCGGGACCTGACCACGATCGGGCGCCCGCCGGCGCGTGCCTCGGCGAACTCGGCCAGCACCGCTTGCGCCGCTTCCGCCGGGCCGGCGTCGAGGCACGGCAGCGACCGAACAACGCTCGGCTCACCGGTCGTCTGAGCCATCAGCCGCGCGTGCCCACCTGGCGGCAGCGGCATCTCGTGACGGTCGTACCCGGTCGGCGCCCGCTCGGGTGCGGGCGGCAGGTTCACATCGTCGCGCTGCCTGTCGACGAAAGGCTTCAACGCTCGCCACATGTTGTCCGTCAGACTCCGCATCCCAGGCGGCATCCGCTGGTCCTCGACGGCGTCGGCCTTCCGCAGCAGCACCGGCCACGACGCGCCCTCGGGCGACACGCGCACGTCGATTGGAACGTCGTGCTCGTCGACCGGAACCCGGTCGGAGAGCAGGATCGGCCTCGGGGCTCCGGTGGGCCGCCATACCGGATCGCTCTCGGACGGCGGCTCGACGTCAGACTGCAACACGAGGTAGTGGCCGTGTGGCCACACCTGAATCTGGTTCGGCCCCACTTTCTCGGCGCATGCGGCCCAGACAGCGAGGGCCGGGTTGTGCCTCGAGTCGTAACCGCCCACCACGTCGGTGGGTTTGGGTGGACCGGCGAACGGCAGGATCCGGTTGCCGTCTCCGACTGGCACCAGGCGTCCGGTCAACGGATCGACCGAACGCTCGCCCGCGGACACCATGCGCCAGTGCGCCTCATGGGCCGCGTAGCGCCCGGTCGCCTCGGGCTCCTGAGGAGCCCACATCTCCTGGCCGCGCAACCAGCCGTCGGCTTCGGGCTGCTCCGGCCAGACGTTCGCGTCATCCGATCCGAACGGTCCGGGTGTCGCATCGTCATCCGGCTCGGACGGGTGAGCGTCGATCGACTCGAGGTCGCCGCCGGGCACCGTCGTGACGTAGCAGTTGTCGGACTCGGAACCGCTCGGCGTGAAGAACCGCGCCCCGAAGTCGTCGCTCGCGATGCTCCAGATGCCCAGGCTCGGGCTGGAGATCACCAGCGACCGGGCGCCGACATCGACGACCTCGACCCACTCCGATACCCCTTGCTCTGTACGGGTCCGGACCAGGATCGGCCGGCCCGACTCGCGCGCCGCCTCGAACTCCCCCACCAGCTCGTCAACATCGAGTTGGCCATCGCGCGTGAGAGGGAAGGGCCTGACGACGGTGTCGGTACCGATCAGCCGGGCGAGGAGCTGGGCGCGCCCGAGGGGACTCGCCTCGCGCTCCCACTCGCGCAGCAGCATGGGGACGGGGTCCTGCCCGTCGGCCTGTTCGGGCGGGTACGCGGCCAGCAACAACCTCGACGTCAGGAACATGTTCGCCAACACCGCCGGCCAGGTCGACTTCCAGATGCGGGCCGCGACCGGAACGTTGTCCTCGTCGACCAGCAGCGCGTAGTCGATCGCTGCTTGCGGCAGCTCGCCAGTGACGCGGACGATTCGATCGTCACCTGATGGCCAGGCGGTTTGGTGCAGCGTCACCCAGACCTGACCTAGGGGGTCGCGGAACAAGACCTGCTGCAACCTGTGTGGAGCAGCCGACGCCGCGGCCGCCATCACGGTCAGGTCAGCCTCGTGCAGGCGCCTGAGCTCTGGGCCGAGGTCTGGTCTGGCTTCGGCAAGTGCCCCCAGCCGGTCGCTGGGCAGCACGTCGTTCGGATCGGCGAGCTCGTCGTGCAACCAGATCGGCTCGCCCTCACCGGCAGGAACGAGCCGACCGGTCTCGAGGTCCACGTCCATGCCGTCGAGCGACTCCCGCCTCCAGCCGGGCGGAATCGGGTCACCAGTTCCGGCCTCGGCATGCAGGGGTACACCGCTGGTCGGCGGCTCGACAGCCGCCCGGCCCCGACCGGGCGCGGTGGTGACGTAGCCGTTGTCCGCCGGATCGCCTTGTGAGTCGTAGAAATCTTGCTCGAACTGATCGATCGGTACGAAGTGAGGGAGATCGCTTCGCGGGTCGTACAGCTGGAACGATTCGTCACCGAGTCCAACGACCAGGAACCACTGCTCCGGCTCCAGCCCGGAAACAAGAGGCGCTCGCGCGCTGGAACGAGTCCGTAGGAAGATCGGGCAGCCCGACTCGCGCAGCCTGCGGAACCCGGCCATCATCTCGGCGACGTCCAACTCGCCATCCCGCCGAGGCAGTCGGCGAGACGTCGCCGCCCTGCCGGTCATCTCTGTCACGAGCCGGGCCAGACCTGCGGCATCCTCAGCGTTCTCACTCGGCGCGGCAGGAGAGTCCTCCTTCCCGGCTGCCTGCTCGAGCCTGCGGAACAGCCGTGGTTTCTCCCACAGGGCCACCAGGAAGGCGACCCGCTCGTCCGCGTCGTCGCCCACCTGAACACCCAATGGCCGGCCTTGTTCGTCGACCAGGATCTCGTCGGTGATCGGATGGACCGTGAACCCGGTGGAACGGAAGAACGGATCGTCCTCGGTCGGTTCACGCACAAGGTGCCCGCTGACGCGGATCTCGCCGTTGCTCCGCTGGATGACCTGGTCGAACTCGTCGGGAAGGTACTTCACGGCGGCCGCCGCGACCAGGAGCTCCTCGAGTTTGCTGTACGGCCCGGGCAGGACGCCGTTCAGGTCGCGTGCGCCGCCGAAATCCTCGGTCGGGACATTCGGCTCCTGCAAGCTGACGAGCTTCGCCCCAGGCGGCGCGCCGGGCGGAAGTGCCTGATAAGTCGCCGCTCGCACCCGCTCCGGTGTATGTACGATGCCCGCGACCGGGATCCGCGACGGCTCGTCCGGCTGGTCGGACGGCTGTGGCAGGTCAGACGGCGGATCGGACTCGGTGCCGGCGAGCGGCAACTCCTCGACAGGGTTGGGACGTTTGGCAGGGGCGGCCGGTGGGTCGTCGCCGAGGCGGAGGTGGTTTCGGGTCTGGCCGGGCGTGACCTCGACCGTGCCCTGGTACAGCGGCTCGCCGTCGCGGTAGATCTCAACAGCCGCCTGGGTGTCGTTCTCGCCGAACGGGACGTGCCAGTATGCGCCCTCGGCATCGACCTCCGGATCGAGTTCCCGCCCGTCGGCCAGCCGGATGCGGAGCTGCTCGTACGCGTGATCGGCTCGGGTGACCCGCACCAGCACATGGTTGAGCGCGTTCTGATCGGGCCGCCATGCCTCGCCGGGATCGCGCCGAACGTGCCGCTTCACGCCGCGGTAGACGTCGGCGGTCTGCTGGGCGATGTTCTTCCACTTGTACGTGTCCGAGTTCGCGGTGTCGCGTCCCCGGGCCGCGAGGTCGTCACGAAGCTCCGGGTCGCGGAGAATCCTGTCGACCTGCTCGGCGAGCCGTCGTACGTTCGTGGCGGGGAAGCGCAGCCCGTTCCGCCCGTCCTCGACATAGCCGATGACATCCGACGTCACCAGCGGCACGCCGAGCGCCATCAGCTCCAGGCCGACGACTCCGAACGGTTCGTAGCGGCTCGGCATGATCGCCACGTCGGCGGCCATCGCGAGCCGCTGCAGCGTGCCGTCGCGCGGGATGTCCTTGCCGACGAACCGCACGTGGTCGCTGAGTCCGAGCTCGGCGACCCTCTCCTCCAGTGCCTGCCGGTGGACTCCATCGCCGGCGAGAACGACCGTCGTGCCCGGATGCTCCACCTGGATGTCCTGCAGTGCCTCGATGATGTCCTGGACGCCCTTCTCCTCGGCGAGCCTGCCGAGGAAGAACAGCACCGGCGCGTCGGTTGGCAGCTGCAGGTCCGGCGGTGCCTGCGCGTTCCACTCCGCACGTTGCGTGCTGACGTCCCGGCCGACCAGCTCGGCCACCGGCTCCAGCCATTCGCTCAGGTCCACGCCGTTGGGAACCACGGTGACCCGGTTCGTCGGCACCGCGAACAGCGCGGCCACCTCGTCGCGCATGGCGGGCGAGTTGACGATGATGTGGTCGACGCGGCGCACGAGCTCCCACTCCAGCGCATGGATGCCCTGCGAGCGTTCGTCGAACTTCCCGCCCTTGCGACCGGCCTCTGTCGCGTGGATGGTCAGCACGGTCGGGATACCGAGCTCGTCGGCGATGTCGAGGAACGCCGGTGTCATCCACTCGTCGTGCAGATGGATGACGTCCGGACGCGCTTCGGGATGCTCCTCCAGATGTCTGCGGTAGTCCGAGGCAGCCTGCTCGCTCGCCGCCCAGGACCAGGCCACCTCCTGAGCAACCCGCTCCTCCTCGGTCTGGAACCCGGCCGGCGGCCGGATCAGGAGCAACTGGACGCCCTGAGCCTGTTCCTCCACTATCCCGTCGGGAGTGAGCTGGTACTTGTCCGGAGTGAGCTCGTAGCCGAACGGCAGCCGGGTCACGTGGTACACGGTGTGCCCGAGCTTGACCTGTGTCGGCACCAGCCCCATCAGGACGCTGCCCATCCCGCCAACCAGCTCACCCAGCCATTTGATCGAGGTCTCCCAGGCGCCGTGCATCAGTGTGAGGCGGGCGGGGCGGCCGAGTGCGATGGCGAGGTCCTCGAGCCACTTGAGCCGCTCGGCCGGCTCGGGCGTGTAGGCGGCGGTGGGTGGGCGCAGGTTGTAGATGCCGCGCGGCAGGATCTTGCCCGCGGCATCGGTGATCGGCACGGCGTTCTCTTCGCTGTCGAGGGCGAACGCGTTGAGGTTGATCGTCCCGGTGAGGTCGGGCCGGCCGGGGAGCCGGCCTCCCTGTTCCCAGTCGTAGTAGGAGATGACGCCGTCGTTGTTCTCCACGACGACGACGTGGCCGCGCCTGCTGTCCGCATGCCGGTAGACGAGGAAAGCGGTCGCGCCATGGCCTGCCGACGTCAGCGCGGCTTCGAGTCGTTCCAGGGTGGGAAGTTCCTGGAACGAGCCGTCGAACTCCTCCTCGATGTCCGCGGTCGCGTACGAGATCCCGTCGCGGCCGACCGGTGGAGCGGCGGCCGTCGGCCTGCCGTACCTCGTCTTCACGTGTGCGATCGCCGTCGGGGCACAGTTGCGGTCACGCCAGGGCAAGCCGTAGTTGACAGCAGGTCCCCAGCCGTCCGCGTTGGTGAACTTCCGATAGTTCCCTGCCCTGTCGCGCGGCACCAGTGCCTCGACGCTCCGCTGCTGCCAGGCCGGTCCTGGCATCCGCGGATCCCGCTCGGTGTCCCGGCTCAGCCTGGCAACGAGCCGGACCAGATCGGAGGCGGCCCGGGTCGCCTCCTCCAGCACGCTGGTGTCGCCGGCGTTCAGTTCGAAACGGGCTTGCGAAACGCGCAGCTGTTCCACCGCGGTTGCCAGCTCGGCCGCTTCGTCCGCTGTGAGTGCCGGCCGCGCTCTGATGTCTGATTTGCTGAGGTCGGCGGTGATGGCCTCGATCTCGGCGTCGGTGAGGTTGATGTTGCGGGTCCGGAACCACTGGCGTACGTACTCGACGTACAGCTGGATGTCCTCGATCGTCACCTCGTCCTCGGGCGACACCTCTGTCGACGACGTTGGGCCGCCCGCCACCGGCATGCCGTCGTCACCGTCGTTATCGTCATCAGAGTCATCAGCGTTTCTGAGGCTCTCGATGGCGCGCTTGTGGGCAATGTCGGCCAGCACCTGCCGGATGAGCTGGCGGTAGAACTCCTGCAGCGCCTGGAGCCTCTGCCGTTCCTGGTTGAGGAACCACATGCCCGCCGGTCCGGCGATGCTGCCGACCGCGGTCTGGGCCCCGGCGACGCCGATCTTGTGCCAGGCGCTCTCCCCCAGGATGAGCTCGGCGGCCGCGACTCCCAGCGCCGCCTGCACCAACGGCTCGACGATCGCGGGCAGCAGCCCGGTCATCCCGAACGCCAGCCACTTGGTCGGCATGGCGGAGGCAGGTGGCGAGGGCAGTACCAGGTCGCTCTGCAACGGCTCGCCAGGAACTCGCTGCCTCGGGACGTCCGGCGTACCTACGTCGGCCATCGACGCCGACCACAAGGCTTCGAAGAACTCGCGGAGGTCGGCATCGAGGTGCTGCCGGCTCGTTGCCTCCGCCGCGTCGTTGCGCTGGTTGGCCACGCGGAACATGGCGTGCTCGGCACGGTTGTTGTAGTAGGCGTCGATTCCCGCGCCCATCCACGTGTTCACGATGCCGGACCCCAGCTGCAGGGCGGCCGCGACCGGGTCGCCGGCCAGCGGGGTCACGCCGGCCACGGCACCGAACAGGTTCGGCGCGAACCGGTCCAGGAGCCGGACCCGGAGGACCTGCTGATAGCCCGGAGCGATGTTCGGGCGACGGGTCGCGACCGGTCGGCTCCATCGGTAGTCCGCGAGCTCGCGCCGGGTGTCCTGTAGCTTGCCCGACGGCACCGGGGTGCCGGCCCGCTCGGCCAGCTCGGACACCGCGGCGACGAGCCGGCGACCCAGGACTTCCTGCTCGTGTCGCCGCTGGCGTAGCTCAGTGGCCTCCTCGAAGGCGGCCAGCCCGACCCGGTTCGCGACCTTGGCACTGACCATCAACCGGTCGGCGGCGGTCTTCAGGAACAGCTGCGCGACCGCTGTGGCGGCACCGGTGATGGCGAGCCCCGGCAGGTGGTTCACAATGCCCACGTGGACGACCGACTGAGCCGCCGTCCAGGAGGCCAGCCGGATGTTCGCCGCCAGCTGGTACTTGAACGACGTCGTTCCCACGGCCAGGTCGTGAGCGCGGGTCGACCAGACCTCTCGACCCGCGGCGGCGGACGGCGGGGCGGCGGAGGCGAGCAGGTTTCCGAGCAGCGGTTCCAGCGTCTTGCGAAGCTCGGCTTCCACGGTCGCGGCCAGTTGGTCGGCCTGCTGGGCCTGTTCGGCTGTACTGCTCTCGATCTGGGCGCGCTCATGGACCTCGGCCCCGGCATCGGTGCGCTCGTAGTTGACCGCGTACGACCACGCCTGGGCAAGAGCGAACCAGACCGCAAGGCTCGCATAGGCGGGCGTGTCTCCGCTGAACTGCACACCGATTCCGGCGTTGACCAGGCCGATTCCGC
This sequence comes from Flindersiella endophytica, assembly GCF_054779015.1. Taxonomy (NCBI): domain Bacteria; kingdom Bacillati; phylum Actinomycetota; class Actinomycetes; order Propionibacteriales; family Nocardioidaceae; genus Flindersiella; species Flindersiella endophytica. The sequence continues at coordinate 264,256 of NZ_BAAGYY010000015.1, forward strand.
CCTGATCCATGATCGTGGTGGTCTGGTACTTGCCCATGCGCGGGACGCGCGTTGGTGGAGGCTCGTGCCGCCCGATGGCCTCGCGGTACTTCTGCTCCACGTCCGTGGCCAGCTTCCTGGCCATCTTCCGCGCCCGCTTCTGGTCCCGCCTGGAAACGCCCGGCAGCGTGCCGAGATCGACCTGCCCGAGAGACAGCTGGGCCAGGTACGCGGTACGGACACCCTGCAGCAGGCGCCGGGCATGCCGGTCCGGGGCCGTCGCGAGCTGGTGATCGATGCGGGCGAGGATCGCCTCCACGCTGCTCTGTTGAATCGTCCGAATCGCGTCCGGATCGCTTGTGTGCTGTGCGACGACTTCGTACAGGAGATGGATCGCCCCCTGCTCGCCCCAGTACTCGTCGATGCCCGACGGCAGCAAGCCGACGTAGGAGCGGGCGGTCTCACCCTGCGCCAGCTGGACATGCCCGGGAGCAAGCCCGTCGTCGTGCCCGAAGGTGACCTCGATGGCGCCTGCGGGATCGTCCACCTGGACGGTCCTGCCGTCGGCGGCCAGGGTGACCGGCAGCCCCCGTTTCGCCAGCCAGCGGACCAGCTCCGGGAGGTTGCTGTCGTCGAAGTCCGGGATCGCCTCGCGACCGACGTCGGCGCCCGCCTCGTTGAGCAGGCGCATCGGTGTCACCCGAACCTTGTTGTGCTTCGCGATGTACGTCGCGATCTCGGGGTCCACGTCCTTCAGCGCGTCCCGCTTGATGTCGTAGTCGGGACTGCTGGCCAGCAAACCCTTCTCGTAGAGGAACTCACGCAGCGTCCGCTGCTCGCGGAGGTTGGGTGCCGGGTGATCCTCCCGGAAGGCGCGCAACCATCCGACCACCGCGTGATCGTCGAGCGCGAAGGCGGGATTGTTCCGCACCAACCCGCCCAGCTTCCGCGGGGTGAGCAAGGCCGGCTCGTGCTCCCCGGCGAGCTCCACCATGCGGGCGAACGTCCCGTCGACCGGCCCGGCCGCCTTCGCCGTCCGGTACGCCTGGACCAGCCGGCGGAGGCGAGCGGCCAACTCCTTGCGGGCACCGCCGGCCTCGAGCGGCGACTCGAGCCACACCACCAGGTCGGCGTCGGGCCGCTCCGCGGGAACGTCCGCGCCGTCCAGTAGGACGGCGACGGTGAACGACGAGCCGTCCTCCAGCGACAGCAGGAACACATCGCCGTCCTGCTCGATGCGTGTCACGCCTACCGCGCCGGCCAGGCCGAGCATGGTCTTCACGACCCACCGGCGATCCACGGTCAGTGGGAGCTTGGCGGCCAGCCCTGGCTTGTCCCCGGAGTCCCTGGCCACGTCGACGACCTGATCGAGCCCTGCGGCGGAGAGGAGCGCGAACCGCTCGTCGCGGTGGAGCATGCTCTCGCCGAGCCCGGCCGCGGAGAGCGTGTCCCGCAGCCGGCGGACGCGTGACCGTCTCACCTGCCACTGGTTCCGGCCGTCCAGCCCGGCCGGCGACTCCTCCACCCGCTGATGGCGGACGAGGATCGCCGTGATCGTCCGCACGTCCTGCGGTCCGAGCCTGGACGGTACGTCGAAGCCAGGACGCAGCGCCGGCTGATCGCCGAACCGGCCGGCGGCGTTCCGCAGCTCCACGGCCAGGATGTCGAGCTCGCCGAACCGATTCTCCGGCAGGGCCTTGTCCAGCTCGCCGGCGACGGCCAGGAGCGCCGCCGGCACGCGGGTCCGGATCGCCTCGCGCGCACCGGCCAGCACACCTTCGACCTCGGTCCGGCTCGCCTCGTCCAGTCCCTGCCGGCCCAGAACCGCCTGCACCGCTTCCACGGCCTCGGTCACCGGCGTGACCGTGTCCACCAGATCGGCGATCACCGCGATCTCCTCGGCGGTCACCGCCATGCACAGGTCGACGTCGAGCTGGTCGTTGATCGACCCGTCCATGAGCAGGTCGACGCGGTCGGCCTCGGCCTGGTCCTGCGTCGCGATCGTCGTGGCGAAGATCAGCTCGTCGGTGACTTCAACGCGCTGGGTCTCCGCGAGCAGGTCCGGCAGCTCGCCGCGCTTGACGGCGATCAGGAACTTCCGCTGATCCTTTGTCGTGACCCGCAGCAGTCCTTCGCCGACCAGCTCGACCGTCTGTACGCCGGGGATGGCATCGGCAAGCCGGCTTGGCGTTTCGAGCGCGCGCCGCAGCGCATGGTCGGCCGGAGCCTCGCCGGCGAGTGCGGCCGCACCGCTCCTGGCGAACGTGTCGGCCTGTCCGTCGAAGGTCGATCGGAAGTGGCTGTGGTCACCGCCCGGAGACCACGGGAACCGTAGCGCCGTCCCGTCGCCGGCCAGGACCAGAGCCTCCACCGTCACGACCTCCGACAGGGCCGCGACGAAAGCACGGCGATCGATCGGCTGCCCGTCGGTGTCCGTCCAGCGGGGAAGCCGGCCCCAGTCGTTTCGCAACATCACCCGGCTGGTGGAGCCGTCTTCTCTTGTCAGCAACAGGAAGGCCCTGCGATCGACTGTGCGCGCGACGTCCCACGCGTCCCGCGCGCTGCCCAGCTCCGAGCGCATCGAGGCGGTGACGAAGCGGGCCGCGCGGTTTCGGCGGCGTACCTCGGTGACCCGATCCCGTGCGGACTTCACGGCCGCCCGGTTCCTGACCATGGACTCGACCCGGCGGATGGCTTCGAGAACCGCGGCGGAGGATTCCTGCGCGGGCTGGGCGAGCGGCTCCATCCCGGTGTCGACAAGCAGTTGCACAGGCGCGCCCGTACGCGACTCCGCGTTGGCGAGCTCGATGTCGAAACGCTGCCGGCCGTCCTGCGGCCGGCCGGCGAGCACGAGCTCCTCGACGACGGGTTGGCCGAGCGCGCCGGCCAGCTCTTCGTTCCAGGCAAGAGCTTCGGCCGAGTCCGGTGCGAAGTAGGCGGGCGTGGGCGGGAGGCTGTTGCCGAGGCCACGGCCGAGGACGTTCCCGGCCGCGTCGGTGATGGGTACGGCGTCCATGGTGGCGTCGACGACGAACCCGCTGGTCGTCCCGGCGGCGAGGTCGAGGCTTGTGAGCCGGCGACCGCCGTCGAAGTAGGAGACCCCGCGGATGTGCTCTGGTGTGTCGGGCGCGTCGTTGTACTCGGCGACGACGACGTGGCCGAGCTCGCTGCCGGCTTCCCGGTGAATGATCAGCGCGGTGGCGCCGTGCCCTACCTCTCGCAGCGCTTGCTCGAGCTGCTCCAGGGTGGTGATCTGCTGGAACCGGCCGCCGAACTCGAGCTCCAGGTCGAGCGCCCCGAACGGTACGCCGCCCGGACCAACCGGAGGTGCCGCGGCGGTCGGCACGCCATACCTGGTGCGGACGTGGGCCCGCGCCGCCTCGACGCAGTTGCGGTCGCGTTCGGGGAGGGCGCTGTTGGTCGCCGGGCCCCAGATGTCGGCGTTGCTGAACGGAATCGGGTTTCCGCTGGAGTCGCGAGGGATCAGCTCCTCGACGACGTCCTGGTGCCACTGTGGTGCCGCTGTGTCTGTTCCGTCGGCCGGCAGGTCCCGCTTCAGCCTGGCGACGATTCGCGCCTGCACGGCGACGGCATGGATCGCCGCCTCCCGAGCCTCCTGGCCCTCGGTCCGGGCGACCTCGGCTTGCAGGTCACGCATCCGGGCCTGCGCCGACGCGAGCACGTCCTCGTCGGGTCGCTCCACAGAGAGACCGGGACCGCCGCCCAGCAGCTGCTCGGTGATGGCCGCGATCTCGTCGTCGGTCAACTGGCGGTTGCGGGCACTCCAGAACTGCCGGTGGTACTCGACGAACAGCTCGATGTCCTCCCGCGACGGGTGGGCCTCATCCTCGTTGCCTGTCTCGCCGAGCAACTCCCGCAGCCGCGCGAGCTGCAGACCGACCTGCTCCTCCAGCGCTGTCCGGTCCTCGGGTGCGACATCCTGCGCGGACAGGGCACGGCGCAGATCTGTGATCCTGGCCAGGTGCTCGCGCGCCTGGTGGTAGGCCGCGGCCGGTCCGGACGGGCCACGTTCCTTTCGGAAGCCGAAGCCTGGCTCGACCTGCTGGCCGCCGATCTCGTTGTAGGCATGGAGGAACGCCGCTTCCAGCTCGCGTAGTGGCAGCAGCTTGCGGGCCCGCGGGCCCTCGTGCAGGTTGGTCAGGCCGCGCAGGAACTCCCTGATGTCCCGCGCGGGAGTGCCTGTCGGGTTGCCGGCGGCGTCCATCGACCGGTGCAGGTAGGGCAGGTCGATCGCGGTCACCGTGCCGGTGGTGGGGTCGTAGAAGACGTTGCGGGGATTGAAGTCGCCGTGCACCAACGACGACGGCCTCAGGTACGGCGGGACCTGCGCCTCCAGTGCGGCCATCGCCCGCGCGATGTCCTCCTCCAGCGCCGCGGCCGGGTCGGCCGGCGACGGCACGCCGTAGTGCAGGTCGGCCATCGCCACCCCTACCGCTGCCAGCGCCTGCTTCAGTACCGCCAGCGCCTCGTCCCGATCCTTGCCCGGCTGCGCGTTCACCACCTCGGACAACAGCTCGTCGACCGCCCGACCCGGCGCGACGGAGGAGACGATGACGCCGACCGGAGAACCGTCGACCTGCCCGACGCCGACTCCGAGCACGGCCGGCACCGCCAGACGACCGAACCCGCCATCGCGGCCATGCTGCGCCGCCGACAACTCTTGAGCGAACTCGTTCAGATTCGGCGAGTACTTCACGATCGCTGCCGGCGACCCGTCCTGCCCAACCACCCAGAACACCGATGCCTGCGAGGTGCCTTCGGTCTGGCCGGTCACCGCCGCGACGTCGATGGCCTGCGGCTGGACACCCAGCACCTCCGCAACGTAGCTCCGCAACGCCTCCCGTTGCTGCTCACTGGTGCCCTCCAGCCCTGGCACCTCCGGCGCTGCGCCGAGCAACCGCTGCAGGGCTTCCGTGTCGACTGTGCCGTCGCTGGTACGGGTGGTGGCAGCGGCGAGGTCGAGGAGACGGTCCCGGCCGTCGGATCCGTCGTCGGCGCTGGCAGGGCCGTCGCCGGTCGGCGGTGGCTTGTCCGTCGTCGGTGGGTCGCTGGAGGTCTTGGTGTCGGGTGGTGGCGTGGTGGTGCTGAGCGATCGGGCCGCTGCCTCGGCCTGGGCGACGGACACCTGGTCGCGGAGCTCCTGCTCGGCGTGCGTCAACGAGTCCCGCGTCGTCTCGGTCGAGTCGGCCTGGTCGGCCGCTGCCGCTTCGGTGTATCTGATGACCGCGAGCTGGACGTTCTCGTTGTACGACAGCTGGAACGCGTCGTCGTCGGGCGAGATGTAGTAGCTGACGCTGCCGGGGTCGCCGCTACGCGCGGCGCGGTTCTCGGCCTGGATGTCGATGTCCTGCGACACTCCGGAGTGCGCGGTGACCCGCACGTGCAGGCCGCCCGCGGCCTTGGACTCGGCGCTGATCGAGATGTCGACGCCGCGCGCGCCCTGCATGTTGATGACCAGGACGTGGCCGAGCTCGCCGGCTCTCTCGATCACTTCCTTGAACGCGGCCTCCGCGCCGGCCCTCCCCCCGTTCTCCATCTGCTCCGCGAACCAGTCGGCGTCGATCGCGGTGTGCGGCACCCCGCTGTCGTGCAGCCGCTCGGATATCTTCCCCACGAGATCGTTGCGGTGGGCGAGGATCGCCTGCGGCCGTCCGCTGTCGGACTGCATGTCGCGGGTGTGCTCGGCGATCAAGTCGAGCTTCGCGTCCTCGTTTTCGGAGACGTGCGCTGCCTCCCTGCCCAGCCGGGACTGGTAGTAGCGCAGGATCCCGGCGATCTCGCCGGACATGCCTGCCTGCTGGAACTGCTCACCCTTGCCTTGTGCGGTACCGGAGGCGCCGACGACCCGGTTGTAGGGCTCGCCGGAGTAGAGCTGCTGTGCGTTGATGCTCTTGTTGGTCTCGGGGTCGTCGCGGATGGGCAGACCGTGCTTGGCCTCGATCGCCTGAGCCAGCCCGCCGTTCCACCGGCTCTCCGTCGACGTCTCGGGGTCGAAGAGGACCTCGTGGGTCGTCTGGTCGACGATGAGGATCTTGTCGCCGCGCACGACGTAATGGACCTTCGCCTTGTACTCCAGGTGCGCGGTGGCAGCCATGTTCAGTCTGTCGCGCTCGGCCTTGGACAACGGCCTTCCGAGCAGCTGCCTCACCTTCCGCCGGCCGGCCCTGGTCAACGCCGGCGGACGACCGGACCCTGGCCGCCAACCGAAGTCGGCTTCGGTGAGGTTTCCGTTGGCCAGGTTGTCGGCGAAGAAGTCGTTCGCCCACCTGACCGGCGCGGCGACCTCCTCGGGCGCGAGCCGACCGGCGCCTTCGCTGATGATGTACGTCGGGTTGGAGTAGACGATCGCCTCGTCCACCTCGTCGATGCTGGCGTCGATGATGGTGACGCCGGACTCCCTCTGGCCGGGCACCAGATTGTTCTTGAGATGGCTGAAGCCGACATCCTGGCTGGTACCGACGTAGATCGTGGGCCGGCCGTCCACCGGCAGGGGCGGCATCTCGTCGGCGTCCATCCGGTGGATGTCGAAGCCGAACTGCTCGAGGAGCTCGACGTAGCTCTCGAACTCCCGGTCGGCCAGGTTCCCGCGAGTGGTGATCACCTGCACGGCGTCAACGCCATCCCGTACTGCCTGCAGGGCGGCGTCGACCAGGAACAGCCACGACTTGCCTTCTCCTGCGGCCATGTTGACGTTCTTGCCTGCGGCGAACGCGTGGACGGCCTCGATCTGAGTCCATCGCAACGCGACACCCTTTTTGCGAAGTACGGCTTCGTAGATCGCCGCTATCGCGTCCTCGCGGGTCCCGTGCAACACCAGGTCGCGCAGTGCGTCGTCCTCGAGGTTCACCAGACGCTGGTTCTCGGGAACACTCGGACCCGATCTTGCCGCAATGTCGTGCAGTGTTTTCGCGGTATCGAAGGCCTGGTTCGCGCCGGCCAGCCAGGCCTCGAACTCCACCGCAAGCACCGGCGCGGGTGTCTCGGTCCAGGCGCCGTCCGTGGCACGTACGAACACGCGTGGGTCGTTGAGCCGCTCGCCGTTCTGGTCCCTCACCTCGCGGTAGGCGACCGCGTCACCTGTGACCTGGTCGCGGACGACCTCGTTCTCACTGGCCAGCTCGACCGTCGTCCCGTCGGCGAGGTCGAGGTGAGTCGGCCCGTCGGTCTTGGCGACGACAATCTCGCCGCTGCCGGTGCGCCCCCTCGACCAGATGCCGTCCAGGCCGCGGTCGTAGCTGGTGCCATCCGGCAGTACGACCAGCCGCAGCTCTCCAGTGCCGTCGAATACGGCCCTGGACCCCGCCGGCACCTGAACCGTGTCCGGCTGACCATCGGTGTTCTGTCCGCGCTGGAACGACCCGTCCTGCTGCGACACGTACCAGCCGTCGGGGTCGCGGACCCATCGCGTGCCGGCCGACTCGATGACGGCTGGGTTTCCGCTCGGACCGTCGACGGCGACGGGCGCTGCTGCCTCTGAACCTGGAGCTCCCGCCACCGTGACCACCGGCTGTGTGCGGGGCCGCGCCGGACCTTCCGTCGAGCCGGAACGGGCCGCTGCCGGACGTGGGCCCGCTGTGGTGGCTTCCGCCGGGACTCCGGCAGGCCCGGCGTCGGGGCCACCGAACCTCGACGTGCGCCGGCCGTCCCGGTTGCCCGGCGGTGCTCCCGATCGCGAAGAAGGGCCTGCAGGGCGTGGCTCGGTCCGGCGCCAGTTCGGTGAGCGCGGACCGGAGGGCGGGACGCCATCCAGGCCGCGGCTCAGAATCCGCTCGGAGCCTCGGTCCGCGTGGTCGACCGGGTCCGGAGTGGCCACATCGGGCGTCGTGACGGAGGCGTACGCCGGAGCACCCGCGGGCACCTGCGTCGCCGGTGGAGTGGCCGGTGGCGGAGTGACCCCGTTCGGTGCGGCCGGCACTGGCGTCGACGGCGGAGTGGCCGGCGGAGCAACCGGCGGCGCTGCCGGCGGTTGCGGGCTGGGTGCCACGGGCTGCTGCACTCCCGGCTGCCCGTCCTGCGGCGCGGCATCCAACTGAGCGGCGACGACATCGGAACCGACGTCGGGCGTGACCACGGCTGGAGGACCTCCGCTGTCCGGCGGACCGGAAGGCGGTTGCGACGGGACATCTACGTCCGCCGACGCGGCGACGGGGACCGGCGCGGGTGCAGGGTTGGGCGCGGCTGGTGGGGGTGTGGGCGCCGAGGGGGGAGTGGGCGCCGACGGCGGTGCGGGCGCAGCAGGTACGGGCGCGGGCCTCTGGGGGACGGGTGCCGGCGGAGACGCGTTCCCCGGAGTGGGCGCTCCGGGCGCAGGGCCGCCAGGCGTGGGACTGGGTGTCGGCGTGGGGGCGCCACTGCCGGCAGCGCCGCTCTCACCTGCGGCACCGCCATCACCCGCGTTGCTGCCGTTGCCCGCGGCACCGCTGGCATCCGCGTACTTCCAGCCGAAGTGCTTGTACATCGCGTCCCCGGCGGAGGAGCCGATGTGCACGAGCCCGGCCCGGCCGAAACCGATCGCGAACGACATGATCGCGCCGGTCTGGTAGGCCTGCACCAACTGCTGCATGAGCGCCGGCCGCTCCTGGCCCGGCGGCAGCTGTACGGGCGCGGCCGCGTTCACGACGTTGTCGGCGATGACGCCCGATGGCGGCGAGGTGATGGCGTTGGTCACGCCTGCCTGCAGCGTGTCGGCAAGCGCTTTGCGAGCCGAGTCAGGCGGCGGTTCCGGCGTCCGCCGAAGCAGCGCCCGCAGGTATTCGAGCGGCGCGTTGACCATCGTGCCAAGCGGGCTGCCGAACACACCCGCCAGGCCGTTGATCACGATGGCCCGGAAGTCGAAGCCCTGACGATAGCCCTGCTGGATGGCGTCCCACTGGCTCTTGATCTCCAGCCCGACTTCCTCGAGCCCTTCCCACGCCATGTCCTTGAGCTGCTCGAGGCTGAACAGCCGCAGCAGGAACGGCTTGGTTCCGCCGGCGAGGCCGGTGACCCGCAGCGTGCCGGCGATCCGGTTGACGATCGCGGCGATCCGGGCCAGCGTCTTCCAGATGATGCCCGTCTGCGTGCCCTGAGCGACGATCGGTGGCAGCACCAGCGTCGCGATCAGCAGGATCAGCGCCAGGTACAGCTCATTCCGGATCATGTTCTTCATGTCGCTGACCTGGTTGTCGAAGTGCTCGGTCTCGTCGGCGAGCTGGTTCATCTCGTCGACCAGCGCACGCAGGCCCTGTCCGCTGTCACCTCCGAGCTCACGGATGAGCGCGGCGATCCGCTGGCCCTGGGCGTCCAGCCAGCCGTCCGCGAGCTGGCCGGACGACAGGTCGCCTTCGCGGACCGCCTTGTCCACCAGGGTCGCGGCGGTTCGCCACGCCGTGCTGAGCTGACGGAGCGCATCCTGGTCGATGGTCGGCCAGACCATTGAGACCAGCCAGTCGAGCCAGGCGAAGCCTCCGCCAGTCGGCTTGTCGATCATCGGTTGGCCCTCGACGCGGTTACGGTGCCTAGACCCAGGCCCGCTTGGCGGATGCCATCAGGGCCGGCACCGCCACGCCGTCGGTCTCGACGTAGTTCCCGATGTGTCCCCGCGACGTGGTCACCCCTTCACCGAACATCTGCGCCAGCCCGTTGGCGCCCTCCATGACCGATGGCACAGCACGGTTGTACTTCTCCCGGAACGCGCCGCTGACCATGTCTCCGACCGCGCGGCCGCTTCCGAGCGCGGCCTCCGCTGCCCGGATCTGCGCGGCCAGCCCCGGCCAGGCGGCCGCGAAGTCATGAGCCGCCCGGGCCAGCGTGCTCGTCGCGCTCATCGAGGAGTCCGGGAACATGTCCATGTCGGCGCTCATGTGGGCCTGCCCTTCAGTCGGTTCAGCTGGTGCAGGAACGGCTCGATCTCGAGGTCGGCGAGCTCGGGCGGCAGGTCCGGAGGCAACAGCGCCTTGTCGGCCGAGCGCGCGACCTTCGCCTGCGCCTGCTCCGTTGCCTGGCGGATGGCATCGAGGATGTCTGCCGCCAGCACCTCGCAGTCCTGGTTCCGGTAGATCCGCGGATCGAGCCGGAGCCCGAGCACGTTGCCGCGGCCGTTGACGGTCGCCTCGATCAGCCCGTCGGCGGTTTCGGCCGTGCACTCCGTGTCGTCCAGCGCGTCACGCAGCTTCAGGACCTGGCGCTCGAGCGCTTCCAGGTCGCTGGGATCGTCCGCATCTCCACGTATCTGGCTCATCGCCATCCACGATCGGTCCATCCGGGCGGGCAACGGCGACCATGACCTGTTCCTGCCAGGCGGCCGTTGCACGGCCTGCCGGCGGGAACGATGCTGCGAGTGAGACGAGTCTCCGCGTACTTGTGCGCCGCGCTGCTGGCGTCCATCGTCTTCGTGGTTCCGGCCGGTGTGCCGAGCGCCGCGGCCAAACCGCCCAAGGGCGCATGCACGAACCCGGAGCCGGCCCGGCCGGTGGTCCGCCAGCTGCCGTGGGCGCAGCAGTATCTCGACCCGGAGCGGGCCTGGCCTTTCAGCACCGGCGCCGGTGTCACGGTCGCCGTCGTCGACTCCGGCGTCGACGCCGACCATCCGCAGCTGCGCCGCAAGGGCAAGGTGCTGCGCGGCCGCGACTTCTTCCTGGTCGGCAGGCTGCCCGGCAACTACGACTGTGTGTCGCACGGCACCGGCGTCGCCAGCATCATCGCCGGCGACAAGCTGGACCGCATCGGCTTCCACGGCGTCGCACCGAACGCGAGGATCCTGCCGGTACGAATCAGCGACCGGGAGATGACCGACAACGGCGACACCAGGGTGATCGACCCGAACGTGCTCGCCCGCGGCATCCGCTACGCAGCCGACCAGGGCGCCAAGGTCATCAACCTCTCGCTGTCCGGACTTCGCGACCACAAGCAGGTGCGTGCCGCGATCCAGTACGCGCAGAAGAAGGATGTGCTGATCGTCGCGGCCGTCGGCAACGCCCAGGGCGAGAACGACGGTGCGCCCGACCTCCCGTCCTACCCCGCGGCCTACGAGGGCGTACTCGGCGTCGGAGCGATCGACATCGCGGGCGCGCGGTCCAACAACTCCCAGATCGGCCGGTACGTCGACCTGGTGGCGCCCGGCGACGGCGTCCTGACCGCGACCCGGCAGGCCGGACACCAGTACGTCCGGGGCACCAGCTTCGCCGCGCCGTTCGTCTCGGGCACAGCCGCGCTGGTGCGGTCCGCGTGGCCCGAGCTCACCGCGCAGCAGGTCACGCAACGGCTGCTTGCCACCGCGACACCGGCGCGCGGCGGGCCGGGCTCGCTGGCGTACGGCGCCGGCGTCGTCGACCCGTACCGCGCGGTCACCGAAGGCATGGGTGGGCGGACGCCTGCCGCGGTGCCGGACGCCGAGCGAACGACTCCCGACCCGGCCGTGGTCGCCGAAGCCGCCTGGTGGGACGACGCCGGCACCCACGCCCGGACGATCGGTCTGCTGACACTCGGCGGTGCGGCGATGGCCGGGCTGCTCGGCATCGCGCTCGTCCTCGGCCGGCGTCGTCGCTGGCGGCCGGCCCGGGCCGAGGTCGACCAGAAGCGGCCGCGCGCTGACGAGCCGCCGCCCGAGGAGCTGTTCCAAACCACGCCGTCCCGCAAGCAGTCGAACGACCAGCCCGACGACCCGTTCGTGTTGCCGCCCGGACTGCTCGACCCCTGAGAATCCCAACCGGGCAAGCCGAAACGGGCCCGGACAGCTCGCGCTGTCCGGGCCCGTTCGGTTTTGTACGCGGATTCGCGCGGGCGTCCCGGCTCAGGCCGAGAAGGTGCCACGCACCGCGTTGACGCAGTTCTCCATCAGACCCCGGGAGGTCGTCGTGGCCTGGCCACGCGCCCCCAGCTCGTCGCAACTGGAGACGCCCTGCCGGAAGACCATGTCGTTCGCGATGAACTGGCCCTGCGTGTTGGCGTCGTCGCTCCAGAAATCCTGCGAAGCCAGAACTTGGTTGCGCTGCAGCAGGTTGTCGTCCTCCTGCCGCTGGCGGGCGCCGGTCATCTGGCCGACGGCCGCGTCCATCGCGCCGAACTCGGCTCGGATGTGCATGCTTCTTCCTTTCTGTCCCCTTGGCTTCCAGACTCCGCAGCCGCTCAGGCGGACGGGTTGATGGCGCCTGCGATGCTGCCGCTGCCGAACCCCTGCACGCCGGACTGCTGCGACTGGACGTCGAGGTCGGTCATGTCGTACTGCTGGCCGGCCCGACCGACCGTGTCGCCCTGGTCCTGGTAGGCCAGCGCGATCAGGGTCTTGGTCCGCGTGTCCCAGTCGGTCTGGCCAGTGAAGAACGCGTTCCCGCCGGCGCCCATGAACCCCGGGCGCAGTCCGGCGTCGAGCTGTCCGCCCAGCGTCGTCGTGTTTGTGTGGATCGAGTCACCGATCTGCCTGGTGCGCGCAGCGAGGTGCTGCATGTCTTCGGTAATACCGTGCAGCAGATTCCCGGACATCGAGTCACTCCTCTCGTTCTGGTTGAAGCGATAGTTCGGCGTGTTGCCACGACGACGGTAAGCGGGATCTCACTGCGTTCCGGGCCACGTCAGGTTCCTGCCAGCACGAACGTCCAACCTTCCGACACCGCGACGATCAGGAGCGAATGTCCTGCGACACGTGCTGGAACCAATCGGAGGTGGGGAGATGGCGACGATGGTGGTGCGGCGGCCGGTCCGGCGGCCGGCTCCCGAACTGCCCGGCGGCGAGCTGCTGCTGGAGGCACCGCCGGAGCTACCGGAGCCGGGCGGGCGGCAGTGGATGTACATGCTGATGATGCTGCCGATGGTGCTGATGATGGGCGGCATGGTCGTGCTGTACTCCACCTCTATGGGAGGGGGAGCCGGGTCGGTCCGCTACGTGTTCTTCGGCCTGTTCGGCGCCGCGATGATCGGCATGCTGGTCGTCGGGCTGGTCGCCGGCGGTGGGTCGAACAAGCAGGAGATGCGGTTCGCCCGCCGTGCGTACCTGCAACATCTGGCCCAGCAGCGGCTGCGGGTGCTACGTGCGGTTGACAGCCAACGCGACGCGCTCGACTACATCCACCCGGAGCCGGACGCCCTGTGGTCGCTCGCACCGAGCTACCGGCTGTGGGAACGCCGCCGCGACGACGAGGACTTCGCGGTGGTCCGGATCGGCAGCGGACCGCAGGATCCGACGATCACACTGGTTCCGCCGGACACGCAGCCGCTGGAACGGCTCGAGCCGTTGTCAGCACTCGCGCTGCGGCGTTTCCTCACCACGTACAAGTCGATCCCCGACCAGCCGGTCGCGCTTCCACTCACCGGCTTCGGCCGGATCTACCTTCCCGGCGATCGTGAACGCACGATCGCGATGGTGCGCGCGCTGCTGGCCCAGCTCGGCACGTTCCACGCACCCGACGATCTGCGCGTCACGGTGTGCGCCGGTGAGGACGAGCGCGCGGACTGGGAGTGGCTCAAGTGGCTGCCCCACGCACTGCACCCGGAGAAGGTCGATGCCGCCGGACCGTTGCGCATGGTCGCTCCGACGGTCACCACGATCGAGGCGATGCTCGAGGACCTGCTCGTATCGCGGCCGCGGTTCGACGTCGACAACCCGACCATTCCGTCCGGTCCGCACATCGTCGTGATCCTCGACGGCGGCGACATCGCGGGCTCCGACCACCTGATGACCGGGACGGGCATCGAGGGCGTGACCGTCCTCGACCTGACCACTGCACCTCCGCGCGCTCTGGACCCGAGCATGCTGGTCCTGGACGTCGACGAGACGGGCACGCTGAACAGCGAGACGATGGACGGGGCGGCGGTCCTCGGTGCCGCCGACGCCGCCGATATCCCCACCGTGGAAGGGCTTGCGCGGCAGCTCGCGTCGCTTCGGCTGACCGCCGGTGCGGGCGGCGAGCAGCCGATGTCCGCCGACCTGGGGCTGGCCGAGCTGCTCGAGCTCGGCGATCCGTTCCTCTTCGACCCCGACGACACCTGGGTGCAGCGGCCGAACCGCGACAAGCTGCGGGTCAAGCTCGGCATCCGCGCCGACGGTACGCAGATGGAGCTCGACCTCAAGGAGTCCGCCCAGGACGGCATGGGCCCGCACGGCCTGCTGATCGGCGCGACCGGCTCCGGCAAGAGCGAGTTGCTGCGTACGCTCGTGCTCGCGCTGGCCGTCACGCACCCGCCGAACTCGCTGAACTTCGCGCTGATCGACTTCAAGGGCGGCGCGACGTTCACCCGCCTGGACAAGCTGCCACACACCAGCGCGACGATCACCAACCTGGCCGAGGAACTACACCTGGTCGACCGGATGACCGACGCCATCAACGGCGAGCTGATCCGGCGGCAGGAGCTGCTGCGCGCGGCCGGCAACTACGCCTCGCTGCGCGACTACGAGAAGGCCCGCGCGGCCGGCGCGCCGCTGGCCGAGGTGCCGACACTGCTCGTGGTCATCGACGAGTTCAGCGAACTGCTGACCGCTCGTCCGGACTTCATCGACATCTTCGTGCAGATCGGCCGGGTCGGCCGGTCGCTCGGCGTCCACCTGCTGCTGGCTTCGCAGCGGCTGGAGGAGGGCCGGCTGCGCGGGCTGGAGGCTCACCTGTCGTACCGGTTGTGCCTGCGGACGTTCGCCGAGATGGACAGCCGCGTCGTGCTCGGCGTGGGCGACGCGTTCCGGCTGCCGAGGGCGCCTGGACACGGGTTCCTGAAGGTCGGCACCGATCCGATGGAGCGCTTCCGTTCCGCCTACGTCTCCGGCAGGTACCGCCGTACGCTCGGCGCTCCGGCGAACAGCGGCGCGCCGACGCTGGAGCTGATGAGCTACGGCACCGGTTACCTCGCGCCCGCCGTCGACGAGAACGCCGAGGCCGCCAGCGCCGTGCCGGCGAGCAACGGCGACGACGAGCTCGGCGAGAGCCTGATGGACATCCTGGTCGACCGGCTCACCGGGCGGGGCACTCCCGCGCACCAGGTCTGGCTGCCGCCGCTCGACGAGTCGCCTTCGATGGACGGCGTACTGCCGCAGCTCGTGCGGGACGCGGCACGCGGCCTCGGTTCGACCGACCCCAAGCTGGCGGGGACGCTGCGTACGATCGCGGGCATCGTCGACCGGCCGCTGGAGCAGCGCCGGGATCCGCTCCTGCTCGACCTGTCCGCGGGCGCGGGCCATGTCGCCGTGGTCGGCGGGCCGCAGTCCGGCAAGAGCACCACGCTGACGACGATCGTCGCCGGGCTCGCGCTCACCCACACGCCTCGCGAGGTGCAGTTCTACTGCCTGGACTTCGGCGGTGGCGTACTCGGTCCGCTGCGCGGCCTGCCACATGTCGGCATGGTCGCGGGCCGGCAGGACGTCGACGCCGTACGCCGGACGATCGCTCAGATCAACACCGTGCTGTCCCGACGCGAGCGGATGTTCGGCCAGCACGGGGTGGACACCATCGCGGCGTACCGCCGGATGCGGGCCGACGGCACGCTGCCGCCCGACGCCGACGACGGGTACGGCGACGTCTTCCTGATCGTCGACGGGTGGCTGACCATCCGCAACGACTTCGAGGACCTGGAGACGGCGCTGGCCGACATCGCCACTCGTGGACTGGCGTACGGCGTGCACCTGATGGTCAGCTGCGCGCGCTGGTACGACCTGCGTACGAACGTCCGCGACCTGTGCGGGACGCGGCTCGAGCTGCGCCTGGGCGACCCGACCGACTCGATGGTCGACCGGCGTACGGCGCTGCTGGTGCCGACCGACGCGCCGGGCCGCGGCATCACGGTCACCAAGCACCAGTTCCTTGCCGCCATGCCTCGCCTGGACGCCGTTCCACCGGAGCCGGTGACGGCGGGCGGTGCGGCCGCATCGAGCATCGGCACGATCCTCGGTACGGAGGAGGGCGCGGAGCAAACCGACCCTGCCCAGGAGGGGCTGCCCGGCCTGGTCGCCGCCGTCCGCTCGGCCTGGCCCGGTGAACCGGCGCCGGCCATCCGGCTGCTGCCGGCCGAGGTGCCGTACGACGATCTCGCCGGCGTGAGCAGCCCATCCGCGGGCCTCGCGATCGGTCTCGCGGAGAGCACGCTCGGGCCGGTCCTGCTGAAGCTCAACGAGGATCCGAACCTGCTGCTGCTCGGCGACACGGAGTCCGGCAAGAGCAGCTTCCTGCGTACGATCGCCGGCCGGATCGTCGAGAACTACACCAGCGAGCAGGCGCGGATCGTGATGGTCGACTACCGGCACAGCCTGCTCGGCACCGTCACCGGCGACCACCTGATCGGCTACGGCACCAACCCGGCGATCGCCACCTCGGTGATCGAGCAGGTCGCAGGCGCCATCGCCGCGCGGCTGCCGGGCGCGGACATCACGCCGGAGCAGCTGCGGAACCGTTCGTGGTGGACCGGCCCGGACGTGTACGTCCTGGTCGACGACTACGACATGGTGGCAACCGGCAAGGACCACCCGATGATGCCGCTGTATCCGTACCTCGCGCAGGCCGCCGAGATCGGGCTCCACCTGATCGTCACGCGGCGGTCGGGCGGTGCCGGGCGCGGGCTGTTCGAGCCGTTCCTGGCGCGGTTGCGGGAGGTCGGCACGCCGGGCCTGATGCTGTCGGGTGACCGGGAGGAAGGGCCGCTGCTCGGTGGCCTGCGCGCGCGGATCCTGCCGGCCGGCCGCGGCTTCCTGATCGACCGCCGCGGGACGGTGCAACTGGTCCAGCTGACCTGGCGGCCACCGGCTGAGTGAGGTGCGGCGGGGCCGAAACAAGCGCCGGAACAAAGTCGTGTCCGGTTGCTGTCGCACCCCGTTTCGGCCCCCTGCTTGCGGTTTCACTGGTGCCGACCAGCGTGAGTACACGAAAGGCGATGGCGATGGCAGACATTGATGTCCGGACCGAGGGGATACGGACGGCGTTCGCCTACAACGAGCAGATCAAGATCGACCTCGGTCCGGTACAGCAGTTCCTCACCCCATCGGGCTGCACTTCCGACAACCTCAAGGGCTGCGTGGACTTCAGGACGGTCGATCGCCAGGCGAGCGACGAGCTCATCAAGATCCTCACCAGGGCCGACCAGATGGTCAAAGGCCTACGCCAGGGCGCGAAACGGATGGCCGACAAGTACGACCAAACCGACGCCGAGGTCGCCGACACGATGCGGACCATCTCGCCACACGAGCCCGGCCTTCCAGCGGCCGATGACCACCTGCTGCTGGCGCAGAAGGTCAACGACCCACCGCCGTCGGCGTAGGCCGAAAGGGAAGGCAATGATTCCAGACCCGTACATCGTCAAGAACAGAGACACCGCCGACGCGGCAATCACCGAAGCGCTTGGGGCCCCTTGGTCGATCAAAGCCTACGAGAAAGCGGCGAAGGACGAGGCGACAAACCACACGCCCCGGATTCAGCAGGCCAAGCAGATGTGGCAGGCAGCCGGTGGCGCGCTCGTGCAGGGCGCCACCGAATTGGAGAACGGCATCCATGGCGTACGGGATGCCTGGCCGGACCCCAATTTCTACCCTGCGTTCCAGGAACCGGTCACCGCGTACAAAGGTCGCCTCGAGGCCTCAGGAAACAAGATGAGCACGGGCGATCACATCGCCAAGCTGGACGCGCTTGTTGGAGTGATCCGAGAAGTCAACGCGACCGCGCTTCCACCGCTTGTCACCGATCACAACGACACGATGAAAAGGCTGCTCCAACTGCAGGCAGATCTCGCCTCGGCAAGGGCGAACGCCAACACGATGGATGGCGACAGGGAGCTGAACAAGCAAGTTCAACTGCAGGTCAAGGCCGGTGAGGAGATCGTCAGGCTGGAGCGGATCGACCAGGACGGCAAAGGCGTGATGAACGGCCTCGGCGTGGCATTCGAGGACGCGGCCAGAGCGGTAGTGGACGCTATGAAGGACCACAATCTGGGCGATGCGCCGGCGGCCGGAGAGGCGCCGACCGACCCGAACCGCACTCCCAGGGCGCCTGGCGGGCCAGGCGGTCCGAGCAGTCCGGGCGGCACTCCGCCAGGTGGAGGGCCGCAGCCCGACCAGCAACAGCAACAGCCGGGCGGTGGCGAACAGCAGCCCACCGGGGGTGGCGGCGGGGAACAGCCGCCAGGTGGAGGTGCGGGCGATCCCACGGCTCCCGGCGGCGACACGGGTTTGCCGGACACCGGCTTGTCCAGTGCTCCCCCGTCGACGCTTCCGCCGTCGACCGTTCCGGACCTTCCCACCACGACACCGCCGGGCTCGCCGAACCTGCCCGGCTCTTCCACGCCAGGCAGCACAGGCCCCCTCGGTGGCATCGGGGGCGGACCGTTGGCGGCCGGCCTCGGCGGTTCGTCGCGGCCGGGGAGCGGAACGGGAGCCAACACGCCCAACGTCCAGCAGGCCGCCCGCAACCTCAGCTCTCCGCAGGGCGCTGGCACCGGCCAGGCGCCGGCCCTGGGCCGGCTGGCCGCCGGATCGGCCGGGCAGGCCGGAAGCGGAGCCGGCGGCGTACCTCCGATGATGCCGCCGATGATGCCGCAAACCGGCGCGGGCACGGGAAAGCCCAAGCCCGGTACCGCTCCCGCCACCGGTACGGGACGCAACCGTTCGGCCGGAGGCTCGGCGGGTGTGCCGGCCGGACTGCGCGGCCGGACCGGAGGCGGCGGCGACGGCCAGCGCCGGCCGGCCGTTCGCCGAGCTCGCCAGGAGGCGGAGCAGACCGAGGCGAGCCAGCCGAACCAGAACGTCGAACTGCTCGACTCCGAACTCTGGGAAGTCGACCAGCCGAGTCCAGTGACGGAACGAAGGAGGGTCAGGGAGTACTGATGGCTAACAACCCAGCAGATATTCAGATCAGGACCGGCGCGCTCCGCGACTTCGCCGGAGCCTCTCAGCTCGACATCGACGTGGAGTCGATCGCGCAGCTGCCCGCCGAGGCCGGCCAGGGCCGTTCGCATCCGATGATGCAGGAAGGGACGGCGTTCCACCAGGCCCACAAGCAGGCCGCCGAGGTTGTCGTCGCGCAGTTCGAGGCGATCCGGCAGGGCCACTACGGCTACCGCGACGGCGCCAACCGGATCGGCGACACCTACGTGACCAACCAGCACGACGTCGTCCAGACCCAGCGGGCGGTGGACCCGTTCACCACGGCTCCCACGACGGTCCCGGTCGACGACCGAACCCTCCAGGCTTAGTGAGGAGACGAGAAAGCGATGGCAGATTATTCGAGTCTGGAGATGCCGGTCCTCGCCGAGATCGCCCAGACCGAGCTGAACAACGCCGGCACCGTACGGAACGCCGCCCAGCTGTGGGGTGCCGCACCGGGGGTGCTCAGCACGAGCCACGGCGCGCTCAGCGGAGCCACCAACACGCTCGGCGAGAACTGGCAGGACGAGACGTTCGAAGTCGCGTTCAAGGCTCCGGTCGACGAGGGCCTGGCCTCGATCAAGAACTCCGAGCAGATCCTGTCCCAGGCCAAGCCGGACCAGGTGCTGCAGCAGCTCGCGGGACAGATCGAGACCACCGGTAGCCAGGTCGACCAGCTTCACCAGCAGTGGCTCAAGCTCCAGCAGCTCCTGCAGCAGCTGATGGCGATGGCCGCCGCCAGTCCGTTGGCCGCGGCGATCCTCGCACCGATCATCAAGCAGATCCAGGATCTGATGGAACAGCTCCGGATGCAGGCCGCCGGACACGTCACCACGCTGGCCCAGAACTACCAGCAGGGCGGCCAGGCGGTCCAGGCCGCGGGTCAGGGCCACGCCTGGAACGGGCCGGCCGCCGGGTCGCCACCGTCGCCCGGCGCTGACTCGGACGAGCTCACGGCAGCGCGCCCGTTCCAAACCGTGACCAGCCTCCAGCCGGACGCCGGTCAGGCCGGCACGACGCAGGCCGACCAGCTTCGGCAGGCTCAGCTGGACGCGGCGCGGGCCGCGGAGAACGCCGCCGACAACGCGGCCAACGCCAACGCCGCGACTCCCGTTGGATCCGACACCGGACTGGCCGGAGGCGTGGCAACCGCGCCGGCGCCGAGCACGATCCCGCCGGTCAGTACGCCACCGGCCGCTCCGGCGACAACCGGAACGGCACCCGGCTCGCTGCCGCTCGGCGGGACCACCGCACCGATCGGACGAGTCGGCGGGTACGGCTCCAGCGTGCCGCTGACCCCGGCCGCGAGGTCCGGCGGCTCGATCCAGCGCGCCGCTCGAGTGACCGGAGGCATCACCGTGGCGGGCTCCGGACAGGCGCCCGTACTGCCGGAAACCCCTGCGGCTCGCGGCTCGAGCTCGCGTGGCTCGGCGGGCGTTCCGATGGGTGCCATGCCGCTGTCGCCGTTGGCGCTCGGCAAGCTGCAGGACCTGATCGGCCGCCTGAAGCCGGTCGTGACTCCGCACGGCAGGGCCGTCGACGTGGAGTCCAAGCGGGTCGCCGGTGTGCCGAACGCGCTGCGCGGCCGCTCCGGCTCGGCAGACGACGAGTTCGCGATGTCGAACGGGCAGCGCGGCCGCCGTTCCCGCAAGGAAACCGACGACGCGCCGGCGACCGTCGAGCTGCTGGACGAAGAGCTCTGGGAGATCGAGCAGCAGACGACCGCGACGCGTCCGACGCGCTGACCGCTCTACCGGCCAAGGCTGCCGGGTGGTCCGATCCCTCGCCCCGATCGGATCACCCGGCCTTTCCTGTTACTTCCTGTCTACGCCGGCGCCTCAGCCGGCCGGGGCGTCGGCCTCGGCGTCTCGCTCGGTGTCTCGCTCGGCTTCGACCTCGTGGAGTGTCCTGCGCTCACGGCTGAACTTGGCGTCCACGACGAAGAACAGCACACTGCCGAGCAGCGGTACGGCAAGAACCACCACCACCCACAGCAGGGATTGGAAGAAGCTCCAGTTCCTCGACAGGATCGCGAAGATCAACGCGGTCAGGACCATCGCGATGTAGGCCGCCAGCACGGCCACGAACAGCCAGCTCGGCAGCTCGGACAGCCAGCGCTGCAGGTCGGACAGATCCATGTCCCGCTCCTTCTTCGGGGGCCTGACTGGGCGGTACCCCCAGGCGGGACGTTCAAGCCGTCGTCGGAGTGGTGCTCAGCTCTGGTGCATCGCGGCGGCCGGGTCCAGGCCGCTGCCCATCGGCACCCGCGCGATCAGCCACGCGGGCAGCTTGACGGGCTTCACACCGCCGTAGCCCAGCACGTCCTGCAGCTCCGGATCGGACAACGGGTAAGCGCGGCCCATGTCGGTGACGAGCAGGAACGTCCCACGTGGAGTCGTACCCGCGGCCATCGCCTCGACCAGCGCGGCCCGGCCCGGCGGCACGATGACCCGGTCGGCCAAGGCCGTACGCGACCTTGACGTACGCGGCGTCTCCGTCATCGGGTCCACCTCCGGCATCGAGGGATCGACGACCAGCCCCGGTACGGACGAGCCCGGCGCGTACACCGCGCACACCGAATCCTCCGACGTGGCCGGCGAACGGAAAGCCGGCTTGGTCAACGGAAGCTGCGACGCGTCGACCGTACGATCGTCCGGCAGCCGGGACGCCGTACCTGCCAGCGCCGCGTCCAGCGGGATCTCGCGCGGCGGCGTCTTGCCGTACGCCTTGGTCACCTCGGGCATGCTCAGCTGCAGCTCCAGCTGGAACCGCGAGATCGGCCGCAGCGTGTCCGCCTCCGCGAGGTAGTAGCGACGCACGTCGGTTCCAGCCGCCTGGACCACGAAGACCTGCCCCACAAGGGTTCCGCGCCGGCCGGGAATCGCGCGCGACGGCTTGCCGAGGTCCGCCGGCCGGATGGCGGCGACCGGCTCGCCGGCGGGCAGCACGTCGACGAACGTCGCGCCGACCTGGGTCCAGGCCTGCGCGCCCATCGCCATCCCGACCAGCGCCTCGTCGTCGCGGTCGACGCGATGCCGGTATCCGCGCCAGACGAGGTACTGGTCCCCACCGGCGACCTCCACCAACAGCGCCGCATCCCGCACCGAACGTCCACCGGCCGGCCGGTGCCCGACCATCAGTACCGACTCGCTCGTTGGCGATCCGGACTCGTCGACCGCCGGTTCCGCGCACATCGTCCAGCTGCCGGGCAGCAGCCGCGAACGGTCGGGCAGCGCGTCGGGTGCGTCCACGATGCCGATCCGCGGCCCGCGCGGCACGTCGGCCAGCGACTTGCGGGAGACCTGCACCGTGGTCGTGTTCTGCCCCAGTGCGAGCAGTGCCGAGGTGTAGTTGGTGGCCGGATGTAGCCGGCCCTCGAGATAGACGTACTGGGTGCCGGTCTCCTTCTCGACGATCACCTTTTCGCCGTCCTGCCAGGCCTTGTTGCCGCCGGGCACGATGATCCCGTAGACCCACACGATGCCGAGCGCCAGCGCGGCGATCCCGATCGTGCCGAGGCCGGCCGCCAGCGCGCGGCGGAACGGCGGCTGCTCGGGATCGGACTCGCGCATCACGAGCGCGGACACCATCCGCTGGACGAGGAACTGGTACGACTGCAGCTGGTCGCGCTTGGACGCCATCCGACCTCAGCCTCCCAGCCCGCGCATCAGGCCGTACAGCCCGAGCACCCAGCACGCCATCGGGACGATCGCCAGGATGACGACGATCTCGAGCACCTCGGCGTACCGGCCGAGGTACGGGCTCGGCAGCCGCCTGGAGTACCGCAGGCCACACAGCATCAACAGTGCGGCGGCCAGCGCCAGGACGGGCAGTGTCAGCCCGATCGGATCCGCCCGGTCGGCGATCAGCCGGCCGACCGCCAGCGCGCCCGCGCCGATCGCGGCGGCACCGAACAGCAGCATCCGCTGCTTGGTGATTGGGTACGACCGTGCCCGCAGCAACGGCCCGACGACCAGCAGACCCACGTACGCCGTCGCCACTCGGCTGCCCGAGTCGGCCAACGCGATCGAGCAGATGCCGACCGTCAGGCAGCTCGCGGCCAGCATCCCGGTCAGCAGGCCGTCGGCGCGCAACACCGCCGCGTACACCGCGGGGCGCGGCGGCTGCGGGTCGTCGCGCACCAGGTCCGCGGTCGAACGCGGCAGCAACGGCGTCGGAACGCGGCCGAGCCGCAACGCCAGCGGAGCCATGCCAGGCATGCAGATCAGCAACGCGCCGCCGAGGATCGCCGCGACGTCGGCGGAGTCGAGTGCTTCGAACGTCGCGAGCCAGCCGCCGAGTACGCCGAACAGCCCGGCGAAGATCGCCGTGACGAACCAGGCCGCGTGGTCGACGATCCCGACCAGCCCGACGATGCCGAAGAGCAGCACCAGCGCCGATGCCGTGAGCAGGTGCGGCGAGCCGAGCCCGGTCAACGGCCGGTCGCCGGCCAGCAGGAGCCCACCGCCCGCGGCGGCGTACGGAATCGCCAGTACTCCGGCCAGCGCCCCAGCACCGGAGTCGCCGGCCGCGCGGGCGAGCAGCACGCCGGCCACCACCAAGACGATGGCCGCGAGCAGCGACCACCCCGGAGTGCCGCCCCAGCCCGGCGGGCGATGCGGCGGTCCCGACCACCAGACGGCCGCCAGCCCGAGCAGCACGCTCACCGCCGCCAGGCTGAGCCCGGCGATCCGCGTGTGCCAGTTGCTCCACGACGAGCCCAGCCGGCTGGAGCCACCGGCCACGGCATCGACCAGATCGTCGTACTCCAGCTCCGGCCACTCGGTTCGCCGCGGCACCAGGTGCAGCAGCTCGCCGTCGCGGATCCGGTGCGCGCCGAGCGTACGGCCGAGCGTCAACGGCTTACCGTCGCCGCGCCGCAGCACCCATCCGCCATCCGGCACGCCCTCGTCCGGCAACTGCTCGCCTGCCCTGTCGAGCAGTCCCGGCAGCACCTCCGCCACCGACACCTGCTCGGGCAACGCCAGGTCGATCCGGCGTTGCGGTGCCACCACGGTGACCCGCACCAGCCCGGTGATCGTCATCTCGTGCACCCTTTCGACGTCTCTTCCGCGATCAGGATCACGGCGCGCACAGGGCTGTTGGCGAGGGCGGCAGCAACCGGACATCGCGCTTCTTGGGAATGGCCCGGCGACTACGAAGAGCAGATGAGCGTTTTCCTGGTCCCCGTCGGACACGACTTCGGGCCGCGGCTCGTCGAGGAGGGCCCCGAATCGGGACGGTACGAGTTCCTGGTCAGGGTCGGATCACGGGTCCGGCACCTGGACAGCCTGAGCTTCGCGATCTGGCTGCTCGCGCACGACAGCGAGAACGGACTGCCCGAACGCACCGCTGTGGTCGACGCGACGGTACGGCTCGGTCTCGACGTCGAGCAGGCCAGCACCGCGATGGACGAGCTGCTCGCCGACGGCCTGCTCGCGGAGATCGAGCCCGGATCCGAACGCGGGTTCGCCGAACGGCACCAGTTGCTGCCGCTGATGGTGGGGCTCGGGCCGGACGGCAACGACCCCAGCCTGCGTACGGTAGGCCTGCTGGACATCCCCGTCGTACAGGTGTCGGAGCCGTTGTTCCAGCTGTGGCTGTGGGCGCATCTGCGGCCGAGCCTCTGGCAGGCCTGCGTCGAGGCGGCCGGAACCCATGACGGGCCGGACGCCGTGCCGCCCGGACGCGTGCTGTCGGAGGTGGTCGCCGCGCTGCATCCGCTGCTCGCCTCGCGGGCGGCCTATCTGGACGTACGGGAGGCGGCATGAGCGCGGCCGCGGTGTTCCCGGTCGGGCACTACGGCGGCGCGGGACCGGGGACTGCGCACCTGGTGCGGGTGGGTCGCAAGCTCGAGCGGCTGACCGACGACGAGTTCGGGATCTGGATGCTCGCCCACGGGCTCGCCGATGTCGGCAAGGGCAACTGGGGTCGTTCGGACGTACTCGATCGGGCCCGGGACGCCGAGATCGCCGAGCCGGAGGCCTGCCTGGAGCGGCTGATCGCGAACGGACTGCTGGCGGTCGTACCCGCGGAAGGCGTCGACGCCGCCACGAGGTTCGCGACGGCGTACCGCCTGTGCACGTTGCTCGTCGGGCTGGGCGCGGCGCCGGACCAGCCGGAGCTGCACGCGATCGGCGTACCCGGTGTCGGGACGGCGGCGCTGCTGGACGCCGGCACGTACCGGCTGTGGCAGTGGGGCGGGGTCGCGCCGACCCTGTGGCGGCACTGCCAGGACCGGATCCGATCCGGCTCGGACGGGCGGGACGCGCTGGCGGCGCTGGTCGATCCGGCGAAGGTGCTCGCCGACGTACTCGGTGAGCTGCGAGTCCTGCTCGCGCACGGGTGCGCGTACCTCGACACGGTCGAACCGGTCGCCGCCGGGACCGTTGCTGGGACCGCTCCTGGGACCGCTGCTGGGACCCCTCCTGGGACAGGCATGCCACGATGACTACCGCGATGTCGACGACACCCGAACCCGCGCTCGTCCATCGGGGCACCGGACCGGTGGCCACCGTGTACATGACCGTGCCGCCGGCCGGCGGGCGCGCCGCGGCCGTCAAGGTCTACCCGGCCGGCCTCGACCGGGCGACGGCGACCGAGCTGCTGGAGGAGCAACGCACACTTGCGGCGCTGCGTAACGTCTCCTCGACGCTGCTGATCGACCGGCTGGAAGAGTTGCCGGACGGGCGGGCCGCGATCTGGATGGAGCTGTGCGCGCAGTCGCTGGCGGAGCTCGTCGAGGTCGGCGGGCCGCTCGCGCTGCCGGATGTCCTCGGGCTGGGCGAAACTCTCGCGACCGTTCTGAGCGACGCGCACAACGTGGGGATCGTGCACGGGGGCGTGACGCCTGCGAACGTGTTGTTCCGGCCGGCCGGGCAGCCGGTGCTGGCGGACTTCGGGCTCTGCTTGCGGCACCGGTTCCCGCGGCAGCCGGAGGCAGCGGCGGCGTACATCGCACCAGAAGTCCTGCGGGGAACGGAACCGGCCGCTGCGGCCGACCTGTACGGGCTGGGGGCGGTGCTGCACTTCGCGCTGACGGGGAGCTCGCCGTTCCCGAGCCGTCCGGGCGAACCGGCGGGCGAGGTGCTGCTGCGCGCGCTGGGCGAGCCACCGCCGACGGTGACCGGGCAGGACCTGCCGCCGGCGTTGCCGGCGCTCGTAACCGCCTTGCTGGCAAAGGATCCGGCGGCACGGCCGGGGTCGGCGACCCAGGTCGTCGAGGTCCTCCGCGAACTGGCCGCCGCGTTCGGCGAGCCGCTGTCGCCCTCCTCAGTAGAGGACGCCGGCCCCGACTTCGACGACTTCCGCGACGAGCTACCGGCGGCGCGGGCGAGCGTGTCGGGGATTCCGGACTTTCCGCCGGTTGGAGGGCCGCCGGTGGAGGTGGCCGCACCTTCGCCCGGGATGGCCGCGCCGCCCGCATCAGTTGGGCCGGTTGGGCCACAGCACGCCCCCGTCGCCCCGGGCCCGCCAGTTCCGAATCCCGGACAACCGAAGCCGGCGGGCACGAAACCGGGCCGGAGCTGGCAGCTCCCGTCGATCGCCATCGCGGCGGCCGCCGTACTCGCCGTCGTCATCGTCCTGGTGGGTGCGCTCGGCGGAGTCGGCGGCGGCAACGACGACAAGGCCGAACCGAATGCCTCGAAACCGGCCGTCGCCACCCAGCCGACCGCCACCACCCCGTCCGACCGCGACTCCAGCCCGACCCGGCCGGCGAAGCCGTCGAGCACACCGGTACCGAACGCCCGCATCGAGATCAACCAGCTCTCCGACCGCGGCACCACGGTCCGCCTCGCCTGGCGCAGCTCGAAGCCCTTGTCGTACGCGGTCATCATCGCCGAACAAGGTAAGAAGGACACCTCCACCAAGTTCCGCGGCACAGCCACGACTTACACCGCCGAAGTCGACCCAGACCTGAAGTACTGCTTCCTCATCCAGGGCACCGACGGCACCAACACCTGGGAATCCAACCCCCGCGCGATCCGGGGCGCCGTCTGCCGGAACGACTGACGTTTGCAAGCGAACGTCGAGCGAGCTGTAAGCGCCCTGTGACGCTGGCGCCATCGGTGTGTTGATGCCGCTGGGCGCGTTCATCTGGGCGATGGTCACGCAAGAGCTTGGGTGAGACCTACGTCGCGTAGAGCGGCGCGAGGTCGACGAAGATCCGGTAGTCGGTGATCAGGCCGTCGTCTCCCAGCTGCCAGATCGACACGGCGGGGACGGTGACCGTCCCGCCGTCCAGCCGGGTGTACGTCACGCGGCTCTCGACGATCGTGTCGGACCGGACGATCCACTCGTGGACGGGTTCGTGTTGCAGGCCTTGGATGGTGGCGAAGAACCCCTCCAGCCCCGCGGCGATCGCCGGGTGGCCGAGGAGCGGCTCGTTGTTGCCGAAGACGAACCTGCCGTCCTCGGCGAAGAACTCGACGAACGCATCGGCCTTCATCGCGTCGACCGCGGCGAAGACACGATCGGACATTCCCTGAGCCACATCGGACATGGTGGTGCTCCCTCCCCTGAACCCCGGCCGGTCCGAACCCACTATCCTCCGGCGCAACCGCTCGCGTACGGATCGAGCCGAAGGACTGCACGTTCGGGCAGCCCCGAGAGCCTCAGCCGGAGACGATGCGGAGCACAGCGCCGTTGGCGTTGAAGCCGACCATCTGGAGCTGCACCATCCCGGGAATCGGTTCCGGGGAAGGGTTGGAGCTGCCATCGGCCGGGCAGAACTTGCCGCTGCCTCCACCACCTGGCGCGAACTGGAAGATCGAGCCACAGTTGCCTCTCAGCGTGCCGGTTCCGCCGCCGCCCGCCGCCAGGGAGAGGTCGATGTCGATGCCGTCGGCGGCCACTTTCGTGATCCGCAGGACGTTTCCGGAGCTCAGGGAGATCCGTACCGGCTTCGGGATCGCGACCTCGCAGGTGCCGTCGGCGCACTCCTGGTAGCGGGTGCCATCCGCGGCCATAGGTGGCGGCGGTGGCGCCGTCCGCGAGGGCGTCGGCGTCGCCGTCAAGGTGGGCGTCGAAGTCGGAGTCGAAGTCGGACTGGCGGACACCGAGGTGGTCGCCGGCGTGGTGGGCTGGGCGCCGTCCCCCGCCGAACCGCAGCCGGCCAGCGCGAGCGCTGCCAGCGCGGAAACTGTCGCAACGACGAAGGCGAGCCGGAGTTTCAGCATGCGCGCAACGCTAGATCGACTGGAAACACTCCGATCGCGGCAGTCCTATTGCTGCCATCCCCCAAGCAGGCTTCGCGGATCGAGGGCTGCCCGCAGGCGCGAACGCCACGGCCGCGCACGCAAGCCCTGGACGACTTCGCCGACGCCGGTCCAGGCCTGCGACACCACCTGGTCCGACGGGTCGGCGGGTGACCACAGGGCCGCGTCCACCGCCAGCGCCAGTCGCGACAGGCCTGCCTGTGTACGAGTTCCGGCCCCCGGCCCGATGATCGGCGTGGCCGCGGTCGCCAGATCGCGGACGGTCATGCCGGAGGTCACCGGGACGCCGTGTGCACGCAGCCGGTCCCTGGCCTCCACCCACGCGCCCGTCACAGCCGCGGCCCCGCCACGGCGGCGGCGCAGGCGGGCCCGTACGAAGCGCGCGAACGGCGCGCCCGTCACCCAGGCCGCAGGCACGAGCAGCAGCCACGCCAGCGCACCCACCGGCACGGAAGGAAGCACCGGCCCGCCGCTCGCCTCCGGCGCCGAGTCCTCCTTCGGCACGGCAGGGTCGTCGAGCTGGTCCGGAGGCGGCAGCTCGGCCCGGGCCTTCGCCGTCACCGCGTCCCGCGAGTCGTTACGGGGACGGGCCGGGTCCGCCAGCCCCGCGGGGTCCAGCGGCCACCAGCCGATCCCGTCGACGGCGATCTCCGGCCAGGCCAGCACGTCCTTGTTTCGTACGGTGAGCCAGCCGTCCAGGTCGGCCACCGCGGGCGTACGGAAGCCGACCACGAGCCGGGCCGGGATGCCGTTCAACCGCGCCAGCGCGACGTACGCCGCCGCGAACTGCTCGCTGGTCCCCCGTTTGTCCTCGAGCAGGAACCGCTTCAACTGCGGCCATCCATGCCCCGCCGGCAACTGCTTGCCCGCACTCACCAGCGAGCATCGCGAGGCCAGGAAGCGTTCCAGCGCGAGCGCCGTCTGCACCGTCGCCCGCTTCCCCGACACCGCCGACGACGCCAGCGCGACGATCTCCGGCGGCGGGTTGCCCACGTCCCCCACCGGAACGGAACGGTCGACCGCGGCCGCCAGCAGCGCCTCGCCGGTGACCTGCGGAGTCGACCAGGCCAGGGTGTACCGATCCGGCCGGTCGGTCGCGAACAACGTCCCGCTGCCGGGTTCGACGTAGACCTCACCACCCTCGCCGACCGCCCGCGGCAACGACTGGCTCGGCAGCCACGGCCCGGGCAGCGACCGCACGTCGACCTCGGCGCCCGACGGCGACGTCGGCACTCGCAGCGACTGGCCCGGCCGCAGCTCCGCGCCGAACCGCAGGAACGGGCTGTCGGTCGTCCAGTTGGTGCCGTCGAAGTCGTCCAGCGCGACCAGCCGCCAGCGGTCGACTCGCGCTCCATCGGCAGCAGCACCGGTCGAGCCGCCGCCCACCGTTCCGGTGCCGGCCCCGGACGACGAGCTCGCGCGATACCGGAACGCCGTCGCCTCCGGGTCGGACAGCCGAGCCGTCACCTCGTCCAGCGGGCTGTTCACCCGGGGCGTCGGCACCTGCTCGGCCTGAGCCCGGCGCAACGTGTACGGATCCGAGCCGCCAGGCGCGAGCCCGGCGACCAGCAGCCCGCCGAGCAGCCCGGCAACCGTCAGCCCGACCGCTCCGAGCAAGGGCATCCAGTCCCGCGAACGCGTGCGACGCACACCGGCACCGCGCGCCACCCGGGCAGGCACCAGCACCACGGCCGCCGTCAGCGCATAGACAACTGCCAGCAGGTACGCGGGCCACCCGCTCGCCGGCTGGTACGCCTGGCTCAGGCCGACCACACCGAGGCTCGGCAGCATCGCCGCCAGCCCACCGAAGCGGTACAGCAACTCCACACCGAGCAGGCCGGCCAGCAGCACCAGCAACGGCACGAACAACGCCAGCTCGGGTTCGGGACGCGCCGGCCAGGTCGACTCCAGCGTGCGCTGCCACGACCGTACGCCCGAGGCCAGCGCCCGCCCGGTCGACGCCGTCGGAACGCCGGCGAGCGTCGTGGAAAACAGCATGGTCTCGACCACGGCCAGCAGTCCGAAGACCAGGAACAGCACCGGCCGCCACGCGACGAGCGCCGCCCACCGCCGCGTCCCCTCGACCACCAGGAAGCCCGCGACGCAGACCGCCAGCACCGGCCCGGCGAGCGCCGGCACACCGAACACGGGCGCGAAGCACAAACCGCCGAGCCCGGCAGCGACCAGCACGCCGGCAACAGAACGTCGACTGGGCACCGGCTACGCCTCCACGTTCCACTGCCGGACCGCGGCGACGGCATCCCGCCCGACGATCCAGCGCACTCGTTCGCTCGACCCGCCGGGCCGCTGTTCCGCAGGATCGATCACCACGACGGTTACCGGATGGAAGCGCGCCACCAGCGGAGCCAGCTCCCGCCCGCCCCGCATCGGCCCGGTCACGACCGCGAACGTGCCGCCGCCCGACCGGCCGGACGTCAGCACCGTCGGCAGCAAAGGCGAATCGGCCGGCGACTGCGCGACCTCGGTCAGCGTGTCCAGCATCATCCGGGCGGCCACCGGCCCCGCTGGCGGAACGAGGTCGAGCCCGGCAGGCGTCAGCAGCCGGCAGCGGTGCCCGGCCATCGCCGCACCGAACGCCAGCGAGGCGGCCACCTCCACCGCCTCCTCGAACCCGTCCTCCGGCAGGACGCCCGTCCGCGTGTCCAGCAGGACGTTCAGCCGCGGCTGGTCCGGGTCCACGTAGTCGCGGACCATCAGCTGCCCGGTCCGCGCGGTCACCTTCCAGTGCAGGTGCCGCACCTCGTCCCCGACGACATACGGCCGGACGTCGCGCAGGTCGGCGGAGCCGCGCAGCGAGTCGTCGGTGGTACGGCCCTCGTGGTGGTGCCGTGGCCGGCCGGCGATCGCGGTGCCCGCCGCGTGCCGCTTCGGGTGCACCCACAACGTCGTGCTGCCGCCCGCGGCCAGCCGGTGCCGGGCCAGCCCGAGCGGGTCGGAACGTTCCAGGACGAGCGGCCCGACCGGCAGCAGGCCGCGCCGCGTGGTCGGAAGCTCGTAGCGATAGGTCGCCTCCGCGCCAGGTGCCAGCCGCCGCACCGCCACCTGCTCGCGCGCCTCGCCCGCGACGTCCCAGGCCGACAGCGCGGCCTGCCAGCGGGTCCCCGCGTTGCGTACCCGCAGCGTCGCCAGCGCGGGGCGACCGCGCTCGACCCGATCCGGATACAGGTCACGGCGCACCTCGACCCGCGGCGGCCGGGAGGTCAGCAGGACCGCGGCGATCACGGCGCCGAGCGCCACGCCCGCGAGCGCCCGGAACACGACGTATCCGGCCAGCGCACCGACCGCGTACAAGGCGATCGCCGCCACCAGCACGGTCCAGCCGCGCCTGGTCAAGGGCAAGCGGCGCATCAGACGTATCCCAACCCGGCGAACCTTCGCCACGCCAGTAGGTGGTTCGCCACGCCCCGGGGCGTGGTTAACCCGCTAATTACGTGGTTAACGTGGTCATTCGCGGACAAGGAGATCAGCTACCGGGCACTCGCGGTCGGCGTGGACGTGGCGGCCAGGACGTCGTCGACCACCGAGACCGGCAGCCGCTGGTTGAGCTCGGCGTCGGGCGTGAGCACGAGCCGGTGGGCGAGCACAGGACGCGCGACCTGCTTCACGTCGTCCGGTGTGCAGAACGGCCGGCCGTCGGTCGCGGCGTAGGCCTGCGCGGCCCGGATCAGCGCGATGCTGCCGCGCGGGCTCGCGCCCCAGCGGACGGCGGCGTGCTCACGGGTCGCCGACGCGAGCCGGACGGCGTACGAGCTGATCGCCGGATCGACGTGCACAGTACGAACGGCCGCGATCGCCTCTCGCAGTGCATCCAGCGGGACCACCGGCGACAGGTCGTCCGGCCCGGCCCGGCGGGTATCGCCGACGACGACCTCGACCTCGGAGTCGTGCGACGGATAACCGATCTCGAGCCGCATCAGGAACCGGTCGAGCTGCGCCTCCGGCAGCCGGTACGTCCCTTCCATCTCGATCGGGTTCTGGGTGGCGACGACGAGGAACGGGTCGGGCACCTCGCGCGTGACCGCGTCGACGGTGATCCGCCGCTCGGCCATCACCTCCAGCAGCGCCGACTGGGTCTTCGGCGTGCCCCGGTTGATCTCGTCGGCGACCACGACGTTGGCGAAGATCCCGCCCGGATGGAACTCGAACGACTCGCTGCGCTGGTGGTAGACCATCACGCCGGTGATGTCGCCGGGCAGCAGGTCGGGTGTGAACTGGATGCGGTTCCAGCTCGCGTCGACACTGCGGGCGAGACACCGTGCCAACGTGGTCTTGCCGACGCCGGGTACGTCCTCGATCAGCAGGTGGCCCTCGGCGAACAGCGTGGTCAGCGCGAGCCGGATCACCTCGGGCTTGCCGCGGATCACCCGTCCGATGTTCTCGGCGACGCGGTGATAGACCTCCGCGGGCGACAACTGGCTCATTGGGGCTCCCAGTAATAGTGATTGGACTCGACCCGGCCGTCGGGTGTGTCGGTGAAGACCCATACGTCCTGGCCGGCTCCGTCGAACCGGATGTCCTCGAACACGAGGTGCCCCTCGTCGTCGGTGGTCACGGTCGACGGCTCGCTGAAGTCCTCCCACTCGCTGGCCCAGCCCGTGACGGTGTACTCGGTGTTCGGCTCGAACCCGTTCATCACCACGTGCAGCCAGGCGCAGTCCGGCGCGTCGCACGAGTCACTGCTGGTGTCGTCGCCACGCGACACGACCAGCTGCGGACCTTCGTTGGCAGGCCAGGTCAGCCGGTTGGACGACACGGTGCCGCTCGGCGTGGCCACGGTGACCCACACCGTCGACCCAACCGACTCGTAGGCGAACTTCTCGGTGTCGATCCGGCCGTTCGCGTCGGTCGTCAGGTCGGCGCCGCCGTTGCTGTAGCCGGAGTTCGAGGAGTGCGGCTGCAGGTGGTACTCCGTGTTGGGTGCGAACCCGGTCATGACGACGTGCATCCAGGCGCAGTCCGGCGGGTCGCAGTACTGGTCGGTGTCCGACCCGCGAGACACCTTGATCTTGGGCGAAGCAGCCGGCGTCACCGGGTTGGTCCGTACGCCCGGTCCCGTACCGGCCCGGTTGACGGCGCGGATGGTGACGGTGTAGCTGGTGCCGTTGCGCAGGCCGGTGAGCGTCGTCTTGCGTGCGCTGCCGGAGACGGACTTGCTGCCACCGGACCAGGACAGCTGGTATCCCGTGATCGGTGTGCCGTTGTCGCGTGCCGCGCCCCAGGTCACGGTGATCCGGGCGTCGCCGGCCGTGCCCTTCACGTTGGACGGAGCACCCGGACGGCTGGCCGGCACCGGGTCCGACGTCTTCTTCGGCTCCGGCTCGGGGTCCGGCTCCGGTTCGCGTTTGGGCTCGCGCTTCGGAGGCTTGGGCGACTCGGGGGTCTTCTGCTTCGGCGTCCGCTCGGGCGTTGGCGTCGACGTCGGTGTAGGCGTACTGGTCGGAGTCGGGGTCTGGGTGGGTGTGGGGCGCTTGTCGTCGCCGTCGCCGGTCACCTCGACCGGCGTGATCTCGCCGTCGTCCTCGACCACCATGACGTGTTCGCCGGCCGCGCTGTCGACGTAGACCCGTCCGTCGTCGCCACGGAACAGGCCGGCCTTTGCCCGCTTGTGCT
This sequence comes from Flindersiella endophytica, assembly GCF_054779015.1. Classification (NCBI taxonomy): domain Bacteria; kingdom Bacillati; phylum Actinomycetota; class Actinomycetes; order Propionibacteriales; family Nocardioidaceae; genus Flindersiella; species Flindersiella endophytica. Next base: position 297,910 of record NZ_BAAGYY010000015.1, read on the forward strand.
TGCCGCCGGCATCGGCCGCCTTCGACGGTGCCGGCAGCTTCTCGGACTGGTGTACGTCACCGCGCTCGTCGACCGTGACGACCGTTCCGGTGCTCTCCTCGATCAGGACGAGCGCCTTGCCGGCGGCCGCGACCCGCTCGTACCGGCCCGGATCCAGCCGCGTGGACGTGGTCGGCTCGACGACCTCGCCCTCGAGCGCGGCGGCCGCGTCGACCAGGTGAACCGACGGGACGTCGGGGGTCAGGATCGCGATCCGGCCGCCGAGGTCGTTCGCGGCGATCACCGAGTTGTCGGGCAGGTCGACGTCGAGCCGCGTGGTCCGGCCGAGGCCGTCACCCGACACCGGCGTCATGGTGTTCGCGGTCGTGTCGACGAACACGGGCTGGTCGCCGACCACCGCGAGCCCGCCCTTGTGACCGGTCTGCGTGCTCGCCGTGCAGGTCAGCCGCGTCGCGCGGAGCGGCAGCTGGCACAGCTTGCCGCCGTCGAGCCGGTGCACCCACAGCGTCCCGGTGCGGGTCACGACCGACGAGCCGATCGGCTCGTTGGCCTCCACGGTGACCGGCTGGTCGCCGAACCGCACGATCTGGCCGGCCTTCGGATAGACGGCGTACGCGGCGCCGGCCGCCTCCAGCCCGATCGCGTCCTCGGCCGCGGCAGGCTCGACCGGGTCGGCGACCGACAGGTCGGACTTGCCGAACTCCACGGTCTGCTCGCGGCTGAGGACGTAGCCCTCGCCGTCGGTCTGGACGATCGTCGACCCCGGGCCGAGCCCGGGAATGCTGACCTGGGCGTCGATCGACTTCGAACCGCCGTCGACGTGGAACGCCGTGCCGAGCACGCTGTTGTAGACCCAGTGGCCCGCCTGGGTGAACTTCAGTCCAGGCGGCGCGTTGCCGGCGCCGGTGACCGCGATCCCGGTGACCGCGACGCACACCGCGACCACGATCGCCAGGACGATGCGCGGGCGACGTTCGGGCTTCTGGGTCTTCTCGGTCCCGGACGACCCGAGCCGGCGCAACCATGTCATCACTGTCGTCAGCACTGGGCGCAAACCCCCTTCACGGGCGCCAGAGTAGAGGAGCCGGGTCTGGGACCGGTCCTGAAGAAGTACAAGTCCGGTCCAATCCAGCCCCCTTCTCGGCCCGTTCTCCCACGTCAGGCGCCGTTCATCGGCGGCAGCCGGAACTCGAAGATCGCGCCGCCCTCGTCGGCGTTGTAGACACTCAACGAGCCACCGTGGGCCTCGGCTACCCAGCGCACGATCGACAGGCCGAGGCCGGAGGAGCCTCGGGCGCTGGTGAACCGCGCGAACATCTCCTCGTCGGTGAGCTCCGGGTCGACGCCTGGCCCCTGGTCGGCGACGGTGATCCGGCCGTCGGCGACGGTCACCGTGACGACCGCCTGATGGCCCGGCTCGCGGCCGTAGCGCAGGGCGTTGTCGAGCAGGTTGCCCACCGCTCGTTCGATCAGCATCTTGTCGGCCAGCACCTGCGACGGCGCCGTGATCACCGAGACCCTGGCGGAGTCCGCGGGCGTGTCCTCGACGACGCCGGCGACCAGCTGGTCCAGCATCAGCGGCTGCATCGACAGGCGTTCCACGCCTGCGGCCAGCCTCGCGCGGATCAGCAGGGCGTCGATGATGTCGCCCATCCGGCCGGCCAGCCGGACGGCCCGGGGCAGGTCCTCGGCGGCCTGCACCGGATCGCGGGCGGCGTTCTCGGCGTACACGCGAAGTGCGGCCACCGGCGTCCGCAGGTCGTGCGCGGTGTCGGCGAGCAGGCGTTCCTGTTGTTCCAGCGCGGCCGCGGCCGGCCGGATGGCGCGGCCGGCGAGCCAGTAGCCGGCCAGCGCGACACCGACCACGAGCACCAGGCTGCCGGCCAGCACGAGCATCCGTACCCGTTCGTGCGCGGCTGCCTGCGAACCCACGTCGGACCAGGCGACGACCGCGCCGGTGTAGCGGCGAGCCTGCTCGGTGTACGGCTCGACGACGACCCGCAGCCGGGCACCACTCCCGCCGTCGACCTCGAAGACCTGCCAGCGCTCGCGCTCGATCGCCTGTGTGGTGAGCCGTTGCAGCGTCGCGTCGTCGAGGTTCACGCAGTCGGCCGGGCTGCGCTGGATCGGGAACGACGCGTCCCCCGACACGACAGCGAAGCGCGGGCAGGTGCGCCACATCGGGTCGCCCGGCAGCAGTTCGGTGTCGATCGCGTCTCCGCTGGTGGACCGGATCAGCCGGGACATCGCCGACGTCACCCGCCGCAGCTCGGCCACCTGGGTGCTCTCCCGGCTCTGCTGGTCCAGCTCGACGATCAGCGGCGCGAACACGGCCAGGCCGACGGTGTTCATCACGGTGAACAGCACGGTCAGCCACAGCCTCAGCTTGCGCAACCGCTCGGTCGCGGCTCGCTGGGCGCGCCGCCGGGGCACCCGCATCAGTCGCGGCCCAGCCGGTAGCCCGTACCGAACACCGTCTGGATCAGCTGCGGTGCGCGCAGCTTCGCCCGCAACCGCTTGATCGTCACGTCGACGACGTTCGAGGCCGGATCGGCCATCGCGTCCCAGCAGTGCTCGATCAGGTCGGTACGCGTCACCGCCTGCTCCGGCCGTGCGATGAGGTACTCCAGTACGGCGAACTCCTTGGCGGTCAGCGTCAGCAGGACGCCTCCCCGGCGCACCTCGCGGCGGGCGGTGTCGACCTCGAGGTCGCCGTAGCGCAACACCGGCGGACGGCCGTTGCCGGCCCGGCGGCAGAGGCTGAGCACCCGCGCGACCAGCTCGGCCACCGCGAACGGCTTGACGAGGTAGTCGTCGCCGCCGTGGTCGAAGCCGTCCACCCGGTCGGCCAGCGTGTCGAGCGCGGTCAGGAAGAGAACGGGCACCGCCCAGCCCTCCTGCCGGCGCCGCCGGACGTAGGTGATCGAGTCGCCGTCGGGCAGCATCCGGTCGAACACCACGCAGTCGTAGTCGTTGACCTGCAGCGCCAGGTCGGCCTCCGCGATGTCACCGGCGACGTCGACTGCCAGCGCGGCCGACCGCAGGGCCGTGGGCACACCGACCCGAAGGTCCGCGTCGTCCTCCACCACTAGTACGCGCACGTCTGTCACCCCTTGGCCCAGGTCGTGCCTAGTTTCGCCCCGGCGGGCCGTGTCATCAAAATGTCATGCCCAAGCGCGCATCGTAGGCGACGTGATCGCAGACGTGACGACAGGGCGAGGTCCGATAGTCCGGATCCTCGGGCCCGTTGAGGTCACCGGACGCACCGGGTCACCGGTCGGCCCCGGCGGCCGCAAGCAGGCAACCGTCCTCGTGACGCTGGCTCTCGAGGCCGGCTCCTGGGTGCCGACCAGCCGGCTCGTCTCGCTGGTCTGGCCGGGCCGGGAGCCGCCGGCGTCGGCGGCCAACAACCTGAAGACCTACATCTGGCAGCTGCGCAAACTGCTCGGTCCGGAACGGATCGAGAACCGGTCCGGGGAGTACCGGCTCTCGTTGCGTACCGGCGAGCTGGATGCCGGCGTGGTGCTGTCGGAGGCTTCCTGGACGGGCGAGGCACTGCGTTCGGGGCGCTTGGAGGAGATCGTGGCGCGGGTGCCCTCCGCGCTCGCGAGGTGGCGCGGCCGGCCGTACGACGAGATCGCGGACTCCTGCTGCTCGCATCCGATGCTGGGGCGGCTGGCGGAGGCGCGGTTCACGCTGCGCGAGACGCTGGCCGAGGCGTACCTGCGGCTCGGTCAGCCGGCGGACGCGATCGAGCTGCTCGGTGCGATCACGGCCGAGGATCCGCTGCGTGAGCTGGCCTGGGCGCGGCTGATCGACGCGCTGCGGGAGGCGGGGCGGGTCCGGGAAGCGTTGACGGCCTATCAATCCGCGCGGCGAGCACTGCTGGACGAGCTCGGCGTGGAGCCGGGTCCGGAGCTGACGGCGGCACACCAGGCGGCGCTCTCCGGTGGACGGGGCGGCACGCCGGCGGGCTTGTCCACGTGCGAGTGGCCGCGGCCGCACCAGCTCCCGCGAGCGACGACGGTGCGTGGAAACGGGTCGTCGGTGCGGACACTGCTGGACGCGGCGACGGCTGCCGGCACGGCACCGGTGCTGGTCGTGAGCGGGCCGGCGGGCACCGGCAAGACGGCGATCGCGGTACTCGCGGGGCACGCGCTGGCCGAGCACTACCCGGACGGGCAGGTGTACCTGGAAGCCGGGTCGCTGTCCGCGCTCGAGGCGCTCGCACGGCTGATCCGTTCGGTCACCGGGCCAGGGCTCTGGCTGCCGGACTCCTTGTCCGAACGCGCCGCGCTCTGGCGCTCGGTCAGCCACGGCAAGCAGCTGCTGCTGTTGCTGGACGGCGTACGCGACACCGACCAGCTCGATCCGCTGCTGCCTGGCACGCCGGAGGCTCTGGTGCTGGTCACCAGCCGCAGCCGGATCACCGGCATCGACGCCGGAATCGACAGCTGCCAGGAGATCCGGCTCGACGGAAGCGAGCTGACGCCGGTACGAGCAGAGGGGACGTGGGTAGCGTGAACCGGCCGATCGTCGCACTGCCGCAGGAGCCACAACACCAGCCGCAACAGCAGCCACAACAACCGCCGCCGCCACAGCAGCCCGAACAGCCGATCCAGCAGGCGGTCCAGCAGCCGGCGACGCAGTTCCAGCAGCCAGTCCCGCAGCCGGTTCAGCAGGCGGCGCAGTTCCAACAGCAAGGTGGCCAGCCGATCCAGCCGGCGACGCCGCCGCCTGCCTCGCCGTTCGCGTCACCAACCGCAGGAGGGACACCGGCCGCAGCGCCATTCGCGCCGCCAACACCCGCAGCACCATTCGCCTCACCAACACCGGCACCGGCGCCGTTCGCGCCACCGACCACGGCACCGGCACCGTTCGCGCCACCAACAGGGACGCCGGCAGCGGCACCGGGAGCACCAGCACCGTTCGCAGCACCTGCGCCGTTCGCGGCATCCGCACCGGCGACTGCGTCTGTACCGGCGCCGGCTCAGGTCCCGACGCTTGCGTGGGCAGCGGGCGCGGCGCCCGCGGCCGTTCCGCAGGCGATCGCTCAAGCCGCGGCACAGCCGGCTGCCGGCACGGCACGCGCGCAACCCGCCAAGCCCCGGGCCGCAGGCGCCCGGATCGGGCTCGCCCAGATCCTTTGCTGGCAGCTCGCGCTGGTCGCGGTCGCCGTTGCCGCCAACGGGTCACTCACTGTCCTGCTCGGCACCAGCGCGGCCGCGGCCGGGCTGGTCGCGCTCACCGCCGTACCGGTTCGCGGTGCGTGGCCGCACCAGTGGGCCGGGATCGCCGCCCGGTTCCTCCTGCGGCGGCGCCGGGCCGAACTGCCGGAGAGCTCGCAGACGAGCAACGCGGCGGTCGCCTCGGCGTTGCTCGAGCCGTGGCTCGGCCGCACGACGTTCGACGCGACCGCCGTACGCGACCGCCCGCTGGCGCTGGTCAGCAACCAGGCCGCCGTGAGCGCGCTGCTCCGGGTCGACCCGGCCGGCTCCGGAGTCGGCGCGGCGCTCGCCTGCCTGCTCCAGCCGGACGCCGGACTGCTGGACACACTCGACGAGCAGCCGGCCGACGTCGAGATCCAGGTCGTGGTGCACGCCGGCCTCCGGCACGACAGCCAGCCGCGCGGCTGGATCGCGATCGCCGCGAACCGTACGCACGACCTGAGCAGCGACGCCGGCCTCACGATGCTGGTGAAGAACGCCGCCCGCCGCGTCCTGCGTCAGCTGGAACGGTCCGGCGCGGCCGCGGCTCAGGTCGACGACCAGGAAGCAGCCACCACGCTCGTCTCACTGGCGCACGCGAACGCCGGCCGCGGTCACGTTCGCGAGCGCTGGACCACCTGGTCGGCGGGCCCGGTCAGCCAGGCCTGCCTACGTCTCGGCGGCTTCACCAAGCTCCAGCCCGGCGCCGCTTCGGCGCTGATCGAGGCGCTGGCGGGTACGGCGGTCACCGCCTCGGTGACGGTCTCCGTCAGCACCCGGGTGGCAGCCGCGCCGGGTCCGCACGCCAACAGCGTCGAGCGCCGCGAGCCGGTGGTACGGGTGGCCGCCGCCAGCGCCGGCGCACTGGACGTCGCGATCACGGTGCTCAGCCGGCTGGTCCGGGCCTACGGCGTACATCCGGAACGACTCGAGGGCCGGCACGGCCCCGGAGTGGCAGCTTCTCTACCGATTGCGAGGACCCTGGTATGACCGCGGAGCCGCTGTACCGGGCGGATCTCCTCCAGCCCGCGCCACTGACCCTCGTCGGGCAGCAGCCCGAGCCGGTCGAAGCCCCGATCCGGCCGCTGCATGGGCCGGCCGGCATCGCCGACGTACTGGCGACGGCCACGACCGAGGTGCTCGCGATGAGCACGCTGTCGCCGGCGAACGTCTCGTTCCGCTACCTCGGCGGGCACGCGGTCCGGCGCGGCGTGCGGTTCCGTGCGCTGTTCCCCGACGTCGCGCGCACCGCGCCCAAGCTGTGCCGACATCTCGCCACGCTGTCGCTCGCCGGAGCGGACGTACGGACCATGCCGGACGTACCGATGGACGCCGTCGTCGTCGACGAGCGGGTCGCCCTGCTCCCGGCCGAACGTGCCGTCGGCAGCATCGACGCGCTGCGGCTGCCGAGTGTGGTGGCCACGACCAGGCAGTTGTTCGAACGACTGTGGCCGGATGCCGTACCCCTGGCCGACCAGGACGTCCCCGACGGCCTCGAGCTCACGCCCCGCGAGCAGGAGACGCTCCGCCTGCTCGCCGCCGGCGCGACCGACGAGGTGGTCGCCGCCCAACTGGGCGTCGCGGTCCGCACCGTCCGCCGCACGGTCGCGGTGCTGATGAACCGGCTCGGCGCACGCAGCCGCTTCCAAGCCGGCGCCAAAGCCGCCGACCGCGGCTGGCTCCTGGACCGCGCCAGCTGACCACGGCCATCACGACGACGAAAGGCGTGAGCGCCATGGCCAACCCGACCAACCCGGCCAACCCAGCCGCCCCGACCAGCTCCGCCCGGAACCGCCTCACGCACCCACCCACCAAGCCACCCCCACACAACCAGCCGACGCGGACCTGACGAACCGGCTCGACGCACGCAGCCGCTTCCAAGCCGGCGCCAAAGCCGCCGACCGCGGCTGGCTCCTCGACCGCGCCAGCTGACCACACACCAACACAACGACGAAAGGCGTGAGCGCCATGGCCAACCCGGCCGCCCCGCCCGGAACCGGCTCGACGCGCACGCTCGTTGTCGCGCCCGGGCGGCCGGGCGCGTACCCGACGATCGGGCAGGCTGTGCTCGAAGCTCCCGACGGTGCGGTGGTCGCGATCGCCGACGGCACGTACGCCGAGATCCTGCAGATCTCCGGTCGCGCCGTGACACTGCGGGCCGAGCCAGGCGCGGCCGTCGTGCTGGACGCCACCGGAGGTGAGCCGCCCGCGGTGTCGATGGTTGACGGTTCGCTTACCCTGGAAGGGATCTGGGTCCGGGCCGGCCACGGTCCCGGCATCCTGGCCCGCCGCTCCACGCTGGTCGCCGAGCGCTGCCAGGTCGGCGGCGGTACAGCCGCCGCCGTCGTGATCGACGCGGCCATCTCGTTCCGGCTTGCCCGCTGCACGGTCACCGGCGGCGAGACCGGCGTGCAGGTACTGGCGTCCAGCGGTCAGGTCGTCGACACCACGATCGCCGAATCCCTGGGCGACGGCCTGGTGATCGGGCTCGGCGCCGACCCGCTGGTCCGGGGCGGAACGATCAGCCAGTGCGGCGGCCGCGGTGTGTACGTCTACCAGTACGGCAGGCCGGTGATCGAGTCGTGCGAGATCTCCCAGACCGGCGCCGAAGGAGTCGCCGTCGCGCACGGAAGCCGTCCGACGTTGCGCCGGCTGTCGGTGCACGACACCCGCGGCTGCGGCTTGTCGTTCGGTGCGGGCTGCGGTGGCCAGGTCGAGGGCTGCCGTACGTCCAACACGGCCGAACCCGCCATCCGGCTCGCCGACACCGCCGACCCCGTGGTCGTCGACGCGCCCGCGGGCGGGCCGGCCGACGCGGTTGGTGACTCGGTCGAGGAGTTGCTCGCCGGCCTGGACACGATGGTCGGGCTGCCCGGCGTGAAGGCCGAGGTCCGCGGGCTGGTCGACGAGATCCAGGTGAACGCGTGGCGGGAGGCCGCGGGCCTGGCCGTCGGCGGCACCAGCCATCACCTGATCTTCGCCGGCGCGCCCGGTACGGGAAAGACGACCGTCGCGCGGGCGTACGGGAAGCTGCTGAAGGCGCTCGGCGTACTGCCGCGCGGGACGTTCAGGGAAGTGGCCAGGCGCGATCTCGTCGGCCAGTACATCGGGCACACGGCCGAGAAGACCTCGCAGGCGTTCGAGTCCTCGCTCGGCGGTGTGCTGTTCATCGACGAGGCGTACACCCTGTCCAGGTCCGCCAGCGGCAGCGGCGACTTCGGCCAGGAGGTCATCGACACACTCGTCAAGCTGATGGAGGACCATCGCGACGAGATCGCCATCATCGTGGCCGGCTACACCACGGAGATGGAGACGTTCCTGGCCGCCAACCCCGGGTTGGCGTCCCGTTTCGCCAGGACGATCGAGTTCGAGAACTACACGCCGGCAGAGCTCGTGCTGATCTCCAACCGGATGGCCGCGGCCGGCGACTATCACCTTTCGCCCGGGGCCGAGCCGGTGCTCGCGGAGTACTTCGGCCGGTTGTCGGGCGACGCGAGTTTCGGCAACGCCCGCGAGGCCCGGCGGCTGTTCGAGGCGGCGCGGAAGGCCCAGGCGCAACGGCTGCGCGGCCTCGGGCGGATGCCGGACGCCGACGAGCTGCGCGGGCTGACGGTCGACGACATCCGCGCGGCGACGCGGTAGGACCTACGGACTGACCGAGAGGAAGAGGAACGCGGCGAGCAGGACGAGGTGAACCGCGCCCTGCAGCCGCGTCGCCCGGCCGGGTACGACGGTGAGCACGCTCACCACGACCGTCAACGCGAACAGCACCATCTGGGTCGAGCCCAGGCCGAGCAGCAGCGGCCCGTCGAGCCAGATCGACGCCACCGCGATCGCCGGAATCGTCAACCCGATGCTGGCCATCGCCGAACCGAGCCCGAGGTTGAGGCTGATCTGCACCCGGTTGCGCGCCGCCGCGCGGGTCGCCGCCATCGTCTCCGGCAGCAGGATCACCAACGCGATCACCACACCCACGAACGACACGGGAAGCTCGGCCGCCTTGACACCCGCCTCGATCGCCGGCGACTCCACCTTGGCCAGGCCGACCACGGCCACCAACGCCGCGCACAACAGGCCGAGGCTCGTGAGCGCCACGCCCTTCGACGGCGGAGCGGCATGCTCCTCCTCGTTCGGAGCCGTCGCCGGCTTGCCCTCCGGCTGCACCGGAAGGAAGAAGTCGCGGTGCCGGAGCGTCTGCGTCACCACGAACATGCCGTACAACGCGATCGATGCGAACGCGGCGAACGCCAGCTGTCCGGGCGTGAACTCCGGTCCGGCCTTGCCCTCGGTGAACGTGGGTACGACGAGGCTGAGCGTGGCGAGCGACGTCACAGTGGCCAGCGCCGCCCCCGTGCCCTCGGCGTTGAACATCGTGAGCCCGTGCTTCAACGCGCCGACGAGCAACGAGAGCCCGACGATGCCGTTCATCGTGATCATGACGGCGGAGAAGACCGTATCTCGTGCCAGCGTTGCGGTTTCGGGCCCGCCGGACACCATCAACGTGACGATCAGGGCGACCTCGATCACCGTGACCGCGACGGCGAGCACCAGCGACCCGAACGGCTCCCCCACCTTGTGAGCGACGACCTCGGCATGCTGCACCGCGGCCAGCACCGCGCTCGCCAGGATCGCCGCGAGGATGACGACCAGGATCGGGCCGGGCTTGCGTCCCCAGGCGAAGCCCAGGGCGACAAGGGAGAACGGTGGAACGACGATGGCGGCGATCTCACCGGCGGAGTGTTTGCCGAGCGACATGCCTCGAGCATTTCACAGTCGCGCCAGGCAACCGGCGCGAGCGCCACGCACCGAGCATCCCCTGCGTTCCGGGAAACTCCACGTACCATGGCCCGATGCTGGAGGTGAGCGCGCTCGGCTGGGCAGTGACGATCGGGATCATCGTCGCGTTGCTCGGACTCGACCTGTTCCTTGGTACGTTCCGGCCGCACGCCGTCGGCTTCGGTGAGGCGACCGCGTGGTCGGTCTTCTACATCGGCGTCGCTCTGCTGTTCGGCGTTGTCTTCGGCGCGTTGGCGGGTTGGGACTTCGGCGCGCAGTACTTCGCGGGCTACCTGGTCGAGAAGAGCCTGTCGATCGACAACCTGTTCGTGTTCGTGATCATCATGAGCACGTTCGCGGTGCCGGACCGGCATCAGCACAAGGTTCTGACGTTCGGCATCGTGGCCGCGTTGGTCATGCGTGTGATCTTCATCGCGGTCGGCGCGACGCTGATCTCCCTGTTCTCGTTCATGTTCCTGATCTTCGGGCTGCTGCTGATCTGGACCGCGGTGCAGCTCTACCGCCATCGCAACGAGGACCCCGACGTCGAGGACAACTTCCTCGTCCGCCTGACCAGGCGTGCGCTGCCGTCGACCACGTCGTACGTCGAGGGTCGCCTGATCGCCCGCGTCGACGGGCGCCGGGTGGTCACGCCGCTGTTCGTCGTGCTCGTCGCGATCGGCGGAACCGACCTGCTGTTCGCGCTCGACTCCATCCCCGCGGTGTTCGGCGTCACCGACGAGGCCTACATCGTCTTCGTGGCCAACGCGTTCGCGCTGCTCGGCCTGCGCGCGCTGTTCTTCTTGGTCAAGGGCCTGCTCGACCGGCTGGTCTACCTCTCGACGGGACTCGCGCTCATCCTCGCGTTCATCGGCGTCAAGCTGATCCTGCACTGGGCCCACGTCGACCTCGACGACCGCATCCCCGAGATCTCGACGGGCCTGTCGCTGGTGGTGATCGGCATCACGCTGGCCATCACCACGATCGCCAGCCTGCTCAGGACTCGCAGCGATCCGACCGCTCGTGCCCACGCCGGCCGGCTGCGCGGCAAACGTCGCCGGAACGACGACGAGCCGTCCGACAACGCCTAGTTGCCGTTCAGACGCCGGCGTTCTGGTCCTCGAAGGCCTCGTCCTCGAAGCAGGAGCCGAGCAGGTCCGTCAGGTTGTAGACCGGCGGTGGATCCAGCACCCGGGCGATCGGGTCGATCGTACGTCCGGCCTCCGTGAGCATGATCTCGGCGAGCATCGTCACCGTCGGGCCGAAGGCCCAGGCCAGCAGATCGAGGCCTTCGTCCAAGAGGTCCGGCGGGACGTCGAAGAACGATTCGTAGTCACGCTGGCGGCCCACCCAGTCGGCGAACGCCGAGGCGCTTGGATGATTGGAGTACTGCAGCAGCAGGAGGGTTCCGGCGAGGCTGATCCAGACCGAGGGCTCGCCTTCCTCGTGCAGCGCGCGCAACGGATGATCGGACGGCACGGTGTCGGGCTCGACGCCGGTCAGGTCGGTGAGCTCGAGGAGTTGTGCGCTGCCGTGCGGAACAACAGCCGCAACCTCGGACAGTGACGGATAGTGCAAAAAAGCGCAAAGATCCAGGCCATAACCGTAAAAACGGTCATCAATGAACATGGCCCGTAACTGATTGCTCGTCAATGGTGCGATCATCGCAAACTTCCTTCTGCAGATACAGGAAGTCAACGACTCAGGCCCGGCGGCGTTATGCCCGGGCTCACTCCGTACGCCGCAACGCGGCCGCGGCATAGAGGCCCGAGAGCACGATGAGCACCGCACCGGCGACGAAGATCGTGTCGTAGGTGCCGAAGTGCACGCCGAGGACGTCCGCGTCGAGGTCGCGAAGCACCGAGCTCGACAGCCAGCCGGCGACCGCGACACCCGCGATTCCCATGGCCTGGACGGCCGGTGTGGTGGTGGCGAACACCCGGCCCAGCACGTCCCTCGGCACGGTACGGATCAGCAGCGGGCTGAACGCGGTGTTCATCACACCGAGCGGAACTGCCGTCAGCAACAGCATGCCGAGCGCCACGACGAAGCTCGCCGTCCTGGCGTAGAAGCCGAAACCCACGCCGAGCAAGACCATGCTGACCCAGATCACCCGCACCAGGCCGAGGCGTTCGCCGAACGCGCCGGCGATCGCGGCGCCGATGACGACGCCGAGGCCGAGCATCGTGTCCTGCAGGCCGAAGAACTTCGCCTCGGTGTGGAGGTTGTCGATCACGAAGAACACACCGAGCGCGCTGAACGCCTGCATGGCGATGTTCGCGATCACGCCCATGATCAGGACCGTGCGGACGACCCGGCTGTCCACGATCGTCTTCAGCCCGGTCCGGAACTCCTGCCAGAAGCCGGCTCGCGCGCCGCCCGCGGCAGACGCCGTCCGGGTCGCGCGGACGTCGCGGATCAGCAGGTACGACACCACGAAGCTCAACGCGTTCAGCACCAGCGCCCACTGCACGCCGGCAGTGAACAGCAACGGCGCGGCCAGTGGCGGGCCGATGATCGCCGCGGTCGCGCTGGTCGCCTGCGTGATGCCGGCCGCCCGCGACTGCTGGGTTTCGGGCACGATATCGGCGATGATCGTGAACCTGGCCGGCGTGAAGAACCGCGACACGACCGTGATCAGCACGATCGCGGTGTAGAGCAGGATGAGCTGAACCCTCAACGGCAGAACGCCATTCGGCAACAGCGGAAGCACGACCAGCGCTCCGACCGTGATCGCACTGATCAGATCGGACCAGAGCATCGTGCGCCTGGGATCCCAACGGTCGACGAACACACCGGCCAGCGGACCGACGACGACGTTGGGTACGAGGATCGCGATCATCACCCCCGACGCGGCGGCCGGAGCCCACGGCTTGCCCTTCGCCAGCTCAGTGGAGATCCACAGCAGCACAGTCGTATCGAACACGAAGTCGCCGACCCACGAGATCGCCCCGGCCAGCCAGATCCTGGCGAATCGCGGGTTGATCAGGAACCGGTCCACGATGCCGTCCACTCGCATGCCCTCCCCTGTAACGAATGCTCGGTCGACTCAGAGCCGGCGGGGGAACGCGTAGATGAACGAGTAAACGCGTTCCCGGTGCTCGTCCTCGCCGCGTGTCCCAGGTTTCGCCCAGCGGGCGAAGACCTCCTCGAGCTCGGAGGTGAACTGCCGAAGCTCCGCCGGTGTCAACTCCAGCCAGTTGCCGGTGCTGTAGGCCGCATCGGCCCAGTCCTTCCCCCAGCCGGCCATCTCCTCGCGGTACTGCAGGACGCGCTCGAGGTGGCCGTTCACGTTGACCGCGAACGCCGCGTCGGCCACGGCCTTGTCCACCGGGTCGTCGAGGAAGTCGGCGTCGGACCAGCTGAAGCCGCTCGTACGCCACCAGCGTTCGCGCCGGTCCTTGGCGAGCTCTGGCACCTCCTCGACCAGGCCGTGCCTGGCCAGCTGAGCGACATGGAACGAGACCTTGCCGACCGCTTCGCCGAGAGTCTCGGCGAGCATCCCCACGGTTGCCGGCCCGGCGACCATCAGCGCCTCGATCGCCCGGCGTCGCAGCGGATGGGCCAGCGCCTTCAGTACCGCCGGGTCGACAACTCGACGGGGTGCGGGCATGGCCTCTTCCACGTCCTCCGGCTCCATGCCGGTGGATCCTATATCGACAAGAAAACTTGTACAAGTATTCTTGTGGAATTCCCGATGCAGGGTAGCTCCGGCAGTGGCTACCAGAAGATCGGCTGCGAGAAGAAGCACTACGCCGAGGTGACCAGGTCCGGTCGTCCGCCGGCCGGTGCCGAGCCGCCGGACGACTTCCCGCCTCAGGACCCGAAGGTCTCACCGATCTGCCAGGCAGCTCTCACGCCCTACCTCGGCAGCCCGAACGCCGACGCGACCCGCCTCGAACGCCGCGTGATCTGGCCCACGCCGCAACAGTGGCAGGCAGGCCGGCGCTGGTACGCCTGCGCGGTCCTCGAACGAAACCCAGGGGACGAGGCCGCTTCGTGGACCGGCTCACGCGCCGGCGTCCTGCGCGACGGACTCGGAACGCTGCGCCGATGCCTCACCGGCGAGCCGCTCGACGACGCGACCAGGGTCGTTCCGTGTACGCAGCCGCACCGCAGCGAGGCCGTGGAAGGCGTGATCCCGTTGGGCTCGCACGCCGACCCGGTTCCCAGCTACAAGGCGATGATGAACCAGCGAGAAGCCGGTCACCGGGCCGATGGGTCACTTGTAGACGACTGTGGCGCCGTACCCCGCTTCCCGTTCGCCGGCCTGGGTGCGGAAGAACGCGAGATATCCGTTGTGCCACTCGACGTTCCCCGCCTCCGGAGCCTCTGCCAACCCCCGTTGGCCAAGCTTTGACAGCGACTCGTTGGGCGGCGGCAGCTTCGCGACCGGCGTCATCGCGCCGGTCTTCGAATCGACGCGCACCAGTGCGGCTGGATCCTCCTCGGTCGGGAAGAGGTAGGCGATCGGGTGACCGGCGTCGTCGAGGCCCAGCGGCGCGGTGATGTTGTGCGACATGTCCCACTCGCTGTACCACAACTGCTTCCCGGTCTCGATGTCGTACGCCGCCATCCCGTGCCGGATGTCGTTCGACTGGGATCCCTTACGCTGCGGTAGATACAGCGTGCCATCCGCGACCGCGGCGCGCGAGCAGTCGTAGAGCCCGTCGCTGCCCGCGATCTCGCACGGGTCCTGCGGTGCCAGCGCCTTCTTGTTCTCCGACACGTCCGCCACGACGACGTGCTCTCCCCCGGTGCCGTCGGGCTTGCCGGGCTTGACCCGCCAGATCTCCTTGCGTCCGTACTCGCCGAACACCCTGACCAGCAACGGATCGTTCGACAGCACACCGACGAGCTTGTACGTCTTGCCGCGTTCCTCCGGCAGGTTCCACCGCCAGATCACCTTGCCCGCCGGGTCGAACCCGGTCAGGTGCCGGCCCTCGTCGCCGGTGTGGGAGCAGTTCCGGTACGCCAGCCCGACCTCGCCGATCGCGTCGTAGTGGGTGGTGAAGCACTTGTTCTTCGGGTTCGGGCTCTGGACCACCGATCCGTCGGCGACGTTCAGGATGTGCCCGCCCTTGTCGGTGGGGACGTAGACCCGCTCGCCGTGCACGACCGGGCGATGGTCGGCGCGCGGGAAGTCGGTCACGAGGGCGTTCTTACCGCGGCCGGGATCCGCGGGCGGCAGGTCCTTCGTCCACACCACCTTGCCGTTGTTGATGTCGACGATCGTGAGCTTGCGGCAGCCGTCTTCCCGCGTGCCGCTCAGCACCGCGACGTAGCCCTTCGCCGACTGCTGTCCCGACGCCCTGCAGTAGTGGTTCCGCGGAACGTCGACCTTCCAGGCGACCTTGCCGCTCGCGAGGTCGTACGCCACGACCTCGTTCGGCATCGTGCGGACCAGGTGCTTCGTGGTCCACCAACGCTCCTTGAAGAGACCGAGACCTTCCGCGGGCTGATAGTTCTCGTCGAACCGCGCCTCCAGCACGGTGGCGAGCTCCTGGTCGACGTCGAGGCGGGAGGGGCTGAACAGGCTCATGAGGCCGCCCGGCCGGTCGCGGAAGTAGAACGCACCGCCACCGACGACCGCGGCGATCAGGACGAAGGGCAGCACGATCAGCAGGACGACCAGGCCCGCACGGCTCTTCTTCTTGCGATTCCCGCGATAGGGCTGCGGTCCGTGCGGCGGCCACGGACCGCCGGGGCCGCCAGGGCCGAAACCGCCCGGGCCGGGTGGCGGTGACCCGGGCGGTGGTCCTGGCCGTGTTCCTGGAAAGGGCCCCGACGGTGGCCCGTACTGCCCGGGTGGTGGCGGCGGTGGGCCTGGAGGGCGGTGCGGGTACGGCGGCTGAACGGACACCCGAGGAAGGTAGCCGCCGATCGGCGCTCGCCGCCTCCAGCGGAAAGCAGGTGGAAAGCGGGCAGAAACCAGCCGGACAGTGCGACCGAGCCGGCCAGGACTTGTCCTACTCGTCCGAACGCGCCGGCCGTGCCGACCCTGCCGAAGGTGCCGACCGCGCCGGCCGGGCCAGCCGGGTCCGTACGTCGGCGGCTTCGGGAGACCCGTAAGCCTCGAACCTCCGCAGCGCCTCCCTCAAATGCTCGACGCCCTCCGCACCGACGGTCGCCTCACCGAGCACTCGATGCGCCCGCGCCAGTCCCAGGAAGTGCCCCGTCTCCTGGTGGATCGCCAATGCCCGCCGGCCATGCGCCACCGCCGCCTCCGGCCTGCCGAGCGCGAGCTCCACCCGCGCCAGTGTCACCGTCGCACCGGCCACCTGCACCGGACTCCACGGCCGCTCCTCGGCGTACTCGATCGCCCGTGCCGCAAGGGATTCCGCGAGCTCCAGCCGGCCCGCCGCCAGCTCGGTCTCCGCCAGCCCACGCAACGCCGGTGCTAGGCACCCGGCGACCTGTGTCGAGGTGGCGAGCTCCCGAGCCCGCTCGAACGTCGCCCGGGCCGCGGCCAGATCGCCGTCCAGCAACTGGCAGCTGCCGAGCTGATAGCGCGCGTCGCCGCGAGCCAGCGGCTGGTCGAGCTCGTCGGCGGAACGAACCGCGGCCGACGCCTGCTCGTACGCCTCGGCGAAGCGGCCCGTGTCGCGATACCAGATCGCTCGGTACAGCCGGAGCAGGTGCTGCTTGATCCGGTGCCCGAACCGGGCCGTCACCTCCTCCGCTGACGCGATCAGGTCGTCGATGCCGTCGACCCGGCCGAGCATGACCCGGGCCCAGATCAGACCGGGCAGCCCCAGCGCGGTCAGCCTGGTGGCCTGGTCGCCCGACAGCGCCACGATCTGCTCGTACAGCCGCTCGGTTCGCCGCAGGTCGCCTCGCTGGTACGCGATCAGCGCGAGGTTGTCGAGTGCCCTGGCCTGCCCAGACTGGTCGCCGTCCGCGCTCTGCAGCTCGAGTGAACGGGTGAGGTACCGCTCGGCGACCTCGAGATCGCCCTTCGTCTTGTGGACGACCGCGGCGACGTTGAGGCAGTAGCCGAGCAGCGCGCGGTCGCCCACCTGCTCGGCGTGCTCGAGCGCCTCGGCCATCAGGGCGACGTTCACCGGCAGGTCGCTTCGGTGCAGTCCGGCGGCGAGCTCGGTCAGCGCGTTCGCGAGCGCGTGCCGGTCGCCCGCCTTGCGGGCCGCGTCCGCCGCGGTCTCCGCCATCGCATGGACCTCGCTCGCGTACCCCTGCTCGGCCATCGCGACCACCAGGCCCACCGTGAGATGCCAGCTCCAGTGCGCCTGGCCGGGCCGGTCCACCACCGCGTGGACGGCGGCGGCGAGGTTGGGGAACTCCGCGCACAACCAGCCGATCGCCGCCTCCCCGTCGACGACGGCGGTCCCGGGGATGCCGGCAGGCAACGCGGGCGCGGGTGGGTGGCGGCGGATCGAGCTGCGGTGCGCGACCGCGGCCCGCTTGCCCTGGTAGTACCACGCGAAGAGACGCTCCAGCGCCTCGTCGCGCTCGGCCTCGGTCTCCGCCGACTCGGCGTGGTGCCGGGCGTAGTCGCGTACGAGGTCGTGGAAGCGGTACCGGCCGTCGGCGTGCTCCTCCAGCAGGTGTACGCCGGCCAGCGCGCGCAGGACCGCTCGTGCCTCGGCGGCCGGGCTGCCGCTCAGGGCGGCGGCCGCGCCGGCGGTGAAGTCGTTGCCGGGTACGAGCCCGAGCAGCCGGAACAGGCGCCGGTTCGCGGGCGCGAGGTGCTGGTACGACAGGTCGAACGCGGCGGCGACCGCAGAGTGCTCGTCGTCCTCCAGGACGAACGTCGCGAGCCCGCGGTCGCGCAGCTCGGCGAGGTAGTCGGCCAGTGGGCGGTGCGGCTCGTCGGCGAGCTGCGCGGCGGCCAGCCGCAGTGCGAGCGGCAGGCCGGCGCACGCCTCGATCAGGGTGGCGGCGGCCTGCTGCTCGTTCGCCAATCGTTCCTTGCCGGCCAGGCGTTCCAGCAACGTGTGCGAGACGGCCGGCGGCAGCTCGCCGATGCCGATGCGGTGGGCGCCTTCGCGGGCGATCAGGCCCGACAGCCGGTTGCGGCTGGTGACCAACGTCAGGCAGCCGGGCGTGGCCGGCAGCAACGGGCGTACCTGGTCGGCGGACGCTGCGTTGTCGAGCAGCACCAGCAGGTGCCTGCCGCTGAGCAACGAGCGGTACTCCGCGGCCGCGTCCGCCTCGGATTCCCAGACCCGGTTGGGATCCGCGCCCAGCGCACGCAGCAGCTGGCCGAGCGCCGTCAGCGGATCCAGCGCCGGGCCGGGTGAGTGCCCGCGCAGGTCGAGGTAGAGCTGGCCGTCGGGGAACCGGGCGGCGACGGAGTGCGCGTAGCGGACGGCCAGGCCGGTCTTCCCGATCCCGGCCATGCCGGTGAGCAGAACCAGGCCACCCGAACCGTCGTCGGATGCCTGGCTCGCGATCCGTTCCAGCTCGGCGAGCTCGGTCTCGCGTCCGAAGAACGCTCCGGGTGCGGGCGGCAGAAGGGCGGGCCGTCGCGGCCTGGCCGGCTCGTCCTGGCTTCGGGCCGGACGGGAGCCGCTCGCCGGGAGGTCCAGCTCGGGGTCCTCGGCGCGGATCGCGTCGTGCAGCTCCCGAAGCTCCCGGCCGGGCTGCGACTTCAGCTGCCGGGCCAGCCGCTGCCGGACAGCGTGGTAGGCCGCCTCCGCCCTGGGCCGGCGACCCGAGCGATACAGCGCCAGCATCAGCTGGCCCGCGAACCGCTCGCGCAGTGGGTACTCGGCGACCAGCTCGGTCAGCTCCGGCACGACCTCGCGCGCCCGGCCGCGGCTCAGCTCGGTGTCGAACAGCTCCTCGTACGCCACCAACCTGGCTTCGGCCAGCCGCTTGGCTTCCGGCGTGATCACCTCGTGCTCGTCGACGCCGGCGTAGGGAGCGCCCCGCCACAGCGCGAGCGCCTCGCGTAGCTGGGCGGCCGCTTCGGCCCGGTCGCCGCCGTCCGCGAGCGCCTGCCGGGCCTCGGCGTGCAGGCGGTCGAACACCAGCGCGTCGAGCTCGTCGGGAGCGAGGTTCAGCTGGTAGCCACCCGGCGTGGCGAGCAGGCGGTCGGGCCGGTCGAGGACCTGGCGTAGCCGGTGAACGTGGATGTGCAGGCTGTTGCCGGGCCGTTCCGGCACCGCGCTCCCCCACAAGACCCGCGCGATGACGTCGGAGGACACCGACCGGTTGGCCCGGACCAGCAGGACGGCGAGCAGCCGGCGACGCAGCTCGGAGATCGGGCCGGCCGGCTGGCCGCCGCGCACGGCTCGTACCGGCCCGAGTACTTCGAAACGCATGGCCAACCCTCCGATCCGGGCCCCATCTTCCCGTATGCGGCCGCCGGCAGGGCTAGACGTCGGGCTTGGTGGCGCGGACGATCGCGGAGTGCAGGCCGTCGGCTACTTCGTGGGTCGGCTCGATCTCGACGTCGGCGAACCCCGCGGCGGTGAGGCCCTGGCGGTACTCGCTGATCGACAGCGCGCCCGCGATGCAGCCGACGTAGGGGCCGCGTTCGGCGCGGTCGGCCGGCGTGAGCCGGTCTTCGGCCACGACGTCGCTGACGCCGATTCGTCCGCCTGGCTTGAGCACCCGGAAGGTCTCGGCGAACACGGCGGGCTTGTCGACCGAGAGGTTGATGACGCAGTTGGAGATCACGACGTCGACGGTGGCCTCCGGGAGCGGGATGCTCTCGATCTCGCCCTTGAGGAAGTCGACGTTGGTGGCGCCGGCCTTGGCCTTGTTGGCGTTGGCGAGGGCGAGCATCTCCTCGGTCATGTCGAGGCCGTAGGCCTTGCCGGTGGGGCCGACCCGCTTCGCGGACAGGAGGACGTCGATGCCGCCACCGGAGCCGAGGTCGAGCACGGTCTCGCCCGGGTTCAGCGCGGCGACGGCGAGGGGGTTGCCGCAGCCGAGGCTGGCGAGCAGGGCTTCGGCGGGGAGGTCGGCTTGTTCCTCCTTGGAGTACAGGCCTGCGCCGAAGCCTTCCTCGACCTCGGCGTCACCGCAACAACTCGACGCACCCGTTTGGGAAGCGGTGTTGGTGGTGGTGGTGGTGGTGCTCGGACCGCAGCAGGCCGGCCCGGCCTGGTCGGTGCCGATGACCCGGAGCGCCGAGGCGGCGTAGTTGGCGCGGACCTGCTCGCGTAGCGCGGTCTGGTCCGGCGTGTCGGTGGTGGCCATGAGCGCGGGCTCCCCTCTCGCTTGTTTCGATGAACGTCTAAGCAGGAGCTTGCCTCTTGATTCGATAGTTGTCAAGATAGATGCATGTCGAAGCAGGAGCTGCCCCTGGTAGACACGGCGACGGTCACATGCTGCACACCGCTGGCCGCGGCCCCCGTCAGCGAGGCGGCCGCGGACGAGCTCGCCCGCGGCTTCAAAGCCCTGGGCGACCCCGTACGCCTGCGACTGCTGTCGCTGATCGCCTCCTTCCCGGCCGGGGAGGCCTGCGTCTGCGACCTGACCGGCACGTTCGACCTCACCGCCCCGACCATCTCCCACCACCTCCGCGTCCTGCGCGAGAGCGGCCTGGTGACCTCCGAACGCCGGGGCACATGGGTCTACTACACCGCCGTTCGCCCTAAGCTCGCCGCGCTGTCCGCACTCCTCCAGGCGCCGTGACGTCCGGCCTGGCCAATCAGTGGGCGGGGCGAGCAGCGACCCGGGAAAGCATCGCCGTCCTCGGGTCGCTGCCGGGCGGGGGTCAGGCGGACGGGGCTGCCGGCCTTCCGAAGCGGGTCAGCGCGGCGGCGCCGGAAGGCTCGGCGGAGAGGCACTCGAGGTAGGCGGGCGCGCCGCCTTCGGGGAAGAGCCGCTCTCCCGCGCCGAGCACGGTGGGGAAGGTCAGCAGGCGGTACTCGTCGATCAGGTCGGCGGCCATCAGCGTGTGCACGATGCTCAGGCTGCCCGTGATCACGATGTCGCGTTGCTCGCGCTTCACCGCGTCGACCAGGTCGCCGGACAGCACCTGCGAGTTCTGCCAGGCCGAGACGTCGGTCAGCGTACGGGAGGCGACGAGCTTCGGCACCGCGTTCATGCGGGCGGCGAACGGTTCGTCGCGGCCCGGCCAGATCCGCGAGAAGAGCTCCCAGGAACGCCGGCCCAGCAGCATGACGCCGTCGTCCAGGGTGCGGCCCAGCTGGAACTTGTCTCCCGCGACGGTCGCCGGGCCGTGGCGGAAGGCCCAGCCGCCCAGCGGGGTGCCTCCGGCGCCGTCGGGGTCGGTGACGATGCCGTCCAGCGTGACGAACTCGATGACGATGACGCTCATGGTGTCTCCTTGGTCGTTGTGGTTTCGCCGGTACATACCGGCGGCACCTCGCCGACTCATCGCGCGCGGCAGAACATTCAAGAAGAAATTTCCGGAGCCAGCTCGAACGCCGGGAACACCGCGGGATCGGCGAACACGACGTTGTGCGCGACCCGGCCGCCCGTGACCGTGAGCACCTGGAGCGTGTGCAGCCGATACCCACCACCGCCGGGTGCCGGGGCGTACGCCGCCAGCGCCGGCTGGCCGTTCGCCGTGAGCTCGAGCACCCGCCAGCCGGTCCCGCGCAGCTCGAAGACGCGATCCATGAACCGCCCGTAGTCGCGGGCGCCCTGGTACCACAGCGGCACCGGCGGCATCTCGAGCACCGCGTCGGCCGTCAGCAGGTCCACCAGAGCAGGTACGTCGGCCGCCTCGAACGCCCGCAGATAACGCTGCACAACCGCCCGTACATCCGGATCGGACGGCTCCGGCACGGAGTCCAGGCCACCAACCGAACCAACGGCCGCCCGGGCCCGCTGCAGCGTGCTGTTGACGGCGGCGACACTCGTCGACAACTGCGTGGCGACCTCTGCCGCGCTGAACTCCAGGACGTCCCGCAGCACCAGCACCGCCCGCTGCCGGGCCGGCAACACCTGCAGCGCCGCTACCAGCGCCAGCCGCAGGTCAGCCCGTGCGTCCAGGTCGAAGCGCGCCGACGGAAACGGTTGCAGCCAAGGGATGTCGAATGCCGGCGTCAGCGGCGCCCCCGGATCGTCGCTCGGCGCACCGAGGCCCGACGGCAGCGGCCGGCGCGCGCGACCCTCCAACGCGGTCAGGCACACGTTCGTCGCGATCCGGTACAGCCAGGTGCGTACGGACGCCCGGGCGCTGTCGTAGCGGTCGCGAGCCTTCCACGCGCGCAGCATCGTCTCCTGCACGAGGTCCTCGGCCTCGTGGAACGTGCCCACCATGCGATAGCAGTACGCCACCAACTCGTTCCGATACGGCTCGAACTCCACGAACCCATCATGGCCGCACGACAAGAAGGACACCATCGCCACCCCTCATGCGAGTGCCACCTCGACGCCAGCACCGCGCCAGCGCGCGTCCGCATACTCGTGGGCATCCCTACCACGATGGAGGTTTCGCATGAGCCGAACGCTCAGACGGGCGGTGGGCGCAGTAGCCACCTCGGCAGTCGTCAGCCTCGCATTGCTACCCGGTGTGGCGTCAGCAGCTGCGACCAACGCCGCGTGCGACGCCGGCGACGTCTGTGTTTTCAGCCAGGACGGCACGCAGCAGTTCACCTTCGACCAGCCGACCGGCCAGATGATCGACCTCTTCCGCTACACACCCGGTCCGGGACCGACGGGCTCCTGGGCGAACGGCGTCTACCGCCTGATCAACAACACGAACGTTCCCGTGCAGCTACAGGACATCGACACCGGCCAGCCGGTCATCGTCGGTGAGGTCGCGCCAGGGCAGGACGCCTCGGTGCCGGAGCTCCCCCTCGACCAGGCCGACCGGCTGCTGATCATCGAGCCGTAGGTACGCGAGGCCAGGCCCCCGCACGCCCGGGCCTGGCCTGGCCGCCGGCCTCCCACTCTCATCGCGGACGCACCACCGCGTCGAGGAAGGCGTAGGCGGCCTGCCGGACGTACGGCGGGAAGTCGTGGCGGCCGCTGCCGAGCAGGAACTCGAAGTCCTGCGGCCGTTCCAGAGCGGTGTACAGCTTCCGCACTTCCGCCATGCCCGCGGCGACCGACTCGTAGTGGGGGAAGCAGTCGTCCTCGCGGGTCGAGAACACCAGGAGCGGACGCGGGGCGACCAGCGCCGCGATCTCGTGCCATTCGAACGGCATGACGCCGGCATCGAAGTCGTCGGCCAGGCGCGGAAGGTGGATGAACGGCTGGCCGCGGAACCACCGGCCGGGGTGCGGATCTCCCGCCCACATCGAGGTGCCGCAGCTCGACACCGTGGCGCGGATGCGCTCGTCGAGGCCCGCCAGGAACACGGAGTTGTAGCCGCCGAGCGAATGGCCGATCGCGACGATCCGCGAGGCGTCCACCTCGGGCAGGCCGGCGAGCAGGTCGACGCCCTGCCGGTGGTCCACCAACATCCGGCCGATGATCGTCCAGCCCGGGTTTCGGCGGTAGAAGCCGGAGGTGTCCCAGTAATCCTCGCCGGGCGCGAGCCGGTCGCCGCTGCCGACGATGTCGGGCGCGAGGACGACGTAGCCGCGACGGGCCAACTCCCAGCCGTAGTCCCGGTTCACGCCGACGCCGGGGATCGACACGACGTCCTTGCCGCGCTGGTGCGTCGGGTGCGGTGCCAGCGCAGCGGGCGCGGGCTCGCGACGAGCACTGTCGGGGATCAGGAGGTACGCGGTCACGCGTTCCGCACCGGCGGCGTCCCATCCGGGCGGCGCGTCGTACTCGATGCGCAGTCGCGTCACGGCATCCGACGCCTCCGAGGCGTCCGACGCATCAGCGGCCGGAAGCCGTTCTTCGCCCAGCGTTCGCCAGCTCACCGGCAGCGGCTCGGGCAGGGCTCCCACGTACTCCTGCCACACCTTCGAGATCCGCGCTCGTCGCTCCGGCCAGGCGGCCGGGTCGCCTGCCGGCAGCAGGGGTGGCGCACACGTCGGATCCAGCTCCGCCAGCGGGTACATCGATCTCCCTCAGTCGTCGGCATCGCCAGTCTGCTCGGCAATCGCCCACGACGCCAAGCATTCGTTGACGAAACGCGGCCTAGGTCTGAGGCACGAGCGAGTCGACGTAGCGCTGCTCCGCAGTGGAGAGGGGCAGCCCGGCCTCGGCCAGCAGCCAGACGGTGTTGTCGAGCCAGAACCGCCAGATGAACTCCGTGAACGAGCCGGCCACGATCACCAGCAGCGGAAGGTCGTCCGGGTCGAGTGCAGGTGTCTCGGCGCCGAGGTCGTAGCCGAACCACGCGTCGGTGCAGAGGATCGCCTGCGTACCGTCGCAGGCGAGGTGGAGCAGCCAGTGCAGGACGCCCTGCGAGTCGGCCAGCAGATGCAGGAGACGCCCGCCGCCCGGAGCGTCGACCACGTGGTGGGCGAGGTCGAGGTAGCAGTCGGTCACGGTCGGAACGAGGCCGGGCAGCTCGCTCACGGCGAACGCCGCGAGGTCGACGGGTACGTCGTCGCCGAGCCGGTCGGCGAGCGTCGACGGCGCCAGGGGCGTGTGCCGCGGTACGCCGAACACCGGCGAGGCGAGCGTCGTCACCGACTGGCCGTCGAACCGCGGTGGCTCACCGGCAGCCCGGAGCCAGCCGAAGTCACCGGCGGCCGGTACCGCGAGGCCCTGCGCGGGCTCGTACGCGAGGTAGGTCGGGTTCTCGGATGCGTCGCCGGCCGCGGGACAGGGCAACGGCTGCCCCACCCACATTCGTTCCAGCCTGTCGAGGAACGCACTCGAGTCGCTGTTCGCCACCGGGCGATTGTTCACCACGGCGGATGCCGATGTCCTGGAAACAACGGCAACGGCGCGTTTCGCTCAGAGATCCCGCTCGTGAAGAATCGACTGGAGGCGCAGTGGCCGGCGTAGCTCGGGACGTTCCAGAGCGTCGACGATGACGGACATACCCAGCCACGTGGCACCGGCATCGGCGACGATCGCCTGACAGGTGGCGGCCTGCGATCCGGTCGCGATCCAGTCGTCGACGAGCAGCACCCGGTCGTTGCCGTCGAGGAGATCTCGCCGAAAGCCCAGCCGGAGCTGCCGATCCTCGTAGTCCGGCGACGTGGTGCGCTCCCACAGCCGTTCGCTGTTCGCGCTGCGAGTCGGTTCTTTCCGCACCTCCACGAAGCCCAGCCCGAGGTGGGCCGCGACCAGCGAGCCGAGCAGGCAACCCCTCGACTGCAGGCCGAGCACGACCGTCGGGGCGGCAGCTTCGAACGGGGCGGCAAGCGCCGGGCCCAGCGCCGCCAGCAGGTCCGGATCGCGCCACCAGCCGGAGAGCTCGGCCTGGTAAGAACTGTCGGTCCGGTCGCCCAGCCACTGGAACGTGCTCTTCAGCCGGGTACGCAGATCGCTTACAGACAACATCTCACCGCTCTTTCCGTCACTATGATGGCTGACGGAGGGGGTGCGGCGGTGCGGTTTGAGGTGCTTGGTCCACTTCAGGTCCACGGTCACGACGGGGCGGTCGGCATCCGCCCGGGTGCAACCCAGCGGGTGCTGTGCGTGCTGCTGTCCCGGGCCG
Organism: Flindersiella endophytica; assembly: GCF_054779015.1. Lineage (NCBI taxonomy): Bacteria > Bacillati > Actinomycetota > Actinomycetes > Propionibacteriales > Nocardioidaceae > Flindersiella > Flindersiella endophytica. Next base: position 323,356 of record NZ_BAAGYY010000015.1, read on the forward strand.
GCGAATACGTCTCCGTCACCGATCTGATCGGCGCACAGTGGCCCGGTGACCCGCCGGTCTCCGCACGGCAGAACACCCGGCGCACCGTCTTCTGGCTGCGAACCGCTCTCGGAGACCCGCGCCGGATCGAGCATGGTCCGGCCGGATATGTCCTGCGGCTGCGGCCGGAGGAGCTCGACGCGTACGACTTCGTCCGGCTGCTCGACGAGGCCGAAGCGGCCCAAACCGCCGGCCGGCTCGGCGACGCGGCCCGTCTCTTCGACCAGGCGCTGGCGTTGTGGCGCGGCAATCCGTACGCCGGCTTCGAGGACTGCCTGTTCCTCAAACCCGAGATCGAACGCCTGAACAACCTCCGGCTCCATGCCTCGATCGGCCGGGCGGAGGTCTACCTCGCACTCGGCCGGCACACCAAGCTGATCCCCGAGCTCGCGCAGCTGCTGGAGAACGACCTGCGCCAGGAACGCATCGCCGGCCTGTACATGCGAGCGCTGTACGCCGCCGGCCGCCAGTCCGACGCCCAGGACGTCTTCTGGCGAACGAAGAACCACCTGGCCGACGAGCTCGGCGCGGATCCCACTCCCGACCTGCAGCAGCTGTACGAGGCGATCCTCCGCGGCAAGCTCGACGCGCCGAAAGCCCCGCCGCCAAAGCCACAACCACCGCTGTCGCCGGCGCCCGCCCAGCTGCCCGCCGACGTGTACGGCTTCGCCGGCCGCGGCGATGAGCTGGCGCGGCTGGACGCCATGCTCGCAACCGACGAACGACAGCCCGCCGCGGTAGTGATCTCCGCCGTCTCGGGTACGGCGGGCGTCGGCAAGACGGCGCTGGCCGTCCACTGGGCGCATCGGACCGTCGAACGGTTCCCCGACGGCCAGCTCTATGTCAACCTGCGTGGCTTCGACCCGACCGGCACGCTCGTGGAACCCGCCGATGCCGTCCGCGGCTTCCTCGACGCGTTCGGGATCGCACCCCAGCGGATCCCTGCCGACCTGGACGCCCAGGCCGCGCTGTACCGCTCGCTGCTGGCCGGCAAGCGCGTCCTCGTCGTGCTCGACAACGCCCGCGACGTCGACCAGATCCGTCCCCTCCTGCCCGGCGACCCCGGCTGCCTCGCCCTGGTCACGAGCCGGAACGACCTCACCGGCCTGGTCGTCAAGGAGGGCGCCCGTCCGCTCGCGCTCGACCTGCTCACCCGCGCCGAGTCCCGGCAGCTCCTGGAGCGGCGGCTCGGCACCGACCGGATCGCGGCCGAACCAGCCGCAGCCGACGACATCATCACCGCCTGCTCGGGCCTGCCCCTCGCCCTGGCGATCGTCGCCGCCCGTGCCGTCGCCCAGCTGCGTACTCCCCTTCGCGGCCTGGCCGACGACCTGCGCGCAGCGGGCCGCGACAGCCTTGATCCCTTCACGGTCACGGGCGATCCGAGCTCGGACGTACGGGCGGTGTTCTCGTGGTCGTTGCGGCACCTGACGCCGGCAGCCCAACGGCTGTTCCGCTTTCTGGGGCTCCACCCCGGCCCCGACATCTCCACACCGGCCGCGGCGAGCCTGACCGGCGTCCCGACCGAGCTGGCGAGGACCGTGCTGGCCGAACTGGTCCACGCGCATCTGGTCACCGAGCCCACGCCCGGCCGTCACACCCTCCACGACCTCCTTCGCGCGTACGCCGCCGAGCTCACCAACGCCGTCGACAGCTGTGAGGTACGCGACGGCACCATCCGCAGGATGCTCGACCACTACCTCCACACCGCGTTCGCGGCGGACGATCTGCTGTCCCCGGCCAGGAACCCGATCACGCCTCCCGCGCCGGCGCCGGGCAGCACCGCCGAAACCTTCGGCGACTACGCCCAGGCGATGGCCTGGTTCGGCCGCGAGCAGGCGGTCCTGATCGCCGTGCTCGGCTACGCCACCAGGCTCGGACTCGACACCCACGTCTGGCAGCTGGCCTGGTCGCTCGATCCGTACCTGCTGCGCCGCGGTCAGTGGCAGGACCTGCTCGTCACCGGCAAGTTCACCTTGACAGCCACCCGCCGGCTCGGCAACCGGTCGGAAGAGGCCCGCGCCTATCACGGGCTGGCCGGCGCGGAGACACAACTCGGCCGGGTCGACGACGCACGTGCGCATCTCGAGCAGGCACTCCGTCTCCTCATCGAGGTCGGCAACCACGAGGGGCAGGCGCACACGTACCGTTCACTGGCTCTGATCAGCGCGCAGCAGGGCCGACACGCCGAGGCCCTGGACAACTCCGAGCGCGCGCTCGAGCACTTCATCACGGCGGGAAACCGGCGCGGCCAGGCCAGCGGGCTCAACGCGGTCGGCTGGTGCCAGGCCGAGCTCGGAGAGTACGAGCAGGCGCTCGCCAACTGCACCAGCGCACTGGAGCTGTTCCAGGAGCTCGGCGAGCGTACGGGCGAGGCCAACGCGTCGGACAGCCTCGGCTATGTCCACCACCGGCTCGGGGCCTACGACGAGGCCCTCGCCTGCTATCGGCACGCCCTCGCGCTGTGCCGTGAGCTCGGCGAACGCAAGAACGCGACCGACATCCTCGTCCACCTCGGCGACACCCAGCAGGCCGTCGGCGACCAGGCCGGTGCCCGCGACAGCTGGCTGGAGGCGCTGGCCACCCTCGAGGAGCTCGGTCACCCCGACGCCGATGCCGTACGCGGCAAGCTCGCAGGGCTCGACTCGGGGTGAGGCCAGCGCGCTCAGCCCGGGGCGAGCGCGCGGGCGACCGCCTCGGACTGGTGCCGGTGCCCGATCGTCTCGTACCCGACGACGGTGACGACGGGGGCGAGCATCAGCACGATCAGGCAGATCGTCATGGGCACACCGGCGGCCGCGAGCACGACCGCCAGGACGAGCACCGCCGCCGTACCGACCAGCAGGCCGATGTGGAACGGGTCGGCCGCGTCGACGAGGTAGGTGTAGAGGCCGTACAGCGTCAGCAGGTAGATCGCGAGCGGCACGGCGACGCTCAGCACGGTCGCGACCGCACCGATGTGCGACTCGTGCCCGATGTACAGCGCGGCCACGTGCAGGCCCGCTCCCGTGGCCGCGATCGAGCCGAAGACGAACAGGTGGGAGTAGCCCCACGGGAAGCCCCTGCCGCGGTGGGCGTGCAGCATCTCGGCGGACGGCATCATGAAGTACGTCCACCAGATCCCGAACGTCAGCCCGATGCCGGCCACCGCGATCAGGACGGCGTCCGGGCTCCAGCCGTTCGCCTCGACGACCGCGGTCAGCGAGGCGACTGTGCCGATCACACCCTCGCCGAGGGTGATGATCACCAGAAGCGAGTAGCGCTCGGCGATGTGGTGGGCATGCCAGGGCGTGCCGCCCTTCCGTTCGGCCAGCACCGGCCCGCTGACCTCGAGCAGCATCAGGAGCGCGGCCAGGGCGAAGAACGTCATGATCCCGGTGTGCGCGAACGCCAGCAGCACCCAGCCGACCTGGACGATGCCGATGTTCAGCGCGTACGTCTTGCAGGTACGCCGGCGAGACGGGTCCTGGCGGGCCGCGCGCAGCCAGAGGAACAGCATCGAGACCCGCATCACGACGTATCCGCCGACCGCGACGCGGTTGTCGATCGCGTGGCCCTCGTCGATCGAGTGGAAGACCTGCGGTCCCCCGAGGGCCAGGATGATCACGCCGACCATCTGCACCATCGTCGCGATCCGGAACGCCCAGTCGTCGGTGTCGTAGGCGGAGGCGAACCAGGAGAAGTTGATCCAGCACCAGCAGACCGCGAACACCGCGAATCCGAAGCCCGCCAGGCCCGCTGCCAGATGACCTTCTGCCAGCAGGTGGGCGAGCTGGTTGGCGGCCTGGCCGAACGCGACGACGAACGTCAGGTCGTACAGCAGCTCGAGCGGCGTCGCGGTGCGGTGCGACTCGTGCGGGTCACGGCCCGACATCACCCGCAGGCGGTGCGCGCGGGACCGTTGCGGGGGCGCCGGACGTACGGTGTCTGTGCCGGTGTCTGGGTCGTAAGGGTCCACCACGCGGCAATCATGGCATCCCGCGGATCGGCTGGGCGTCCCCCTGGGCTCAGTCGTCAGACATCGAACGGCGGTCGCCGACCGGGCCGTCTGTCTGCGGGAACGCCAGCGAGCCGGCGCGTACCCACCACTCCATGACGTCGTAGGCGAGCCTTCCGGCAGCGACGGACGGGTCGCCGTCGGACAGTTTCGCGGCCTCGGCGGGGTCGCAGGCGAAGATCGACATCCCCCGGTACGACGGGTCGCTCTGCTCGCCGAACGGGCCGTTCACGACGATCTTGCCCTGCCGCGCGAGCCCGGCGCGGTAGGCCAGGTGGCCTGCCTGCAGGGCGTCGAGCTCCTCTTCCGGCAGGTCCGGCGCGTCGGGCGGGCGCCGCAGAACCACGACCGTGTAGACGTCGAACGCGTCGGGGATGTTGGGGTCGCGTGGCATCGTCCTGCTCCTGTCCGCATACGCCGCTACCGGCGGGCCACCAGTATCGCGTCCCGCCGGGCAGTGCCGCGGGCAGATGGCGAACCTGCCGCGCGCGGTCCGGTTTCGGCTACGGCGTCCAGGGCGAGCTGACGGCCCAGCTCACGTCGTCGGCCCACGAGGTCGCGGAGTCGAAGGCGTTCGAGCCACCGTTGCTCGCGATGTACAACGTGTTGTTGAAGTGCCGGATGAACCTCGTCGGGAAGTTGTACGACGCGAACGACGTGCCCTGCCCGTTCCGGCCCGCCTGCGGGCAGAACGTCGCGTCGGCGCGGAAGATGGCGCTGCCGTCCATCGGCTGCTTCAGCAGTTGGTAGTTGAAGTGCCGCAGGAAGTCTCCGGGATAGTTCCTGGACTCGAACGACACACACGAGCTGTTGGCCAGACCTCGCCGTACGATCCACGTCGCGTCGTTCTTGTCCAGGGCCGCGCTGCCCGAGGTGACAACGGCCGTGACGGCGTTGTTGTTCTGGTGGCGGATGTAGCGGGTCGTGCAGCAGGCGGTGGTCGCCCGCAGCGAGATCGTCGAACCGGCGTTGAGCGTTCCGGCCGCGACCGGGCTCGGTCCGCCGTAGCCGACCGACACGATGTTGGCCTGCACGGAGTTTTCTGTCGCGTCCGACGGCACGCCCGCGGTCATCGCGCCCTCGAAGAAGTTGCCGATGGCGCTGTTGCTGTTGTCACCGCCGATGCCCAGGATGATCGCGCCTTCCTTGTGCATCGGCGAGTAGCCGGACCGGAAGGTCGGCAGCGCACCCGAGAACCGGGTGGCCAGACCGCCGGACTGCGCGTTGCCGTCTTTCAGGGCGAAGAAGTTCGTGCCGTTGTTCTTCAGCGCGGTGGTGACGAAGGGGTTCCGATTGCCGGTGTTCGAGGTGTTCTGGCTGCCGCCGGTGTTCGACTGGAACAGGCCGTTCTCCAGGTCGGCCATCACCCAGGGGCCGCTGCCATTGCACGGGGAGAACCAGCACAGCGTGCCGAAGTAGATGGCGTCCATGTGGCCGTTGCCGTTGTCGAGGTTGTTGGTCTCGGCGTTGCCGTAGTCGAAACAGCAACCACTGTTGAAGTGCGTGCCGGACATGACCGCGTACATGCCCTCCGGCTGGCTGCCGGTCGCCACGCCGGACGTGGAATTGTCGCGGTAGCCCATCACGCCGGAGAACTCCGCGCCGTAGACGATGTGACCGCCGGCGGTCACCGGTAGAGCGTCCGCGGGTACGGGGTTGTCCTGGCCGCCGACGCCGCCCGGCGGAGCCGGCGTGAGGTCGTTGTGCCGGGACGTCTGGTCGTAGATCACCGAGATCACGCAGGTGGTGTTGACGCAGAACGAGTCCTGGTCGGCGGCGTTGGCGTAACCGCCGGCCGACAGCGCGGCGATGTTCCTGGTGGCGTTGTCGGAGGCCCGCCGCACCTGGTAGAGGTTGCCCGCGTACGCGCCGAACAACGCCCGCGTCGTGCTGTGCGCGGCCACGCAGGGCGTACCGCCGGAGGCGTAGATATCGCACGGCAGCACCCCCGCCGCCTGCGACGGACCAGCGCTGCTCAACGCGCCCGCCGCCAACGCGACAACGGCGAACGCAGGCAGTAGTGCGGTTCTCCAGAGCCAGAGTCGTGATCTGACGCCCATCGTCGACCTTTCCGAACCGTCGAAATCCGTGGCCCGACCGCGCGCGTGAATCGTTTTGATTCATACGCCCCGGTAGCCGAACGGTCAACAGATGATGGCGATTTCGACTAGATGTGCTAGCCGATCACCGGGCCGACGATCTCAGGACGGCGTGAGCCCTCGTCGGAGACGAACGCCTGGAGCACAGCGGTCCCCGTACCGTCACCGACGAAGCCCATCAGCAGCTTGTCCTCCTCGCGACGGGTCTTCCAGCGCAGGTCGATCACCGCCTCGGCCATCGTCCGCAGGATTTCCTTCGGGTCGGGGCCGGTGCTCACGTCCGCGATGGCGCCGGAGATGATTCCCCCGAACCCTGAGACGCCCGCAGCCACGCCGGCGACCAGAGCGCCACCTGCGGGCGCACCGGCGATCGCGCCGGCGATCGAGAAGCCCTGGGTCAGGATCGCGCCCCAGTCCTGTCCACGCTTGTCCTCGTACTTCCCCCGTTGATCCTCTTCGATCTTCTTGAACGCGACAAGCGCCTCGTCGCAGATCTGCAACGCACCCTCGCGGGCGGCCCACACCAGCTCGCAGTGCGCCGAGATCAGACCGTGCAAGGCCGCGATCGCCTCGACCTGGAACTGGAGGGCATTCTCCAGCGGATCGAGGTACTTGGCCCGGAAGTCGTCGCCCGCGCCACCGTCCCAGACACAGTTGTCCCTGATGCGTTTGATGGCGCTGCCGTACTCGTTGAGCGCTTCCGGCTTCAGTGCCAGCGCGGCGTCGGCCATGTTGTGCATGGCGGCGACAGCGGCTGCCGTGCTCGCACCCTTGAGCTGCTCGAGGAGATACCACGGCTCCTTCAGAGCCTCCTGGTACTCCTTGAGCTGCTCGTCGTTGATGGGCACGCCGAGCTCATGTGTGAACGCGTGGTTGATCGCGTCGAACTTCTCCTCGATCGCCTGCCCGAAGGCGGCGTCGTCGGTGACGGGATCGCCCATCCGCTCACCCGTGGCCAAGCCGCTGGAGGATTCCCTGCATGCGGGCGGCGCCCTCGTCCTCGGCGCGCATGTAGTTCGTCCGGATCGTCACGATGCCCTGCGCCGAACGATCGACGTTCGCCGCGGCGTCGGTGAGGATCTTCTGGAGAGCGGTTCGCGACTTGACCCACTCCGGACCGGTCTTCTCGTACAACCGGAGCCAGCCACCGGGCGCCGACTCCGCGAACGGCGCGCCCCAATCATGCGACGTGTCCGCGACCGCCTGCTGGGCAGCGCGTATCGCACCCGCGACCTGCGGCAGATCCCGAGTCGCGATCTGCTGCAGTTCCTCCTTGTCGTTGCACGGCATGTCGGCTCCCCTCGTAGCGGACGCCTGCGAATACGACTCTTCCAGGGAGCTCTGGCGCCGTGCTCGCGGTTCTCTCACAGCTGCCTCACACAGCGAGAAGGACGAGACACTTTGCTGCCTTTCCCAGCGGGGACACCTGCTCCGGCCCTATGGTCCTCTCGGCCAAGGCTGGCCAGGACTGATGGGGAGGCAGGGAATGGGCGGAAAAGGGCCTGGGACGTTCGCGGCCGTCGCCATGATTGTGCTGGTGGCGGGTGCGGCGCCGGCGAGCGGTGACGCGGCTGAACCGACGGCTTACCCGACGGCGCCGCCGGCGGTGGTCTGCGGCAGCTCGTCGCTGACCGGGCCGGCCACTCCGCCTTCGGGTGCGGTCGTGGTGCCGGCGGGCGACAACAGCGGCGTGAACTTCCGGCAGGCGAGCACGACGTACTACTTCCAGACCGGTACGCACCGGCTGGGCACCGATCCGTACTCCCAGATCATGCCCGGCGACGGCGCGACCTTCGTCGGTGCGCCCGGCGCTGTGCTGGACGGGCAGGGACTGAACCGCTACGCGTTCACGCAGCAGGCCACCGGCGTCACCATCCAGTACCTCACGATCACCGGTTTCGTCGCGCCGCGGGACGAGGGCGTGGTCAACCACGACTCCGGCGACGGCTGGGTCGTGGAGCACAACACGATCCGCGACAACTCCGGCGCCGGCCTGATGGCCGGTGCCGCGAACCAGATCCGCGGCAACTGCCTGCGGGACAACGGCCAGTACGGCCTGAACGCGTACAAGTCCGGCAACACGATCACCGACCTGGTGGTGGCGGGCAACGAGTTCACCGGCAACAACACCGACGACTGGGAGCACCAGGAGCCCGGCTGCGGCTGCACCGGTGGCATGAAGTTCTGGGCCGTGAACGGCGCCGACGTGACCGGCAACTGGATCCACGGCAACCACGGGCCCGGTGTGTGGGCGGACACCAACAACAACGACTTCCTGATCGAGGGCAACCTGATCGAGGGCAACGAGTCGCACGCGATCTTCTACGAGATCAGCTACAACGTCGTGATCCGCGACAACACCATCCGCGGCAACGCCTGGGCCGCCGGCGCCGAGAAGGCAGCCAAGGGCGACCCGTTCCCGGTCGGTGCGATCTACCTGTCCGAGACCGACGGCGAGCCGCGCATCCCGGCGCGTACCGGCAAGGTCGAGATCACCGGCAACCTGCTGGACGACAACTGGGGCGGGATCACCACGTGGGCGAACGCCGACCGGTTCTGCAACAGCCCCGCCTCGACTACCGGCGACTGCACGCTGATCGTCGGGCCGGCGAACACCGCGCAGTGCTCAGCGCCGGCGATCGCCAGTGAGCCGCTCTACACCGACTGCCGTTGGTGGACCAAGAACGTCGAGATCCACCACAACACGTTCGCGTTCGACCCCGCGGACGTCAACGGTGGCTGCCCGACGCAGTACTGCGGGCACATGGGCCTGCTGTCCAACTGGGGTACGTACCCGTCCTGGTCGCCGTACATGGGCGGCGTGATCCAGCAGTCGATCGTCCACGGGTCGAACAACTCCTGGCACGACAACACCTACACCGGGCCGTGGCAGTTCAAGGTCACCGACATGGGCAACCTCGTCCCGCCGGCGCAATGGGTCGGCGGGCAGTACGGCCAGGACGCCGGCAGCACGTTCGACGGCACCACACCCGTCCCGCCCGCCGTCGTCGAGCACGACTTCGAGTCGTCGGTCGCACCGTACGTTCCGTGGTACGGCGCGACCGTGGCGCACCAGACCGGCTCCGCACATGGCGGCACGGGCTCGCTGCTGATGACCACCGATGTGGCGTTCGGCAGCGCCGTGCAGCTGGACAACTACCCCGGCTTCACCGGCGTGGTCGCAGGCACGTCGTATGCCGTGTCGCTGTGGTACCGAGAGGCTGAGTCCTCCACTGCCGCCATGCCTGCCGTGACGTGGAACGTCCGCTGGCGCGACGAGTCGGGCACCGTCCTGCGTACCGATGCTGTGTCGTTGGCCCGCCAGACGGGCTGGACCGAAGCGGGCGGCACGTACACCGCGCCCGCCGGCGCGACCCGCGTCGACTGGACGTTCACGTGGAACGCCGGCACGACCGGCCCGGCGTTCCAGATCGACGACGTGTCGGTCCGGGCGTAACGCGTGTCTTGTCGCGTGCGCGGCGCTATCGGATCCTGCGGCTGCGGGCCGCGGTGTCCGCTGGTGAAGCCGGGACCACCAGGTCGAGGGTGCCGAGCTTGCGGAGCAGCTTCCTGGCGGTCGCGGCGGCGGATGCGCGGCGGTCGCCTGCCCACCAGGATTCGACTGTGATCTGGTAGACGGCGAAGGTGATGTGTGCGGTCATCGCCACCTGCAGGTCTCCGGCCGGGCGTCGCATGCGTTCGGCGATCGCGGACTCGAGGTCGCCCTGGGACCGCGCGGCCAGGTCCCAGAGGCGGGCGCGGGGTACGGGTGCGTTGTCGACGATGCCGCGGACTTCGGCCAGGCGCCCGGCCTTGTCGTCGAAGGCTCCGCACACCTCGTGGATCGCCACGCCGAGCGCGACGTCGAGCGGCTCCTCCGCGGGGCGTTCACGCAGTGGCGTGGCGAGGTCCATCCATCGCTCGAACGGGTGCAGGATCAGCAGGTCCTTGCTGGGGAAGTAGCGGTACAGCGTCGTGGCGCCGATGCCGACCTGTTCGGCGATCTGCTCCATGGTCGTCGCGTCATATCCCTGTTCGAGGAACAGGTCGAGCGCCACGTCGAGGATCTGCTGCCGGGTTCGGGCGGCCTTGAGCTCGCGCACTCCCATGGCTGGAGCATAGCGGGGTTCGGACGCCAGGCGGTGTTGACACCTTGGCGGCGTAGCTACATTATGGGGGTCACTACCGTTTTTTGGGGCTGTACGGAGGAGATCTCATGAACCGGCTTTCTGTGTCCTCGTACAGCATGCGCGAGCAGCTGGGCCCGCTCGTCTTCGACTTCGTCGATCCTCAGGGCAACGACGTACACGTCGAGCTTCCGTACGCGAAGCTGTTACGGCTGCCTGAGTTCCCCAAGCGGGCCGTCGACAGCTTCGGCGTCGACACCATCGAGACGGTCGCTTTCCAGTTCGGCGGAATCGACGATCCGGAGATCGACGAGTTCGCCGCCGCACTCGTCGAATCCGGCGTTCGGCTGCTCAACATCGCGATCGATGTCGGCGACCTGCTCGAGCCCGACGTCGACAAGCGCTCCGCCGGCACCGAGCTGATCCAGCGGTGGATCGAACGGTTCGCCGCGATGGGCTCGCAGTTCGTACGCGTCAACCCCGGCTCGCCGTTCAGCCCGCACAGGTCCGACACACCACCTGGGCACCTGATCGACGCGCTCGCGCGGCTGGGCACGTTCTCGAACGGGCTCGGGACCCGGCTGCTCGTGGAGAACCACGGCGGGCCGAGCAGCGACCCGGTGTGGATGCGGCACCTGCTGGACGCGGTGGGACGCGACGCGTGCGGCCTGCTGCTCGACCTCGGCAACTTCGACGCGCTGACGGAGCGGGTGGCGGCGACCTTCTTCGCCGATGCGGCGGGACAGCGGCCGGGCCCACCGGATCCGGCTGAGATGTTCGCGGGCGTCGATCTTTCCTCTGTGTACGAAGGGATCGAGGCGCTGGCCGACCACGCCGAGTTGGTCAGCCTGAAGGCGCACTACGTGTCCGAAGCCGGTGCGGTCGGACCTGTCGACCTCGAACGGGCGCTGCGAATTCTCGCCGCGCACGGCTACGCAGGTCCGCTCTCGGTCGAGTACGAGGGTCACGGCGGCGATCCGTGGGCGAAGAGTGCACGGGTCCTCGAGGTCGCCAGATCCGTACTCGAGTCGTCGAGTACGACCGTAGAGGACGGGCGCTGAGGTGGCCCGGCCGACCCGGCCCAGTGACGTCGACGTTCTCATCATCGGCTCCGGCCCGGCGGGCGCGACCTACGCCCGGACCATCGGTGACTCCGTGCCAACGGCACGGATCCTGATGGTCGAGGTGGGTCCGCACGTCCCAGGCGCCCGCGGTGAGCACACGCAGAACATGAGCGAAGCAGCTCGCACCGAGGCGCAACTGCTCACCCAGGGACCCGAAGCCGGTGTCGAGCGCGCCAAGGCTCTGGCCGGCATCGCGGAGGGATTCGATCCGAGCCTGGAGTTCCGGCACACGATCCTGCCCGGGCTGTTCTTTCTCGATCCGCGTCCGAGGCTCGCCGAGGGTGAGGCCGGCCTGCCCGCGGCGAGCATGGCCAGCGGTGTCGGCGGAATGGGTATCCACTGGGGCACCTCAAGTCCGCGGCCGCACCAGTCGGAGCGGATCCCGTTCATCCCCGTGCACGAGCTCGACGCCGCCCTCGACCACGCCGAGAACCTCCTCGGCGTCACCAAATGGGACGCACCGGGGACGGGCTTGGCCGAAGCGATCCGGCAGGAGATGGCCGACGAGTTCGACGGACCCGGCCTGTCCCCCGTTGGTTTCATGCCAAGCGCTATCCGTTGGAACGACGGCCGGCCACGGTTGTCGGGAACCGGCGTCATCCTCGGTGACCTGGAGGCAACCGTCCCCGGATTCGAGTTGCGCGCCGAGACCCTCGCCAGGCACGTCATCGTCGACGCCGGCGTGGCCGTCGGTGCTGTCCTGGAAGACCGCACGTCAGGGGAACGCTTCCGGGTGCGCGCCCAGCACGTGGTCGTGTGCGCCGACGGACTGCGTACGCCGCAGGTCCTGTTCGCGTCCGGGATCCGTCCTACCGCTCTCGGGCACTTCCTCAACGAGCACTTCCAGGTGAGCGCGTTCGGATACCTGAACGACTCCTTCGACCCGGCCCGCCACGAGAACGATCCCGGGCAACTCGGCTACGTGCTCGTCCCCTTCTCCGACGCCCGTCCCGTGCAGGGCGGGATCATCCCGCTGCTGAACTCGCCATACAGCCTCGACATCGGCGACGCGGCCCTGGCGTCCCGGCTGGTGGCGTTCCCGTGGTATGGCGCCAAGGACATTCAGTTCAGCGACCGCGTGGAGTTCAGCGAGACCGAGACCGACTTCTACGGCATGCCGAAGATGACCATTCACTATTCCCACACCGCGCGGGACTTGGCCACCATCCAACAGCTGAAGGAAAACGCCTACCGCAGCGCCAGTCGCGTCGGCACTCTGGCGGAGGAGCCCGCGCTCGCAGCGGGCGGGTCTTCGCTCCACTACCAGGGCACAGTCCGCATGGGCACCCACAACAACGGCGCATCGGTCTGCGACCCGTACCTGAAGGTCTGGGACGTGGACAACCTCTACGTGGGTGGCAACGGCGTCATCCCCACGGCGACCGCCGCCAACCCGACCCTCACCACCGTCGCACTGGCGTGGCGAGCAGCCACCAGGATCGCGTCCCACCTGCTCGACAATGCCGAGGCAACCACCGTCGTGGCGTGAACCCGACGGGGTCGATGCTGCCAAGTCAGCGTCGGCGCCTCCGCTCAGCTGGCAGGCGCCGCCAGTAACGCTTCGGCCGCGGTCGTGCGGGCGTAGAGGACGTAGCGGCCCGCGCGGTGGCGTTGCAGCAGGCCCGCGGCGTGCAGGGCGCCTAGATGCTGTGAGATCGCACCCGGTGTGAGCCCGCTGCGCGCCGCCAGTTCGGCCGTCGACGCCGGTGTGTCCAACTCGGCGAGCAACGCGGCCCGCGTACGGCCGAGGATTCCGGCCAGCGCACCCGGCGATCGGCGGTGCGGGGTCCACAACTCAGCGAGTCCGCGCGGCGGGTAGCGCAGCATCGGCTGCCAGTCGCCGCTGGTCATCGTGAAGACGCGGGGTGCGAACACCGACGGCGTGAGCAGCAGCCCGCGCCCCGCCAGGTCGTCGCGGCGGTCGACGCGGCGATGCTGGATCCGCAGGGCGTCGTTCTTCCAGCTCACCGACGGGTGGAGGTGGCTGAACAGCCGCACCGCTCCACCCTCGGCGAGCTGGTGGGCACGATGGACGACATCGCCGTCGCACAAGGTGCGCAGGCGTGGCCAGTACGGCGCGAGCGCGGCGTCCCAGTAGGTCAGCATCAGCTCCGCCAGGTGCCGCAGGCCGGCGGGTGGGTCGCCGTACAGCGCGGCGACCGCATCCGATCGCGGCGGCTCCAGCAGGTCGAGGCTCGCGCGTACCTGGTCAGGCGATACGGCGCACATCGCGGCGAGCTCGGTCTCCAGATCGGGCGTGGTCGTACGCGGAGGAGGAGCGACGAACGCCGGGATCAGGTTGTGCACGGGTACGAGGTCGGCGAGCAGCGTGAGGTCGGCCCGGGTGGCGGCAACGCGCTCGCGCACCTGCTCCACCCACGAGCGGTGGATCGGGTGCTCGCCGGGGAACTTCAGGATCCGGACGCTGGCCACCAGCTCCCAGGCCGGCGAGTAGGCGAACCTCGTCAGCGCGACGTCCTGGGCGGAGAACTGCAGCTCGAGCATTTAGCCCAGTCTAAATTCATCGCGCCACCAGATGGACCTCGGCGAAGGTGTGCCGCATGACGATCAATCCGACCCTCACTCTCGGCGGGCAGCTGACGATCAACCGGCTCGGCTTCGGCGCGATGCGGATCACTCCGGGTGACCACTGGCCGTCCGAGGCCGAACGCCGGAACGGCATCGCCGTCGCTCGCCGCGCGGTCGAGCTCGGCGTGACGTTCGTCGACACCGCCGACTCGTACAACCTCGGCGCCAACGAGGAACTGCTAGCCGACGCCCTACATCCGTACCCGGAATGCCTCGTGATCGCGACCAAGGCCGGCCAGAGCCGCCCCGGCCTGCGATGGGCGCCGCTCGGCCGCCCGGAGTACCTCAAGCAGCAGGCCGAGCTCAGCCTCCGTCGCCTGCGCCAGGATCGGATCGACCTCTTCCAGCTGCACCGCGTCGACCCGCAGGTCGCGTTCGAGGACCAGATCGGCGCACTTCGCGAGCTGCGGGACGCGGGCAAGATCCGCCTGGTCGGCCTCTCCGAGGTGACCGTCGCGCAGCTGGAGCAGGCGCGCGAGATCGTGGAGATCGCGAGCGTGCAGAACATCTACAACGTTGACGACCGCCGGCACGAGGACGTCGTCGACTACTGCGAGAAGCACGAGATCGCCTTCGTCTCCTGGTATCCCGTGGCGACCGCCGGGCGTTCGCAAGGCGTACTCCAGGAGATCGCCGGCGAGACAGGCGGCAGCCCCGTGCAGGTCGCCCTGGCGTGGCAGCTGCACCGCTCGCCCGCGCTCGTACCAATTCCCGGCACTGGCTCGGCGCACCACCTGGAGGAGAACGTCGCCGCCGGCGAGCTCGCGCTGACCGAGGAGCAGGTGCGCAGGCTCACGTCGTCCAAGCCCGGACATCGTTCGCAGTGAGTGCACGACGCCCGGTAGCGTCCGAGAAATGTCGTACGAGGAGTTCGCGAGCTCGCTGCGGGCGCGGATGCGCGAGGCCGTGCTGTCGTTCCCCCTGACGCCGTTCACCGAGGAACTCGCGGTGGACCTGGACGCCTATCGCGTTCACCTGCAAGGCCAGCTTGCCGCCGGCCCGGGCGCGATCTTCCCCTGTTGCGGGACGGGTGAGTTCTTCTCGCTGTCGCTGCCGGAGTACGAGCAGCTGGTCGGCGTCGCGGTCGAGGAGGCGTCGCGGTCCAGGACGCCGGTGATCGCGGGCGTTGGGTACGGATGGGCGCAGGGCGCGCTGTTCGCCCGCGCCGCCGAGGAGATGGGCGCCGACGCCGCGCTCGTACTGCCGCACTATCTGATCGGCGCTCCGCAGGCGGGCATCGTCGCGCAGGTACGCGAGCTGGCCGCGCGTACGTCCCTGCCGCTGATCGTCTACCAGCGTGACCAGGTGAAGTTCACCGCGGCCGCGGTGGCCGAGCTCGCGACGATCCCGAACGTGATCGGGCTCAAGGACGGCCACGGTGACCTCGACCAGCTGCAGCGGCTGCGGTTCGCCGTACCCGACGACTTCCTCTTCTTCAACGGGGTTCCGACGGCGGAGATGCAGGCGCGGTCGTACTCCTCGATCGGGATCACGGCCTACTCCTCGGCGGTGCACGCGTTCGCGCCGGAGATCTCGCACGCGTTCTTCGCGGCTCTCGTGGGTGGGGAGGACGCCGTGGTGGAACGGCTGCTGCGGGAGTTCTACTGGCCGCTGGTCGAGCTGCGAGACCGGCAGAAGGGCTACGCCGTCTCGCTGGTGAAGGCGGCGGCGCGGCTGCGCGGGCAGGCGGTCGGGCCGGTGCGCCCGCCGCTGGTGGACCTGAACCCGGACGAGCTCGAGGTCCTGTCGAAGCTGATCTCGACCGGGCTTTCCCTTGTGGAGAAGGAGAACGCGTGAACGTACCGGTGATTCGTCGAGCCACGGTGACGCCGATCCTGATCGCGGATCCGCCGCTGCTGAACGTGCAGGGCGTGCACCAGCCGTACACACCGCGCACGATCGTCGAGATCGAGACGTCCGACGGCGTGACGGGCGTGGGCGAGACCTACGGCGATCCGGACTATCTCGAGCTGGCGCGGGCCTGGGCTCCCGAACTGGTGGGGAGGCCGTTGACGGGGATCAACGGCGTTCGCTGGCACGGGACCGGGCTCGGCGAGTCGTCGTCCTCCTCCGGGCCGGTCGGGCCGCTCGATGCCGGCGGCTTGCGGGGCGTGCGGAGCCGGGAGAAACTGCGGGCGAGCGTGGCGTCGGCGTACGAGGTGGCGTGGCTGGACGCGCTCGGCAAGACCGTCGGACTGCCGGTGCACGCGTTGCTGGGCGGCAAGGTGCGGGACTCCGTGGAGTACAGCGCGTACCTCTTCTACAAGTGGGCCGCGCATCCCGACGCTGAGCCCGACGACTGGGGCGCGGCGCTCGATCCGGATGGCGTCGTGGCGCAGGCGAAGCGGTTCACCGACCTCTACGGCTTCTCGTCGTACAAGCTGAAGGGTGGCGTCTTCCCGCCAGAGGAGGAGGTCGCGGCGATCAAGGCGCTGGCCGCGGCGTTTCCGGGGCGGCCCCTTCGGCTCGACCCGAACGGCGGCTGGACGGTGGACACCAGCGTGCGGGTGGCGGAGTCGCTGGAGCGGGAGCTGGAGTACCTCGAGGACCCGACGCTCGGCTCCGAGGGCATGTCGGAGGTACGCCGGCGTACCGGCATGATCCTGGCGACGAACATGTGCGTGACCTCGTTCGCCGAGATCCCGTCGGCTTTCGCCATCGATGCCGTGCAGGTGGTCCTGTCGGACCACCACTACTGGGGCGGCCTGCTGGCAACCCGCGACCTGGCGGCGATCTGCCGTACGTACGGCGTGGGGCTGTCGATGCACTCCAACACCCACCTCGGCGTCTCCCTGGCAGCCATGACCCACGTGGCGTCGACCGTGCCGGAACTCTCCTACGCGTGCGACACCCACCGGCCGTGGCAGACCGAGGACATCATCGAGACCCCGCACTCGTTCGTGAACGGCGCGCTGGCGGTCTCCGACTCCCCCGGCCTCGGCATCACCCTGGACCGCGACGCGCTGGCCCACCTCAACGAACGGTGGGAGCGCCATCCCACCCTCCGCGCCCGCGACGACGCCTCCGCCATGCGCGCCGCCGAGCCGGACTGGCAGCCGGCGTCCCTACCGCGTTGGTGACCGGAGGAGACCTGATACTCTTTCTGGCGCCCGGAGCCCCCGTAGCTCAGGGGATAGAGCACCGCCCTCCGGAGGCGGGAGCGCAGGTTCGAATCCTGCCGGGGGCGCAGTCGTTTCACCAGGCAACTTGGCCTCTGACCTGCACGTATGCCTCCTCGGCCGGACTTCGGTCTATCTCACTGAGTGTCACCAATGACCGCTGTTTCTCACCAGCTGTGGGGTATTTGTGGGATGGATTCAGAGCTGAAGCTTCGGGCTGGCTTTGGTCGCTGGGGTTGGCGTGGTGGGGTCGTAGCTGTTGAGCGCGGCTTCGACGAGTCGGTTGTTGCGCTCCTTGCGACCGTCCAGGCACTTGGCGTACCAGCGGAAGAGGATCTCCACGCTGTCCCCGGCCCGTTCGGCGACGTCGGTGGGATCCATCCCGCTGTTCAGCCACAGACTCAGCGCTGCGTGCCGCAGGTCGTAGGGAACGGCCGCCAGAGGGCTCTCAGCTTGCTCTGGTCTGAGGGCCAGGTTCCGCGCTTCACGCCAGACCTTGGCGTACATGCTCTTGCCGACCGGCCATCCGCGTTCGGTGTGGAACACGAGGCCTGCCTGCCCGATGCCGAAGGTGTCGAGGTGCTGGCGCAGGAACGCGACGAGGATCGGCGGGATCGGCACGGATCTCGTAGCGTCGGCCTCTCGCTGTTTGAGCCCTCGCTGGTCGTGGAGCTTGCCGGTGTCGGTGAATCTCTTCTCGCTCTGGGGCCGGGCTTGGGAGAAGGTGATCAGGCCCCAGCCGTTGTCGGGTAGGTGGCAGTCCTTGCGCCGTAGCGCGGTGGCTTCCGACGGCCGACAGCCGGCGTAGTAGATGGTGGCGTAGAACGCGACCAGGCGCCGGCCACGCGCCCGGGCATACGAACCGATGTAGGAGACGCAGGTGAGAAGCTCGCGCACCTGACGAGGGTTGGCAACGACCCGCGGGTCGATCGCGACATCGCGGGCGACCTTCTTCTCCTTGACCTTCCGTCCTTCGACGGTGTGGAGCGGGTTCTCGGCCAGCTCGCCAAGGTCGACGGCATATTCGAGGGCGGTGTTGAGCTTGCGCCGTCGACCTCTGGCTGTGTCGGTGGCGGCCCTCGCGCCGTCGACGGTCTGGCCGATCTCCTTGCGGAGGCGCCTGGCCACCTCGGGGGTCGCCAGCTCAGCGACTGGAAGGGTGTGACGTGACAGGACGGCGATGGTCTTGCCGTACTTGTCCGGGTGGTCGTCCAACCCTGTCGGTACCAGTGCCCACCGCATCGCAGGCCGGACCACCTGGCGGTCGAGCTTCTTGGCCTCTGCGTCGAGCAGCGCGAGTGTCGCGGTGGCCAACGCGTCGACGATGCCTTCTCTGGTCTTGGCGGCATCCTCGTCCCACCGCTCCGCAACGTATGCGCGGGCCAGCTCGAACCACGACATCCCCTCGCGCTCAGGCTGTGCCTGCTCGGCCTCCTCAAGCATCGATTTCGGTAGGCCGGACTCAACCTCGAACAGCTCACCTCTCTTGGCGGCCTGCAGCAGGTCAGACCTGAACTGATCAGCAAGAGCCGTGGTCAGAAACGACTTCGAGTGCGACTGAGTGTCCGTTCTCCAACGGAGCTCGTAGGACTTGCGCTTACTGCGGCTCGGACGGATACCCCAAACCGCGACGTCGTGGGTGAACATCAGGCGGCTTCATGCTCGAGCGCCTTCAACCAGGCCTCAAAGTCCGCGCGGCGGATGCGGATCTTGCCGTTGGGCAGCTTGATGACCTTCGGGCCCTTCCCGACCGCACGCCACCGCTGCCACGTCGACCGCGCGATCCGCTCCGACGCGGGCACATCCGCGTTCAGTTCGGCCAGAGCCTGGTCAACGGTGAGGTAATGCGACGCGCTCATCCCGACCCCTCAACTCGCCCGTAGGGCTGTCCTTCCGGGAAGAAGGTGCGCAGCCGGTGCCTGGATGCGCTTAGGCTGCAGCAGACGACACAGCAACCTGACCCGAGGCCGTCCAGCGCCCCCTACCGCGCGCGCCGTAGCCGACCGCGCTGCCGCGCCGTCCGGACCGGTGCACGGGAGGGATGACCAGAGGGAAGCACCGTGGTGATGCCGATCCTCCCCAGGGCGAACCGACGACAGGGCGTTACTCGACTTGACGAGGATGGAGTGTCAGAGTGCGCTTGAACACGCACACCATTTCGTGGGAGCTACACCACATTTCGGTGTTCGAGAGGGGACTTGAACCCGCTGACGTTGCACACAAGCGCATTTCCTGTGTGCATGCAACGAAGCTACCCACCCGGGACCCTGAACGTCAATTGTCTGTCGCAGCCTGCGACAGACAGAGCCTGCTTCCTAGCTGACTTGGCGCATATCGGCTCGAAGTCAGAAGCAATATTCGCATCTGTCGCCGAGGCCCGCTTGCGTGAGGCGCCCCATCAGCCCCTTAGGTCAGCACGGAAGCGGCGCAGCCGGGCCTCTTAGGGTAGACTTTCTCGATGGACGACGAGATGACTCCAACCGAGTATGAGTTGCTTACCCAGCGGTTGTTGCGGCTCATCTCCAAACGTTCCCCGCTGACCACCAGCAGGCTGGAGCATAATGTGAAGCTCCAGGGCCGAAGTACCAGCCACCAGATCGACGTGCTCTGGGAATTTCAAGACGTTGATGGATCCCCACGGCGCGTCCTCATCGAGTGCCGCCACTACCGAAAAGCGCTCAAACAGAAGGACATCTTCGCGTTTCATGGTGTAGTCACTGACATAGCAACCCAGGAACTCCCCGCTACGGGCGTCATGGTCACGCTCACCGGCTACCAGTCCGGCGCCAAAGACGTAGCGCACACATATGGCGTCATAATTCTGCAGTTGCGCGAGCCGACGCTCGATGATCTGAAGAATCGGGCGATGAAGATTGTGGTAACTCCAACTATGCGGGTACCGTTCATAGGCGACGTGCGCGTCACCACTCAAGAGGTAGCAGCCGAGGCCCTTCGAGGGCAGATCCGCGCCGACAGGCTAGGCCTCCTCCTGGATGATGGCAGGAGCATTCTCCTGCAAGACCTACTGTGGGACGGCATCTTGACTGGGTTCGAGGATCCTCCCGCCCCGCTGCGACCAGTTACCCGGAAATTCTTACCGCCAGCCGTGCTGACGCTGAACGGTCAGACCATTGCCCGCATCAGTGAAGTCTGCGCGACCGTCGGCGAAGTGGAGCGAGATGCGGCCCCGATCGTCGCTGGTGGCCACGGCCTTGCATGGATGATTGCCAACGTCCTCAAGGGTACGCGGGTATGGTTCACGGACGCCCTCGACATCCACGTGTCCAACGATCGCAGAGACGGCGCCGGACTTGCAACAGATGTGCTTCTTGGCCGCCCAACGCCTGATGCCGTAAGGTGAGCAGCCCAGGGAGCTTTCCCTGGGCAGCCCAAGTGGGGCGAGCGAGCGGCGACGCAGGGCAGAGGAGCGATTCAACTGCCCCGCCTGTCCGACCTGCTCGAACCGCCGGAGTCTCGACCCGCTGTCATTCGTGTGCCCCCGAGTGCGTGGCGTACGGCCGGATCGTTGTTGTTACGGCTGCACGGCTGCGCCTCGATGAGGCGTCGAGACAAAGTGTTGAGGATGGATAAGCGGTCCGTCATGCATGGGGCACACCTTAGAAATCCGACGCTGAAGGTCAACGTGTCGAAACTGGTATGCAATGCCGGATATGCGAAGCACTCCTGAGCTGCGCATCTCGCTTAGGAAGCTAGATAACCGCAGTGGAAGTCGCCCTCGCGTGCAAATAAGCATCACTAGATAGCGACGCCACGCCCCAGACGCCACGGTGGCGCCGACCATCAGGCCATAGACGAGGCCCAGTGTCATGCCTCGGACTGAACCAAAGCTTGTCGAGAATGCGAGCCCACAGATGGATCCGCCCAAAATTCCGGAGACCTGGGAGACCAAATAGTCTTCCCGGAGAACGCTGGTGGGCGAGTGGGCGCTAATCGTAGAGCGCGCAACCAGACTTCCCCGCAATCGAGTCGATAGGCCGCTTACGATGGTCACGACGACACCGACCACAAGCCCTGCACCGAATGAAAATAGTAGCCCTGCGAGCAGTCCGGCGAACCCTCCAAGAAGCAACTGCAGAGACACACTTCTAAATGAGATCAGGCGAATATCAATCCTATGCGCCTCAAGCCATGACGCAGTGCTCGCCCGGACAAGCGCCGCGAGGTAAGCTAGAAGGACTAGCCCAAATACGAATACCCACGGGGCACCACGCCGATACGCGAGAAATCCTGCCCACGCCAAAGCGGGCAGCGACATCAGCAGACATAGAAGCAGATCAATTATTCGCGGCAAAACCGATCCGGCAATTGGCCATAACCGGTGAAGAACGATGTCACTTCCCGACAGAATTCTTCCTCCAACAATTCTCCGAGTGGCAACATTCTCCTCAAGATGTATAGCTAATGTTCTCAACCATTTCTCGGCGCGCTTAACGTCCTTCTTTGCATGCAACGCGACGTAGTTATCTAGAAGGACATCGCTCACTGCGACGCCATTCGGCGCCTGCAGTAGGCGCCGCAACTCATCGCCATCTTCTGCCGATATATTCGAGGTGAGGGCCAAAGACCATGGTGTCGTAAGTGTCCCACTGAGTATGCTGTCCTCGGAGCGCATGGCGGAGAGAACGTCTGCCGCTACTGTGGACTTTTCCAGGTACGCGATCGCTGCGTCAGGCGATACTGCGTTCAGATGTATGACAGTTGCATCTTTGACGCCCTGGCCACGCGCGCACAGCTCCTCATATACATCCGCACGACACGACACTACGATCGGGGCCCTGCGAGACCCATGCCTGTAGCTGTTGAGTTCCGCAATGACTTTGCATGCTCTGTCAGTCGATCCTTTTGGATCCAATTCGTCTATCCCGTCAAAGACGGGAAGAATCTGACGATCGGCGACCAATGCCTCCGCCAGCGGCGGTGAGAGGCTCAAGGTATCCGCCAACTGGCGAGCGATCCATACTTCCATCGTTTCCGCGTCACTCCAACCCGTAGCCGGCGAGAGACGAATCGGGACCGGCTCGCCGTCAGCGCGTGGGGTCAGCAGGTCTAGGGCAAGCTTGATTATGAGCACGGTCTTACCGGATCCGGGCGGACCGACCACAACGAGCCTCCTGGTATCGAGCCCATTGTAGAAGGCCGCTATTGCCTTCAAACTCCTACTACCCGGCCGGCCCGCGACATTCGGCGCAGGTCCCGATATCACGTCGAACGAGACATCGATATCTTCGCCGGGTTTCCCGAGCAGTCGGATATGCTCGTTCTGCCCTTCGTTTCGCACTTCCGTTGCTAGCGCGGCCGCAGCCGCGGCGATCGCTGAAGGTGATGTGTCAGACAAGGAGCGAATTCCACCCAACGTCCGCACGAGCTCCAACATCACCGTTAGGGCGAAGCCTGCGATGGTGACCGCATTGGTTAGCCGCAGTACCGTATCGTTGTTCGACGGACCACCGATACGGAAGATCCACACAAACACTGACGCTGTGCCGCATACGAGCGTCGCTACTGCGGCGACCCGGAACCACTTGCCGACCTGCCACATCAAGGTGCGGTGCTGCATCTGCTACCTCCCCACGGAGGGCTGCTGGCGAAATCGTCGAGCTGTAGGTGTCGTCTACGCCCATGGCGTACATCAACGGGACGGGATGCACAGCCGTCGGTTACTGCATTACGTCGTGCCGGTGTCTGGTTGGAGCTTCGTCGTCAGTGTCCCGGTCGGTTGCTGTCAAGAGCATCGGTAAGGGCGAAGGTCGTGCTGGTGGCGAGGGTGTGGGCCAGTTCGGTGCGGGAGTCGGACCAAGGCAGGGCCGGTGGGAGGAGGGGCAGGTGCACTGCGTCGCCGATCAGGTCTATGAACGCGGCACGCAACAGAATCTGGTGGCGCTCGAGTAATGCGGGCTGAGCAGTGAGCGCTCCGGAGGGCGGGGTGAGCGCCCGGCCAAGTGCAGCCAGCCTTGCGAGCCGGGAGTGGCCGGGAGTCGGTGACGGGGCTGGTCCTTCCCCGATAGCCACCAACAGGCTGTTGGCGATCGCGGCCAGGCCAGGGTCCGTGCAACCTCCCAGCCCACCATCCCGCGTTGGCAGCTCGGCAAGGAGCTGACGAAGCTGCGGGAGGCCAAGCAGCTGAGCTACGAGCAGGTCGCCAAGGCAGTGGGCCTGTCCGCCAGCTCGATCCGCCGCTATGAGGCTGGAACAACCGGCATCGGCAGGCCGGCCCTCACATCGTTGCTCATCCTCTACGAGGTCACGGACGACGGCGTACGCGAACGCCTGATCGAGTGGCAGACGCGTGGCAAGAAGCCCGGATGGTGGTCACGGTTCGGACGGTTGCCGGAGGAGACTACGACGTTGCTGGGCTTCGAGTCCGCGGCGACGAACGTCCGCATGTTCGAACAGGCCGTCGTGCCAGGTCTGCTTCAGACCGAGGCCTACGCCCGCGCCATGATGGCGGCTCTGGCTCCAGGCTTGTCCGATGAGGAGTTGGACAAGTACGTGCAGCTGAGGGTCGCCCGGCAGGAGAACCTCGCCGAGGCCACACCCGAGATGTGGATGATCTTGGAAGAGACCGCGATCCGCCGGCCTGTTGGCGGTGCCGCCGCGATGCACGAGCAACTCTCGCATCTCTGCGAGATCGGCAAGCGCTGGCCGTTGCAGATCGTCCCGCTCGAGGTCGGACCACACCCAGGCACGGCGGGCGGCTTTATGATCTGGGAGTTCGAGGAACGT
Source organism: Flindersiella endophytica (assembly GCF_054779015.1). Lineage (NCBI taxonomy): Bacteria > Bacillati > Actinomycetota > Actinomycetes > Propionibacteriales > Nocardioidaceae > Flindersiella > Flindersiella endophytica. The sequence continues at coordinate 347,194 of NZ_BAAGYY010000015.1, forward strand.
ACGCCTGTCGTCTTCGTCGACAGCCAAGCAGGCAACCTGTTCCTTGAGGAAGAAGACGACATTGCCCGCTTTACGCTCATCTACAACCATATGCACGCTGTCGCACTGAGTCCTGAACAATCAGTCAAATTGATCAAACGTACTATCCAGGACATTCCGAAGTGATCGACCAGCATGACTTGTATCGTGTCGTGTGGCGCAAAGCCAGCTTCTCCCAGGGGCCTACCAGCAACTGCGTTGAGGTGGCTCGAGCAGGAACGTCCGCGATGGCAGTGCGCGATTCCAAGGATCCGGGTGGAGCCGTGCTGAGCTTTGAGCTGTCCGAGTGGCAAGCCTTCGTTTCAGTACTGCGAGTTGACCGGCTCTCGTAGCGTCCATCCCGCCCGAAGAGACCTCCGCTCCGAACCGAAGCGCCTCCGCGGCAGGAGGCGCTTCTTGCTTGAGTCAGCGCCTTACCGCATGTTCCGCCAGGCTACGCATGCCGGACGTTGGCCGGTGGTCATGAACTCGACGACCGCGTTCTTGATCTGCTCGAACGAGATCTCACTGCTTGCCGGCACGTCGCCGCTGTAGTTGCCTTCGAAGTAGTCGTACGGGACCTCCGGGCCCTCCTGGTCGCCGACCGTCTCCCAGGTCTGGCGGCGCTGCCCCTGAACCTTGGCATCGCTGTACAGGAGGTAGCCCCGGTCATGGTTGATCCCGACCTCGAGCCCAGCCGCGGTTCGCGGGGCACCGGCCTCGAAGATCGTGAAGGCGATGATCGGGACGTTGAGGCTGATGGAGCGTTCCCGCTCCGCATCCAGAAGCCGCTCTGCCTCGAAGGGGTCCGCAACCGTCACCATCGGCCGCTCCGACTCGTAACGGTAAGCCATGTCGATCTTCATGCGTTCCCCTCGATATACAACGGCTCCGACCCGTCATTGTTGTAGACCCGCAGGCTCATCCCGCGCAGCAGGCTCTCATCAGCGAATGACCTGCAGGATACGACGCGAGGATCCGACGCCTCGCACATGACGTTGTTCAGGACCAGCGTGATGTGCTCGGGCAGCTCACCGCGGACCATCTTGGCAACCACCTTCGCCTCCACATGCGTCTCGATCCGATCGCGCGATGGCAACCAGCCGTACTCGTCGATCCAGTCCTCGACGAGGTCCGACCATTGATCATCCCGTCCGCTAACTTCGAGGCCCCGGAACCCGGTCTCATCGAACACGGCTGCCGTCGTCGGTTTACCGCGCTCCCGAGGATCCTCAACCGGCGGCAGGACCTGGTCCTGGTAGTGCCTCAGCTCGCCTTCGGTCAGCTCCGGAGCCGACCGCGCGTCCTCCACGTCGCCCTCAGACCGCTCGGCCGCACCGCCCTCGGCGGGAGACCCGCGATCAGCCGAACGCCGGCCCGATGACTAGCCGAGGTCGTTGTCCGAGATGTCCTCGGTGCGGTCGAGCCCCAGAAACGCCAGGAGCTTCTCCGTGGGCTCGTTCTCGAGGTCCAGCCACCGGCCCTTCCTCGCGGAGTCGCCTGCCGAAGCTTTGGTCTCGAGAGGCTGATCCACTGCCTCGTCGCGACCGGGCTCCCGCTCATCCGGAACCCCATGCCCTCCGCTTGACCGATCGATCGGCACGACCAAGGGTTACACAGGTCGAGAGGTTTGGGAACGCCGCCGCCGTACGGCCTGCTACCGACGATCGAGCCGGGACGGGGCCGGCACCCAGCGCCATCTCGACGCCCAAGGAACTCGGTCACCTTTCACGATGGACAGAGACATCGCCTGTGCCCGCCCGTCGCCGCTGTACGGAAACCCGAGGCGCGCCGTCGCTTCCTGAGTCGCCAGGTGACGGAGCACGTACCCTGCGCCGCAGCCGCGGAGCCCTCGGCGGCGCAACGCAAGAGGACGGATATCGTCGGACCCTATGGCCGACGCACTGCCGCTCCACATCTTTCTGGCCTCGCCAGGCGACCTCGGAAACGAGCGCGAGGTTGTTCGCGCCTGCGTGAATGAGCGCAACAACCGGCGCAAGGACGAAAGCAACGTAACGTATGAAGTCGTCGGGTGGGAACGCGTACGAGGGACCGCTCGGCGTCCGCAGGAGGCGATCAACGAGCTCATCGGTGAAAGTCACTTCCTGGTCGCACTGTTCAGGGAACGGTGGGGCAGCGAGCCGGGCAGTCCCTGGGGATACACCTCAGGCACCGAGGAGGAGCTCTTCACAGGTCTGCTCGAGTTGGGCCGCCCCGAGCAGCCGATGCGCGACGTGTGGGTCGCCTTCCTTGACCATCCTTCGCCGGCCGAACAGGTCGTGCAGCTCCGAAAGCAGATGGCTCGGCAGCACTCGATGATGTACGAGTCCATCGCCGACATTCAGGACCTCAAAGCGAAGCTGACCGATCGTCTTGAGGGCTGGGAGGCGCTAGCTGGGGCCAAGTCCGTCCGACACATCGACCTATTGCCGTCGTCCGGCCAAGACGTTCTCCGAGCCGCCAACCTGCGCTTGAAGGGCGAGAAGCTAGTCGAACTCGGTCAGGCGGAGCCTGGCAGGTCCGCACTCAAGGAAGCCGCCGCCATAGGCGGTCCAGACGAGTACCTTGCCTACGCGAGGTTTCTGTCCCGACACGGTGACCTCGACGGAGCGAGGGACTGGATACAGCGTGCTATCGACCACTTCACGGGTGGGAGCGCGGGCCTGCGCTCTCCGCTCGCGGCTGATGCGTTTGCCTCCCAGGCGAGACTCTTACGCCGGCAGGGACGCGACGTTGATGCCATCGGGCTGCTCCAGCACGCGTTGACCCTCCTCGATGAGCGTGAGGCAGTCGCGCGACAGATCCGCTGCCAGATCCTGGATGACCTGGGACTGGCCCACCAGAAGACCGGCGAACTCGACTCCGCTCGAAGCAACTTCGAGAAGGCGCACGAGTCTCGACGCCGTTTCGAGGACGAGTTGGGCGTGTGCCAATCACAGATCAACTTTGCCAGGCTCAACGTACGCATTGACCAGTTGGATGTCGCGGCTGCACAGGCGGACGAAGTGATGATGACGCTGCGGGGGACGCCGCCGTCCGCGCTCTACGCCAATGCCCATGTCCTGATCGCGCAGATCCGTCGCCGCCAAGGCCAGCCAGATGAGGGTGTGCAGTACGCCCTGCGGGCGCTATCAATGAACCGGCAGCTGGCGAATAGGCACGGTGAGGCCATTTCTCTGCTCTTGCTGGCCCAGTGCTGCTCTGCGGTCGGTAGGAATACCGAAGCGGAAGAGTATGCGCGCGCCTGCCTCGAGGTAAACGAATCGATGGGCGACGAGGGTGGCGTGCGGCAGGCGCAGCGGATCTTGGATCAGTTGGCAACCTGACTGGGCCAACCTTTCACGGCTCAACCGACCATGATGGCGCCCCTGGCGTCGATCTGGACGTAGTCGAGGCTGGGCCACAGCAGCGCCGTGAGCCGTCCTGATTCTGCTCCGCATCCGGTGTCCAGTTGCGCCGAACTGCTACCGATTCGCGGGAGTTTGCCAGTCTGGATGTGAGCACTGATCCGGAACTTGTGGGTCCGTTTAGTCGGCGGTGTGTGCTGGGCGATCAGCTGATCCGACTCGTAGGTTTCCGGCATGCGGCGCAGTAGGTCCATGTGCTCGGTTGGAAACTTGGACCGGAACTCGCCGAGCACATCGGGACCGACCCTTGCGCCAACGTAGGACCGGATGGTCATCGCGCCGCCCATCTTGAGAAAGGCTGCGAGGTCTTCGGTCTCCAGCGCCTCCAGCAGGGCTGCTTCGTGGTTTCCCTTGAGGAGGGTCGCGTGTCCGGCTCGCGCGTACGAGAGGAGCTCCTGCATCACCTCGGCGGACTGCGTGCCCTTGTTGATGTAGTCGCCAAGGAAGACCATGTGCGGCTTTCCGTGAGTGCCGAGGACGTCGGCGAGCCCTCGGAGTGCGCTCAGGTTGCCATGGACATCGCCCACGAACGCGAAATCGACGTTCATAGGAGGATCTTCTCCACTTCGGCGTAGTCGGTACCTTTCCCGGTGCTGCCTAGGGCCATGAACGCCATGGAGAGGAGGTCGCTCGGCTTGCCCCACTCGTTGACGATGGTTGCCTCGAGGGAGCCGTGCTCGCTGGGCGGGAAGCTGCCGACGATCGGGCGCAACCGGGACAGGCAGTCCCCCAGGTCGGCGGCGGTCGGATCATCTGGCTGCCGCGAGGCAAGGAGTTGTGCCAGGTGCGGGTCGCTGTGCCGGAGGGCGAGTTCGCGTACGGAGAAGCAGGGGTCGCCGGCGGCGATTGCCTGCGCGTAGAGGCAGCTGCGCAGAAGATAGCGGGCCTCGCGCAGGAGGCCTGGGAGGTACTTCGGTAGGTCCCGCTGGAGGCTGGAGAAGAGCTTCGACATCTTCTGTGCGCGCGCCAGGAGCCGGTCCGTGTCGACCTCGCCCATGGCGTTGACAGCTCGGGCCAGCTGGCCGTGTCTGTCGCAGATCACCTTGGCGTCGCGCTTGAGATGTGCCCCGAAGAGGGTGCCGATGCCGGTAGAGAGCTGGTCGAGGGTGTAGAAGCTGACGTTCGTGTCCCCGTTGTGGCTGCTGGGCCGAGGGGTGGGCACCAAGGCCAGCAGGTCCAGGTCCGAACCAGGCACCGCGTCCCCGCGTGCCTGGCTGCCATAGACCAGCACGCCCATGACATCCGCGGGCAGCTCGGGGAGCCCTTCCAGGACGCTCGGCGCAACCTCCATACCCCGCAGGGCACTTACCAGGTCGTCGCGTTTCACGTTCTTCCCAACGCCGGCAGTTGGACCGCCGTTCCGGTTCGTTGATCGAAGTTCAAGTATCGCGGAAGGGCATGATGGGCGACACAGCCGGGGACCGCACGGCGGGAGGTGCACCGTCGACGAGGTGGCGAACGCCATCAGCTGAAAGCTGCGCCAACGGGCCCCGTCGGAGCGCTCGGGTCAGGAGCCGGCGCTGGTGTGGGCGAGACCGGCGCAGTGCACGCGCCGGGTCGGGGATGGGCGTACAGTTCCGTACGTCGCCCGAGACAAGTGCGGGGAAGGCGGTCGAAGATGACCGAGGAGGCGCCGAGGGATCTTCGGCAGGAGCTCGACGAGCTGCATACGGACGGCATCAGTGCCTACGGGTACAGCGTCGCCTGGGGCGAGCTGGTCCGGCGTGGCTACAACGTGTGGGTGGTTCACACCGAAGGCGACGGCTATGGCTGGTACCGGCTCCGTGTCAAGAATGGTCCGCGGAAGGTCAGCATCGGTGTCGCTACGCGCCGCAAGCCGAGCGAGGGCAAAACGCCGCGCAACTGGCAGCCGGACGCGCCGCTGTGGCAGGACTCCGAGCTTGTGATTGGCGTCGACTTCTCAAAGTCTGACGCCGAACCCACGTTCCAAGTCATCCGACGCGGCGAGAAGATCAAAGACCCTTCTGCTCGCGACGCGTTCCACAAGATCAACGAGCTGATCGGCAACACGCAGATCATCTGACAGGAGCGCAACGAAGTCCTCCCGCGTGCGAGATCCACTCCGCCTCGACGGTCAGTGCGCACATTTACCCTGTACAGCGGACTCGCCCCGTGCCGATGTACCGACGAGGGCGCCCACCTTGACTACCGTTGCGGAGCAACATGCGTAACTCATTGATGGACCGGGTGCCGGACAACCAGATCGACATCATCCTCACCCACCCCGACCACAGGCAGGCCCTACGTACGATCATCGGACTAATCACCGATCTTCGTTGTTGCCGGACAGACTCTGACTTCCACGATTTCCAGGAGCGGCTGTTCCAGCTAGTCCTGGACACCGAGCAGCGGCGTAGCGAGATCAGTCGCATCATCAAGCGGCTCAAGAAGCCAGGCGGGACGCTACCCGTCGGCGCACCCGACCTCGGCACCGACCGGGATCCGTCTGACCTCGACTCGTGGCTTCTGGAAGACGAGGTCTACGAACGGATCTGGCGGCAGTTCAAATCGATCGGTGACGCGCTCGCATGGCGAGCCTTCGGATACGACCGTCGCGTCATCGTGGCCCTCTCCCGCAACGCAGCGCCGGGGCTAATGTATGGCAAGGACGGATTGGTGAAGGAACGTGAACTCATCGAGACCGCCTGGAGCGAGAACGGCGAGTTCGTGCTGCACCACGACCTCACCACCGCGCTACGAGTTGGAGACCTCAGCGTATTCCGCGCCGACGGCAGCGTCCTGCTCCAGGAGGTCAAAACCAACAACACTCGCCGAATCAAGGAGCAAGACCAGCTCCTCGCCGAGACCTCAGTAGTTCTGGCCGAGCAGGGAATACTGCCCAGTGGCTTTACCCCTATCCGCACCGAAGTCCCCTTGGTCACCGACTTGCGTGGCCTTCGCGACGTCCTGACGCTTGCACACGAGCGCACGGGCATTCAGGCCGGCGTGATCTCACCTGGACGCGCGATCGTCGCCGCAAGTCGATACACCGCCCCTCGCCACTATCGTGCGGACACTTTTGCGGAGCATTTCGGGAACGAGCTCAACCGGATGCGTCGAAAGATTGGCGTCAGCTCGCCTGACCACGGTCTGACGATGACCAGCCTGGACTCTGTCGCTCGCTGGCCGACTCGGCCGCCGTGGGCGATCTATCCTGTGGCACCAGACTTCGCCGCGAGCCTTATCGCCGACGCGATGCTCTTCTTCGTCTGCATGTCCTCAGACAAGATCGTCGATCACCTCGCGGAGGCCGGTGTCCAATCGGAGTGGCTGCAACCGTTTGACGGCTCTCAAGATTGGAGCAAGCCGCTGCTACGCGTCGCCGTCACCACCCGCGACCAGTTCCGGTTCAGCTCGTTGAACCGGGAAGCTATCGCCGGCCTCATGTTAGAACTCATCGACCTGCGCACCTGGAGCCGACAGGTAGCCCTCACCCTCGACGGAGACGCACCCGCCGGAACCAAGCCGTGGCCGTGCTTCCTCAACGAGCACAAGACCTGGATGTAATCGCGACTCGCCACCGAACGCACCCGCCCATGGTCGCCGGGCCATTTTCGTGACCGTGTCTGTCGGTGGGGCCGCTCATACTGTAGGCGTGGAGCTCATCGATTGGGAGTCGCCGTACTGCACCCGCTCCGCCGCCTCCCCTCAGGGGTACCTCGTACGCGACTGGCGCGACGCCGAGCGGGTGGCGGCATTGTGGACTCGGCGGTTTGGATACGCCGACGCCGGGCTGACGCTCCCCGGCAGCGATGACGGCATCGACGTCTATGCGACAGGCGCCGTCGCACAGGTCAAATGGTGGGAACGGAGCAACGCCGGCATCGAGGATGCCCAGCGCATCGTCGGCGCAGCCAAACCCGGGCAGGTTGCGCTGTTCTTCACCAGGAAGGGCTACACCCGAGCTGCGAGCACGTGGGCGGACGATCCGGACGCCCGGCTGGCGCTCTTCCTTCTGCACACCGACGGTCATGTCACCGCGGTCAACCGCTATGCCATGGAGGTTCTCCACCGATCGCCCAACCGCACACCGGCGTACGCAGCCAAACCAGAGCCAATTCGGACAAGGCTGAAATGGGGCATTCTGGCCGGCCTCAGCGTGGCCGCTTCCCTACCTGCCATCTGGTGGCTCCTTTTGTCCGACTGGTCCCTACACCCTGTCCAGAGACTTACGTTCCTGCTTTTTGTCCTGTTCTGCGCGACCATGCACGCTGTCACCGTCCGCGACAACCTCGGTACCAGTGCGCAGCGACTGATCAGGGCGATTCGAGACCGCCGTTGGCCCGGCATACGCCCGATCCTGACGGATACCGTGCCAACTCGCCCCGACTGGGAGCCTCCGTGGGAAGACTTCAATGGCCTCTGGACCCCATCTTCGTTGCACTGGGGGATCCGGCTGGAGCACCTGCAGCGTCCGCTGCGGGAGATCGCGAGACAAACCAAGGGGCGATGGCTCCGAGCAAGGTCGTCCCAAGGTGCCAGGTCCTGACCACTCACAGATGGTTGTGAAGACTCGTCCAACGTCGTCGACGCAACGCGCGAGGTACGGTTTGCCATGGTCGAGCTGTCGGTGAACTACGCGGAGCTCGTGCGCGGGCTTGCGATTCCCCTTACCGCGGAAGATGTCGGCGCAGTGCTCTTAGAGGCCCTGGCCGAACGCTATGAGCGTTGCCATCCCGGGTGCTTGTTGCTGGAGTTCGAACAGGCTGGAGCCACGTACCTCTTCGATCAGGCGAGCGCGGTCGGCGCCGAGCAGGAAGACCGTACAGTTGCCGCATGGGCCGTCACTCCCGCTGCCGTCAGTAAGCGCGACAAGTCGTACCAGCGCGGTTTTCCGCTTTCGCAGACGTGGGCTGGCGACGTGGATCGAGGTCACCTGATCCCGCACATGTCCGGCGGCGAGTTCGGGCCGAACATCTTCAAACAGGACCGGGACCTGAACCAGGGTCGGTCCGACCAAGGCAGACGCTACCGAGCGATGGAGCGCGAAGCAGCCAAGACGCCGGGAGCCTTCTACTTCGGGCACCTGCTCTACGAAGACGACACCGCATATCCAGCGGCGATCGAAACCGGGCTGATTCGCGGCTCGGAATTGTACGTCGAGCAGTTCCGTAACCGGTTCTGATCTACTCCTCATCCCGATTCTGAGCCCTCGGCTCGAACATGAGATAGTGCCGCCGCAGGAAGGCCAGGAGGGCGGATCCATCGGCCGGTCAGGGCGTTGAACAGCGCCGGGATCACACCTCCCGCCGCTCCCGCTGCCGCTCCGGTCGTGCCTCCGGCCGCACCACCGACAGCGCCGCCGACCGCACCGCCGAGGATGCCGGTGGCGAAGCTGAGGAACTGCCGCCGCCGATCCCCCGGTAGATCCGAACGCCCCGTCTCGCCGAGTACGTGAGCGCGGGGCTCGGCCATCGCGTCTCGCACGGCATTGCTCGTCTCCGCGTCAGGGCCAGCCGTTACGCGCAGTTGGCCGGCCGCTCCAGCGCGATGCTCAGGTGATGTCGCCATCGGTCCAATGTGTCGCTGGCCTGCCTGATTCGAACGATGTCGTGGAGTGAAAGCTCATCCAGGCAGGGAACGTCAGTTCTGGTGAGTTCGACCAGCCGGAGCTGGTCGTTGCGGTCGGCGCAGCCGACAGCGACGAGTTGGGCGTACAGGCCGGACGGGGCGAGGAGGTCGTGCCGTCCGCCGAGCCGGTTGGCATCAGCGATCGCGCGGGCTGCGATCTCGTTCGCGTTCCGCACGACGCCGGAGGGACGGAGCGAGCCGAGCACGTCGAGGAAGGTAAGGATGAGTTCTGAGTTCTCCTCGCCCGTCGCCCTGCGCGCGGCCGCGTCGACGGTACGCAGGAGCGTGCCGAGGTTCGCGGCGTACTGCACGCCGTCGGCGACCAGGACCACACTCCCTGCCCCAACAGGGATAGGTTGCGGGACCTGGACGCGAGCAAGGGCCTCACAACTCAGAAGTCACCTCCCGGCGCCAGACGCGGTTCTCGCGAGCACGGCTGGTGCGCCTGTGACCACGACGCAACGCCTGCGACGCCATGGTTCGCCAAGCATCGTGAATCACAGTGGTGGTGCTTCTTGCGGCGGCTACGCGCAAGCATCGGCATGCCAGGCCGGACCGAGAATCTCCAGCAGCGCGTCCAGCCTGGACAAGACGCTGGTGCGTCGCTTGACCAGGTTCGAACCTAGCTTGACCATCCGCCGCAGGCGGTTCGCCCGGGCCGAGGTCCTCGGTGGTGTGTAATCCCTCCGGGTGCAGCAGCGGGAGCCGAGCCAGGATCCGCGAGTCGAGCCGGTCAGACTTGGTGTGCTTGGCGTAATACGCGCGCAGGTCCGCCGACTGCTCAGGCGGCACCATCACCACCCTCGCGCCTCGACGGCGAAACCACGCCGCCAGCGGCACCCACGCGCCCTATGCATAGGCCGGAGACCAAATCGAATCGACAGAATCGACTACGGAAACCACCCGGCAGAGTCGTCGCCAAATCTGAGCGCACAAACCAGGCTAGAGGAATCTGTGTCGGCAGGCACACAATTCTCCCGCCGATACAAAGGCACCAGGGCAGCCGAGGATTCTGTGCACAGCAAAGGTCAACGTCACCGTCAAACACAAGCCCACCAAGGCCCTCACACTCGACCCCCGAGAACTCCGAGTCGAGATCCACGCCGACCCCGCGCCATCAGACGCGACCTGCCCGACCTTCCGCGGCTCCGTCATCCGCAGAGGCGCAGGGCACCCCTTCGTCGTTCACGAGGTTACCTGGGCTGGGTGTTAACCGGGGTGGGCTGGGCAGTCCACGACGCGAGGAGCCGCAACGCCTGCTCGTCCGGGCTACCCGGGTCCGCGATCTGCGCCACGAGCGAGAGGTCCGGCGCGTCCGGAAGCGAGAAGGCTTCGTACCGCAGAAAGAACTCGCCTATGACCGGGTGGCGATAGCGATATCCGCCCCGGGCCTTCTGGTGCACAGGATGCGTCGCCCAGAGCCGCGCGAAGTCGGGGCTGTGGGCGGTCAGCTCGCCGATGAGCGTGACGAGTTTTTCATCGCCGGGGCTCCGGCTGGCCACCATTCGCAGATGCGAAACGATGTGACGGGCCTTGCATTCCCATTCGACGAACCGGGCCGCGACCTTGGTGTCGAGGAACAGGAGCCGCGCCATGTTGCGCTCCTCGGGCGGCAACGCGTCGAAGTCGGTGAGCAGTGCCGACGTCAGCGCGTTCCAGGCGAGGACGTCGGTCCGATGGCTGCAGAGCGCGGCCGGCACGTTCATGTTGTCGAGGAACGTCTGGATGGTGATGGGCACCGCTGGCCTGGTAGATGGCGGAGCGGCCCGCTGCGGTCGGGCGAGATTGTGCAGGTAGGTCCGCTCGGACGGGTCGAGCGCGAGCGCGGTAGCGACGGCGTCGACCACCTCCGCGGACGGGTTGCGCAGGCGGCCCTGCTCGAGGCGTACGTAGTAGTCGACAGACAGCGCCGCGGCCTGGGCCAGCTCCTCCCGGCGGAGCCCTGGGACGCGCCGACGGCTGCCGGTCGGCGTCAGCCCCAGGTCTTCTGGTTGCCGGCGGGCCCGCCGCGACTGGAGGAAGTCCCCCAGTTCCGATCTGCGATCCATGCTGTCGAGTATGCCCGTCCAGGGCTTTCTGAGCCTGGGTCTGTCGGACCCATGGTTCAGCAGGCGGCTGGATAAGCGGGCGCGACCGGGACAGCATCGGTCCAGTCCTTCGACATTCCGTCCTACGACCTAAAGGAGAACGATGCGTTCGCTACTCATCGCCGCCGCTCTGGCGGCCGGCCTGGTCGGCGTCCCGGCCGGTGCTTCGGCCACGACGCCCGGCCTGCCGCCGGTGCTGACGCCAGCGGCCAACAACCTGTTTCCGGAAGGGGTGGCCTGGGACCCGACCCGGCAGTCACTGCTGGTCGGCTCGTGGCAGCAGCCCGCCACCATCTCGGCAGTGGACCGAGACGGCGAGGTGAGAACCGTGGTGACCGATCCCGATCTGGTGAACTTCGTCGGCCTCAAGGTCGACGCGCCCCGGAACCGGATCCTCGCCGTGAACGGCAGCCCGTTCGCGCCCGGCCCAAGTTACCTGGGGATCTACGACCTGCGTACCGGTGCACGCGAGCACCTGGTCGACCTGTCCGGCGAAGGCCACGCGGCGAACGACGTGGCGTTGGATCCGGCCGGCAACGCGTACGTGACCGACATCGGCGCCGGCGCGGTCTACCAGGTGGACCTGACCGGTCACAAGACCACGCTGGTGAGCGACCCGAGGCTGTCGCCGGGTGCCAACGGGATCGTGTGGCACCCCCGCGGCTACCTCGTGATCGCCAACTACACCACGGGCAAGCTGTACCGCCTGTCCAGAGGACATCTGACCGAGCTACAGGCACCACCGCTGGTGGGCGCCGACGGCCTGGTCCTACGGCGCGACGGCACGCTCGTTGTGGTCACCAACTCGCTTACCGGCCTGGCCGGGAGCGAGGCCGCCGTGCACGAACTGGCGCTGGCCGGAAACGCGGTGGTCCCGCTGCGTACGACCCCATGGCTGGACCCGGCCCCGACCACGGCCACAGAAACTCCGTACGGCGTCTACGTGGTCGATGGCCGCCTCGACAAGTTCACCGCCGGCGGCACGGCAACCGACTTCGTCCTGCGTCGCCTGTAACGAACAGGTTCGACCCGAGCCCGAACGAAGAGCCGTTGGTGTCGCGTGCCTGGAGGTGGACCTGTGTCCGGCCAGCACGATACGAGGCCGCTGGTGTCAATGGCCAGTGACTTCCCCAGTGGGCGGTCGTTTGTTTCCCTGCTGGCCGCCCACGGGGGGCACTGGCCGTTGACACGCTTGGATTGGCGACGTCGACTGACCCAGACCGCCGCGTCCCGGACGGACTTCTCACGTCGACAGGTCCCGGCCGGTCCGAGGGCGACAAGCATCAGCCCACATCATTCAGCTTGCCCTATCTGGGCGCCAGCCTGTCACCCGGCGAACGAGACCCTGCGCCGCGCGGCTGCCTACTTCGCTCAGGCGCAGCTCCCGGGAAAATGATCTACCCGCTGGTTCGGGACGATTGCGACAGGGCTCTCGTCAGCCAGAAGTCTTCGCCTGTGGCCGTCATCGGCCAAGCATGAACGCGGGTGCCGGTTGCAGGTCTGACCGATCCGTCGGCCCTCTGATGTGTTGGCGAGCCCAGGATTGTCGTCGGCGGCGACGCCTCACTCATGCGAAATATGTGCAGGCGGTCGATAACATCGCGATTGTCAGACAGGCATCACGTTTTGCCGTGGCCTGGCGGAGGAAGCGGCTTTCCAGAAAGGTTTCAGCTTGATCAGGCCGGGCAGCCATGTATCTACTGGCCCTAGGCGAGATACCGAGAACGACGAACCATATGGCAAGGTGCGTATTGGTTTGGCTCGCTACGCCATCTGGCTTGCGGGAGCGCTTTGTGTTGTTGGCTATCTCACCTCGGTGACAGTCCATCTTGACTGGCTTAGGCTGGTCACCCAGCCGACGATGATGATCTGGCTGGCCGCCTATACGCTTCATGCGACTCCACACCGCCATAGGGCCAATGCTGCACCACTGTTCACCGGGCTGGCGTTCTCGGCCGCCGGTGACGCGGCGCTACTCTTCGGAAGCAGCCGAGCTCTGCTCGCAGGTATTGCAATGTTCAGCTGCACGCATCTCTGCTACATCTATGGATTTCTGAAGTACGGCGCCGGACGGTCACTAAGGACGAGGCGAGGACCGCTTTTGTGGTACGCACTCTACAGCCTGTCCGCCTGGTGGCTGTGGCCACAACTTGGATCGGTGCGTCTCGTGATCTGCGCCTATGGCGCTTTGTTGTTCAGCATGTCTGTCGCTGCGGCTGCGACAAGCCGCCGTCTGGGTGTGGGCGCTGCCTTGTTCGTGGTATCCGACGTGACGATCGGTCTCGGATTGGCCGATCATCACTTTCCGCTTCAGGATGTCATGATCGCTGCTACATACATCGTCGGTCAGTGGATCATCGCGCGCAACTGGCCTCAACGTCGAGAGACGTAGGCTGTAGCCGAAGTCATTCCGAGAGGTCCTCGCTGATGTCAACCTAGCCGTCTGAGTGAGCTCTAGAGCCGCGAACGGACGAGATCAATGACCGATCTGCCCATCGATCCGACCGAAGGCCGGTCTGTCGTACCCGGACGGGGTGCACTGCGTCCGCTAGGCCTGCACGAGACCCGCATCACCGGTGGATTCTGGGCAGTCGTTCTTCTACGCCAACGCCCACCATCATCGAGTTCCGACAGCGGAACTCAACCCAGAGCGGGAAGTGCTCAGCTTCGGTGACGGGCCACGAGTGCAATGGTTCGAGGTGTCCTGCGGCCTTCCCAACATCGCCCGGACCTTGGCCAGCCTTTCCGCCTACGTCGCCGCCGCCGACGCTGACGGCCTCCAGATTCACCAGTACGTCGACGCCGACCTGCGCACCAACTTCCCGGATGGGCGGCCGGTCGGGCTAACGGTGAGCACGGGCCATCCGGAGGAAGGCACTGTCACGGTACGCATCACCGAGACTGACGGCAGATCCTGGACGCTGTCGCTGCGCGTACCGCAATGGGTAACCGGCGCTGTTCTCAGTGTCCCAGGGGAGCGGACCAGCCGGCCCCGGCAGGCCGCCGGCTGGCAATTCAGCGACCGTTCGCAGTCGGCGAGGAAATTCGGCTTGTGCTACCGATGCAACCGCGATGGACTCACCCCGACCCACGGATCGACGCCGTGCGTGGCTGCGTGGTGGCCGAACGAGGACCGATTGTGCTGTGTGCGGAGGCGCTTGGCCATGATGCGGACGAGCTGAACGAGTTGCTCGTCGACACAGCTAATCCGCCTCAGGACACGAGCGAAGGCACGATCACCCGTGGCTTCCGCACGGCACAGACTATGAATGCCTGGCCGTACACCGCACACGAATGGCATCGATCCGCGATGCCCCGGCTGAAGCCTTGGGCTTGACCTAGAGTGCACTCTAGTAGCTAGAGTCCGCGGCATGGCAACGTTCAACGATCGGCTCACGGACGTCGAAGCGCGGTCGTTGTGGGGTGCGTGATCACGTCGACAACGAATCTTCCGTCCCGCTGGTGTCATGGACCTTCCTGGCCCCTAACAGCCGATGAGCCAATGGTGGCTTCGTTAGGGGCCACCATTCACCAGATGCATCTCGCTCGTTCGCGGACGTCTCGAGGACGAGCGGGCGAAGCTCGCACGCTGGTGTGGGACGACGAACTGCATGCGACAAGCCGCCAGCGTAGTTCCAGCTCAGGACCGGCGGTTCCAGCTCGGAGTCCCGCTCGTCGGGCCGACCGTCGGGCCTCCGAGCCGCAGAAACCCGATAGGGACAGTAAACGAATGGAGACTGGAGATGCAGAAGCGTCAGCTCGGCGCGATCGGCCAGGTGAGCAGCCTGACATTGGGTGGAGGTGGTATCGGCCAGGTCTGGGGGAGCACCAGTCGAGAGGAAGGGATCGCAACGCTCAGGATGGCGGTCGATGCCGGCATCGACCTCATTGACGCCGCTCCGGGCTACAAGGTCTGCGAGGAGCTCATCGGTGCGGCCTTCGGCGGCCGCCTGCCCGACGGGGTGCGGATCACTACCAAATGCGGCCTCGGCACACCGCCGGCCGAGGAGGTATATCCGCGGCTTCGCGCCTCGCTCGAGCGAAGCCTCGCAGTAATGCGCCTCGAACGGGTGGACATTTTCTTCCTCCACAGCCAGATCTATCCGGACGACTTCACCTTCCCCGAGGACAACGAGCGGCGGTCCCAGTTGGAGACGGCGTGGTCGACCTATCTCGAAGCGGTCGTGCCGGCCATGGAACGGCTCATGCGGGAAGGGCTCATCGGTACCTGGGGCCTCACCGGCAGCGCGGTCGCGCAGTCGATCATCGCCGCGCTCGAGCACGAGCCGAGGCCCGGCGCAGTTCAGGCGGTGACCAACCTCCTCGACAGCCCCGGTGGGCTCAGCGAATTTCGTCCGTCGCTGGCGCGGGAAATCATCGCCACCGCCCAACAGAACGGTGTCGGCGTCATGGGCATCCGAGCCGTGGGGGCGGGCGCGCTCACGAAGAGGATCGACCGCACGCTCCCGCCGGAAGCGCCGGAAGCCCTCGACTTCGACCGGTCCGCGCCGTTTCGGGCCATCTGCGACTCTTGGGGCGCCGACCCAGCGACGATGGCTCACCGCTACGCGCTGAGCATGGCGGGCGTCGACACAGTGATCCTGGGCGTAAAAAACCGAGAAGAACTCCGACAGTGCCTCGACGCCGAGGCGGCCGGTCCGCTCTCCTCCGAGGAGATCGCCGCCATCGACGCCCTGCGGCTCAGGTGACGAGCGGCAGCGGCGCGATCTCACGATCTGGTTGGGGAACTGAGGTGAGTATGTTCACGGGGCAAAGGGCCGGCAGCCAAGCTTGCCCCAGTGGCTAGAAGTTGATCCGGTGTCGATCATCCGGTCGAGTACTGAGTTGACCAGCGACCGTCGCCCGACGTCGTCGGGGCCCAAAGGCCAGCCGCCACACCCTCCGCCAGATGTCGGCGGTAGACGTCGACCTTGCCGTTGATGATCGTTAGGCACTCCCGCAACTCCGCGATATGAACGCGGACCCTTTGCTCGTGCGCCTCGAGCAACGCGAACCGTTCGGCTTCGTTACCGTCGCCGACCCGGACGAGCGCCGTGAACTGCCGGATGTCTGCTATCGGCATCCCGGATGCCCGAAGCCGACCGCAGAGATTGAGCCATGCCACATCAGATTGCTCGAAAACACGTCGCCCATGGACGCGCGGGATCGGTCGCAAGAACAACTCCTCGCGCTCGAACCAGCGCAGCGCATGCACGCTCAGGCCCGTCTGCTCGGCGACCTCACCGATCGAAAGAGTCTGCTCAGAGCTATCCATGACTCGCTCCACTCGACCTTTGACCCAAAGTCCAGTCTAGTTACCGCCGGCCGAGAGGAATGTCGAATAGTCCTGAGAACGCGGCAGCGTGTCGTCGGACACTGACCACGTCTCCTCGGCGTAGGCGCGGAAGGTGCGCGGGGGGCCGGCCGGTCAGCTTCTCTACGTCGCCACTGACACCGGCGCACGCTCCGGCCCTGGTGGGGATGTACAGGTGGTTGATGTGGTTCACATATGCGGTCGGCCGGTTCGGTGCCCGCATGTGTCGGTGAATCTCTTCTCGCTCTGGGGCCCGTGCCTGCGAAAAGGTGATCAGACCCCAACCCTCTTCGGGCAGGTGGCAGTCCTTACGAAGCCAAGCTGGCTGCCCTCAGAAACACGACTGCGTAGTCGCTCCCGCCCGATTCACAGTCGCAGTCCCATCCGCGACCCGGCACTGCCAGATCAGCCTCTGGTCCGGCGAGCTATAGGGCGGATTCCCTGACCCGCCGGAGCCATCGCCGTCGAGGCCGCCGACGACAAACCAGTGAATCCAACCAGTCCAGCAAGCAGGAGGTCAGCCTGTCCGCCCCAGCCTTCCTTGCTGATCAGCAGGAGAGTTCGGCCGGCGCCGGGTCAGCAGAAGGACGCCCGCAACGAGCCCGAGCGCGACGGTGGCCAGCCCTGAGCCGCTGAGTGTCGCGCGTGTTCCCAGCGCCGCGGTGAGCGGCCCGCCGAGCGCGGTACCCAGTGGTGACGCGGTGAGCAGTACAGCGCTACGAGCCGCGAGTATCGAGGTCAGGTACTGGGCTGGTGCCTTCTCCTGCATCAGAGTCACCGACAGCGCCACGAAGGGCCCGTAGATCGCACCGCCGGCCGTGAAGCACACCACGGTGACCACCGTCGGCACGCCGAAACCGAACGGCAGCAGCATCAGCCCCCAGCCGATCACGATGCCGATCGTCACCGGCCACAGCGGCAGTCGTTTCAGCGCACCGACCGCGAGACCGCCGACCACCGCGCCGGCACCGAACAACGCCCAGTACAGGCCCAACAGGGTGCCGGGGGCACCCAGGTCACCCGTCACGTGCAGCGGAAGTGCGACCTCGACCGGGCCGTAGAGGAAGTTGAAGAACCAGGTGAGCGTCAACAGCCCGAGCAGTTCCCGATGAGATCGCAGCATCGCCAGCCCGCCGCGCGCTACCTCCTGATCGACGGGTGCGACGTGCCTCGGTTCCGGGAACCTGGTCCGGGCGACGAGCACGGCGAGGAACAGGTAGCTGAGCGCATCCAGGCCGAGCACGAGGGCGGAGCTGATGTAGGTCACCAGTACGCCCGCCATCGCGGGTCCGGCAATGGTGGCGGCGAACTGGAGAGACCCGACCAGCGTGTTGGCGGCGAGCCGCCGGTTACTGGGCAGCAGATCGGCCAGCAACGTGTACTTGCCCGCGTTGCCCCAGGCGTGCAGCAGCGAGGAGGCCGCGAGCAGGACGACGTACAGCCACGGTGTCAGCAGCCCGGCCAGCCAGAACAGCGGTACGGCACCAAGACACAAACCGCGCGCGATGTTGTCCGCCAGCAACAGGCGCTTGGCCGGGACCCGGCGCAGCTTGCGGCCGAACGCCAGCGCGCCGGCCACGCCCGGCAGCGTGTACGCGGCGACCGCGCCGCCGACCCACAACTCCACGGAGTCACGGGGAGCGAGCTCGATGGCCAGCCACGCCGCCGTGACGAAGGTCATGCCGTCACCGAGGTAGGAGACCCCGAAGCCGCCGATGAGCCGCCGGAACACCCGGTTGGCCAGCACCTGCCGATACGAGGCGGGGACGAGGGACTGAAGCATCACGGCACCTTTGTGAGTCGGTCGTCGGGCGCAGGACGAAGGCCGGACGGTGGTTGCGACCCACCGTCCGGCCGATGAGGACTATCCGGAGATCTCAGCGTCGACGGCACGCGCGACTACGTTGTCTCTCCGCCCAGACGAGGCTGTGGTGGTCTCCCACCGGAAGCCGTCCGGATCGGTGAACGTCCCGGCGTCGCCGTTGACGATGATCCGGTGGGATCCGGTGCCTTCAGGGGAAACACCGGCGTCCTTGGCGGCAGTGCGCTGTCCGTACAGCGCCAGTTTGATGTGCTCCGTGGCGAACTCGACGTACTTGCGGCCGAAGCTCTTGGCCACCGGCAAGCCGCGCTCGGCGTAGAACCTTTTGGTCGTGGCGACATCGGCGACGCCCAACAGCAGCACGAGCTCGTCGACCCGTCGGTTGGCCGGGCCGGTGTTCTTCTTCGAGGACGACGCGATCTTCCAGATAGCGCCGTCCGGGTCGCGGACGACACCGCCGTAGCCCCAGAAGCTCTTGGTGGCGGGCTTCAGGACCGTCGCTCCAGCGTCGAGAGCGGTGCCGATGAAACCGTCGACGATATTCGGCTGCGCGACCACGAGTGACAGCGTGAAGCCGCGGAAACCGGTCGTGGGTGCCTGAGAGGCACGGACCCGGATTCGGTCGCCCAGGCCGAAGGCCGCGGTGTAGAAGGCGCTGGCGCCTTGCGGGTCGGGGACTTCGAGGGTCACGGATTCGATGGAGGACATGACTGATCTCTTTCGTAGCGTTGATTCGGGTTGATTTCGGTGGCGATCACCAACGGTCGGGCGCGCCGCTCCAGGACGAGCGGCCGGTAGAACGTGAGCGGACGCTCGGTGTCACTGGTCCTGGATCAGGCCGAGGACGTTGCCGTCGGTGTCGATGACGGTGGCCACCTGCCGTCCGCCGCCGACGTTGTGAGCGGCTTCCTTGACCGCGGCACCGGCCGAGGTCAGCTCGGTGAGCTTCGCAGCGAGGTCGGGTACGTGCCAGTAGGCCACCGGCGAGGTCATGCCCTGCGCGCCGCCGCCGGGCACCAGTCCGATGTGCTGACCCTCGACGTCGAAGCCGACGTAGTAGGGCCCGTCGACCTGCGGCTCGGCGCCCAGCAGCGCGGTGTACACGGCCTTGGCCGCGGCCAGGTCGGCCACGGGGTGCAGAACGGTCTTGATTCCCTGGGTAGACATGGTTTCTCCTCTGTCCGCGGGTCACCTCGACCCGGTGTTCGCGTTCCTGCTGGGAACGTGTTGCCAGCCTCGCCGCCGGCACTACTGATCCGCATCCGTGCCGACCACGGAAAGCAAGCACGGATAGCCGACACCCACGAGCGCGGCACAATGAGACGGTGACGACGGAGATCTCCAGCCGGGAGGCCGAGGTATTGGCGCTGGTCGGCGAGCACCTAAGCAACGCCGAGATCGCCGCGCGGCTGTACCTCTCGGTGCGCACAGTTGAAAGCCACGTTTCCTCGCTGCTGCGCAAGCTTGGGGCGCCGGATCGGCGGGCGCTCGCCCGACGCGCGTCACAGCCGGACAACGTCGACGGTTCCGGTGCGGTGGCGGTGCTGCCGACCCCGCTCACCTCGTTCGTCGGCCGGGTACGGGAGCGGGACGAGCTGATCGAGATGATCGCGACGCACCGGCAGGTGACGGCGGTCGGCCCCGGCGGGGTGGGCAAGACCCGGCTTGCGCTCAGCGTGGCGGCCGACGCGGCAAGCGAGTTCCCCGACGGGATCTGGTTCGTCGACCTGGTCCCGACCACCGACGCCGAGATGGTCGCCGACGCGGTCGCCGACGCGCTGGGCCTCGGGGAACAGCCCGGCCGCGACCGGGACGAGTCGGTGTTCGCAGCGCTCGGTGACCAGCGCGCCCTGCTGGTGCTGGACAACTGCGAGCAGGTCCGCGACGGGGTGGCGCTGTTCGTGGAGCGACTGCTCACTACGTGTCCACGGTTGACGGTACTGGCGACCAGCCGGGCCCGGCTGATGGTGCCGTTCGAACGGGTGTATCCGGTGCCGCCGCTGTCACTGACGGGCGAGGGCGACGCGGTAGCGCTGTTCCTGGACCGGGCGGCGGCGGGCGGCCCGGCACCTGATACCGCACTGCGCGAGCACATCGCCACGATCTGTGAGCGACTGGACGGCATGGCGCTGGCGATCGAGCTGGCCGCAGCCAGGTATCCGGCGTTGGGGCTCGACGGCGTCACCACCGCGCTGGCGGATCCGCTGCGAATGCTGTCCGGCGGCTCGCGCGCCGACGAGCGGCACCGCTCGGTACGGGCGGCACTGGACTGGAGTCACGCCCTGCTGGACCCCGCCGATCGGCGGCTGCTGCACCTGGCCTCGGTGTTCGTGTCGCCGTTCACCGTCGCGGCCGCGGCACGGCTGACCGGGGCCGAACCGGGCATCGTCGCCGACGGACTCGCCCGGCTCGCCGAACAGAACCTGCTCGTGATGACGTCCTCGACACGCGGCACCCAGTACCGGGCGCTGGAGACCATCCGTCAGTACGGCATCGAGCACCTCACCACGGCAGGCGAGCTGGACGACGTCCGGTCCCGGCATGTTCGCTGGTGCCTGACCGTCACCGCGGGCCTGGCCGCCACCGGAGTGGACCGGCACACCGGCTTCGAGCCCTCGGCCGACGACCACCGCACCGACGAGGAGAACGCGCGAACCGAATGGCGCGCCCGCTTCGACCCAGTGGCCGACGACCTGCGCGCCGCCCTGGCGTGGGCGGCCGAGCAGCCGGAGCACCGCGCGGACGCGTGCCAACTGGCACAGCGGCTGGCGGAACTGACGTTCGCTCGCGGCCTGATCGGCGAGTCGCAGCAGCGGCACGAGCAAGCTGCCGAGCTCGCAGCTGACCCCGCCGACGAAGCGGTAACGCTGCGGCACGCCGCCGCCGTCGCGGCGTGCCGGTTACGCGGCGACGACATGTACCGCCTGCACCAGAAGGCCGCCGACGCCGCGCTGCGGGCCGGGGACACCGCTGGAGCCGCCCGTGACCTGGCGACCGCCGCCACCCACGCGTACCGGTTCTCCGGCGAGTTCCGCCGGCCGCCGTCCCTGGACGAGGCGGTCGCGCTCATCGACCGGGCCCGCGTACTCGCCGGTGACGCCCCGACCGCGCTCGCGGCGGTTGCGCTGGCCGAGGCCGCAGTGCTGTACGACGCGTTCGGCGCGGCGCAGGGCCCGTCCGAAAACCAGGTGCCGACCACCCTGGCGCACGCCGAACGGGCCGTCGAGCTCGCGCACCGCACTGGCGACCCGTTCGCCGAGTCCGCCGCCCTCGACGCGCTCACCGGGGCGCAAAGCTGGGGCGGAGACGCGTTCGGCGCCGCCGACACGATCGGACGCCGGATCGAACTGATGTCGTCGCTCGCCGAAAGCCCGCAGCGCACGCTGGAACTCATGGACGCGCTCAGTCAGGCCATCGAGGCGGCTCTGGGCGTGGGCGACCTGGCCGGTGCCCGGCGGTGGGTACAGCGGCTCGCCGACCATCCGTTGCTGACCGAGATCGGGTACCGTCCGACGGCCTGGCTGCTGGTCACCGACGCGCTCGGCGGCGGCGTCGAGGAGATACCCGAGGTCGGCGACCGGTTTCTGGAGCTGTGGCGCCGGGCGGGCCGCCCGGCCGGACGCCACCTGGCCCCGGCCGCCGCGGGGACGGCGATGATCCACGAGCTGCGCGGCGATTCCGCCGCCAGCCGCGAATGGGATGCGGTGCTGGCCCACATCGACCCCCTCCCCGGTCACACCGTCAGCTTCCTGGCCGTCTTCGACGCCATCAAGCTTCTCCACAAGGGACGCGCGTCGGCGGCGCTGGAACGGCTGGCCCCCGCACCCGGCGACGTGTGGAAATGGGTCACGTGGATCTGGCTCCACTGGTACATGGCGCTGCGCGCCGAGGCCGCCGTTCTCGCCGGCGCCCCCGAAGCCGCCGACCTGCTGGCCAAGGCCCGGACCACAGTGGCCGGTAACCCGGTCGCCGCCGCCATCGTGGAACGCGCCGCGGCGCTGCTCGACAACGACCAGAAGCGGCTGCTGGCCACGGCGGCCGCGTTCGACGCCGCCGGCTGCCGTTACCAGGTGGCACGAACCCTGATCCTGGCCGGCGGCGACCACGCCGTCTGCGGCACCGCCATCCTCACCGACCTCGGCCTCACCCCCATGACACAGGGGTAACGGCTCTCGCTGATGACAGACCCAAGCGTTACGAGCGAGAAGTGGTGGGGTCGAGTCCTCGGATGAGGGCGGCGAGACCAGTCTCGAACTCGTGGTCTTGACCGAGTGCGACGACTTGCCGTGTGGTGTCGATGATGTGGCCCGCCACGTCGTCGTCCCGGTTGGTGTCGATGACGATGTCTCCGCTGTCGCGAGTCGTCTGCTGTTCGATCGCGGAGCCGATGGTGTAGCGCGAGACCGCGATCAGAGCCAGGACGGCGTCCGTCGCTCTGAAGCCGGCACCTTCCAGAAGGGCCACCTGAGCGATCGCGTTGTCCAGGCGAGGGCTTCGGGCGCCGGATGACGCGATCAGCCGGGCACCGTCGCGGACGCTGAGCATCGCCCGCCGCAGGCTCCGCGCGTTCCTGGCGACGAACTCGTCCCATCGCTCGCCGTTAGCGGGTAGGCGGTCGGTGTGCCAGCGATCGAGGATTTCGTCGGCGGCGGCGTCCAGCAGCTCGGCTTTGCTGGCGAAGTGGTGGTAAAGAGCCGGTTGACGGATGCCGAGGTGTGTGGCGATCGCCCGGAGCGACACGTCGTCCAGTCCGCGCTCGTCCATCACTGTGATCGCGGCCGACACGATCGCCCGCCGGTCGGTTCGGGACGGGTACGGCATGGCAGAAGAGTATCGCGTTTCGCACGCAAGGTTATCGCTGATAGTCTTCGGTGGGACGAACGAAACGGAGGAAACGACATGGGACGTGAAGACGCCTGGAGCGGCACGGTGGTCAAGAAGTCGCGCGGGCTGCTGGACGGCTCGAACCTCTATCGACAGGTCACCATCGAGATGGATGCCGGTGGGACTGAGAAGATCCGGGTCGACCGCAGGCTTTGGAAGGAACTCAACGTCGGCGACCGCCTCGTCAAGGATGCGGGCGCGGAACCGCGTCGCCCATGAACGAACGGAGTAGAACCGTAAGCCCGCGCCGGTGAGGTGGCCCTCTTGCACGGCGGGGGCGGAGGCCCTCGTCCGCACCTACGGAGAAGGCCCGCGAGTGCCAGCGCGAACTGGCCGGCCTGAACGGCGTCGAGCGTGCCGCGGACATCGTCGAGCAGGCTCTTGGGACCGGCCGGCCAGTCCTGGCTGGCCCGCGGTCGACCTCACGGTGAGCAGCCGAGACCTTCCCACGCCGAGACAACGAAGGTGGCCCAAGCGGGAGCAAGGTCAATCTCCTCAGGCGTTGTCGTACGCCGCCTGCAGAACGGTGGAGTCGATCTTGTGCATCTTCAACATCGCCGCCATCGCGGCCTGGGCCTTGACCGGATCCGGGTCGTCGAGCATCCGGAACATCAGCTTCGGGACGATCTGCCAGAACAGGCCGTACTTGTCCTTCAGCCAGCCGCACGGGCGTTCCGCCCCGCCGTCACCGGTGAGCCGGCTCCAGTAGCGGTCCACCTCGTCCTGGGTGTCGCACTGGATCATGAACGACACGGCCTCGTTGAACTGGTACTGGCCGCCGCCGTTCAGAGCCATGAACTGTTGGCCGGCCAGCTGGAAGTCGACCTCCAGCACAGTTCCGGCCTCCGGGTGGCGCCTGACGTGAGTGATCTTGCCGTCGTCGAAGATCGAGGTGTAGTACCTGGCGGCCTCCTCGGCCTGGCCGTCGAACCAGAGAAACGGGGTCAGGGTCTGCATGATCGGTGTCCTCTCAGATGACCTGGATGAGCTTCTGACGATGTGCTTGCAGCGGGAGCCTAGCCGACTTTATCGTTCTTGTGAACCGATCAAGAGAATCGATTCAGAAGAATCGAGCCAGCGCCCGCCGACCTGGCCCGATCCCCGCGAGCGCCGCGGCCAATAAGATCGAGCCGCGCGCGACGACGACGGATATGGAGAGGGTGGAGGTGCTCGTGCGATGCCGGGTGTGACGCTGCAGACGATCGCCGACGCGCTCGGCGTATCTCGGACGACGGTCTCGAACGCGTACAACCGGCCCGAGCAACTCGCCGCGGAGCTGCGCGAACGGATCTTCGCCGAGGCCAGGCGGCTCGGTTACGCCGGGCCGGATGCGGCGGCGCGGTCGTTGCGCAGTCGCAAGGCCGGGTCGATCGGGCTGCTGTTCACCGAGACCCTGTCGTTCGCGTTCTCCGATCCGTACGCCGTCGGGTTTCTGCAAGGCCTCGCCGAAACCGCGGAACTGCATTCGACCAGCCTGCTGCTGGTACCGATCGACACGGCGGTCGACGCCGTACGCAAGGCCGTGGTCGACGGCTTCTGCCTGTACTGCGTCGACGAGGACCACCCGGCCGCCGAGGTGATCCGCGCCCGCGGCCTGCCCCTGGTCACCACCACCCCGCCCACCGATCCCGACCTCGCGTACGTCGGGATCGACGACGAGGCGGCCGCGTTCGCCGCCGGCGAGCATCTGGGACGCCTCGGCCATCGCCGGGTCGGCGTGGTCATCGACCGCTCACAAGGACAGAAACCCCGGGCCACGCAGGCGGGCGCAAGCGGCACGGCGGCCGACCAGGTGCTCGAGGTCGTGGGCCGGTCGGCGCAGGCCAGGTTCCGGGGTTACCGCAGGGCACTGCCGGAGGCGGAACTCCTGCCGGTCGCGGCGGACCGGAACTCCCGTGCCGCCGGGCACGCCGCAGCGAACGGGTTGCTCGACCTGACCGACCGGCCCACGGCGATCCTCGCGACCAGCGACGTCCTGGCGCTCGGCGTACTCGACGCCGCAAGCGAACGCGGACTGACTCCTGGGGTCGACCTGTCCGTCGTCGGTTTCGACGACGTGCCCGAGGCCGCGACCGCCGGGCTCACCACCGTCCACCAGTCCATGCTCGACCGCGGTCGCGTTGTCGGGCTGATGCTGCTCGAACCGGACACGGTCACCGAACGGCAGATCCTGCTCCCGGCCGAGCTTGTCGTCCGTACGACCACCGGGCCGGCCTCGCCACGGTGACACCAACGGCCCGGATGCGCTGGTCACACCGCTCGCTGACGAGTGTTACCGTCCTGAAACCGCCCGCTGGATATGACTTGTCTGCATGAACTCCCGTGAAAGAGCGAGGGCATGAAGACCAAATGGCCAGGCTTGATCTCGCCTGACAGGGGCTCAGAGATGATGGGGAATTCGCTGCCGCGGCGTTCGATACTGCGCGGAGGGCCGTGGCTTTCAGTGCGGCCGGACTGTCCTACGGCTGGCAGGTGAAACCCGTGTAGGCGAGCGCCGGTGCGGATCCGATGTCGTGGAGTTCCCTCGCAGGTTGGGTTCTTTCGGGCGCTGTTGATGCCATTGACTGGCAGGAGTGTGCACGCCGGATACGGGTGGAATGCCGCTGATACGACAATGAGGCATGCCGAAGCGTGTGGTCAGTCTCGTGGTCCTGCTTGCTGGACTGGTTGGATTCACTGGTTTGTCGTCGGCGGCCTCGACGGCGATGGCTCCGGCCGGGTCAGGGAATCCGCCCTATGGCTCGCCATACCAGAGGCTGATCTGGCAGTGCCGGGTCGCGGATGGGACTGCGACTGTGAATCGGGCGGGAACGAACTACGCCGTCGTGTTTCTGAGAGCCGTCAGTCTGAGAGCCGGGCTGTCGTCTCGTGCGTATTCTTTCTTCGGGCCGCGAAGCCGGCTGGCTGTGGGGGGCGAGTCGACGCCGAGGTTGTCGTTCATCGTGCGGGATGCGGCGGAGATCGAGCAGACGGATCCGGACTTGTTCGCCGAGCTCACCAGCGACGGTATGAGGCCCGGCGATGTCGTGGTTCAAACGTGCGCCAGGAGCGTGCCGCGCCGCGGGCATTCGGAGCAGGTGATTCTCCGGAAGGCGGGAGAGTACGAATACCGGGTGAAACGGCTCGCGGAAGGCGCCACCGAGAAGCAGATTGACAGGGAGCTGGCGCCCAAGAACCGGGTCGACATCACGCCTTCGCAGTTCATCGGCGGAGAGTCCGAGCTCGCACCGTGCAGCACGTCCGGGCCGAAGTGTTTCCGGTACTCCAAGGACATGCGCTACATGGTCGGCTACACGACCGCGGAGGAGAAGCGAAGCTTCAGGCGGATCAAGGAGGGGCTGATCCGGGGTCAGATCGACTGGGAGCGGCGGAACGGAGGCGGCAGCCCGTTCGACCCACCGCCGGTACGAGGATCCGGTGGCAAATCGAATGCCGCTACGCCAGGGACCGGCTCGCTGCGGCAGCGGGCTGCGAAGGCGGCGATCGGCGATCCTGGTGGGATCGACTTCAGCACGGTCGAGTTGCGGCAGGTGTCGACGCCTCCCGATGGTCAGCAGGGCTTCGACTACGGGATCGTCGGGAGACCGAGCTCCGCACAAACCAATCCGATGGATCTGCAGGGTCTGGTTGACACCGCGGACTCGTTCTACATCTGGCTGGCGCTCGACCGTTCGAAGTTCTGGGTCAACCTGAATCCCAACGAACCCGATCGGATCATGGACAAGCAGTTCGGTCGCACCCGAACCGGCCGCATTCTGCTGGACGCCGACTTCGACCTGAAGAAGATCGAAGGCAAGCTCGTCTACGGCGACACCAAACTGGCGGAGGACTTCTGGCGGCAGATCCAGAGCTACCAGGGTCGCAAGTGCGTCTCCCTACGGATGTGGATCACGCCGGGAATCGCCAAGGTCTACAGCGAGGGCGACCAGCTCTACATCCTCGACGCACCGTTGAAGGTGCAAGCTGAGACCGACTATGCGCAGGACACCGGAACCGGCGTGTACGGTACGTGCCCACACCAGCCGAAGCGCATCGATCGCCACAACTCGCAGGTCTTCAACCGGCTCATCCTGCCTGGAGTCAATCAGGCCGTGAACAACGACGCTGAGTTCGCGGCGCTGCGCCGGGTCTATTACAGCCGGATCGCCGCCGAGTCGGTCCGCCAGCGGGCGAAGGCTCGTCCGACCGGTTTGGAAGACGTGATCGACAGCGGTGACATCTCCCGTTGGGAGTCGAACCAGCGGTGGGTGCCGGACGACACGTTCAAGAAGTATGTCAGCAACTACAACAAATTCAGCGGCTGCATCGAACGCCCTGCTCGTTCGGCGTGCACGCGCGAAGCGCTCTATGGCTACGCTTCCGGCGGTGTCGATTTCAGTAGGATCGAGCAGCAGCGCGTGAGCAAGGCCGAGTTCGAGTCCCGCTGGCCTCGGATCACAGCCAGTCAGGCGTACGTCAAGGGGACCACCAGCTCCCGGCCGGCGCCGAGGTCGGACGTCGCGCCGGTTCAGTCGAGGCCGGCGGCCACCAAGAGTCTCTGGGCGACGGCGACGAGCTTCGTGGGGCCGAACCAGGTTCTGGGCGCGGGTCTGCTGGTCGTCGGCGGGCTGGCGATCGTACTGGCCTGGCGGATTCCCCGCCGTCGGCGTCGGTCGCGGGATGACAAGGCTCGATAGCCGCGGCCCGTTGATGACGTCGCACGACCTCTTGCTGACCGAAGCCCTGGCAGTGGCTCGCGTGGCCGATACCGTCGCCCTCGCAGGCGATCGAGAAGGAGAGTCAGGATGACAACGCCACCAGAAGCCGAATCCTCGCCCCAGCGGGTGAACCTGTTCCAACGGCTCCGGAACCGATGGATCGTCGTTCTCGGTGGAGCGATCGTCGTTGTTGCCGGAGTCGCGTTGCTCTGGCCGAACGGCGAGCCGGAGTTGCCGGACAACTTCTGCTCGTATATCGGCACGGAGAATCTCACCAAGCTCGTTCCGAGCCCTCGGCTGCGATACAGCAAGATCGAGGGTGTCGACAGCACGTGCGTCGCGGAGTCGGCGTCTGGAGACCAGCGCCTACGCGTCGAGCTCTCACGAGGTGAGGACAGTGCGGACGGCGCGAAGGCGCTGTGCCAGAGCATGGCCTCGCGTGAGGACATGAGGCAAGAGGAGATGGTCAAGCCCGCCGAATCCACGTTCAGCGATCGGATGTGCGGCTGGATCTCGGCCTCGCCCCAGCTCGGCGCCACTGGTGACATCTACGTCGTCCAGGCCAACGATCGGCTCTCCATTTCCTACGACGTGAAGCCAGGTGACAGGAAACTCGTGATCGAGCGGGACTCCGTGCTGGCGGACGCGATCTTCACGAAGCTGGGGTCATGACTGGCAACCGCAAGTGGATCGCCGCCATCGTCGCAGCGATCGTCGTCCTGGCCGGAGCTGCTTTTCTCCTGTGGCCGAAGGACAGTGCCAGTGCGGTTCCCGAGGATCTCTGCTCGTTCATCGGCGACGAAGCACTCGCCACGTTCGTGCCGAAGCCCGAGCTGCAGCCCCACAAGGACGGCGAATCCGCGGTCAGCTGTACCGCCAAGTCGGAGGGCGCGAATCTCTCGGTCTTTCTCCAGAGTGGTGACGACAAGGAGAACTTCGATGCCGCCTGCCGGAACGAGCAGACGATGGCGAAGTCGAAAGCGGACTTGATCAAACCGTCGGAGACCGCCGAGTTCGGCGAGCAGATGTGCGGCGAGATCAGCTATCAACCCAGTCAGCCAATCACTCCGGACGACTCACTTCCTCCATCCACCGACAACTCCGTCTGGATCATCTCCGGCGACTACGGGCTCCTCTTCCTCTACGGCGGCCCGTCCAACGGCAGAACCCACGAGTTGGTGCGCACCCTCGACCTTGCCCGCGTCATCGTTGGCAAGCTCCAACGCTGACGACTCGCACCGCACCTCCGCGTCGGGATACAACCGGTCAGCGACGCCCGCATCCGCACGATGCTGAGCCCGTCGCCGGCCCTACTCGGCGGACTGTGCCTCGAGCTCAGCGTCCTGTGCCTCGATCAGGTCGAGGTCGCGGACGCAGAAGCCGTGGTGCTCGAAGGTCTCGTTGAGCACCGTGCGGAGGCACTGCCGCACCGAGCGGCCCCTGGCGTAGGGCGGCCAGACGTCGTCATCGGGCACCGGGGCTCGCGCTGCGAGCTGCTCAGCGGTGACCTCGTCGAGCCAGGCCTCGAGCTCGGCGGTCTGTGCGGCACGCACTCTCACGATCTCGTCGAGGGCCGGGTCGAGCGAGAGGTCAAGCCCGTGCGCCCCACGGTAGGGCCCGACGGTCGTCCCGATGCCCATCGGCGTGAACAGCTCCGTGGAGCCCAGGCAGCAGCGGCGGAACCACGAGTCGTGGACGAAGACCAGGTGACGCATCGTCTGCACCGCCGACCACTCGTCGTTGACGCTGCGGCGCTCGATGCCGGGCCTACTGCGGATCCGCTCGATCGTGGCGGCCCAGGCGGTATGGAGCTGACGCGACGCCTCCCGCAGATCGGCAGGGTCGTCCGAGCGGATCAGCACCCGCACCGGATGACGCCGGTCGAGCTCTGCCTCGACGTACTCAGTGACCTCGACGCCGTTGACCACGAGGTTGGTGATGAGACCGTCGATCACCGCATCCTGCATCACGACGCCGATCAGGCGTGCCCCGGTCAGGTCGCACTCGCGGAACTCCGCACCGTGCAGATCCTCGTCGACGTAGCGTGTCATGCTCCGCATGATAGGTCCGAGCACCGACAAGCCTGCCTGTCCGCCGAAGAACTCCGGGAAGCCGCCGGTAACCCGGTAAGCGGTGACCGATCGTGGTTACTCGGTGTGATCAATGTAACCGGAATGCGGTTGCCCCGACTGGTAGAGCATGGAGACCACTGCTGCAAGGAGCCTCGCGGCGAAAGTGCACGACTTCGCCCAGACTCAACTCGAGGGCGACGAGCGAGCGCTGTTCGCAATGTTGCTCGCCCCCGCGCTCGTCGAGGCGGACTCGGATGACGTGCACGGCTTCGCGTTGACCACTTGGAGTCCGCAGCCACTGCCCGAGCCGTTGGCCGATGCGCTCAGGGCGAGCGGCCTGCGCGTGGTGGAAGACCCCACCTGAGCCCACCAAGCCGACGCCAGAGCGCGACCGGCCCAGGCGGCTTGGGATCGACACCAGGCGCGACTGATCTACGAAGCGCACCCTCGTGCGCCGAGAGTTGCGCTCACCTTCGGTAAGCGAGATGCCGCTCCACGGCCTCCCGTCAGCGGCACATCTCCGTCCCGTATCCAAGAAACGGGAGTGAGGCTCGCCTGATTCACTCAGTGTCTATCGCTTCAGCGGGCTGCTGAGGTGTGCTAGCGCATCACATACGAAGGCGTTGCGGAGCTGGGTGAGGCCCGAGGCTGCCACGAGGTCCCACTAGACGATCTGTTCCAAGGGGTCGCCTGACGCGCGACGCCTGGCATCCACGCTGGCTGCGTTGTCGTCGATCGCCGGAGGCCCCTCCTGGCTCCTCCTCCGCCTTCCCAGCGCGGCGCCATGCGCCGCGCGCTTGACCGGCGACCCCTTGGAACAGATCGTCTAGGCCGGCTGCTCGAGCGGATAGCTATGCCGCCTGTGATCTCAGCCGCGGGCAAGGCGGATGAGCCCGAGCGGGTCCTCGCGGTCGGTCTTGTTGTGCTCGAGCCACCATTGTCCGACTGCCTCCGCCGTTTGCGTCAAAGCCGGTGTCCCGTGTGTTTCGCCCAGCAGGCCGGTGGCCTCGTTCACCAGGACACAGGCACCGGTGGCCGCGGTCAAGGCCTCGGTCGACAGTGCGCGCACGGACTGGTAACCCTCGACGAGTCGGTGTGCGTCCCGATGCAGGTAGGCCACGGTTCCGGTCTCGTCCGTCCGGAACATTTCCCGTGGTTATCAACTTCGCCAGGTCGAACACGGCCGGCCCGACCATCACCTTGTCGAAGTCGATGAAGCCGGATCCGGTCGGTGTCATCACGATGTTCCCCCAATGCATGTCGCCGTGGAGGACCTGTGATTCCTTCCCACTTTCGTGCACGCTCTGCCAGCACGCGAAATAGTCACCCCACACGTCCCTGACCTGCCGCCACGCCCGCCTCGGGCCCGATGACGTGACGTCGGTGAGATCGAAGCTCAACGGCCGATCGGAGAAGTCCGCAGTGCTGGCGGCCAGATCCTCGTGGAGTAACGCGATCGCCCGCCCGACATCAAAAGGCGGGATGGTCTCGTCCTGCCGATGCGGCAACCAGGTGCAGATCTGGAACGTCCAGTCCTGCCGCTCGAACGATGCTGTCCCGACGGCCAGCGTCCGCGGACACGGCACGGATC
Source organism: Flindersiella endophytica (assembly GCF_054779015.1). Taxonomy (NCBI): domain Bacteria; kingdom Bacillati; phylum Actinomycetota; class Actinomycetes; order Propionibacteriales; family Nocardioidaceae; genus Flindersiella; species Flindersiella endophytica. The sequence goes on from NZ_BAAGYY010000015.1 coordinate 378,678, forward strand.
CGACCGAATCCACGACAGCCGAAATGCGTTCGATCAACAACCGGGGCTTCCTGGTCAGTCGAACCGCGAGGTCGTTGTCCGCACTCTTGGGATGACGAACCCGCCAGACCACGGACATAGTCGCCGCCGACATCCTCTCGACGCTGAGCTCGGACAGGCTGTCGACCTTCAGCAGATCCATGAGAAGCCCACTGATGTCCAGCGGCAATCCGTACGTCTCGGTCACCCAGTCCACTCCCTCCAGATGTCGTGTTCGTACGTTTGGTTTGCGGCTGTGTGTGGGCGGGGCGTCCGATTTCGCGAGTTCGTCGGTGGTCTTGGTCCAGGTGAACGGCTGGCAGCGGTTGTTGTGGGCGTCGATGAAGGTGTCGATGGCCTCGGTCGGGTCGGCGACGGATTCGAAGCTGCCGCGGCGGATGGCCTGGCGGGTGATGATGCCGAAGAGGGTCTGGGAACTTGTCGTGGCGGTTGTGCGGGTGCAGCGGGTGCAGGACCCGGGCGGTTTCCGCCGGACTCACCGACCTGCAAGTCGCAAACCGGTGCGGACACAGCCTCCGCACCGACACCCAAGACCTCCCAGCAGCATGGCCGATCGACGGAGAGGCTCACCGCGGGACTCAGCGGCGCGGTACTCCAAGGGCATTCAGGTCGGCGGCGCCTGCGGCCGGGTCGCTGCTCAGGAGCAGTGTGCAGGCACGTTCAAACCGTGCGCCGATGCGGGCGAAGCCGTCGACCGCGGTGGAGAGGGCCTGCGCGTCACCGGTGAGGCGGGCGTCGACTCGGGACAGGCAGGCGGCTGCCCAGTCGTTCTCGGCTGCGAGGGGCGCGGCTGCGGCCAGCCGCGCCCCGGAGTCCGGCAGGCCCGCTACGACAGCCAGTTCAGCCGCCGAGGCCTGGGCGTACGGCGCCCACCAGCCCCGCGCGACGCCGGCGAAGGCCTGCGTGACGAGATCCGAAGCGCCTGCCAGGTCTCCGGTGTGCACCGCGACCCTCGCCGCGGCGAAGGCGGAGGGTGCTGCCAGTGAAGGCGATGCCGCCGGATCGGAGACCCGGGCAACCTCGAGCGCCCGCTGCTGCCACTCGCCGAACGAGCCGTCCTCGCGCAGGCCGTGCACCATGGCGGCCGCCGACAGCGCTGACGCCATCCACTCCATCGGCGGTGAGCCGTCCCGCTGCCAGCGTTCCCACAACGCGTCGGCCTCCGACAGGCACTCGTCGAACCGGCCCATCAGCGCGTACAGCCGGATCAATCGCGGCAGCAAGATGTACGGATGATCGGCCGTCGGGTCGCCGGCCATCGCGGCCTGCGCATCGGCCAGCGCGCTACGCAGGTCTCCGATCGCCACCGCCGTGGTGGACGTGTTGTGGTGCGCGTCGACGATCTCGGCGGCGGCGTACGGCTCGTGCCTGGGCAGCGGTTCCGTCAGCCGGATCCGCTCCAGGGCGTAGCCGCGTGCCTCGCGCAGCCGGCCCGCCTCAGCCGCCGCGACCTGCCGGGCATCGAGTGCCCCCGCGATGAGCACCGGGTCGCCGGAACGGCGCGCGACCTCGACTGCCCGCCTGGCGAGCTCCGCGTCGGCCACGGCCCGCCCGTGACCGCGTTCCCAGGCTCGGGCCGTCGCCAGCAACGCCTCGACGTGAGCGTCCCCGGAAGCAGTGACAGCGCTGTCCTCCGCTTCGGCCAGCAGCCGGGCCGTCTCCGCCTCGGGCGTCTGCAGCAGCGGCCCAGCCGGGTGCCGGTTGTACGCGATCACGGCGCTGGCCAACATGGTGGCCCGGACGTTGCCGTCGGCGACGGCCCGGTCGGCGGCCTCGAGCAGGAGCCGGACGGCGGCCTGCCCGTCCGCCACCGCGAGCGCGGCGTCGGCGGCGGCACGCAGGTCGCGGGCCGCCATCGCCCCGTCCTCGGCCCGGTCCGCGGCCGAGGTGTAGTGCGCGACCGCCTCGGTGAACTCGCGCCGGGCGAACGCCAGGTGGCCCAGTGACCGCGCCAGCCGGTGCGCGACGGGAGCGGCCGCCGCCGGCGTGTGGGCCAGCGCGGCTCGCAGGTCGCCGACCACCTCGTCGTACGCCGCCGGCCAGGTGGCTTCGTCGATCTCGTTCTCCAGGGCGGCCGCGGCGTCGGCCGCCCAGCCAAGGTGCCGCTCGCGCGCGGTCACCAGCTCGTCGGGACCGAGCTGTTCCAGCGCGAACGCACGGATCGTGTCCAGCAGCCGCCACCGGGTTCCGCGGCGGACCAGCAGGCTCTTGTCGGTCAGCCGCCCGAGCAGGTCGGCGACGTCGCCGCGTGGTCGTTCCACGCTGGTCGCGCACGCGGCGTCCAGGTCGAACCCACCGACGTAGACCGCGAGCCGCCGAAACAGCAGCCGCTCGTCGTCGTCCAGCAGGTCATGGCTCCAGCCGATCATCGCGGCGAGCGAGCGGTGCCGCGGGTTGGTGCCCCGGCCACCGGCCAGCAGCCGCAGCCGGTCGTCGAGCGTGGATCTGAGCCCGTCGATCCCGAGCGAGGCGGTCCGGGCGGCCGCGAGCTCGATCGCCAGCGGCATCCCGTCCAGCTGGGCACACAGCTCGGCGAGGGCCGCCGGGTCGGTGTGCGGCTCGAGACCGAACGCCGGGTCCACGGCTCGTGCCCGGTCGGTGAACAGCTGAACCGCCTCGGAGTCGGTCGGCAACGGCGGCAGTACGACGGTGTGTTCGCCCGGCACGCCGAGGCGTTCGCGACTGGTCGCCAGCACGCTGGTCTCCGCGCCGGTGGCCAGCAGCCGCTCCACCACCTCGGCCACGTCCTCGATCAGGTGCTCGCAGTTGTCCAGCACCAGCAGCGTCCGGCCGGTACGCAACCGCTCGGCCAGTGCCTGCTCGAGCGTCTGCGGGGGACGTTCGGTCACCCCGAGCGCGGTCGCGACCGCTCGCGCGACCAGCCCGTCTCGTACCGGAACCAGGTCGACGAAGGCACCTGGTATCCCCAGTTCGGCGGCGACCACGGTCGCGAGCCGCGTCTTGCCCATCCCACCCGGACCGAGCAGGGTCACGAGCCGGGCCTGCCGCAGTGCACCGGCCACCGCGGCCGTCTCCGCCGATCGCCCGACGAACGTGGTCCGGCTCGCCGGCAGCCCCAGCATCCCCGGCGCCCGCCCTCCCCCGGCGACACCCGCAAGCTCCCGGCGGTCGGTCACGCCGTACTTGCGCAGCAGCGACGAGACATGGCTCTCGACCGTACGCACCGAGATGTGCATCGCGCGGGCGATCTGCGCGTTCGACCTGTGCTCGGCGATGGCCGCCAGCACCTCTGCCTCGCGCGCCGAGATCTCCACATCGCTCATCGGGCACATCATCGCCGATCCGAGGAGTCCGCGCGGGCTCCGTACCCGTTCCGTGGTGGATCCGTGGCCGGCGCGGATGTGTGTCGGTGCCGCCGGTCGCGATCGTCGTCGTATCAAGTTCGAGGCGTTCGAAGGAGGACGTGATGAGTGGTACGACGATCCCGGTCCGTCGAGTCCGGCGAGTCCGGCCGGCGGCGGTGGCGCGCTGGGTCCTGCAGGCCGCGCTGGCCTCGCAGTTCGTGGGCGCCGGGGTGATGAAGCTGTCCGGCGACCCGGCGATGGTGGCCATGTTCGCCGAGATCGGCGCCGGGCAGTGGCTGCGCTACCTGGTGGGCGGGCTCGAGCTGGCCGGAGCGATCGGCCTGCTGGTGCCGCGGCTGTGCGGCGTGGCCGCGCTCGGGCTGATCGGCCTGATGGCCGGTGCGGTGCTCACCAACCTGGTCGTACTCGGCGAGTCGCCGGTGCTGCCGCTGGCGTTCGGATGCGTGGCCGGGCTGGTCGCCTGGCTCCGGCGGACCGAGGTACGGGAGCTGGCTCGGAAGGCGGTCCGGCGATGACTGTGTGCTCTGCGATGTCGATGTCGCTGGACGGGTTCGTGACCGGACCGAACGTCAGCCGCGAGCACCCGCTCGGTGTCGGCGGCGACCCTCTGCACGAGTGGATCGTCAGCGGGACGGAGCAGGACGAGGAGCTGTTGACGTGGATGGCTCGCGGCGCCGGAGCGGTCGTGATGGGCCGCCGCTCCTACGACCAGTGCGAGGGCGATGGCGGCTGGGGCGACGGTGGACCCGTGGCCGGCGTGCCGTGCTTCGTGGTCACGCACCAGCCGCCCGAGCGGGTCGCCGCGCCGGACGTGTTCACGTTCGTCACCGACGGCGTGGAGAGCGCGATCAAGCAGGCCGAGGCGGTGGCGGCGGGCAAGGTCGTCGCCCTGCACGGCGCCACGGTCCCGCAGCAGGCGCTTCAGGCCGGGTTGCTGGACGAGATGTTCGTGCACCTCGTCCCGATCCTGCTCGGGGGTGGCGTCCGGTTGTTCGACCTGTTCGACGCGGCGCCGGTCCGGCTGGAGCGTACCGACGTGATCGCGTCGCCGCTGGTGACACACCTGCGGTTCCGGGTGGTGCGTTGAGATGACCGGGCTGACCATTCGCGGCTTCGACGGGCTGCTGATCCGGCCGGGCGACGACGGGTACGACGACGCCCGCACAGTGTGGAACGCGGTCGTCGACCGGCGGCCGGCGGCGATCGCACGGTGCACCACCACCGCGGATGTGGTGGCGGCGGTCCGGTACGGCCGCGAGGCCGGGCTGGAGATCGGCGTACGCGGCGGCGGCCACAGCTTCCTCGAGCATCCCGTCGCCGAGGGTGGTCTGGTGATCGACCTGTCCGGTCTGGCGGCTGTCCGGGTCGACCCGGGCAGCCGCCGGGCCTGGGTCGGTGGCGGCGCGTTGCTCGGCGGGCTGGACGTGGCGGCGCAGCGGTACGGGCTGGCCACGACCGCGGGCAACATCTCGCACACCGGCGTCGGCGGGCTCACGCTCGGCGGCGGCACCGGCTGGCTGGCCCGGATGCACGGGCTTACGTGCGACAACGTGGCGTCGTATCAGCTGGTGACCGCGACCGGCGAGGTGCTGCGGGTCAGCCGTACCGAGCACCCGGACCTCTTCTGGGCGCTGCGCGGTGGCGGCGGGAACTTCGGCGTGGTCACGGAGTTCGAGTTCCGGCTGCACCAGGTCGGCACCAGGGCGATGGTCGCGAACCTCTACTACGACCTGGACGACGCGGGCACCGCCCTGCGCGGCTGGCGTGACCTGCTCGAGTCCGCACCACGGGCGGCGACGCCTGTGGCCAGGGTCGGGCGGCGGGAGGAGTTCGGCGGGCGCCCGGTCGCGAGCATCGGATACGTCTGGGTGGGTGACCCGGCCTCCGGGCGCCGGCTCCTCGCGTCGTACGCCCGGGTCGGCTCACCGATCGGCGCCGACGTCCGGGAGCTGAGCTACCTCGACCTGCAGACCGGCGACGACGAGGCCGAGGGACACGCGCTCCGCAGGTACTGCAAGGGGCACTACCTGCGGTCGCTGCCAGACGCCGCGATCGACGCGTTCCTCGACTGGGGCGACGACCCGTTCCGGCCGAACGCCCGGCTGACGTTGAACGGCGGCGCGACAGCCGACGTGCCGGACGAGGCGTCGGCGTACAGCCATCGCGACGCGCTCGTCGAGTTCACCACCGGGGCCGGGTGGACCGATCCCGCCGAGGACTCCGACCGGATCGCCGACGCCCGGGGCTACGCCGCGGGGCTCGAGCCGTTCGCCAGCGGCGCCTACGTCAACACGGTGGCCGACCCCGGCGACGGCCTGCTGACCAGCTGCTACCCGCCGGCGAAGCTCGCGCGGCTGCGGACCGTCAAACGCGTCCACGACCCCGGCAACACCTTCCACCTGAACCAGAACACCCGCCCGTAACGACCTGAGCCGTCGTCGACAGTGTCGACGACGGCTCAGTCACGTGAGGCTCGATCTTAAAAATCTTAATGTCAACCTCTTGAAAATTGATTCTTCGTCGGATACAACTTTGGATATGACAGATCAGGCGATGGACTGGCAGGAGCTTACGAACCTGACCCGGGGGCAACCGTTCGTCGTCGAGCGAGTGCGCCTGGCCGGCAACGGCGTCGCGATCGAGGGGCAGTTCGAGCTACCGCAACTGGCCCAGCTCAACGTCGAGGATCAGGTGTTCGTCACCGCGTTCGTGCGGTGCCACGGCTCCATCAAGGAGATGGAGCGGATCTTCGGCGTGAGCTACCCGACGATCAAGTCACGGCTCAACCGGATCACCCAGATGCTCGACTTCGTCGAGACCGATCCGGCGCCGTCGCGGGCCGACATCATCGATCGGTTGCGCCGCGGCGAGATCACCGCACAGCAGGCAGTGTCCGAACTGGAGGGTCGCGCGTGATGCCGCAGTTGTTGACCGTACGAGTCATGCGCCCGGGCCGGCGCCCGCTCCGGATCTGGCTGCCCGTACTGCCGATCCTGCTCCTGCTCTCACCGGTCGTGGTCCTGGCCGTCGTGGGAGTGATCGTGGCCTGCCACATCTACCGCGTCGACGTGACGCGCGCACTGGGCATCGGCTGGAGCATCGTCTCGGCGTTGCCCGGCACCCGCGTCGACTTCGCGGAAGGCCGTACGTCCTACCTCGTCACCATCCGATAGGAGAGATTCCGATGAACGAACAGCGCAAGGAGATCCTCGACATGCTGGCCGAGGACAAGATCACCACGGCGGAGGCGGACCAGCTCCTCACCGCGCTCGACCGAGACCAGCCGCCGAACGTGTCGAGCCTCGACGCCCGGCCGAAGAGCAAGGCGAAGTACCTGCGGGTGGTGGCCGAAACCATGGAGGACGGCGAGCCCGGGCGGATCAACATCCGGGTGCCCCTGCAGCTGCTCCGGGCCGGCGTACAACTGGCGGCGCTGATCCCGCCACGGGCACTCGAACGCGCCAACGCCGAACTGACCAGCTCAGGCGTGTCGGTCGACCTGGCACAGCTCAAGCCCGACCAGCTCGAGTCGCTCGTGGAACACCTCGACGAGCTCACCATCGACGTCGAACAGTCCGACGCCAAAGTCCGCATCTTCTGCGAGTAGCGCCGTGCGGGCCCCCGGAAGGGTGCTGGAACACCCTCCCGAGGCCGCGCCCGCTACAGCGGAACACGGTTCTACTGCAACTTTGGAGTCTAGGCCCTGTTTCATAAGTGGTTGTTGTGATCTGGGTGTGCTCGGCGTGTCGGTGATCAAGAATGTGCGAGGTCTCCGGTAGATGGTTCATCGACCAAGACGA
>NZ_BAAGYY010000016.1:0-380400 GCF_054779015.1 Flindersiella endophytica
AGCGTGGCGGCCGTGGTGGCCGCGGCGGTGACCGTGGTGGTCGTGGCGGCCGCGGTGGCGACCGTGGCGGAGCGCGCGGCGGCGAGCAGCAGCAGGCGCAGGCCGCTCCGGCCGAGCAGCCGGCGGCGCCGGCAGCCGCGCCCGACTCTGGGGCCCAGCCCAGCGCGAGTGGACAGGAGGGCTGAGCATGCTCATCCCGCGTAAGGTCAAGCACCGCAAGCAGCACAGCCCCAAGCGCGGTGGCCGTGCCAAGGGCGGTACGTCCGTGACGTTCGGCGAGCTGGGCATCCAGGCGCTCGAGGGCCACTACGTCACCAACCGGCAGATCGAGGCAGCTCGTATCGCCATGACCCGGCACATCAAGCGTGGCGGCAAGGTGTGGATCAACATCTTCCCCGACCGCCCGCTGACCAAGAAGCCCGCTGAGACCCGGATGGGTTCCGGTAAGGGCTCGCCGGAGTGGTGGGTCGCCAACGTCAAGGCCGGCCGTGTGATGTTCGAGCTCTCGTACCCGAACGAGAAGATCGCTCGCGAGGCCCTTACTCGTGCGATCCACAAACTTCCCATGAAGTGCCGCATCGTCACTCGAGAGGGGGCGGAGTCCTGATGGCGATGACCTCGAAGGCCACCGAGCTGCGCAACCTCGGTGATGAAGAGCTCGCCGACAAGCTGCGCGAGGCCAAGGAAGAGTTGTTCAACCTGCGCTTCCAGGCTGCTACCGGTCAGCTCGAGAGCCACGGCCGGCTGCGTACCATCCGTCGCGAGATCGCCCGGATCTACACGGTGATGCGCGAGCGTGAGCTCGGCATCGTCGATGCCCCGGTCGAGGCGACCGCCGGAGGCGAAGCATGACAACGAGCGAGAAGGTGGAGAACGTGGCTGACACCACTGCCGACACGGGCCGGACGCGGGGCTTCCGCAAGACCCGCGAAGGGCTCGTCGTCAGCGACAAGATGGACAAGACCGTTGTGGTTCTCGTCGAGGACCGGGTCAAGCACCCGCTCTACGGCAAGGTCATTCGCCGTACGAGCCGGCTGAAGGCGCACGACGAGGCCAACTCGTGTGGCGTCGGCGACCGCGTGCAGATCATGGAGACCCGGCCGTTGTCCGCGACCAAGCGCTGGCGCGTCGTCGAGATCCTCGAGAAAGCCAAGTAGGAGCAGCCGTGATTCAGCAGGAGTCGCGCCTCAAAGTGGCCGACAACACCGGTGCCAAGGAGATCTTGTGCATCCGTGTGCTCGGCGGCTCCGGGCGACGCTACGCCGGGATCGGCGACGTCATCGTCGCGACGGTGAAGGACGCCATCCCCGGTGGCAACGTGAAGAAGGGCGAGGTCGTGAAGGCGGTCGTCGTCCGTACGGTCAAGGAGCACCGTCGTCCCGACGGCTCCTACATCCGGTTCGACGAGAACGCGGCCGTGCTGCTCAACCCGAACGGTGAGCCCCGCGGCACTCGTATCTTCGGCCCGGTGAGCCGTGAGCTGCGCGAGAAGCGCTACATGCGCATCGTGTCGCTCGCTCCGGAGGTGTTGTAGATGGCTGCCCCAGTCAAGCAGCAGCAGAAGAAGAAGTTGCAGCTGAACATCAAGAAGGGCGATCACGTGCTCGTGATCGCCGGCAAGGACAAGGGCGTCGAGGGCCGCGTGATCGGCGTCGACCGTGTCAAGGGCCGGGTGCTGGTCGAGGGCGCCAACCGCGTCAAGCGGCACACCAAGGTCCAGCAGGCGCAGGGCCGCCAGGGCAAGACCGGCGGCATCGTGACCCAGGAGGCGCCGATCGACGTCTCCAACGTCACGCTGCTGGTCGAGGTCGACGGCAAGAAGGTGCCGACTCGCGTCGGCTACCAGCGCCGTGAGGTCGAGAAGCGCCGCGCCGACGGTTCGACGTACACCGGTTACCGCAGCGTGCGTATCGCGGTGAAGACCGGCGAGGAGATCTGAGGATGACGGCCGTAACAGAAGAGAAAGTGCAGCCTCGCCTGAAGCTGCGCTACCGCGAGGAGATCGTGGCGAACCTGCGCAAGCAGTTCAGCTACGCCAACCCGATGCAGACGCCGACGCTGGTCAAGGTCATCGTCAACATGGGTGTCGGTGACGCGGCCCGCGACTCCAAGCTGATCGACGGCGCCGTCCGCGACCTGACCGCGATCACGGGTCAGCGTCCGGCGGTCACCAAGGCCCGCAAGTCGATCGCGCAGTTCAAGCTCCGCGAGGGCATGCCGATCGGCGCGCACACGACGCTGCGTGGCGACCGGATGTGGGAGTTCCTCGACCGGCTGCTGTCGCTGGCACTGCCGCGCATCCGTGACTTCCGCGGGCTGTCGCCCCGGCAGTTCGACGGGCGTGGCAACTACACCTTCGGTCTCACCGAGCAAGTGATGTTCCACGAGATCGACCCGGACCGGATCGACCGGTCGCGTGGCATGGACATCACGATCGTGACCACGGCAAGCAACGACGACGAGGGTCGCGCCCTGCTCAAGGAGCTCGGCTTTCCCTTCGCTGAGCGGTAAGGAGCACTGGACAGATGGCGAAAACCGCGCTGGTCAACAAGGCGAAGCGGAAGCCGAAGTTCGCGGTCCGCGCCTACACCCGCTGCCAGCGGTGTGGCCGGCCGAAGGCGGTCTTCCGCAAGTTCGGCCTGTGCCGGATCTGCGTGCGGGAGATGGGCCACCGTGGCGAGCTTCCCGGCGTGACCAAGAGCAGCTGGTAACCAACTTAGACCTCTAGCGCCGAAGGTCCGCGGCCCCGCAAGGCCAGCGGAAACCACGGCGAGAAAGTGGGCTCACAGCACCATGAGCATGACCGACCCGATCGCAGACATGTTGACTCGTCTGCGTAACGCCAACCAGGCGTACCACGACAGCACGACGATGCCCTACAGCAAGCTGAAGGCCGGCATCGCCGAGATCCTCCAGCAGGAGGGGTACGTCGCGGGCTGGCACGTCGAGGAGCCGGCAGAGGGCGTCGTCGGCAAGACGCTGACGGTCCAGCTGCGCTTCGGTCCCAACCGGGAGCGTTCGATCGCGGGGATCCGCCGGATCTCCAAGCCGGGTCTGCGGGTGTACGCGAGGTCGACCAACCTGCCGCGCGTCCTCGGCGGCCTCGGGATCGCGATCATCTCGACATCCCAGGGCCTGCTGACGGACCGGCAGGCAAGCAAGCGCAAGGTAGGCGGCGAAGTCGTCGCCTACGTTTGGTGACGAAGGCCGGAAGGAGGAAGAGAACCGTATGTCGCGGATTGGCAAGCTCCCCATTCCGGTGCCTTCGGGTGTCGATGTCACGATCGACGGCCAGACGGTCACGGTGAAGGGGCCCAAGGGCACCCTGAGCCACACTGTCGCGGTGCCCATCCAGGTGAAGCAGAACGACGGCAACCTGGAGGTCCTGCGCCCGGACGACGAGCGTAAGAGCAAGGAACTCCACGGGCTGACCCGCACGTTGGTCTCCAACATGGTGACCGGCGTGACCGCCGGCTACGAGCGCAAGCTCGAGGTCATCGGCGTCGGTTACCGCGTGGTACCCAAGGGACCCACGAACCTCGAGCTGTCCCTGGGCTACAGCCACTCGATCAGCTTCGAGGCGCCCGAGGGCATCACGTTCGCCGTCGAGTCGGCGACGAAGTTCTCGGTCTCGGGGATCGACAAGCAGAAGGTCGGCGAGGTCGCGGCGAACATTCGCAAGCTGCGCAAGCCGGAACCGTACAAGGGCAAAGGTGTGCGGTACGCCGGCGAGCAGGTCCGCCGCAAGGTCGGAAAGGCGGGCAAGTAAGCGATGGCGACCAGTCTCAAGCTGCACAAGTCCACGAGCACCAAGGCGCGGTCTCGGCTGCGCCGCCAGCTGCGTGGCCGCAAGAAGATCTTCGGGTCGGCGGCCCGGCCGCGCCTGGTCGTGACGCGCTCGGCGCGCCACGTCTTCGCGCAGGTGGTCGACGACACGATCGGCCAGACGCTCGTATCGGCTTCCACGATGGAGGCCGACCTGCGGACGCTGGACGGCGACAAGAAGGCCAAGTCCCGCAAGGTCGGCGAGCTGCTCGCCGAGCGGGCCAAGGCCAAGGGTGTCGAGGCGGTCGTGTTCGACCGCGCCGGCAACCGCTACCAGGGCCGGCTCGCGGCGCTCGCAGAGGGCGCTCGCGAGGGCGGGCTCCAGTTCTGACGTTCGGAAAGCTAGGAGAAGGTAATGGCACAAGCCCAACAGCGCCGCGGTGGTGGCACTGGTGGCGAGCGCCGGGACCGCCGGGACGAACGTCGGGGCGGCTCGGTCCAGGAGAAGGTCGCCTACATCGAGCGTGTTGTCTCGATCAACCGGGTGGCCAAGGTCGTCAAGGGTGGTCGCCGGTTCAGCTTCACCGCGCTGGTCGTGGTGGGCGACGGTGACGGTACTGTCGGCGTCGGCTACGGCAAGGCCAAGGAGGTCGCGTCCGCGATCGCCAAGGGTGTCGAGGAAGCCAAGAAGCACTTCTTCAAGGTGCCGCGGATCCAGGGCACGATCCCGCACCCGGTGCAGGGTGAGAAGGCCGCGGGCGTGGTGTTGCTGCGTCCGGCCTCTCCCGGTACCGGTGTGATCGCGGGTGGCCCCGTTCGCGCGGTCCTTGAGTGCGCAGGCATCCACGACGTACTGAGCAAGTCGCTCGGCTCGGCCAACGCGATCAACGTCGTGCACGCCACCGAGACGGCTCTGAAGATGCTCGAGTCGCCGGAGAAGGTCGCGATCCGTCGTGGCCTGCCGGTCGAGGACGTGGCGCCGGCGGCGCTGCTGAAGGCGCGAGCGGAGGTGCCCGCGTAATGCCGCAGCTGAAGGTCAAGCAGGTCAAGTCCAAGATCGGCTGCAAGCAGAACCAGCGCGAGACGCTCCGCACCCTCGGTCTGAAGAGGATCGGTGCGGAGGTCGTGCGCGACGACAGCCCTGAGGTCCGGGGCATGATCGCGACCGTGGCACACCTGGTCGCGGTCGAGGAGGTCAAGTAGTCATGGCTGCATCGGAAAACGGCAGTCCGCTGAAGGTGCACCACCTGCGCCCGGCACCCGGTGCCAAGAAGGCCAAGGTCCGGATCGGCCGTGGTGAGGCCGGCAAGCGCGGCAAGACCGGTGGTCGCGGTACCAAGGGCACGAAGGCCCGCGGTCAGGTGCCCGCGCGGTTCGAGGGTGGCCAGCTGCCGCTGCACATGCGGCTGCCCTACCTCAAGGGCTTCAAGAGCCCGTTCCGCAAGGAATACCAGGTGGTCAACCTCGACCGCCTTGCTCTGCTCTTCCCGGAGGGCGGCGAGGTTACGGTCGAGAGCCTGGTAGCCAAGGGCGCGGTGCGTTCCGGCCTGCCGGTGAAGGTGCTGGGCGAGGGCGAGATCCAGGTCGCGCTGCAGGTCAGCGCGCACAAGTTCTCTGGCTCCGCCCGCGACAAGATCGTCGCTGCCGGCGGCACTGCCACTGAGCTGTAAGAGGCGCGGGGCGCCCTGGTGGGTTGATCAGAACCCCACCAGGACGCCCCTCTTTCGCTGTGCGGCTGTTAAAGTCCATTGGACCAGGGGGGACGCTCGCGTACCCCCGGACATGTCGTCTCAGCTAGGTACCGACACCGAACTCGACCGCCGGCCAGGCTGGCACAGCAGGAGGACAGGGTGCTTTCCGCGTTCGTAAACGCGTTCAAGACGCCGGACCTGCGTAAGAAGCTGCTCTTCGTCCTGTTCATCCTCGCGCTGTTCCGGCTCGGCTCGTTGTTGCCGACGCCCGGCGTGGATGCCAAGGCGCTCAAGGCTTGCGTCACGCCACTGATGGCGGACCAGAGTGGTGCCAACGCGATCTACGGCATGATGAACGTCCTGTCCGGCGGCGCGCTGCTGCAGCTGTCGGTCTTCTCGCTGACGATCATGCCGTACATCACGGCGAGCATCATCCTGCAGCTTCTGACGGTCGTGATCCCGCGGCTGGAGACCCTCAAGAAGGAGGGTCAGACCGGCACGCAGAAGATCACGCAGTACACCCGTTACCTCACGATCGGCCTGGCGATCCTGCAGTCGACGACGATCATCGCGCTGGCCCGCTCGGGCAACATGTTCCGCGGTGGCGCGAAGGAGTGCCAGAGCATCATCCCCGACGCCAGCATCTTCAAGCTGGCCACGATGGTCGTCGTGATGACGGCGGGCACCGCGGTCATCATGTGGTTCGGTGAGCTGATCACCGAACGTGGCGTCGGTAACGGTATGTCCGTGCTGATCTTCACCTCGATCGCGGCCGGCTTCCCGACCTCGCTCTGGGCGATCCAGAAGACCCGCGGCTGGGGAGTCTTCCTCGCCGTGATGGCGGTCGGTCTGGTGATCATGGCGGCGGTCATCTACGTCGAGCAGGCGCAGCGCCGGATCCCGGTGCAGTACGCCAAGCGGCAGATCGGCCGGCGCTCCTACGGCGGCTCGTCGACCTACATCCCGCTGAAGGTCAACCAGGCGGGCGTCATCCCGGTGATCTTCGCGTCCAGCCTGCTCTACATCCCGATCCTGGCGGCGGGCTTCAACCCGCAGGCCGGCTGGGCCGTGTGGATCCAGGGCAACTTCCAAAACGGTGACCACTGGATGTACATGATCAGCTATTTCGCGCTGATCTTGTTCTTTACGTTCTTTTACGTCGGAATCACGTTCAACCCGAAGGACGTGGCGGACAATATCAAGAGGTACGGAGGATTTGTCCTAGGCATTCGGGCGGGTAAGCCGACGGAGGAATACCTGCAGTACGTGTTGTCGCGGATCACCGCGGCGGGCTCCTTGTACCTGGGCCTGATCGCACTGATCCCGCTGATCGCCTTCGCGACGATTCAGGCGAATCAGAACTTCCCGTTCGGAGGTACCTCCATTCTGATCATCGTTGGTGTCGGTCTCGACACCGTGAAGCAGATCGAGAGTCAGCTGCAGCAGCGGCACTACGAAGGGTTCATGCGCTGATGCGGCTTCTCATCATGGGCCCGCCGGGCGCGGGGAAGGGCACACAGGCGACAGAGATCGCGAAACGGCTGTCCATCCCGGCCATTTCCACGGGTGAGATCTTCCGTAAGAACGTCAGCGAGCACACCCTGCTCGGCCGCGAGGCGCAGCGCTACCTCGACCGGGGCGAGTACGTCCCCGACGAGCTCACCAACTCCATGCTGCGCACCCGGCTCGACGAGCCCGACACCGAGGGTGGCTTCCTCCTCGACGGCTACCCCCGCACGCTCAAGCAGGTCGAGACGCTCGACAAGATCCTCGCCGACGAAGGGGTGGCGCTCGACCGCGTGATCGTCCTGCACGTCGACGAGGAGGAGTTGGTCAAGCGGTTGCTCGGCCGCGCGAAGTCCTCCGGTCGTTCCGACGACACCGAGGACGTCATCCGGCGTCGGCTCGAGGTCTACTCCGAGCAGACCGAGCCGCTGCTCGACGTCTACGCCCAGCGCGGGCTGCTCGACATCGTCAATGGCATGGGCGACATCGACGACGTCACCAACCGCGTGCTGAAGTCACTGGTCAACGAGGCGTAGGTTTTCGTTGTTGTTCGGTGAAAAGGTCCAGCTGAAGACTCCTGAGCAGCTGGCGTTGATGCGTGAGGCGGGCCTGGTGGTCGCCCGCACGCTCGAGCTGCTGCGCGATGCCGTGGCACCAGATGTGACGACGGCCGATCTCGACGCGCTCGCCGAGGAGAACATCCGGCGATCGGGTGCGGTGCCGTCGTTCAAGGGCTACCACGGCTATCCCGGGTCGATCTGCGCCTCGGTCAACGACGAGGTGGTCCACGGCATCCCCGGCGGCCGCGCGCTGCGCGAGGGTGACCTGATCTCGATCGACTGCGGCGCGATCTTCTCCGGCTGGCACGGCGACTCCGCGGTGACCGTACCCGTGGGTGAGGTGGCGCCCGAGCTGGCCGAGCTCTCCCGGGTATGCGAGGAAGGCATGTGGCGCGGCCTCGCGGCCTACAAGCTGGGCGGCCGGCTGTCAGACGTGTCGGCGGCCGTCGAGACGTACGTACGCGGCCAGGGCGACTACGGCATCGTCGAAGACTACGTGGGCCACGGGATCGGCACCGAGATGCACATGGCGCCGAACGTGCCGAACGTCGGCAAGCCCGGGCGCGGCCCGCGGCTGGTACCGGGGTTCACGATCGCCGTCGAGCCGATGATCACGCTGGGCGGACGCGAGACCGACGTGCTCGAGGACGACTGGACGGTCGTCACCCGCGACGGGTCGTCGTCGGCGCACTGGGAGCACACGATCGCGCTGACCGCCGAAGGCCCGTGGGTGCTCACGGCGCTGGACGGGGGAGCGGCCAAGCTCGCCGAGCTCGGCGTGGCCTGCGGCGCTCCCACCGGCGCGTAAGCGAGTCGCGGTTTTCCGCAGTTTCCGCTCCGCAGGCCGATGAGGTCGGCTGCGGCGTGCCGTCTACCCAGCGATGATGGATGTACGCACGCAGGAGGTGGTGGGCCGATGAGTGAGTCCACGCTCGAGGACCAAGCCGCGCTGACCGACCAGTTGTTCGAGCACAGGCGCGAGATCGTCGGATACTGCTATCGCATGCTGGGCTCGGCGTTCGAGGCCGAGGACGCAGCGCAGGAGACGCTGGTGTGCCTGGCGCCACCACGACGCGTTCGAGAATCGCTCCAGCCTGCGCACCTGGCTCTACCGCATCGCCACCAACGTCTGCCTCGACCTGCTCGACGCCGGCAAGCGCAGGGCCCGTCCGATGGACCTCTCCGCTCCGGCGGTCGACCCGGCGTCGCCGGGGGAGGCGCTGCCGCTGGCCAGGTGGGTCGAGCCGGTGCCGGACCGTTGGGTCCTCCCGGCCGGTGGAGACCCGGCCGCGGCGACCATGGCCCGCGAGTCGATCCGGCTGGCGTTCGTCGCGATGCTGCAGTACCTCCCGCCCTGGCAGCGGGCGACGCTGCTCCTGCGCGAGGTGGCCGGCCTGTCCACACCCGAGATCGCCGAGCTGGTGGGCACGACACCACAGTCGGTGAACAGCGCGCTGCAGCGGGCCCGCGCCACGCTGGCCGGCCTGCGGGCCGGAGCCGAAGGCGA
Organism: Flindersiella endophytica; assembly: GCF_054779015.1. NCBI lineage: Bacteria > Bacillati > Actinomycetota > Actinomycetes > Propionibacteriales > Nocardioidaceae > Flindersiella > Flindersiella endophytica. Next base: position 9,030 of record NZ_BAAGYY010000016.1, read on the forward strand.
TGCCGGACCGATGGGCGGCACGACGCCCACGCGACCGCTGAACGCCGCGCAGTCCGTGCTGCTGGAGCACTTCGTCAATGCGTTCGAGAGCTTCGACATCGACGCGTTGGTGTACCTCCTTCACATCGACGCCACGTTGTCGCTGCCGCCGTACACCACGTGGATCCAGGGTCCGGAGGGGATTCGCCGCTGGTTGCGCGGCCCGGGTGTCGGCTGCCGTGGATCGCGACTGGTGCGGACGTTCGCCAACGGATCGCCGGCGTTCGGGCAGTACCGTCCGAGCGAGACCGGCCAGGGCTACGACCCCTGGGCACTGCACGTGCTGGAGATTCGCGACGGACGGATCTCCGGGCTGAACGCGTTCCGTGCGACCGACCGGCTGTTCCCGCTGTTCGGCCTGCCCGCGCGGCTCGATGCTGAGGGAAAACCCGCGCCCCTTTTCGGGTGATCCCTGATGCGCGCCCCCACCCGGGGGAGGCAAACTAGGGCCGTGGCCTACGGACCGGAGATGCGGGCATCGGACGGCGATCGCGAGAAGATCGTCGGCCGGTTGCGGGACGCGCACGTGGAGGGTCGGCTGTCAGCCGACGAGTTCGAGGATCGGCTGAACGCCGCCTATACAGCGCAGACCTACGGCGAGCTGGAACCGCTCATCCGAGACATTCCGGTCATGCGTACGCACAAGACGCCTGACATCGTCAAGCCGCAGCAGATGCCCGTTCCGCCGCCGAGGGGCAGGGAAGGCGGCGGCGACCGCGCGATGCGCGTGCTGTGGACGATCTGGGCCTGCGCGGTCAGCATCAACCTGGTGATCTGGGTGCTCGTGTCGCTCGGCAACGGCAACCTGGAGTACTTCTGGCCGATGTGGGTGGCCGGCCCGTGGGGTGCCGTGCTGCTGACGATCGACATCATCCGGCGCTCGGCCAAGCCACGCGCCTGACCCCGCCGCCGTGCCCTGGGCTATCGTTGACGTTTCCGGGGTGATTTTGGCAGTTCAGCGCTAGTGAGATACCCTGCGATTCGCATCTTGTCGGCGTGTCGCGTACACTTCACGGTCGGTCTGTGTGCCGTGAGATGATGTTGCGCTGGCTCTGCTCAAACCCTGAACTCAACGATTGTGGAGGATATGCCTAGGAAGGAAGGCGTCATCGAGATCGAAGGTACGGTCATCGAGGCGCTACCCAACGCGATGTTCCGCGTGGAGCTTCAGAACGGGCACAAGGTCCTCGCGCACATCAGCGGCAAGATGCGGCAGAACTACATCCGGATCCTCCCCGAGGATCGCGTAGTCGTCGAGCTGTCGCCGTACGACCTTAACCGTGGGCGGATCGTCTACCGCTACCGCTAAGAGAGAGACATGAAGGTCCAGCCGAGCGTCAAGAAGATCTGTGACAAGTGCAAAGTGATCCGCCGTCATGGCCGGGTCATGGTGATCTGCGAGAACCCGCGCCACAAGCAGCGCCAGGGTTGAGCGAAGATCACACCCCGCACGCAGGTGCACAGACGTAACAAGTAAAAACGCGGATCGCTCGTCCAGGTCGACTTCCTGGGCGTCGCCCCCGGACCGGAGGCCGGGGCCCTATCGGGCAGGTAGGGACGCACCGCGTACCGAAACCTCCGCGAACCCGAAAGGACACCTGCCCGAAGATGGCACGTCTCGTCGGCGTAGACCTCCCGCGCGACAAGCGCATCGAGGTCGCGCTCACCTATATCTACGGCATGGGCCGTACCCGCGCTCAGGAGACGCTGCGTGAGACCGGGGTCAGCCCGGATCTGCGCGTCCACCAACTGGGCGACGATGAGCTGGTCAAGCTCCGCGACTGGATCGAGGCGACCTACAAGGTCGAGGGTGACCTCCGCCGTGAGGTCGCGGCCGACATCCGGCGCAAGATCGAGATCGGTTGCTACGAAGGTCTGCGGCACCGTCGCGGCCTTCCAGTTCACGGTCAGCGCACCCGGACCAACGCGCGTACGCGCAAGGGCCCGAAGAAGACCGTGGCCGGCAAGAAGAAGCCCGGCAAGAAGTAGCCGAGACCTCGACAGCGACAGGAGCTTTCACACCACATGCCACCCAGGAGCAAGACTGCCGGTGCCGCCAAGAAGGTGCGCCGCAAGGAAAAGAAGAACGTCTCTTTCGGTCACGCGCACGTCAAGAGCACGTTCAACAACACGATTGTCACGATCACCGACCCGACCGGTGCGGTGATCTCGTGGGCCAGTGCCGGCACCGTCGGCTTCAAGGGCTCGCGCAAGTCGACGCCGTTCGCGGCACAGCTGGCCGCCGAGGCTGCTGCCCGCCGCGCGATGGAGCACGGCATGAAGAAGGTCGACGTCTACGTTCGCGGTCCGGGTTCCGGCCGCGAGACCGCGATCCGTTCCCTCACGGCCACCGGCCTCGAGGTCGGAACGATCCAGGACGTCACCCCCGTGCCCCACAACGGATGCCGGCCGCCCAAGCGGCGCCGGGTCTGAGACAGCGCGACACGAGCCCTAAGAGCCCGAAGGAGTAAGCAGAGACATGGCCCGTTACACCGGCCCCATGACCAAGAAGTCGCGCCGGCTCGGCACCGACTTGGTCGGCGAGGACAAGGCGTTCGAGCGCCGTCCTTACCCGCCCGGCCAGCACGGCCGCGGCCGTCCGAAGGAGAGCGAATACCTTCTGCAGCTTCGCGAGAAGCAGAAGGCTCGCTACACCTACGGCGTGCTGGAGAAGCAGTTCAGCAGCTACTACAAGCAGGCGTCGCGCAAGACCGGCAAGACCGGTGACCTCCTGCTGCAGCTGCTCGAGCGCCGCCTCGACAACGTGATCTACCGCTCGGGCATCGCCCGCACCCGCCGGGCCGCACGCCAGATGGTCGTGCACGGTCACTTCCTGGTCAACGGCCAGAAGGTGAACATCCCGAGCTACCAGGTGAGCGAGCACGACGTGATCGACGTTCGGCCGAAGTCCCGGGAGATGACGCCGTTCATCATCGCCCGCGAGACCCAGGGCGACCGTCCGGCTCCGGGGTGGCTGGAGGTGCTGCCGAACACGCTGCGTGTGCTCGTGCACCAGCTCCCGACCCGGCAGCAGATCGTCGTTCCGGTCAACGAGCAGCTGATCGTCGAGTACTACTCGAAGCTCTAGTCGCTGACGTACGCCGCGCGGGGGCGTGATTCGCACCCGCGCGGCACAATGGATAGCAACACCACCTTCGCGACTGTCATATGGCGGACAGCGCGGAAAGGAAGAAAATCTCATGTTGATCGCACAGCGCCCGACTCTGGCCGAGGAAGTTGCGGGCGACTACCGCTCGCGCTTCGTCCTCGAGCCGCTGGAGCCCGGCTTCGGTTACACCCTCGGCAACTCCATCCGCCGCACGCTGCTGTCGTCCATCCCGGGCGCGGCGGTCACGAGCATCAAGATCGACGGCGTGCTGCACGAGTTCTCGACGATCCCCGGTGTGAAGGAAGACGTCACCGAGGTCGTCCTCAACCTCAAGGAGCTCGTCGTCTCCAGCGAGCACGACGAGCCCGTCACGATGTACCTCCGCAAGCAGGGCCCCGGCGACGTCACGGCCGCCGACATCGCCCCGCCGACCGGTGTCGAGGTGCACAACCCCGACCTGCACATCGCGACGCTCAACAGCAAGGGCAAGCTCGAGATGGAGCTGGTCGTCGAGCGCGGCCGCGGCTACGTCTCCGCCGTGCAGAACAAGCGCGCCGACGCCGAGATCGGCCGGATCCCGGTCGACTCGATCTACTCGCCGGTGCTGAAGGTCACCTACAAGGTCGAGGCGACTCGTGTCGAGCAGCGCACCGACTTCGACCGGCTGATCCTCGACGTCGAGACCAAGTCGTGCATGCAGCCGCGCGACGCGGTGGCGAGCGCCGGCAAGACGCTGGTCGAGCTGTTCGGCCTGGCCCGTGAGCTCAACGTCGACGCCGAGGGCATCGACATCGGCCCGTCGCCGGTCGACGCGCAGCTCGCGCAGGACCTCGCGCTGCCGGTCGAGGACCTCAACCTCACGGTCCGTTCGTACAACTGCCTCAAGCGCGAAGGCATCCACACCGTGGGTGAGCTGATCTCGCGCAGCGAGCAGGACCTGCTGGATATAAGGAATTTCGGCGCCAAGTCGATCGACGAGGTGAAGGCCAAGCTCGCGGGCATGGGCCTCTCGCTGAAGGACAGCGCCCCGGGCTTCGACCCGAGCGCTGCTGTCGACGCGTTCGACGACGAGGACGACGACAACTACGACGCCGCCGAGACCGAGCAGTACTAAACGTACTGACGTCCTGACAGCGGTGAGCCGCTGAGCCGGGCTCGACCTGAGCCCGGCCAGACAACCGAAACCCCGGTACCTCATACGGCCGGACCGACGCCGGTACCTCACACGGCCGGTGCAGGAAGGAGAACCACCCATGCCCAAGCCCACCAAGGGTCCCCGTCTCGGCGGCAGCCCGGCGCACGAGCGGATGCTGCTGGCCAACCTCGCCACCGAGCTGTTCAAGCACAGCAAGATCACGACGACCGAGACCAAGGCGAAGCGGCTGCGTCCGTTCGCCGAGCGGCTGATCACCAAGGCCAAGCGCGGCGACCTGCACGCGCGGCGCCAGGTGCACTCGGTCATCCGCGACAAGAGCGTCGTGCACTCGCTGTTCGCCGAGATCGGACCGGGCTTCGCGAGCCGGCCCGGCGGCTACACCCGGATCACCAAGGTCGGTCCGCGTAAGGGCGACGCCGCGCCGATGGCCGTCATCGAGCTGGTCGACCCGATGCCGGAGGCGGCGACGGTGACCACAACGGACGCGCCGGCCGACTCCGCTCCGGCTCCCGCCGAGGAGACGAAGGCGGAGGCCACCGACGTCGACACCACCGAGGCTGAAGCCAAGGACGAGGACAAGTCCTGACGCACTCGCAGCAACCGCCACGACCCGCCGCTCCGGATTCGGACGGCGGGTCGCGGCGTTGTGTGCGGTTGCGGATCGATCTCGGGTACGACGGCACGGAGTTCTCCGGCTGGGCCGCGCAGCCGGGCCGGCGTACGGTGCAGGGCGAGCTGGAGGCCGCGCTCACGACCGTGCTGCGGCTGCCCGCACCGGCGGCGCTGACCGTCGCCGGGAGGACGGACGCCGGCGTACACGCGCGGGGACAGGTGAGCCACCTGGACGTTCCCGCCGACGTCGAGGTGCCGGTCTCGGAGCTGGAACGGCGGCTGAACGGGACACTGCCCGACGACATCCGCGTGCACCGGGTCGCCGTGGCGCCGGAGGGGTTCGACGCACGGTTCTCGGCGGTCTGGCGGCGGTACGCCTACCGGCTGAGCGACGGGCCGGAGAGCGCCGATCCGCTGCGCCGGCACGAGGTACTGCCGTGGCCCTGGCCGCTCGACCTGGCCGCGATGAACGCCGCGGCCGCGGCGCTGACCGGCGAGCACGACTTCGCCGCGTACTGCAAGCGGCGCGAGGGCGCGACCACGATCCGCGCGCTGCTCGACTTCGGCTGGTCCCGCGACGACGACGGCCTGGTGGTGGCGCGCGTGGTCGCCGACGCGTTCTGCCACTCGATGGTGCGGGCACTGGTCGGCGCTCTGCTCGCCGTCGGCACCGGACGCAAGCCGGTCTCGTGGCCGGCCGTGGTGCTGTCGGCCGGCGTACGCGACTCGGCCGTTCAGGTCGTGCCGGCGCGGGGACTCACGCTGGAGGAGGTCGGTTACCCTCCGGACGGCGAGCTGGCCGCCCGGGCCGGTGAGGCCCGCCGGATGAGGAGCCCTCTACCGCGATGAGCGATCACTACTTCTCGGCCGTGCCGGACTCCGCGGCCTCGCCGCGGACGGTTCGCTTCGACGCGTACGGCGCGTCGTACGAGCTGGGATCCTCGACCGGTGTCTTCTCCAGCGACCGGCTGGACCTCGGCACGTCGGTGCTGATGCGGGAGGCGCCGCTGCCGGGGCGGGCGGGGACGTTCCTGGACCTGGGCTGCGGCTGGGGTCCGATCGCGTGCGTGCTGGCCGACCGGGTGCCGGGCTCGACGGTGTGGGCGGTCGATGTGAACACGCGGGCGCTGGAGCTGGCCGCGTCGAACGCGCGGAAGCTCGGGCTGCCGGTTCGTACGGCCCTGCCTGATGAGGTGCCCGAAGAGCTGGAGTTCGACGAGATCTGGTCGAACCCGCCGATCCGGGTGGGGAAGGCGGCGCTGCACGAGCTGCTGGAGCGTTGGCTGCCGCGGCTGGCGGCCGACGGTGTGGCGTGGTTGGTGGTCGGCAAGAACCTGGGCGGCGACTCGTTGCAGCGCTGGCTGAACGACCAGGGCTGGCGTGCCGGGCGGCACGCCAGCGCCAAGGGTTTCCGGGTGTTGCGAGTGAGCCGATAGCTCAGCGCGGGGCAGGGACGCGGGTCGGTCTCGGAGTGGGCTGGGGAACCGGTGTGGACGGATCGGTGGTCGCCGTCGGTACCGGCTCGGGGTCGGTGGTGGCGGTCGCTGTCGGCTCGGGGGCGTCGGTGGGCAGCGTCATGGCCGTCGGCTCCGGGGTCGGTGCGTCCGACGGCATGGCTGTCGGCCTGGGCGTCGGCTGAGTGGTTGCCGTCGGCTCGGGGTCGGCGCAGGTCGGCTCCGGCGCCGGGTCGTCGTACGGCTTCGGCCGCGGAGTCGGAGGCACCGTGCCGGACTTCGGCAAGGCTTCGGGTGTCGGCGGCTCGGTCGGCTCGGGATCCGGGGCCGTCGCGGTCGCCTTGGGTTCGGGATCCGTCGGCTGGGGTTCTGCCGGCGTCGCCGTCGGGTACGGCGTTGGGTACGACGTCGGCTCGGGCGTAGGAGGTTGTGTGGACTCCGTCGGGCACACGGGCGCCGGCTCGGGTCCGCCGTCCGCCGGGTCGAACACGTTCTGCAGCGCGGGCAGCGTCGCCGCCGCGCCGAGCACACCGACGACGGCGAAGGTCGCCCCGCCCACCATCGCGACCCGCTTCACGTTCCCGCGTCGCCGCGCCTGCCGCAGCGCCTGGTCGGCCAGCCCCGGAACCGGCCGGACGAGCTGGCCGAAGGCCTTGAGCGTGCTCCGGAACTCCTCTTCGTTCACTGCTTTACCTCCGTTGTCAGGACAGGCGGATGGGCGAGCTCGGGAGCGACCACGCGCAGCCTGGCCAGCGCGCGGCTGGACTGGCTGCGTACGGTGCCGACCGAGCAGCCGAGGATGTCGGCGACCTCGCGTTCGGGCAGGTCCTCGAAGTAGCGCAGCACGAGGACGGCCCGCTGCCGGGTGCCGAGCCGGTGCAGGGCCTGCCAGACATCGACCCGGTCGGCGGCCTGCTCGGCCACGCCCGCGCCGGAGATGCGTTCGGGCGCGCTGGCCACCAGATCCTCGCGCGCCCGCGCCCGGCGTCGCCACCAGCTGACCTGGTCGTGGTACAGCGTCCGCCGGGCATACGCCTCGGGGTCGTTCACCTTGCCCCAGCGGGCGGCCAGCTTGGCCAGGGCCGTCTGTACGAGGTCCTCGGCCAGATGCTGGTCGCCCGTCAGGACGTACGCCGTACGCAGCAGCGCGAGCGATCTCGCTTCCACGAAGTCGCGGAACTCGCGTTCAGCTCGGTTGTCCACGAAGTTTTCCCCTGTCGTTGGGCTCTCAACTTCCCAGACGCCCAGAGCGTGCCGCGACTATGCATGCGTACGAGCGGATTTCGTGCGGCTAGCTCAACCCGTACGCCCGGGTGATCGTCTGCTCGACGGTGTTCCCGTTGGTGTCGGCCGACTTCGCCCGGATCGTGACGTGGGTGCCCTGCGGCGTGCTGACGGTGGCGAGCCAGCGGTTGGAGCCCACGCGGGTCAGCTTGGTGTCGATCCAGGTCTGGCCGTCGTCGACCGAGACGTCGACGTCCAGCGTGCGGACCGGACCGGCGGTGGAGCCGGCCTGCCGCTGGACCGTCACCGGCACGGTGTACGTGGGCCGCCAGGTCACCTGGTTGCGCTCGTTCACCGCCGGCGCGAACTGGATCGTCGACACCGGCAGGGCCGCCGGTCCGTCGGTGTGGGCGGACCCGAACGTCCACGCCGCGCTGAACTTGGTCGAGATGTCGGCCAGCGGCCGTTCGAAGCTCGTCTCGAGCCGGTAGCTGCCAGGTGCGGGGTCGAGCCCGTACGCGTCGATGTATCCGTACGAGAGGAACTCCTGTTGGAGCGTCCCGTCGCGGTACAACGCGGTCCGAGGGTTCTCCACGCCCGCGTACGGTGCCTGGAGGTTGACGTGGCCGGACCGGTCGGACAGCAGCGGAGTCTGGACCGCGATGAGGTCGCCGTTCCGGGCGAACCACGGCCACGGGTCGTCCGAAAGATCAGGCGCGGGCCGGAGCCAGGTCGGAATCTGCGGGCCCAGCACGGCCGAGTTCCAGGTCTCGCGATAGCTCCGCCCGGCCACGTAAGACCTGCTCCGAGCGGTGCCGAGGTAGTTCAGCTCGACCGAGCCCTGGGTCGGGTCGAACGGAGGCGCGTGCTCGTAGAAGTTCGCACTCCACCGCACGTCACCGCTCGACAGATGGAGAGTGACGGTTGCCGGCAGGTCGAACCGGAAGCTTCCAGGGCTGGAGCTGATCCCGCCGAGGCTGGCGCCGGGCATGAGCCGGGACCTCGACCCCGTGGCGCTGGAGAACTGCCGCGACGTCACGGTCGCCAGCTCCGCATCGGTGACGGTCTTCCGCAGCCCGGTCGGATACGCCGGCTCCCGCCACATCAGACCGTAGATGTACGGCGTGTTGAAGAACCGCATCTCGTACTCCGTGGCACCGCTCGGCTTGCCCCACTGCCCGTCGACGTAGACCTCCATCTCCTCCGCGGGGACGGCCGGGCCGAGCTGTGCGGTGAAGTGGTGGTCGAGGTCGAGTAGGGCGAACGCGCTGCCGTACACCGGCTTCCCGTCCACGAAGCGCCGGAAGTGGATCTGGCCGTTCGCCAGCTTCGCGGACGGCTCGGGAAGCGTGACCTCGAGCGGCCGCCCGAGGCGGGCGTCCGCGCTGATCGTGGTGTCCCGGTCGAGATCGATCAGAGGCTGGACGAGCCGGGTGCGTTCCTCGCCGTTCGCTGTCGCCGTGGTGATCTGGGCGTCCAGGAGATACCTGCCCTCGGGCAGGTCGGCCTGGAACGACGGACCGTCGACCGGCATCTCGAAGTCGGAGTCGAGCCCCACGAGCACGGTGCCGGAGTTCTGGGCGGGCTCGCCGTTGCGATCCAGCACCTCGATCGTCAGCGTGTGCGTCTCGGTACGGGTTGTCGTTTGGCTGGACGGCCGTGCTGGCTGTGCTGATACGGCCGCCTGCGCTGTCGTACCGAGGCCCAGGGCCAGTCCGGTGACGAGCACGAGCACAGGCATGACTGTGCGTCTCATGGAGATTCCCCCTCCTGAAGCTCCGTAATGGAGCCCTACATCTCACTAGGAGTGTGCTGGTGCGCCGGTGGTTGCTGGAGAAACGCGAAATGCGTTCGCTTCCTCGCCGGTCCACCGGTCACACTGGGTGGCGTGGGTCATGTGGATGTCGCAGGAGTGGAGTTCGAGCTGCCGGACGGTCGGCGGCTGCTCGACGACGTGTCGTTTCGGGTCGGCGAGGGCGCCAAGGTCGCGCTGGTCGGGGCGAACGGGTCGGGCAAGACCACGCTGCTGAAGATCGTTGCCGGGGATGTGCAGTCGCACGGCGGGTCCGTCGTACGTACCGGAGGGCTCGGCGTGATGCGCCAGTTCGTCGGCAGCGTGCGCGACGACACCACCGTCGAGCAGTTGCTGCGTTCGGTGGCGCCGCCGCGAATCCAGGCCGCGGCCGAGGCTGTCGAGCAGGCCGAGCTCGCGATGATGCAGCGCGACGACGAGAAGACCCAGCTGCGGTACGCCCGGACGCTCGCCGAGTGGGGCGACGCCGGAGGCTACGAGGCCGAGGTGTTGTGGGACACCTGCTGCACCGAGGCGATCGGCATCCCGTTCGACCGGGCGCGCTACCGCGAGGTGCGCACGCTCTCCGGCGGTGAGCAGAAGCGGCTCGTCCTGGAGGCGTTGCTGCGCGGCCCCGACGAGGTGCTGCTGCTCGACGAGCCCGACAACTACCTCGACGTACCCGCCAAGCGCTGGCTCGAGGAGCGGATGCGCGAGTCCCAGAAGACGATCCTCTACGTCTCGCACGATCGTGAGCTGCTCGCCAACACCGCCACCCGGGTCGTCACGGTGGAGCTCCAGATCGCGGGCAACTCGGCGTGGACCCATCCGCAGGGTTATGCCACCTATCACGCCGCGCGCAGGGCCCGGTTCGAGAAGCTCGAGGAGCTGCGGCGCCGCTGGGACGAGCAGCACGCGAAGCTGAAGGCGTTCGTCGCGTTGATGAAGCGGCGTGCGATGGTCAACGACGGTGCCGCGGCTGCCTACAAGGCGGCGCAGACCCGGCTGCGGAAGTTCGAGGAGGCCGGGCCGCCGCAGGCGCTGCCGCGCGAGCAGAACGTCGAGATGCGCCTGCGCGGCGGACGCACCGGCAAGCGCGCCGTGGTGTGCGAGTCGCTCGAGCTGACCGGGCTGATGAAGCCGTTCGACCTCGAGGTCTGGTACGGCGAACGGGTCGCGGTGCTGGGCTCCAACGGCTCCGGCAAGTCGCACTTCCTGCGGCTGCTGGCCGCCGGCGGTTCGCTGCCGGACGTCGAGCACCGGCCGGTGGGCGAGGTCCCGATCGCGCCGGTCGAGCACCAGGGCATGGCGCGGCTGGGCGCGCGCGTACGGCCGGGGTGGTTCGCGCAGACGCACGAGCACCCGGAGCTGATGGGCCGCACCCTGCTCGAGATCCTCCACCGCGGCGACGACCACCGCGACGGGATGCCACAGGAGCAGGCGGCGAAGGTCCTGGACCGCTACGAGCTGGCGCATGCGGGCGAGCAGGTCTTCGAGTCGCTGTCTGGTGGACAGCAGGCGCGGCTGCAGATCCTGCTGCTGGAACTGTCGGGTGCCACCCTTCTGCTCCTCGACGAGCCGACCGACAACCTCGACGTGGTCTCGGCGGACGCGCTGGAGGACGGCCTGGCGGCGTTCGAGGGCACGGTGCTGGCAGTCACCCACGACCGCTGGTTCGCCCGCGGCTTCGACCGCTACCTCGTCTTCGGCGCCGACGGCTCCGTCTACGAGTCCGACGAACCAGTCTGGGACGAAGGCCGCGTCAGGCGAGTCCGCTGAGCCGGCACCGCCGACTCTCGCGCCTCCGGAGCTGATCGGCCACCCTGCGCGAGAGCCCGCCGATGAGAAGTTCGGTGGGCTGCAAACCTCCTGCGGTCCTCAACCCCTCTCTACAGGTAACGGATCACGTCCTGAGGAGGGGATGAGCAGGATGCACCGAAGATCCCTGATGTGCCTGGCGATTCCGGCGATCCTGGCGTTCGGCCTGGCCGCGCCCGCGGCGCCGAGCCTGGCCCAAGCTTCCACACAGCAGGCCGCGAACGGCGGACGGTCGAACGGCGCGAGCGTCACGGTCACGTTGCTGACGGGCGACCGGATCACCGTCACCGGCAAGGAGCCGACCGGCGCCACCATCGAACCCGGCGCCGGCCGGGAGCACGTTCGGTTCCGCCAATACGTCGCCGACGGCCACCTGCATGTCGTTCCGGGAGATGCCGGGCCGGCGCTCGCCAAGCGGACGCTCGACCCGAGGTTGTTCGACGTCACCGCGTTGGTCGAGGCGGGCTACGACGACCAGCACAGCAAGCACATCCCGCTCATCGTCGAGGGCAAGGCCGCACCGAAGCACGCGACCGTACGCCGGGATCTCCGCGCCGTCGGGGCCCGTGCCGTCGCCGTCGACAAGCGGCAGGCGTCGGCGTTCTTCAAGCAGGCAAGCACGACAGGCAAGATCTGGCTGGACGGCAAGCGCCGTCTCCTGCTCGACCAGAGCGTCCCGCAGATCGGAGCTCCCACCGCCTGGGGCGCCGGCTTCACCGGCGAAGGCACCACTGTCGCCGTGCTCGACTCGGGCATCGACGAAGGCCACCCGGACCTCGCCGACGCCGTCCAGGCCACCAAGGACTTCACCGGCGAAGGCATCGACGACACGGTTGGCCACGGCACCCATGTCGCCTCGATCGTCACCGGCAGCGGAGCCGCCTCGGGCGGGAAGTACAAGGGCGTCGCGCCCGACGCGAAGCTCCTCGTCGGAAAGGTCTGCTTCAGCGACTGGTGCGACGAGTCCGCGATCCTCGCCGGCATGCAGTGGGCGGCCGAGGGGCAGCACGCCGACGTGGTGAATCTCAGCATCGGCGGACCGGACGATCCCGGCCTCGACCCGCTCGAGGACGCCGTCAACACCCTCACCGAGCAGACTGGAACGCTGTTCGTCGTGGCCGCCGGCAACGAGGGCCCGGCCGACCACACGATCTCCAGCCCTGGCAGCGCCGAGGCCGCACTGACTGTCGGCGCGGTCGACAAGGCGGACGAGCTGGCTGAGTTCTCCAGCCGGGGACCGAGCCCCGGTGACTCCGGCCTCAAGCCGGACCTCACCGCACCCGGCGTGGGCATAGTCGCCGCCCGGGCGGAGGGAACGGAGATCGGCACGCCGGTCGACGACGCCTACACGAGCCTCGACGGTACGTCGATGGCCACCCCGCACGTCGCCGGTGCTGCCGCCCTGCTCGTCCAGCAGCACCCCGACTGGACGGCTCAGGAGCTGAAGTCCGCACTCACCAGCTCCGCCGCGCCCGGCGACGGGCTCGGCAGCTTCGCGCAGGGGACCGGCCGCGTCGACCTCGCCAGGGCGATCAGCCAGCAGATCGTGCCCGGGCCGGCGAGCCTCTCGTTCGGCAAGACGGCCTGGCCGCACAACGACGACGAGCCGGTCACGCGCCGCCTCACCTACCGGAACGACGGCGCCACCGACATCACGCTGAACCTCACGGCCGAGCTGGACGGCCCGGACGGCCGCCCGGCACCGGCCGGCGCGCTGACCCTGGACACCGGCCGGCTGACGGTTCCGGCAGGAGGCACCGCTGCGGTGACTGCCACCGTCGACACCAGCTTCGAGGGTGCCGACGGCGCCTACGGCGGCCGGATCACCGCCACCGCCGGCGATCTGCGGCTCGTCACAGCGGTCGGTGTCGAGCGCGAGGGAGAGATGTACGAGCTCACCGTCGGCAGCGTCGACCGCACCGGCGGCCCGCCACCGATCGCGAGCTACTCGCTGACCGGCCTGGACAACGGATTCGGCGGGATCTGGTTCGGCTCCGGCGAGGAGACTCAGACGTTCCGGCTGCCTCGCGGCCGGTATCTGCTGGACGGGCTGGTCGACACCGGCGAAGGCGAGGACTCCACGGCCAGCCTGATCGTCCGCCCGAACCTGCTGCTGGACCGCGACACCGAATGGACCGCCGACGCCCGCCTCGGCCAACCGGTCGAGGTCGAGGTCGAACGGCCGACCGCGGAGATGGCGCGGGCGGAAGTCGGCTACCAGGTCACCACGGAGTTCGGCGGCTGGGGAACGGGCGTGAGCACACAACAGCTCGATCACATCTTCGCCGCGCAGGTGGGCCCGGACCAGCCGGACTACCACTTCTTCGCGACGGTCGCCTCGAGCTGGGGCGAGCTCGACGACAACGGAAGTCTCGCCGGCAGTCCGTACGTCTACGGCGTGCTGGACTATCGGTCCGGCCGGTTCTGGAACGGTTACCACAAGGCCGTACGCGACCGCGAGCTCGCTCGCGTGGTCAGCCTGCACACGGCACAAACGGCCGGGCACGAAGCCTTCCGCTCGCTGGAGGGCGGCCCGCCGGGAGCGATGCCGACGTTCCGTACGAGCTGGGGCGTCGCGCTGCCGTCGCGGACCACCCTCCTGCTGTCGGCCGGCCCCGGCTGGGAACAGGGCTTCGGTGAGTTCGTACGAACCGACGACGGCGAGACAGACCTGCTGAGCAGCCTGGTCGACACCGAACGCGTCTACCGTCCCGGCAAGACCGTGGTGGAACGCTGGAACGCCGCCGCGTTCACGCCGGGCTTCACCGGCAGACGTGGCATGTGGGCCGCGCGGGAAGGCGACACGATCTGGTCGGAGCTGTCGATGTACGGCGACCAGAACGGCCACGCCGGCTCCACGTCCGCGCTCGACTCGTGGTCGACGGCGCTGTACCGCGACGGCGAGAAGGTAGCGGACGGCGACTGGTTCGGCATGATCTGGGCGGACGGGCTGCCGGCGACTCCGGCCGACTACCGTCTCACGCTCGAGGCGGATCGTTCGAGTGCTTTCGACCTGTCGACGAAGACCTCGTCCACCTGGGAGTTCCGTTCGGCGGCGACGGAGTCCGCACAGCCGTTGCCGTTGTGGGTGGCGCGGTACGCGCCCGCCGTCGACGACCACAACCGGGTTCCGGCCAGGCCGCACGGGGTGCCGATGCGGCTGGAGACGATCGAGGGCGCGCCGGCCGGCGAGATCGAGTCGCTGACCGTCCGAATCTCCACCGACGACGGTGCGACCTGGAAACGGGTCAAGCCGAGGCGCCTGCACGGCAACACCTGGTTGCTCGGTGTGAAACCGCCGGCCGGGTCGGCGTACGTCTCGATCGACGTCGCCGCATCCGACTCGAACGGCAACCGGATGCACCAGACCACGATGCACGCATATGCCCTGAAGTGAGGCGCAAAGTAGGCCAGGGAATCTGACCGAAACACCGTACGACTGTTTGCTGCATGGCGGATGATCCCGGAAGGGAGTGGGAGGTCCGCCATGCAGCACGCAAAGCTTCGACTCGTCCTCGCGTTCGGTCTGGTCGCGGCGGGTACGACCGCGGTGCCGGCGGCGGTGTCCGCGCGGGAGCCGGCGCCTCCGGTCGTCTCCACGACTGCCGAAGCCGGGGACGCGGAGCTCGCGCAGGACTCGCTCAGGGTCGATCTGACCAAGGAGCGGTTCTACTTCGTGATGGCCGACCGCTTCGCCAACGGTGACAGCGCGAACGATCGCGGCGGGCTCAGCGGCGACCGCCTGCAGACCGGCCTCGACCCCACCGACAAAGGGTTCTACCACGGCGGCGACCTCGCCGGCATCAACGCCGAGCTCGACTACATCAAGGGCCTCGGCACCACCGCCATCTGGCTGACTCCTTCGTTCCAGAACCGGCCCGTCCAGGGAACCGGCGCCAACGCCTCGGCCGGCTACCACGGTTACTGGGTCACAGACTTCACCAGGATCGACCCGCACCTTGGTACGAACGAGGAGTTGAAGGCGCTCGTCGACGCGGCGCACGGGCGTGGGATGAAGGTGTTCTTCGACATCATCACCAACCACACCGCCGACGTCATCGACTACCAGGAGAAGCAGTACACCTATCGCGGCAAGGCCGCCTATCCCTATCTCGACACGTCCGGAACGCCCTTCGACGACAAGGCGTACGCGAGCGGCGACACCTTCCCGCCCGTCGACGCGACGACGTTCCCGTACACGCCCGCAGCCGATCCGGCCTATCCCAAGGCGCCGGCCTGGCTGAACGACGTCACGATGTACCACAACCGCGGCGACTCGACGTTCGCCGGCGAGTCCAGCGAGTACGGCGACTTCGCCGGCCTCGACGACCTGTGGACCGAGCGGCCCGAGGTCGTCGACGGCATGGTCGACATCTACCAGACCTGGGTACGCGACGCCGGCGTCGACGGCTTCCGGATCGACACCGTGAAGCACGTCAACCTGGAGTTCTGGCAGCGGTTCGCGCCCGCACTGAAGGGCTACGCGGCAAAGCTCGGCAACGACGACTTCTTCATGTTCGGCGAGATCTTCGACAGCGACCCGGCGTACGTCTCGACCTATCCGACCAAAGGCAAACTCCAGGCCGCGCTGGACTTCCCGTTCCAGAGTGCCGCCCGCGCCTACGCCAGCCAGTCGGCACCGGCGACCAGGCTGCGCGACCTGTTCGCCTCCGGCGACTACTTCACCGACGCCGACTCCAACGTCTACTCCTCGCCGACGTTCCTCGGCAACCACGACATGGGCCGGATCGGCACGTTCATCGCCCAGGACAACCCGGGCGCGTCCGACGCCGAGCAGCTGGCGCGCGACCGGCTCGCGCACGCGCTGATGTACTTCAGCCGCGGCCAGCCTGTCGTCTACTACGGCGACGAGCAGGGTTTCACCGGTGCGGGCGGCGACAAGGACGCGCGCCAGGACATGTTCGCCACCCAGACGCAGGACTACCTCGACGACGACCTGATCGGCACCGACGCGACGCACGCGCAGGACAACTACGTCGCCACGCACCCGCTCTACCGCACGATCAAGGATCTCTCCGACGTCGTGACCGAGCACCCAGCCCTGCGCGACGGCGCCCAGATCGACCGGTACGCAAGTGATTCGGCCGGCGTCTACGCGTTCAGCCGGATCGACGCGCGGGACCAGGTGGAGTACGTCGTCGCCGTCAACAACGCCGAGTCCGCTCAGACGGTACGCGTGCCGACCTACTCCGCCGGCCTCCGGTTCGATCCGATCTGGGCTACCGGCGACGCGGCGGGATCCGTCACCTCCGCCGGCGACCGGACGATCGAGGTCACGGTGCCGGCCCTCGGAGCCGTTGTTTTCCAGGCGAGCGCGAAGCTCACCCCGCTCGCCGACGGCCCGGCGATCACACTCACCGCGCCCACCGCCGGCAGCCAGGTCAAGGGCCGTACGGAGATCGCCGCCGACGTGCCGACCGGAGGATTCGCCCAGGTCACGTTCGCCGTCAAGCAGGGCGACGGCGCCTGGCAGCGGCTCGGTACCGACGACAACCCGCCGTACCGCATCTTCCACGACACCACGAGCATCCCGGCCGGCACAGCGCTTACGTACAAGGCGATCGCCAAGGACTCGGCCGGCCGGCTCGCGTCCACGACCGTCGACGTGACCAAGGGCCAGGAGCCCTCCGACGGCGGTGGCGGCGGCGAGGTGCCGCGCGACTGGCTGCTCGTGCACTACCAGCGCCCGGCCGGCGACTACGACGGCTGGGGCCTGCACGCGTGGGGCGACATCGAGGGCGAGGTGCAGTGGGCGTCGCCGATTCCCTTCTCCGGCGAGGATTCCTACGGCCGGTTCGCCTGGGTGAAGCTCGCACCGGGAGCGAGTAACGTCGGCTTCATCGCGCACAAGGGCGACGAGAAGGACTGTGCGCAGGACAGGTTCGTCAACCCGGGCAGGAACGGCGAGATCTGGCTGAAGAGCGGCAGCTGTGACGTCTTCCCGTCGCAGGCAGCGGCCCAGGGCTACACGACGATCCGCTATCACCGGCCGGACGGCGACTACGCCGGCTGGGGACTCCACCTGTGGGGCGACGCGATCGCGCCGGGGACCGCGACCAGCTGGGACGCGCCGCGCGCGCCTGACGGCACCGACAGCTTCGGCCCGTTCTGGAAGGTGCCGGTGGTCGATCCCGATGCCCAGCTGGGATTCATCGTGCACCGTGGCGACACCAAGGACCCCGGACCCGACCAGTTCCTGACGCCCGCCAAGACACCGAACGCGTGGATCGCTTCCGGTGACACGCGAGTGAACGCGAGCCGACCCGCCGCCGAGAACGCCGCCGTGCTGCACTACCACCGCGACGACGGCGACTACGACGGCTGGGGCCTGCACGTCTGGACCGGCGCGGCGCAAACCACGACGTGGGAGCAGCCGCTACAGCCGATCGGCCGCGACGGCTTCGGGCTGGTCTTCCGGGTTCCCCTCGCGGAGGGCGCGAGCTCGCTCAGCTACATCGTCCACAAGGGCGACCAGAAGGACCTGCCGGCCGATCAGTCGCTCGACCTGTCGACGTTCGGCAACGAGGTGTGGCTGCTGAACGGCCGCGAGCGCTACCTGCTCCCGCAGGTCGGCGGAGCAACCCTCGACGCCGACCTCACCAAGGCCAAGGCCCAGTGGATCGACCGTGACACAGTCGTCTGGGACGTCGAGCCGGCGCAGTCGACGGGCTACGCGCTCGTCTCGTCCGCCGACGGGAGCCTCGAGGTCGAGAACGGCGACCTCACCACCGGCAGCTGGATCCGCCTGCGCTGGAAGCCGGACGGGCTCACCGCGGCCCAGCGCCAACGCTGGCCGCACCTGGCCGGGCGGGCCGTCTTCACGGTCGACCCGCGGGATGCGCGGCGCGTCAAGACCGCGTTGCGCGGTCAGGTCGTCGCCACCGAACGCGATCCGGCCGGCCGCCTGCTCAGCGCGACCGGCGTCCAGCTCCCCGGCGTACTCGACGACCTGTACGCCCCGGCCACCTCCGCGCGGCTCGGCGTCACCTGGTCGCGTGGCGTGCCGGCACTCGCCGTCTGGGCGCCGACCGCCCAGGACGTCGAGCTGCAGCTCTACGACGGCCCGTCCAGTGGCGAGCCGCGGCTCGTTCAACTCGCCCGGAACGAGAGCACCGGCGTCTGGAGCGTGCGCGGATCGCGTGCCTGGAAAGGCCTGTACTACCGCTACCAGGTCAAGGTCTGGCAGCCGTCCGTCCAGCAGGTCGTGACGAACGCCGTCACCGATCCGTACTCCGTCTCGCTGTCGGCCAACAGCACGCGCAGCCAGCTCGTCGACCTGGCCGACTACCGCTTCTCGCCGCGCAAGCCGAAGGCGGTGCCGTTCGAGCAGGCGTCGATCTACGAGCTGCACGTACGCGACTTCTCCGCGAGCGACTCCACGGTCCCGGCAGCGCACCGCGGCGGCTACCTCGCGTTCACCGACACGGGATCGGCCGGCATGAAGCACCTGCGGGGGCTGGCCGGCTCGGGCCTGACCTACGTCCACCTGCTGCCGGTCTTCGACATCGCGTCCATTCCCGAACGCCGGGCCGACCAGCAGCAGCCGCCGTGCGACCTCGCGTCGTACGCGCCGGACTCCGACGAGCAGCAGGCCTGTGTCGATCGGGTCGCCGGCCAAGATGCTTACAACTGGGGCTACGACCCCTTGCACTACACGGTTCCGGAGGGCTCGTACGCCGGCGATCCGGACGGCACCGCCCGGATCCGGGAGTTCCACCAGATGGTCGGCGGGCTCAATGCCGCAGGCCTGCGGGTCGTGATGGACGTGGTCTACAACCACACGCCGGCCGCCGGGCAGGACGGGAAGTCCGTGCTCGACCGGATCGTCCCGGGTTACTACCAGCGCCTGCAGGACGACGGCACGGTCGCCAACTCCACCTGCTGCGCCAACACCGCGCCGGAGAACGCGATGATGGGCAAGCTCGTCGTCGACTCCGTGGTCACCTGGGCCAAGGAGTACAAGGTCGACGGCTTCCGGTTCGACCTGATGGGCCACCATCCGAAGAGCAACCTGCTGGCCGTCCGCAAGGCGCTCGACGGCCTGACGCTCGCGGAGGACGGCGTCGACGGCAAGCGGATCCTGCTGTACGGCGAAGGCTGGAACTTCGGCGAGGTCGCGAACGACGCCCGGTTCGTCCAAGCCACCCAGGCGAACCTGGCCGGCACGGGCATCGGCACGTTCAACGACCGGTTGCGTGACGCCGTACGCGGCGGCGGCCCGTTCGACGGCAACCCGCGGGTGCAGGGCTTCGGCAGCGGGCTGTTCACCGATCCCAACGGTGACGACGTGAACGGCTCGGCCGAGCAGCAGCGCGCCCGGCTGCTGCACCTGCAGGACCTGGTGAAGGTCGGGCTCGCCGGCAACCTCGCGGAGTTCTCGTTCACCGACTCCAGCGGGCGCACGGTCAAGGGCCGCGAGGTCGACTACAACGGCTCGCCGGCGGGCTACACGGCCGATCCGCAGGAGGCGATCACGTACGTCGACGCGCACGACAACGAGACGTTGTACGACGCGCTGGTCTACAAGCTGCCGCAGTCGACGTCGATGCCCGATCGCGTACGGATGCAGGCGCTTTCGCTCGCCACGGTCGAGCTCGGGCAGGGCCCCGCGTTCCTGCAGGCCGGCTCGGACGTCCTGCGATCGAAGTCGCTCGACCGCAACTCCTACAACTCCGGTGACTGGTTCAACCGGCTGCACGTGGACTGCCGGCTCGGCAACGGTTTCGGCTCGGGCCTGCCGCTCGCCGCCGACAACCAGGACACGTGGCCGTACATGCGGCCGTTGCTGGGCGATCCTGGCTTGCGCGCCGGCTGTCCCGCGATGACCGACGCCGGTGACCGCTTCGAGGAACTGCTGGAGATCCGCGGCTCCTCGCCGCTGTTCCGGCTCGGCTCGCAAGCGTCGGTGCAGCGGCACCTGTCGTTCCCGCTGTCCGGCTCGGACGAGACGCCCGGTGTGGTGACGATGCTGCTCGACGATCGGGTCGGCGCCGACGTCGATCCGCGCTGGGAGTCGGTGACAGTCGTCCTCAACGGGAGCGACGAGACGCAGGCGCAGGTCGTCCCGCGGCTGGCCGGCCGGCGGGTGTCGCTCCATCCGGTACAGGCGCATGGCGGCGATGCGGTCGTCAAGCAGTCGTCGTACGACCGCGCGACCGGCACGCTGACCGTGCCGCCGCGTACGGTCGCGGTCTTCGTGGAACGGTGAGCTGCCGAGGGGGTCCTAGGGGAATTTTGAACCGTTCCGCTCTTCGGTCCGTGGACAACGGATGTAGCCCGCTCCGGGGTCCGAAGGGGAATCGCGATGGTCGCATCTGCCAAGCGTGCGCTGGCCTATCTCAACGGACGTGGTCACCGTACGGCGCTCGCCGTCTATCTCGTCATCGTGCTGGCCCACTGGGCGGAGCACATCGCGCAAGCCGTCCAGATCTACGTGCTCGGCATGCAGATCAAGGAGTCGCGGGGTGTGCTCGGCATGTTCTTCCCGTGGCTGATCACGTCGGAGGCGCTGCACTACGGCTATGCGGTCGTGATGCTGATCGCGTTCCTGCTGCTGCGTCCGGGCTTCTCCGGAACGGCGCGGACGTGGTGGAACGTCGCGCTGGGAATTCAGGTCTGGCATCACTTCGAGCACCTGCTGTTGCTCGTCCAGGCCTGGACGGGGTACTTCTTGTTCGGCGCGGCGGTGCCGACGAGCATCGTCCAGACGTTGGTGCCGCGGGTCGAGCTGCACCTGTTCTACAACACGATCGTGTTCGTTCCGATGGTCGTCGCCATGGTGCTGCACCGGCGGATACCGGCGGCGGACCACGTGGAGTCGCCGTGCTCGTGCGCGTACGCGCGGGCGTGACGTCCACTCGGCAGCGACGGGGTTCGGTCTGGCCCTGGGTCGCTGCCGCGGCGGGCGTGCTGCTGTTGCTGCTGTCGGTGCCCAACCTGGGGCTGGCGTTTCGGGCGGCGCGGGCCGACGGTGTGCCAGGGACGTTCATGGCGTCGCACGTGACGTGCGCGAACCACGCGGGGCACGAGCAGTGCTTCTGGTACGGCACGTTCAGAGCACGCATGGCAGGGGCGGTGCCGCGGCCGGACGTGTACCTCTACGGCCGCGGCAAGCAGGCGCTGAGACCGGGGGAGCAGGTGGCGGCGCTGGACGTCGGCCGCCCGGCGCGGGTCTACCCGCCGGAGGGATCGAACGAATGGATCCCAACGGTCGGCATGGCGGTGCTCGGCCTCGCCATGCTGGTCCCGCTCACCCGGACCCTCATCCGCCCGCGCCGCCGCCGCGAATGACCACGTTAACCACGTAATCAGCGGGTTAACCACGCCCCGGGGCGTGGCTAAGGTCCATCCAGCGTGGCGAGGCGCGAATGACCACGTTAGCCAGCCAAATACGTGGTTAACGTGGTCATTCGCGCCCGGCGCGGCGTTGGCGGTCTAGGCTCCGACCCATGGCGACACAGCTGTCCGACGTTCCGGCCGGGATCGGGTGTCTGTTCAAGGGGGCGTCGATCCTGTTCCGGCGGCCGAAGCTCCTGCTGCTCGGCGCGCTGCCCGCGGTCGTCACCACGGTGCTGCTGCTCCTCGGCCTCGTCCTGATGCTGATCTGGGCCGACGACTTCGTGGACTGGGCGACGCCGTTCGCCGACGGCTGGTCGGAGGGCTGGCAGTCGTTGCTGCGGATCGCGCTGGCCGTGGCGTTGGTCGCCGGCTTCGGGATGCTGGCCGTGCTCGCGTTCGCGACGCTCACGCTGGCGATCGGTAGCCCGTTCTACGAGAAGATCGCCGAGCGGGTCGATCAGGCGCTCGGTGAGATCCCCAAGGCGCCGGAGCTCTCGCCGTGGCAGGAGATCCGGCGCGGACTGAAGGAGTCCGGCGTCTTCATGCTGATGTCGATCAGCCGGGCGATCCCCCTCTTCCTGGCGGGGTTGATCCCGGTCGTCGGCCAGACGGTGGTGCCGGTGCTGGCGGCGCTGACCGGTGGCTGGCTGCTGGCGGTGGAGCTGGCGAGCGTGCCGTTCAACCAGCGTGGAATCGACTTCAAGGCCAGGCGGCGGGCGTTGCGGAAGCGGCCGTTACTCACGATCGGGTTCGGGGTTCCCGCCTACCTGCTCTGCCTGGTCCCGTTGCTCGCGATCATCGCGCTCCCGGTCTGCGTCGCCGGCGCGACCGTACTGTCCCGGCGCGTACTACGCGAATCGGACGGAATCATCCCTAGTGCGGGCAAGCTGTGATTGACCACTCAAATCCCTTACAGTAAAGGGGATTGTGGACTTCGCCGAGCCGCCCTCCGTAGACTGCACGACCATGAAACGGCAGTCGTTCCGCTCAAATCGTCAGAAAGTCCGCTATTCCAGTCCACCTCGTCCCGCCTCTCTAGGCTGAGGTGGCGCGGCACTTAAGGCTTCGGGAACCACGCCGCCACTGGCTGCTCATCAGCCTCCTGCTCTTCCTTCTCTTCGCCGCGCTGGTGTTTCAGGGGTACACCGCCAAACGGCCGGCGAACCTGCTCACCTCACCCGCACACGACCGATCGGCCGGCGAGCCGATCCTCCCGGCCGGACATCCGGTCGTCGACCTTTCGCACGCCGATCCGGCCGGCGCACGCATGCCGGAACGCACGATCGCGCTCACGTTCGAGGACGGGCCGGATCCGCTCTGGACGCCGCGCATCCTCGACGTGCTGCGCAAGCACGACGCTCACGCGACGTTCTTCGTCGTCGGCGCGAACGTCATGGAGCATCCCGCCCTGACCCGCCGGATCGTGGCGGAGGGGCACGAGATCGGGTCGCACGGCTTCACCCACGCCGACTTCGCCGGGCTGCCCGGCTGGCGCAAGCGGCTCGAGCTCGGCCTGACCCAGGAGGCGCTCGCCGGCACCGCCGGGGTACGCACCGGCCTGTTCCGGCCGCCGTACTCCTCCACGCCGCAGCGGCTCACCGGCAGGGCCTACGACGCCGCCCGGGCCGCCGGTGAGAACGGTTACCTGACCGTGCTCGCCGATCGCGAGCCGAGCGACCTGTCCGGCCTGACCAGCCGGCAGGTGCTGAAGCAGACCATGCCGGCCGATGATCAGGGCCTCGTCGTGTCGTTCCACGATGCCGGCGGCGACCGTACGGCGGTGATCGCGGCACTGGACCGGATGTTGTCCGACCTGGACGACCGGCACTTCCGCGCCACCACCGTCTCCGACGGTCTCGGCATCCGGTCGGCCAACCTGCCCGCGGGGCCGGCGGGCCGGATCGGCGGCGAGGCGCTGCTGGCCGCCAGGCAGGGCGGGGAGTGGGCGCTGACCGGGCTCGGTGCCGCACTGGGAGCGGCGAGCGTGCTCACGATCGGCCGGATGCTGATTCTGCTCTACTACGCCCGGCGGCACGCGATCCGTGCCCGGCGGGAGCGCGCACGCAAGCTCAAGGCCCGCGCCCGCGCGCTGAAAGCCGAGGCCCGTGCGGTCAACGCACACGCCCGCGCGGTCGGCTCGGGCCGCCGGGGCCGGCTGGCGCGCGGCCGGGTCGCCAGGGCGCGCGACCGCGCGAGAGACCTGGCCGTCGAGGCAGCGCCGTACGCCCCACCGGTCACCGTGATCGTGCCCGCGTACAACGAGGCGGCGGGCATCGCGGCGACCGTGTACTCGCTGGTCGACACGAGGTACGCCGGCTGGCTCGAGGTGATCGTCGTCGACGACGGTTCGACCGACGGGACCGCCGACATCGTGGAGGAGCTGGGCATTCCGGGCGTCCGGCTGATCCGGCAGCGCAACTCCGGCAAGTCCGCCGCGCTCAACACGGGCATGGCGTACGCCAGGAGCGAGATCCTGATCCTCGTGGACGGCGACACCGTCTTCGGGCCGCGCACGATCGAACGGCTGGTGACACCGTTCTCCGACCCGGACGTCGGCGCGGTGAGCGGCAACACCAAGGTCGGCAACGCGAAGGGGCTGCTCGGGCTCTGGCAGCACATCGAGTACGTCATCGGGTTCAACGTCGACCGCCGGATGTTCGACATGCTGGAGTGCATGCCGACCGTGCCGGGCGCGGTGGGCGCGTTCCGCCGGCACGCGATCGCGGGCGTCGGCGGGGTCAGCGAGGACACGCTCGCGGAGGACACCGACCTCACGATGGCGATCTGCCGGGCCGGCTGGCGGGTGGTCTATGAGGAACGGGCCCGGGCCTGGACGGAGGCGCCCAGTTCGGTACGGCAGCTGTGGAAGCAGCGGTACCGGTGGTGTTACGGCACGTTGCAGGCGATGTGGAAGCACCGCCGGGCAGTCGTCCAGCGTGGGCCGGCCGGGGTGTTCGGGCGGCGCGGGCTGACCTATCTGGCGTTGTTCCAGTACCTCCTGCCGTTGCTGGCGCCCGCGGTGGATGTGCTGGCGCTGTACTCCCTGGCGTTCGGCGACGCCGGCCGGATGCTCTGGGTGTGGCTGGCGTTCGTGGTGGGGCAGGCGCTGATCGCGGCGTACGCGTTGCGGCTGGACCGGGAGTCGTTGAGTCCGCTGTGGACGATTCCGTTGCAGCAGTTGTTCTACCGGCAGTTCATGTACGTCGTGGTGATCCAGTCGGTGGTGACGGCAGTGGTGGGGACGCCGTTGCGGTGGCATCAGATCCGGCGGGAGGGAACGTTCGCCGCCGCGGCGCCGCCGCAGCGGGTCAGTGCGGCGGCCGGACGACCTCCATGGTGACCGGGAGCTGGACGCCTGGGTACGGCGTGTCTTCGTGCAGGAGCAGCCGCGCGGTGTAGGTGCCGGTGCGCCTGACTCGGCGGGCGTCCAGCGTGACGGTGACCTGCGTCGACTGCCCGGGCCGTAGCGTCCAGGTCCGGGCACCGGCGGCGAGCCACGGCACGCGGTTCGCCGCCGAGTCGCACCGGTCGAAGCCGGGCAGCTGCTCGACGTACGGCTTGTTGCCGTACAGGCCTTCGGACCCGCCGACCTTGTAGAATCCGCAGGCGCTCGCCACCCGGTACAGCGCGAACAGCGAGTTCGGCAGCGTGTCCCAGCGGTCGGTCGCCGGGTCGTAGAAGAAGCCCTGGTTGCTGCGGTAGCCGTCGACGACGCCGCCGGAGACGAGCAGCAGGTCGTTCGCCGCGATGTAGCCGGCGCCCCAGACCGTCGCCGGCAGGTCCGCGATCCGGAACCAGCGGTCGACGGTCGCGCTGTAGGCATACGCCGTCCGCTTGTGCTTCTCGCCGCCGTCCTGGCCGCCGGCGCAGTAGACGAGCCCGTCGATGACGCCGCAGGACTGCCACGAGATCGGCTCGGGATAGTCCGCCACGCGCGACCAGGAGTCGGCCTTCGGGTCGTAGACGAGGACGTGCGTGGACCCGCGTTCGGGATCGCGGTCGGTGCGCCCGCCGATCACGTAGAGCTTGCCGTCCAGTACGACCGAGGCAGCGGCGGCGAACTTCACCGGAGCGTCCGCGCCGAACGACCAGATGTCGCTCGCCGGATCGTAGATCTGGGTGGTGCCGGTCTCGCCGTCCCAGCTCCAGCCGCCGACGACGTACAGCTTGCCGTCGATGAACCCGCCGGTCGGCTTCTCGCGCGACACGGTCGTACGCGCGATCGGGCTCCACTGCTCGGTGGCGAAGTCGTACACCGAGTGGCCCTGGTCGTTGGGCTGCGTGCTGGCGCCTCCGACGGCGTAGAGCTTGCCGTCGTGAACGGCCGCCACCTGGTCGAGGTTCTCCACGGTCATGCTCGGCAGCTGCGTCCACTCGGCCGCCTTGGGATCGGCGACCGACGTCTTCGCCTTCTGCTGGGCCGGAGGGAGCCGGTTCCCCTGGTCTGTGGTGGGGAACCGTTGGACCGCCGCACCCTCCGCCCTCAGGGCGGACTGACCCGCCTGGTCGAGGTCGCTGGCGTGCTCGGTGAGCTGGAACGTCGCGGTCGCCGTGCCGGTGTTCTTCACCGTGAACGAGACGGTCCGCCGGTCGCCGATCCGTACCTCGCGCTCGATCTCGGCCTGGCTGACCCGCAGCCGGCCCGTGCCCAGTGCGAAGTCCGCCTCGGTCACGCGGTGTGCGCTGACCCGGACCGTACGATCGCGCGAGTCGTACTGTGCGTAGGAGTTCGACGCCGTGAACGCCTGCCGGCCGGTGCGTGGCGAGAACAGCCAGTAGAAGCCGGCCGCGTCGGTCGTCGTGGTCAGGCTCGCGTCGGAGCGGCTGCGTACGGTCGCGTCGCCGATCGGCTCGTGCGTACGGTCGTCGGTCACGTGCCCGACGACCAGCCCGCCGGGCAGCGCCTGGCAGGTCTTCGCGCCCACGAGCACGTCGTCGACCTGCCACCAGCCGTCGTACGTCCAGCCGGAGTCGTAGCCGAAACGCACCCGGACGTCCGCCACCCCCGCCGCGTCCGGCAGCGGAACCTCCACCAGGTAAGGGCCGCGCAGGATGCTCGCCCGGCTCCACACGGTCTTCCAGGTCGCGCCGCCGTCGACCGACAGCTCGGCGTTGACGCTGCCGCGAGCGCCCGCACGGTAGGGGAAGTCGGTACGGAACGCCAGCACGGGCGCGGCCTGCCCGCGCAGGTCGATCGCCGGCGTGGTCAGAACGCCCTTCTCCAGCAGCTTTCCCGCCGCGCTGTCGATGCTGGCGAACGCCCTGGAACCGCCGGTGAGGTTGCCGCGCTCGCCGGGATCCCCGAACTCCCAGCCGTCGCCGAGCTCGTGCGCCTCGGTCCAGCCGGCCGGCAGTGCGCCGCCGTCGAACGACTCGAACAACCCTTGGTACGTCGTCCGGTATCCCGGCGCGTCGCACTCGGTGGCGTCCGCCGTGAGCCGGAACGGCGCCACGACATCACGCGTGCCGATCACGAGCTGGTCCTGGTGCGCGACGTATCCGGGATAGGTGGCCCGGACGTCGACGGAGTACGTGTTCTCGCGTGGCAGCGAGAAGGAGTACCGGCCGGTCGCCGGATCGGTGTGGAAGACGCCATCCGGCACACCGTGGACTGTGAGCGTCGCCGCCAGCGGCCAGCCATGCCCGGAGCCGTCGGTCACCGTGCCGCTGACCCGTGCCATCGGCACCTTGGCCAGCGCGATGTCGCGCGTCACCGTCTCGCCGCCGCCGACCGCGACACCGGTGACGGTCGCCGGCCGGAAACCGTACGCCGTAACGGAGATCTCGTACGTGCCCGCGACAACCGCGACCCGGAACCGCCCGTCGGCGCCGGTCGTCGTCTCGCGGTGGTAGTCCGGCCCGGCGGCCGCGACGGCGGCATCGCGTACCGGGGCTCCGGAGGCGTCCGTCACGGTCCCGGTGAGCACGCCGGTCTGCCCGCGCGGCGACGCGACCACCGCCGCGCGGGCGTCCAGCCGGCCCTCGCCGAACACGTTGTTGAGCTCCGGGGTACCGCCACAGCTCAGGTCGGGGGCGTCGACCGCGGTCTGGGCGAGGAGCTCACGGGTTGCGGAAAGGTCGCCGGTCAGCGCGGGAGCCGCCGACCACATCAGCGCGACGGCTCCCGAGACGTGTGGGGCAGCCATGGAGGTGCCGGAGTAGTAGGCGTAGCCGTTGCCGGGAACGCTCGACCGCACGCTCACGCCGGGTGCCGAGATGTCGGGCTTGACCTTGCCGTTCTCGCCGGGACCGCGGCTGGAGAACGACGCGATCGCGTTGGTCACGTCGTAGGCGCCGACGCCGTAGGCCGTCCCGACGTCGGCGGGGGAGCCGCCGGAGTCGCAGCCCTTGGTGCCGAAGTTGCCGTTGGAGAACGTCGCGAAGATGCCGGACGCCTCCCATGCATCAAGGATGTCGTTGTAGAAGTCCTCCTCGATCGGGCCGTTGTCGGCGCCCCAGGAGTTGTTGACGATCTGGGGCCGCAGGTCGGGACGAGGCGCGCTGCCGTCCTGGCGCGTGGGCGCGAGCGTCCACTGGCCGGCGGCCAGCAGCGCGCCGAGTGTGCAGCCGCGCTGCTCGTCCTCGCAGCCCTTGGCCGCGATCCAGCGGGCGCCGGGCGCGACGCCGATGCTCGTACCGCTCGCGTCGCCGCCGGCCATCGTGCCCATCGTGTGGGTGCCGTGGCCGATGTTGTCGCACGGCGCGGGACTGCCGCAGACCTGTGACGGGTCGTACCAGTTGTAGTCGTGGTCGTACGTGCCGTCGGCCTTTCGCCCGCGGTACCGCTCGGCCAGGTCGGGGTGGTCGAACTGCACGCCGGTGTCGATGCTGGCGACGACGATCCCGTCGCCGCGGGTGCCGAGCTCGTCCCACACCTGGTTGGCGTGCACGTTGGCGACGCCCCACTCGACCGCGCCCGCCTGCCTTACGGCCTTCGCGGGTTCGACAGCCGGGGCCTTGTACGTCGTGACCTCGGACAGCTCGGCGACCTCCGGCTCGGCGGCCAGGCTGTGCGCGAGTTCGGAGGGAGCGCCCTTGACCAGAATTGCGTTGCTGACCCAGAACGCCTGGTAGGTCGCGTGCGCGTCGTCCAGCAACACCCTGGCGTCATGCTGGCTCGCGTTCGCCGTCTTCCGCAGCTGGTCGACGACGTAGGCGCCGCGGTCGTCCCAGTTTCTGATGCGGGACGCCTTCGCGAGGTCGGAGCGGTCGGCGAAGTGAACGAGGACGTCGGAGGTCCCCTTGGCGGCAAGGCGGTCTCGAACAGCCGGCTGGACCTTCTGCTGCCAGGGCGCGGGCGGTTCCGCGGTGGCCTGCGGGAGTCCGGAAACGGCGACGAGGCACGCGGCCGTTGCGGCGAGGAGGCGGGTCAGCACACGCAGATGGTTGTCGGTAGCGCTCTCATCGTCCAGCGGTTAGCGTGGCCCCCGATGGCCAAGGACAGAACTGTCCCGGTGGGGTCGGGGCCGGTCGACGAGTCGGCGAGTTCCGCAAACCTGGCCGCGCTCGGCATCGGTGCGGACGAGGAGCAGGTCTACCGCGTCTTGCTGCGTTCGCCGGGACGGACGGTCTCCGAGCTGACCGAGGCACTCGACCTCGGCCCGGTACGCCTGCGCTGGATCCTCGACTCGCTGGAGCGCTCCGGGCTGGTCAGCCGTACGTCCGGAGCGTCGTCGCGCTACCTGCCCGCCGCACCCGACGTCGGACTGGAGGCGCTGATCCTGGACCGGGTGGCCGAGCTGGAACGGGTACGCGGGCTGGCCGAGACCTGGATGACGGAGTACCGCGAGGGCCGCTGGACCGGACCGACCGAGCTGATCGAGCTGGTCACGGGCTCGGAGGCCGTCCTGCACCGGTTCGACCAGCTGCAGCGCTCGGCGGCGGAGGAGATCCAGGTGCTGGACACGCCTCCGTACGCCGGACCGGCCGGCCCGTCACCGAACGACGTGGAGTTCGAGGTGCTGCGTCGCGGCGTGACCTGCAAGGCGATCTACGACCGGGCCGCGCTCGAGCGCGCGCCGAACGCCGTGAACGCGATCCTGCGTTACGTCGCGGCGGGGGAGCAGGCCCGGGTGACCTCGCGGCTCCCGCTGAAGCTGGCGACGTTCGACCGCAAGCTGGCGTTCGTGCCGCAGAGCGTCCAGCAGCAGGACGTCGCGAGCGCGATCGTGGTCCATCCGTGCTCGCTGCTGGACGTCCTGCTCTACGTCTTCGACCAGCTCTGGAGCCAGGCGACGCCGCTGTCGCTGGAGCCGCCGCATGTCCGTGGGCAGGTCGAGCCGCCACCGCAGGACGAGCCGGGGCCGGACGAGCGGCGGCTGCTGGCCCTGCTGTCGTCCGGCATGAAGGACGCGGCGATCGCCCACCACCTGGGCTGGAGCTACCGCACCACGCGACGCCGGATCGCCGCGTTGCTCACGTCGCTGGGCGTCGAGACGCGGTTCCAGGCGGGCCTGTACGCTGCACGACGCGGCTGGTTGTAGTGATTGATGGCCAGCGTGGTCGATCTGTCCGATTTGACCGCTACCCGCCTGCCAGGCACTGCCTCGGCAGGGCCCGTTTTGACTGGGTGTACGGGCGCGGGTATCCTGGGCGGTCGTTGCGCTGGCTGGATTGTGTCAAGGCCTGGCGCGCGAACCCCTGAACCGCCTCTGTCGGGCGGCTTGCACGACAACACCGACGAACTAGCGAAAAGGTCGACGACTGTGCGTACGTATAGCCCGAAGCCCGGCGAAGTTTCGCGTGAGTGGCACGTGATCGACGCCACTGACGTGGTCCTCGGCCGGCTGGCGAGCCAGGCCGCCACGTTGCTGCGCGGCAAGCACAAGCCGACGTTCGCTCCGCACGTCGACACCGGCGACTTCGTCGTCATTGTCAACGCCGGCAAGATCGCGCTGTCCGGCAACAAGCGTGACGCCAAGCTGGCCTACCGCCACTCCGGCTTCCCCGGCGGCCTCACCGGCGTTCCCTACGGCGAGCTGCTCGACAAGGATCCCCGCAAGGCGGTCGAGCGCGCGGTTTGGGGCATGCTCCCCAAGAACAGGCTCAGCCGGAAGCTGCTGAAGAAGCTCAAGGTCTACTCGGGTCCCGAGCACCCGCACAAGGCCCAGCAGCCCAACGAGTTCAAGATCACCCAGATCGCGCAGTAGAGCGCGCCCCAAAGACGGTAAAGAAGGAAATCGGTGACCGAGCCCACCACAGCCCCCGAGCCGGACGTCGAGGAAGTAAAGGCTGACCCGGAGACGGGCATCGCCTACAGCTCCGAGAGCACGCCGACCCCGACGACTGCTCCGCAGCGCCGTGCCGCCATCGCTCCCGCCGCCGCCACCGGCCGGCGCAAGGAAGCGGTCGCGCGCGTCCGGATCACCCCGGGCACCGGGCAGTGGAAGGTCAACGGCCGCAGCCTCGACGAGTACTTCCCCAACAAGGTGCACCAGCAGCACGTCAACGAGCCGTTCGCGATCCTCGAGCTCGACGGTTCTTACGACGTCGTCGCCCGGATCGACGGTGGCGGTGTGACCGGCCAGGCCGGCGCGCTGCGCCTCGGCATCGCGCGTGCGCTGAACGACGTCGACAGCGAGCTCAACCGTCCGCCGCTGAAGCGCGCGGGCTTCCTGACCCGCGACCCGCGGGCCAAGGAGCGCCGCAAGGCCGGCCTGAAGAAGGCCCGCAAGGCTCCCCAGTACTCCAAGCGGTAGGGCGCGGGCTGGATGGGCACCCCTGTGCTCGCCAACAGCACGAGCCCAGATCCATCCCGTCGTGACAGTGGGGGGACGACCCCCCACACCCCCCGAAAGTCGGTGGGCCGGCT
The DNA here is from genome assembly GCF_054779015.1 of Flindersiella endophytica. Classification (NCBI taxonomy): domain Bacteria; kingdom Bacillati; phylum Actinomycetota; class Actinomycetes; order Propionibacteriales; family Nocardioidaceae; genus Flindersiella; species Flindersiella endophytica. The sequence goes on from NZ_BAAGYY010000016.1 coordinate 40,404, forward strand.
TTTCGGCACCGACGGCGTACGTGGCCTCGCCAATGGCGATGTCACCGCTGAACTCGCGCTCGACCTTTCGGTCGCCGCCGCGCACGTGCTCGGCGAGCGCGGCGTGTTCGCTGGTCACCGTCCGCTCGCTGTGGTCGGACGGGACCCGCGGGCGTCGGGCGAGTTCCTCGAAGCGGCTGTGGTCGCCGGTCTGGCTTCCGCGGGCGTCGACGTCGTACGTCTCGGCATCCTGCCCACACCCGCCGTCGCGTTCCTCACCGGTGAGCTCGGCGCCGACCTCGGCGTCATGCTGTCGGCGAGCCACAACCCCATGCCCGACAACGGCATCAAGTTCTTCTCGCGTGGCGGGCACAAGCTCGACGACGCCATCGAAGACGCGATCGAGGCCCGCCTGCGCGAGCCGTGGCAGCGTCCGACCGGTGCAGGCGTGGGCCGCGTCCGCGACGACGGTGCCGGTTTCGAGGCGTACGTCTCGCATCTCGTCGACAGCGCCCCGCACCGTCTCGATGGCCTGAAGGTCGTGGTCGACTGCGCCAACGGCGCGGCCTACCGCGCCGCTCCGGAGACGCTGCGCCGGCTGGGCGCCGAGGTGATCGCGCTGCACGCCGATCCCAACGGGCTCAACATCAACGAAAACTGCGGCTCCACCCACGTCGACTCCCTGGTCTCCGCGGTCCTGGAGCACGGTGCCGACGCCGGTGTCGCCCACGACGGCGACGCCGACCGTTGCCTGGCTGTCGACGGACGAGGCAACCTCGTCGACGGCGACCAGATCCTCGCGATCCTCGCGCTGGCCATGCGCGAGGCCGGCCGGCTGCCGCACGACACACTCGTCGCCACGGTGCTCAGCAACCTCGGGCTCACGCTGGCGATGCAGCGCGAAGGAATCCGCGTCGAGCAGACCCGGGTCGGCGACCGCTACGTCCTGGAGACGATGCGCGCCAAGGGCTTCGGCCTGGGCGGCGAGCAGTCCGGGCACGTCATCCTGCTCGACCACGCCACCACCGGCGACGGCGTACTCGCCGCCGTGCACATGCTGGCCCGGATGGCGGCCACCAGCCGCCCGCTGGCCGAGTTGGCGGCGGTGATGCAGCGGCTGCCGCAGGTCATGGTCAACGTGCGTGGTGTCGACAAGGGCAAGGCCGACTCCGACGAAGCGGTTCAGGCAGCCGTCGCCGACGTCAAGGCCGCGCTGGGCCAGTCCGGGCGGGTGCTGCTGCGGCCGTCGGGAACCGAGCCGGTCGTACGCGTGATGGTCGAGGCACCGACGTCGGAGCAGGCGCAGGCGCTGGCGTCCGACCTGGCGAAGGTCGTGGAGACTTCGCTCGCGCTCTGACCGCCCGTTCTCGACACGGCCCGAAAACGCCTGGTGCCGGCCGCCGTCGGCATGACATGCTCCCGGACGTGCAGCGATCTCACTACCGGGTTGTGCCCGTAGCGCCGGATGACGAAGCGGCGCTCCAGACCTACCACGCGACGTTCTCCAGGGGCTCCGAGGCGGATCGGATCGATCCGACGACCTGGACCCTCGACGAGGTACGCGTTCAGCTCCGCCAACCGGGAACCTTCCGCAAGCTGGAGCTCTACATCGCCTACGCCGAGGACGGCACGCCTGTCGGCGCGGGCGATGTGGTGTTCCCGCAGCAGGACAACACCACGCTGGCCCAGTGCGACTTCGCGGTGCCGCCGGAGTTCCGCCGGCAGGGCGTCGGTTCGGCCATGTTCGGCTATCTCCGGGAGCTGGCCAAGGCCAACGGCCGGACGAGCGTCTACGCCGAGGTCGACATCGCGCCCGGCAACGAGCAGTCCGCTCCGGCTGCGGCGTTCCTCAGCAAGCAGGGGCTGACGCACCGCAACACCGAGATCCGCCGCCAGCTGAAGCTGCCGATCCCCGCGGACAAGCTCGACGCACTGGCCGCGAAGGCGGCCGAGAGGTCGGGCGACTATCGCATCCAGTCCTGGACTGGCGCGTGCCCGGAGGAGTACGCCGAGCAGTACGCCGCACTCAAGGGCAGGCTGAGCACTGACGCACCGCTCGGCGACGTGGAGTTCGAGCAGGAGAAGTGGGACGTCCAGCGGCTGCGCGAGGGCGAGGCACGGTCTCGCGAGCAGGGGCGCGTGGTCTACACCACGGTCGCCGTCGCGCCGGATGGCGCGCTGGCCGCGCACACGCAGGCGGGTGTCCGGGGCGGTGATGCCGACCGCGCGTTCCAGTGGGACACGCTCGTGGTGCCGGAGCACCGAGGTCACCGGCTGGGGCTCGCGGTGAAGGTCGCCAACGTGCGCGCGCTGCAGGCCGCCCACCCCGAGGCGGGCCGGATGGACACCTGGAACGCCGAGCAGAACGGGCCGATGGTCGCGGTCAACCTCGACCTCGGCTTCGAGATCATCGAATACGCCCAGGATTGGCAGGGGAGCCTGTGAGCATGACGATCGAGATCCGAGCCATCGACCCGGCCGACGAGGCGACGTTCCGGGCGGGCTTCACCGCGTACCTGGAGGGAGCCGGCGCCGGCCGGATCGACCCTCCGCTGTGGACCGTTCAGGAGGCGCTGGTCTCGTACGGCCGGCCCACGTCGTCGCAGCGACGGACGTTCTTCGTCGCGTACGTCGACGGGTCGCCTGCGGGTGGTCTGGAGCTCGAGTTGCCGTTGAAGGAGAACCTCCAGCTCGCGATGTTCGCCCTCGCGGTCGCGCCGCGGTTTCGGCGGCAGGGCGTCGGCACTGCGCTCTACGACCACCTGGTGCGGCTCGCCTCCGAGGATGGGCGGACCAGCCTGCTGACCGAGCTGTTCCTGCCGCCCGAGGCTGACGAGAGCGTGGCTGTCGCGTTCGCCACCAAGCGCGGATTTACCTGCCGCAACAACGAGATCCGGCGGCAGCTGGCGATGCCGGTCGCCACGGATCACCTGGACAAGCTGGCGGCCAAGGCCGCCGAGCGGGCCGGCGACTACCGCCTGGTGCTGTGGACGGGTGCCTGCCCGGACGAGTACGCCTCGCAGTACGCCCAGCTGAAGGGCCTGCTGATGACAGAGGCGCCCATCGGCGCGCTCGACTACGAGGCCGAGCAGTGGGACGTCGAGCGGCTGCGCGAGGGCGAGGCGGAGCTGGTCGCGCAGGGCCGGACGGCTTACACAGCTGTGGCGCTGGCGGCTGACGGCAGCGTCGCGGCGCACACGCAGGCCGTCGTGCCGTCAGCCGAGCCTGGGCGCGCGTACCAATGGGACACGCTCGTCCTGCCGGAGCACCGCGGGCATCGGCTCGGGCTCGCGCTGAAGGTCGCCAACCTGCGCGCGCTGCAGGCCGAGCATCCGGAGATCGAGCGGATCACGACCTGGAACGCCGAGCAGAACGGCCCGATGGTCGCGGTCAACGTCGAGCTCGGCTTCGAGATCGTCGAGCGACTGCAGGAGTGGCAGGGGAACGTCTAGGGGGTGACCATGGACGTACGTACGGTGGATCCGAACAAGGCCACGGAGTTCAGGGCCTGGTTCGAGACCTTTCGTGCGGCGAGCACCGCCGGACGGGATCCGGCGGTGCCCTTCCCTGCTTTCGAGGAGGCGTCGCGGCTGCACGCGCAATCCGGAGAGGACGAACGCGTCGAGGCGGTCGGCGCGTTCGTCGACGGCGTTTGCGCCGGCGCGGCCGAGTTCCGCGCGTCCCTGCGCGAGAAACCAGACCCTGCGGGTTTTCTGCTCGCCGTGCTGCCGGAGTATCGAAGCGGTGGTGTCGGCACGGCGTTGCTGGAGCGGGTCCGGGCCGATGCCAGGGCAGGGGGATGGCCGGGCCTGATCACGACCGTCTACGTGCCCCCTTCCGGCGAGGCCGGCACACCTGGGCCACGGTTCGCGCGGCGGTACGGATTCACCTTGCGGCACACCGATATCCGCCGGATACTCGAGGTTCCGCTGCCGCCTGGGCGGCTGGCCGAGCTCGAGGCGTACGCGGCGATGCGTTCCGTCGGCTACCAGCTGGTGTCGTGGGTGGGTGCCTGCCCGGAGGAGTACGTCGAGCAGTTCGCTGAGCTGCAAGGGCTGATGGCCACCGAGGCTCCGCCCGGACCATTGCCCCGTAGGGTCGTCGGTTGGGACGCCGCCCGGCAGCGCGAGAACGAGCGGCGGCGAGCGGACCGTGGCCGGACGACGTACGTCACCGTTGCCGTGGCGCCGGATGGTGGGCTGGCCGGCTTCACCCACCTGTTCAGCACAGCGTCCCCGCAGGTGCAGCAGAGCGGAACCCTTGTCGTCAAAGGACATCGCGGTCATCGGCTGGGGCTGGCGATGAAGCTGGCGAACCAACGCGAGGTACTGGCCGCCGAGCCGCGGGTGCGGCAGATCGAGACGTTGAACGCCGAGCAGAACGCGCCGATGGTGGCGGTCAATGCCCAGTTGGGCTTCGTCGTGGTGGAACGCGTGGAGAGATGGCAGGGGGAGCTGACCGATGAGTGACTTCGACGTTCGGCAGGTGCATCCGGACCGGCCGGAGGAGTTCCGTGCGTGGTTCGACGCAGCGGACCTCGCGCTGTCCGCGGGCCGGACCGATCCGGAGGTCGTGACGTACGAGCAGATGGCGCAGGCGGTCGGAAACCCGAGCGCACACGAGCGATTCGAGGCGTACGCCGCGTTCCGGGATGGCGAGTGCGTGGGGGCGGCGTCGCTCGTCCTGCCGCAGCAGGACAACAAGCGGACGGCGTACGTCTTCGTCGGTGTGCCGCCGGACCACCGTCGGCGCGGCGCCGGAACGGCGTTGTTCGGGCACGTCGGTGAGCTGGCGACGGCCGTGGGGCGGGACCGATGGTTCGCCAGGGTGCGGGTGCCTGCCGGCGCCTCGGCCTCGGACGACCCGAGCGCGCGCTTCGCGGTGCGGCACGGATTCACGTTGCGGAACACCGAGATCCGCCGCCAGGCTCGGGTTCCGCTGGCGCCCGGGCGGCAGGAGGAGCTGGAGGCGTACGCCGCCGAGCGCGCCGACGGCTATCGCGTCGTGTCGTGGGTCGACACGTGCCCGGAGGAGTACGTCGGGCAGTACGCCAACCTGCGGGCACTGATGGCCACGGAGGTTCCGAGCGGTTCGCTGACCGTGGAGGAGGAGCACTGGGACGCCGAGCGGCAGCGCGAGCACGAGCGCCGGACCATGGCGCAGGGCCGCACGGTGTACGTCTCGGCCGCGATCGCACCGTCTGGTGAGTTGGCCGGGCACACTCGGCTCTACTTCCACCCGGCGGCGCCGGACCGGGCCGAACAGGGCGGAACCCTTGTCCTTTCGACGCATCGCGGGCACCGGCTCGGGTTGGCGATGAAGCTCGCCAACCTGCGTGCGCTGCTGGCTTCCCGGCCCGGCGTGAATCGGATCGACACCGAGAACGCCGAGCAGAACGCTCCGATGATCAAGGTCAACGTCCAACTGGGCTTCGAGATCATCGAGCGGGTGGAGGCCTACCAGCGCGACCTCTAGGGTGGGAGGACCTGCGGTTACAGGGGAGGGCCACGCCATGGTGATTCGCGTAGTTCCGGTCGATCTGGCCGACGAGGAGACGTTTCGCACCTGGTACGACGTCTACCGGGAGGCGCTGACGTTCGGCCGCCCGGAGCCGTTCCTCCCGGCCCGCGACGACCTGCGGCTGATGTTGACGCCGAGCTCGGCGTCCCGGACCGAGGTCTGGCTGGCGCTCTACGACGACCAGCCGGCAGGGGGCGGCGGGATCCAGCTGCCGTTGCTCGACAACCCGCAGATGGCCTTCTTCGCGATCGGCGTCGCTCCCGGGTGGCGCCGGCGGGGCATCGGGGCCGCCTTGTACGACCACACGCTCGAGCGGGCGCGGGCCGAAGGGCGTACCAGCCTGGTGTGCCAGCTGGAGGTCGCGCCGGAGGATCTCGAGACGGCACCGGGCGTGTCGTTCCTGCGCAAGCGTGGATTGACGGCCCGCAACACGTTGATCCGGCGCCGGCTGCGGCTGCCGGTGCCGCGGGATCGGCTCGACCTGCTGGAGGCCAGGGCCGCCGAACGGCTGGCGGGGTACCAGCTGCTGACCTGGGTCGGCGCGTGCCCGCAGGAGTACGTCGAGGAGTACGCGAAGCTCAAGGGCCTGCTGTCCGTCGAGCAGCCGCAGGGCGACCTCGAGATGGAAGAGGAGAAGTGGGACGCCGCCCGGCTGCGGGAGACCGAGGAGAGGTCGGCCGCCAGCGGCGAGTCGCGCTTCGTCACGGTCGCGGTGGCGCCCGACGGCTCGCTTGCCGGGCACACGGTGATCGGCGTGCAGGACTCGCAGAATCCGGCGTTGCAGTACGACACGCTGGTGCTGCGTGCGCATCGCGGCCACCGGCTGGGGCTGGCGCTGAAGGTGGCGAACCTGCGCACGCTGCAAGCCGCCCACGGCGACCTGCGGTCGGTGCTCACATCCAACGCCGAGCAGAACGCCGCGATGGTGAAGATCAACGTCGATGTGGGCTTCGAGATCATCGAGATCGAGCAACTGTGGCAGGGCAACCTCCCCTAGGCGGCTTACGGCGCCGCCAACCTGGCCAACACCCCATCCGCAAGCTCGACGGCCGAGCCACCGGCCGTCGCCGGGTCGGAGTCGCGCTTCTGGTAGACGATCGAAACCGTGTCGACCGACTGCGCGGCAATCACCTGAGCCGTCGTCTCGGAGCCAGCCCGCCATGCGTAGCCGCAGCTTCGGTCCGACGGCTTGGCGGAGCGGGCCAGCGGATCGGGATCGGTGGCGTTGGCCACTTCGCCCGTGGAGATCTCGATCTCGACAACCCTGCCGGCCGGATCAGCGGTCGCACGCACACATCCGCTCGAGTCCTCGGCAGGCACCCCGGCTACATCTATGCCCCACATCCCCGTGATCGTCCAGACGGTCGATGGCTGGCTCTGGCCGATTCCAGGCAAAACAGTAGACCTGACATCGATTACACAGCAAGCGTCCCCGTGGACGCTGCGTGGTCAGACCTTGCGCAGCCGCACCCGGCTCACCGCGTGGTCGAGGGCCTTGTGCAGGACGAGGGTGGCGCGCCCTCGCGTCGGGAGGATGTTTTCGCGGAGGTTGATGCCGTTGATGGTGTCCCAGATCTCCTCCGCGCGTTTGACCGCGTCGTCGTGGCTGAGGTCGGCGTAGCGGCGGAAGTACGAGGCAGGGTTACGGAACGCCGTCTCCCGCAGCGCCAGGAACCGCGTGACGTACCACTGCCGTACGGTCGGTTCCGGCGCGTCCAGGTAGATCGAGAAGTCGAAGAAGTCCGACACCGCCAGGCCTCGCCGCCCGTCCGTACGGATCCGGGCCGGTTGGAGGACGTTCAGGCCTTCCACCAGCAGGATGTCCGGCGAGTGCACCTCGAGCCGCTCGTCGGGAACGATGTCGTAGTGGAGGTGGGAGTAGACCGGGGCGCTCACCACCGGCACGCCTGACTTCACCGCGACCACGAACCGCAGCAGCGCGCGCTGGTCGTACGACTCCGGAAAGCCCTTGCGCTGCATGATTCCGCGCCGCTCGAGCTCGGCGTTCGGCAGCAGGAAGCCGTCGGTCGTGACGAGCTCGACGCGCGGGTGGTCGGGCCAGCGGGCCAGCAGCTCGCGCAGCAGCCGCGCGACCGTGCTCTTGCCCACCGCGACCGAGCCCGCGATGCCGATCACGAACGGCGTACGCGGCGACAGGTCCTCCCGCCCGGCACCTCCACCGTCCAGCCCCGACAGGAACGTCTGCGTCGCGCGATGCAGCCCTCGGCTGGCGCGTACGTAGAGGTTCAGCAGCCGCGTGAGCGGCAGGTAGACCTCGCGCACCTCGTCCAGGTCGATGAAGTCGCCGAGTCCTCGCAGCGTCTCGACCTCACCGGCGGTGAGCGGCTGCGGCGTCTGGGCGGCCAACCGCGCCCAGACCGGGCGGTCGAGTTCGACGTACGGCGTCGACTGGGACGTCACGGGCGTGCCCGGGTGGCCTTGCCGGCTGTTCGACATACGGTCAATTCTCCTTCTCCGCCCCTGCTGACCAGCGCACCGCCTCCGACCAGCTACGGTCATGGCGGACCCAGGGCCGGCCAGGCCGCGCTTGGGACCAGCAAGTTGCCCACTGTTCACCAAGTGTGGTTAGGGTGAGCCGCATGTGTGGAATCGTCGGTTACGTAGGCGCCCGTCGTAAGACAGGCGCCGTCGACATCGTTGTCGAGGGCCTCCGCCGGCTGGAGTATCGGGGTTACGACTCCGCCGGGATCGCCGTACCAGAGGGTGACGGCGTAGCGATCCAGAAGCGGGCGGGCAAGCTCGGCAACCTCGAGAAGGCGCTGTCAGAGCACGCGCTGCCCGGCGGCCACGCCGCGATGGGCCACACGCGCTGGGCGACCCACGGCGTGCCCAACGACGACAACGCCCACCCCCACGCCGACTGCGAGCAGCGTCTCGCCGTCATCCACAACGGCATCATCGAGAACTTCGCCGCGCTGCGCGCCGAGCTCGAAGCCGCCGGCCACGTGCTGCGCTCCCAGACCGACACCGAGGTCGTCGCGCACCTGCTCGAGGACACCTATGCCGGCGCCGGCCGCGACCTGGCCGAGGCGATGCGCCGGGTCTGCCAGCGGCTCGAGGGCGCGTTCACGCTGGTCGCGATCCATGCCGAGCAGCCCGATCTGATCGTCGGCGCGCGGCGCAGCTCGCCGCTGGTCGTGGGCCGCGGCGAGGGGCAGAACTTCCTGGCGTCCGACGTCGCCGCGTTCATCGCACACACCCGCGAGGCCGTCGAGCTGGGCGAGGACCAGGTGGTCGCCATCACGCCCGACGGCGTGACGGTCACCGACTACGCCGGCGCGCCCGCGCCTACCCGCGAATACCACGTCGACTGGGACATCTCCGCCGCCGAGAAGGGCGGCCACGACTACTTCATGCTGAAGGAGATCGCCGAGCAGCCGCACGCGGTCGCCGACACGCTCCTCGGCCGGCTCACCGCCGAGGGCGAGCTGTCGCTGGACGAGATGCGGCTGTCCGTCGCCGAGCTGCGGATGATCGACAAGATCGTCATCGTGGCCTGCGGCACCGCGTTCTACGCCGGCATGACCGCGAAGTACGCCATCGAGCACTGGACGCGGATCCCGTGCGAGGTCGAGCTGTCGTCGGAGTTCCGCTACCGCGACCCGATCCTGTCGCCGTCGACGCTGGTCGTCGCGATCAGCCAGTCCGGCGAGACGATGGACACGTTGATGGCCGTACGCCACGCGCGCGAGCAGCGCGCCCGGGTGCTGGCGATCTGCAACACCAACGGCTCCACGATCCCACGCGAGTCCGACGCCGCTCTGTACACCCACGCCGGGCCCGAGGTCGGGGTCGCGGCGACCAAGACGTTCCTCACACAGGTCGTGGCGTGCTACCTCATCGCGCTCTACCTCGCGCAGGTACGCGGCGACCTCTCCAAGTCCGGCGACGCGCTGCGGGCCGAGGTCGACCAGCTGGCGCGGATGCCGGAGGCGGTCGAGCAGGCCCTGGAGACGATGCCGGCGATCCGGTCGCTGGCGCAGGAGCTCGCCGGCTGCAAGTCGGTGTTGTTCATCGGACGCCACGTGGGCTACCCCGTGGCGCTCGAGGGTGCGCTGAAGCTCAAGGAGCTGGCCTACATGCATGCCGAGGCGTTCGCGGCCGGTGAGCTGAAGCACGGCCCGATCGCGCTGATCGAGGACCAGCTGCCGGTGGTCGTCGTGGTGCCGAGCCGCTCGGAGCCGCTGCTGCACGACAAGATCGTCAGCAACATCCAGGAGATCCGCGCCCGCGGCGCCCGTACGATCGTGCTGGCCGAGGAGGGCGACGATGCCGTAGAGCAGTGGAGCGACACCCTGATCCGGCTGCCGGTCGTGCCCCCGCTGATGCAGCCGCTGGTGGCCACCGTTCCGCTGCAGATCTTCGCCTGCGAGCTGGCGATGGCCCGCGGCAACGACGTCGACCAGCCGAGGAACCTCGCGAAGTCCGTCACCGTTGAATGATCAGATCCAGCCTGTTGCCGCCCCGGGAGCGATCCTGGGGCGGCACTCGTTTCCGTCAATTCTTGCTTGTATGTAACTCGTTTTGGCCAATGGTGTATGGTGTAACCACGCGGACGAATTCTCCGTCAGGGAGCCCGTGGACGAAAAGCGCCCTTTTGGGTTACGTGAATTCGCCGGGCCTTCCGAACCTTTTTCGGCCTCCCGTTCGTCCCGTCCACTCGGACCGTTAGGGACCCGGTTACAGACCTATTGACCGCTGCGCCACAGCAGCAATCAACGGTTGACTCATCCTCGCAAGCCCGAACCGCTTCGGGTGCTCCACGAACACACACGACACCTGCGAGGACGAACCCATCATGATCAACCTCTACAGCAAGGTCTACGCCCGGCTGCTCACCCTCTCCCGTGAGAAGGGCGCGACCGCCGTCGAGTACGGCATCATGGTCGGCCTGATCGCGGTCGCGATCATCATCACGGTTGGCGTGCTCGGCGGCCAGCTGGACGCGCTCTTCCAGACCGTCAGCGACGCGCTGCCGGCCGCTCCCTGAGACGCGGTGGCCGGCGTGGTCAGCCCCAGGGGGGGATGATCACGCCGGCCCCATCATGTCGGACCTGAAATCGGGAGCCTTGATGACGCTACGAGCCCGCCTTGGGCGTTCTGAGCGCGGTGCCGCGATGGTCGAGTTCGCCATCGTCCTGCTGCCGTTGCTCATCCTCCTGTTCGGCTTCATCGACTTCGCGCTCGCCTTCAACGCACAGCAGGCGGTTACCGCCTCGGCCCGCGAGGGCGTCCGTGCCCTGGCTCTCGGCCAGTCCGCGGGCGACGTGGAATCGCGCGCCAAGCTGGCCGGCGAACCACTGCCTGCGGGCCTGCTGGCCGTGTCGATCACCCAGGCCTGCAGCCCGGGCGGCGCCGGCCAGGTCCAGGTCACCTATCCCTACACGTTCCTCACGCCGTTGCCGGCGCTCATCGGCTTCGGCGAGACGAAGACTCTCACCGGCAAGGGAGACATGCGATGCGGCGGCTGACCCGCACCAACGAGAGGGGCGCCGTGGCGACCGTCACGGCGGTCTTCCTGGCGTTCGTCGTGCTCTCTGCCGGCCTGATCACGATCGACGTGGGCCAGCTGTACGTCGAACGCCGCCAGCTGCAGAACGGCGCCGACGCTGCCGCGCTCGCCGTCGCCCAGTCCTGTGCGGTCACCTCGACCTGCGATCCGTCGTACGCCGAGCCGTACGCCAACGGCAACGCCAACGACGAGTTGGCAGCCGTCACCGAGGTCTGCGGCGACGCTCCGGGCCTGCCCGGCTGCGGAGCGGCCAGCGGCACAGAGCTCACCAACTGCCTGGAGCCGTCCGGCGGCCTCACCGGTCCGTACGTCCAGGTGCGCACCGCGACGCTGAACGGCAGCGGCTCGGTGATCAGTTCGTTCTTCGGGGGAAACGACACCACCGTCGGCGCTTGCGCCCGGGCCGGGTGGGGGAGTGTGCAGACTGCCACATCGCTGGCGCTGACCATCTCGCTCTGCGAGTGGAACCAGGCGACGAGCGACGGCACGACGTACGCGCCTCCGCCGCCGTACACCTCGCCGTACTCCTCGCAGCTGCTGGCTGCCGAGCGCGTCCTGGCATTCCACTCCGGAGCAGCGCACAACACCTCCGACTGCGGGGGAGGCGCGTCCGGCTGGGACCTGCCCGGTGGGTTCGGCTGGCTGAGCGATACCGACAAGGACTGCAGCGCCACGGTGAGCGCCGGTGGGACCTACGACGCTGATCCGGGAACCTCGTCCTCCGACGCCTGCCAGGCACAGCTGCTCAACGCCTGGACCCAGCACGCGATCGTCTACGTGCCCGTCTACAACGGCCAGACCGGCAACGGCAGCAACGGCACGTACAGCTTGCAGGGCTGGGCCGCGTTCGTCGTCACGGGATACAAGTTCCCCAGCGTTTCGAAGAAGTCCTGGCTCACCAACAAGACCTGCAGCGCCGGCGGATCGGTCAACTGCCTGTCCGGCTTCTTCACCTCCACACTCATGCCCAACCCGATCAGCCTCGGCGGCCCGTCCATGGGTGTCTCCGCCGTAGCCCTGTCCGGCTGACACCCCGGAAAGCCCAGAAACAAGAGGGATCAGAACGATGTTGCGACGCATCCTGTTCACCGCGATCGCGGTCATACTGGCTGCTGCCGGCACCGCCGGTGTCGGCCTCTACGCCAAGAGTGCCGACGCTCGAGCCCTGCGCGGCCAGGAGGTCGTCGAGGCGTACGTCGCCGCGAAGACCGTCCCCGTCGGCACCAGCGCGGAAGCCGCACGTGCCGGCGGCCTGATCAAGACCGAGCAACTGGCCCGGCGCACCGTACCGGTCGGAGCGCTCACCACGATCGGAAGCGACGTGGAGAAGCTGGTGGCCTCGGTGCAGATCCCCGCTGGATCGCTGGTCATGAAGTCCGTCTTCGCCGCCCCCGAGGCGGTGAACAGGACCGGACTGGTGATCCCGAAGGGCAAGATCGCTGTCAGCGTGAAGCTCGAGGACCCCGCCCGGGTGGCAGGTCTGGTACAGCCCGGTGCCGAGGTCGCGGTGTTCGACACGTTCACCATCTGGGAGGGCAAGGACCGCAAGGGCAACAACCCCACCGGCGAGAACCTCGGCTCCGACAAGGCGGACGTCCACACCACCAGGGTCGTCGTTGCCAAGGCCACTGTGCTCGCGATCGGCCAGACCACGGCGCAGGCGACACAGGGCGACACCAAGGACAAGGACAGCAAGCAGAGCGGTGGCCTCACGAAGTCCGCGGCTGGTGCGGCGCAGACGAGCATGCTCGTCACACTCGCACTGACCCAGGCGGAGGCCGAGCGCCTCATCACCGTCGCGCAGAGCGGCAAGCCGTGGCTCGCGCTGCTCGGCGACGGCTCGAAGGTAACCAACGGTCCGGGCGTCCGTACGCGCGACCTGTTCACGTACGGAGGCGCACAATGACCATCCTGCTCGAACCCCACCGCGCCACCGCGGAAAGCCTGGCCTTCACCATCGGAGACGACGATGTGGCCATCGCGGGCTCCCTGCCGGCGCTCACCAGGATCATGACCGACCGGCCGGACGACCAACTCGTCGTGATCGGACCAAGCGTCGAGGTGGAGACCGCCCTGGAGTTCGCCGAAGAGGAGCGGGTGCTGCGCCCGGTCCTCGGCGTGATCCTGATCAGGCACCGGGTGGTGGCCGACCTGCTGGTCCGGGCGTTGCGCGCGGGTGTGCGGGAGGTCGTCCAGGCCGATGACGCGCCCGGACTGGCCGCGGCCTGCGCCCGTTCGCACGAGGTCTCCCACCAGCTGTCGCGAGCGGCGAGTACGGACAGCGCGGGCCAGGCGCGCCGCGGCCGGGTCGTGACGGTGTTCTCGGGCAAGGGCGGCTCGGGCAAGACGACAGTCGCCACCAACCTCGCGGCACAGCTCGCCGACGGCGGCCGCCGCAAGGTCTGCCTGGTGGACCTCGACCTGCAGTTCGGCGATCTCGCGATCGCCCTGCAGCTGCAGCCTGTTCGTACCATCGTCGAAGCCCAGCAACTGGGCGAGCAGCTCGACGACGCGGCCCTGCGTGGGCTCGTGGTGAACCACAGTCCCGGCCTGGACGCGTTGCTGGCACCGACCGAGCCGAGCCAGGCCGACCACATCTCACCGGCGCTCGTCGGCGACGTCCTGCGCGCGTTCACCTCGATGTACGAGTTCGTCGTCGTGGATACGCCGCCGTCGTTCACCGACCAGGTGCTCGCGGCGATCGACCGTACCGACCTGCTGCTGCTCGTGACGACGCCTGACATCCCGGCGGTGAAGAACCTGCGGCTCGCGATCGACATGATCCGGCTGCTCGGCGTTCCGGACCACGTACGCAAGGTCGTGCTCAACCGGGCCGACTCCAACGTGGGTGTCACGGGCGACGACGTGGAGCAACTCGCCAAGACCACGATCGCCGCGCAGATCCCGTCCAGCCGGGCCGTGCCGGCGGCGATCAACCGGGGTGAGATCCTCTCGCTCGTCACGCCGAAACATCCGGTCAGCAAGGCGTTCCGGCACTTCGTCGAGGCGCAGTTCGGGCCGTCCCGCGGGCACCAGGAAGACGGTGGGCGCCTCGCGGGTGTGCTGCGCCGGCGGAAGGCGGTGGCGGCATGAGTCACCGGAATCGACACGCTCGCGGGCCGCTCGACGCGACGACGGCACCCGTGCCGGTGAGCCCTGCCCTGCGACGGTTCGCCGAGGACTACTTCGCGGCTGACGAAACCGAGCAGGGCAAGGGCCGGCGGCGTTCCGGCCGGAACGTGCGGAAGCAGGTGAAGCACACATGAGCCTCGCCGATCGCCTGAACGGCAATCACCGGGAGTCGGCTGCGACGGTGGAGCCGGCGGCCACCGGGCTCACCCCGAGGGTCGAGCAGCGCCGCCCGCCACGTGCCGGCATCAACCGGTTCGCCGAGCTCAAGGCACGCGTACACGACGCTTTGCTGGAGACGCTCGGCCCGAAGCTGTACGACGGGGAGACCGACCAGACCGAGCTCGAGCGGGCAGTGCGAAGCACGTTGCACGACGTGCTGAACCAGCAGGACAGCCAGCTCAGCCCGCACGAGCGGTCGGGCATCGCCCGCGAGATCGCCGACGAGATCCTGGGCTACGGCCCGCTCGAGCCGTACCTGCGCGACACCGACATCACCGAAGTGATGGTCAACGGTCCAGAACAGATCTACGTCGAGCGGCGCGGCAGGCTCTACCAGGTCGACGCTTCGTTCGGCGACGAGCGACACCTGCGCCGTACGATCGACAAGATCGTGGCCAGGGTGGGCCGGCGGGTCGACGAGTCGAGCCCGATGGTCGACGCTCGCCTGCCCGACGGGAGCCGGGTGAACGCCGTCATCCCGCCGGTGGCACTGGACGGTTCGATGCTGACGATCCGCAAGTTCGCCGCGGATCCCTTCACAGCCACGGATCTGATCGGATTCGGCACGATGACCGGCCCCGTGTTCGAGCTGCTCGACGCCTGCGTGCGCGGCCGGCTGAACATCGTCGTGAGTGGCGGCACGGGCTCTGGCAAGACGACGTTGCTGAACGTGCTGTCGTCCTCGGTCCCGGGTGACGAGCGGATCGTGACGATCGAGGACGCGGCGGAGCTGCAGTTCCACCAGGAACACGTGCTCCGCCTGGAGTCCCGGCCGGCCAATATCGAGGGGCGTGGCGAGATCGCGATCCGCGACCTGGTGCGCAACTCCCTGCGGATGCGGCCGGACCGGATCATCGTCGGTGAGGTACGCGACGGTGCGGCGCTCGACATGCTGCAGGCGATGAACACCGGCCATGACGGCAGCCTGACCACCGTCCACGCCAACGGTCCACGCGACGCGCTCGCCCGGCTGGAAACGATGACGCTGATGGCGGGATTCGACCTGCCGGTGCGGGCGATCAGGGAGCAGGTCGCCAGCGCGCTGGACCTCGTCGTTCACACGCAACGGCTGAGAGACGGCACTCGCCGGATCACCCACGTCACCGAGGTGGTCGGCATGGAAGGGGACATCATCACGCTGCAGGACCTCTTCAAGTTCGACTTCGCCGCCGGCGTCGACGAGAACCGGATGTTCCGGGGCCGGCTCAAGTCGACCGGTATCCGGCCGCACTTCGTCGACGAGCTGTTCGCACACGACGTGGCACTGCCGCCGAACCTGTTCGCCTTCGAGACCTGAGCGGTATAAGGAGATTCTCATGCGACGCGAGAAGGTCGCGATCGGTCTGGCCTGCCTGCTGATGTCGGTGTGGACGCTGTTCGCCTCGCCGGCGCGGGCGGACACCACGACCGGCGGTGGCGACGCGAACGCCGCCAGGAGTGTCGTGCTCGTCATCGACACGAGCGGGTCGATGAAGGGCGCGAAACTGGAGGGTGCCCGTACCGCCGTTTCCGCCTACGCTTCGGCGCTGCCGAGCGACGTGCGGGTCGGTGTCGTGGCGTTCGCCTCGAAGGCCACGGTCGAGCTGCGCCCGACTCGCGACCGGCAAGCCGTCGACACCGCGTTGGCGAGCCTGCGTCCGCGTGGCGGCACCAGCCTCTATGACGCGGTGCTCGCTGCCGTTCGTGTGGCCGATCGAGCGGGGGCCAGCAGGATCGTCGTCATCACCGACGGGAACGACTCGACGAGCAAGGCTACCTTGACGGTGACCGCGAACACTCTCGCCCGATCAGGAATCCGGCTCGACGCGGTCGACATGCGGCCCGCCAAGGTACCCGGTGCCGGCTTGCGCCGGCTGGCGGGCGCGGGGCACGGCAAAGCCGTCATGGCGAGGAACGCGGCCGAGCTGGCGAAGGCGCTGGCCGCGCTGCCGAAGGTCGTCAAGCCGACTCCCAAGCCTGTGCAGCCGGACAACGGCGAAGGCCTGGCGGTGTCCGGCGCGTTGCGGACGGTCCTGATCATGTTCTTCGTCGGCGTTCTCGCCTTGCTGGCTTGGGCGTTCTGGCTGGCCAGTAGCCTGCGCCGGAAGGATCGGCGGGTCCGCCGGATCGTCGAGTCGTACGGCACGAGCTCGGGCGGGGGAGCCGGGGAGAACGCGTCGCTGTACGACCGGAGCCCGGTGATGGGGGCGGCGCTTTCGATGGCGTCCCGGATGGCGGCGTCCAAGGGCATCGGCGGACGGCTCGCGGTGCTGCTGTCGCGCGGCGGCCTCGGGCTGCAGCCGGCGGAGTGGCTTCTCGTACAGGCCGGGCTGGTCATCGCGCTGGTCGTCGTGTTCGCGATGCTGACCGGCCACGTGCTCATCGGCGTGCTGCTCGGGTTGGTGGCCGGTGTGCTCGCCGGGCATGGTTGGCTGACGCAGAAAGCGAAGCGGAGGGCCCGCGCGTTCGACGAGCGGCTGCCCGACGCGTTGCAGTTGCTGGCCAGCGGACTCGCCAGCGGGTTCGCGTTCGCCCAGGCGGTGGACTCGGTGGCACAGCGCGGGCCGGAGCCGGTCGCGGCGGAGTTCAACCGGGCGCTGGCCGAGGCGCGGCTCGGCGCCGATCTCGAGGACGCCCTGGAACGAACGGCGGTTCGGATGGACAGCCGCGACCTGCAGCTCACGGTGATGAGTATCCGGATCCAGCGCGAGGTCGGCGGCAACCTCGCCGAGACCTTGCGTACAACGGTCGCGACCATGCGGGAACGGGCCTACCTGCGCCGCCAGGTCCGTACGCTCGGCGCCGAAGGCAGGCTGTCGGCCTACATCCTGACCGCGCTGCCGGTCGGCATCGCGGCGTTCCTGTTCGTCGTGCGCGGAGCGTACGTGCGCACGTTGTACACCGACATGATCGGTCTCGTCCTCGTCGCGGGTGCTGTGGTCTCGATGACCATCGGCGTCATCATCATGCGCAAGATCATTCGGGTGGAGGCCTGACATGGGCAGCAGTGTGATCCTCTACTTCGTCATGGGGACGTTCTTTCTCGGCCTGTTGCTGGCGATCCTCGCGCTGGCGCTGCCGGCCTCGGCCAAGCGCCTGGCGGTCGAGCGGTCGCTTGCCCTGGCCGAACGGATGGGCTCGCCCGACCACGACCCACGGGTCCTGCCGACGTCGTTCTTCGAGCGCGTGCTCGTCCCCCTGTTCCAGAAGCTGGCGGGGCTCGGACGTCTGCTCACACCGGTGGGGTACGCCGACCGGATCCGTACGATGCTCGACCGCGCGGGAAACCCCGGGCGCTGGACGCTGGAGCGACTGTTCGGGGTCAAGGCCCTTGCCCTGTTGGGGCTTGGCTTCCTCGGGCTGCGGTACGGCGCCCGGTTCGGACCGATCGGCGCGATCCTCGTACCGGTGGCGGCGGCAGCGGCGGGCTTCTACCTGCCGGATCTCCTGCTGTACAACGCCGCGCTGAAACGCCAGGCCGCGATCCGCAAGTCCCTCGCGGAGGCGATCGACATGCTGACCGTCTGCGTGGAGTCGGGTCTCGGCTTCGACGGCGCGCTGGGCCAGGTCGCGCGTAACACCGACGGGCCGCTCGGCCGTGAGTTCGCCAGGGTGCTGCGCGAGATGCAGCTCGGAACGTCCCGTCTCGAGGCGCTGCGTGCACTCGGCGACCGCAACGCGGTGCCCGACCTGGCCGCCTTCGTCTCGGCGATCGTGCAGGCCGACAGCCTCGGCATTCCGATCGCGAACATCCTTCGTGAGCAGGCCAAGGAGATGCGGCTGAAGCGGCGGCAACGTGCGGAGGAGCAGGCGCAGCAGGTGCCGATCAAGATCCTGTTCCCGGTGCTGCTGTTCATCTTCCCAGCGCTCTTCGTGGTCGTCGTCGGCCCAGCCGCGATCCGGATCTACCACATGTTCGCAGGTTAGGGCCTGCATCCACGAGCGCGCCGACGCCGATGAGCGTGCCCACGCCGTAGGTGACGGCCCGTCGCCGACGGTCTGCCGCCGAGGTTCGCGAGTGCCGCGTGCGGCGAGGTGGCGTCGTAACGGTGCCTTGCTCGACGGCCCTCCGGTCAGACGCCGACGCCGATGAGCGTGCCCACGCCGTAGGTGATCGCCATCGCCAGTAGGCCGCCGCCGACCGTGCGCAGGATCGCGCGTCGTAGGTTCGCCTGCCCGAGCCGGGCGCTGATCGCGCCGGTGAGGAGGAGCGCGAGCGCCACCGCCACCACGCAGACCGCGATCCGGGCGGGCTGCGGTGGCAGGGCGATCGCGAGCAGCGGCAGCAACGCGCCGACCGTGAACGCGACGAACGAGGCGATCGCGGCGTTCCACGGGCTGGTCAGGCCGTCCGGACTGATGCCGAGCTCGGCTTCCGCGTGCGCACGAAGCGGATCCTTCGCCGTCAGCTGCTCGGCGACCTTGAGGGCGAGCTCGGGCTCGACGCCCTTCTGCTCGTAGATCTCGGCGAGCTCCTTGAGCTCGGCCTGGGGGAGGTTCTCCAGCTCCCATTTCTCCTTGGCCAGCAGGGCCCGCTCGGTGTCGCGCTGGGTGCTGACCGAGACGTACTCGCCGATCGCCATCGACAGCGCGCCCGCCATCAACCCGGCGATGCCGGCCGTGAGGATCACGCCGCGGTCGGACGTCGCACCCGCGACACCCATCACGATGCCGGCGGTGGAGACGATGCCGTCGTTGGCGCCGAGTACGCCGGCGCGCAGCCAGTTCAGCCGGCTGGCGAGTCCGTTGCCGGTGTGCTCCTCGCCTGGGTGCGGCTGCGCCGCCGTACTGTCAGCGTCTGCCATGCCGACACCGTAAACAAGCGCGAGTACGGACCTCGCGCTCAGGCTTGCCTCAGGCAGCAAAGCCTTGCCTCAGCGGGGCCTGCGGTGGGGGATGGATCGCCTGCCGATCCATCCCCCACCGCC
The DNA here is from genome assembly GCF_054779015.1 of Flindersiella endophytica. Taxonomy (NCBI): domain Bacteria; kingdom Bacillati; phylum Actinomycetota; class Actinomycetes; order Propionibacteriales; family Nocardioidaceae; genus Flindersiella; species Flindersiella endophytica. The sequence continues at coordinate 59,694 of NZ_BAAGYY010000016.1, forward strand.
GCGCGACTCGCCCCTGTGCCGCGACTCGGCGATGCTGGTCTTGTACGCGGCTATCCGCTGAACTGCGCCGTGATCCGGGTGAAGTCCCAGTCCGCCTGCGCGATCCCGCTGCAGTCGGAGCGGACGCCGCCGCCCGCGCAGCCGCGGTCCCGGTTGAGCGCCCAGAACGCCAGCCGCGCCAGGTGCCGGGCCTGCGCCCAGTCCTTGATCTGCTGCCACGTCTGTACGGAGGTCAGCTCCTGCTGGTCGGACAGGCCGTTCATGCCGGAGATGCCCATGTGCCGGTAGGCCGTGTCGTCGCTCCACCCGTAGGCGCTCTTCAGCGCGTTCTTCAGGCCCTCGGAGGCGTTGACCGTGCTCTGGTACATGTTCGCGCCGCCGCCGAAGTCGAACGGCATGATCGTGAACACGTCGATGTTCGCCTGCAGCGCCGCGGACTGGTTGATCAGCCGCGTGCCCCAGAAGGACGGCCCGGTCGTCGACGTACCGAACGTGACGATCGTCTTGATGCCTGGGTTGTTCTGCTTGACGATCTTCAGCGCGTTGAGGATCCGGTCCTGCACGACCTCGTTCTCGAACTCGTCGGTGTTCTCGATGTCGATGTCGATCGCGTTCAGGTTGTAGGCGCTGATCACCTGCTGGTACGCACCGGCCAGTGCCTGCGGCGACGAGCAGTTCGGGCCGAGCTTGTTGCCACTCCAGCCGCCGAACGACGGGATCACGTCGCCGCCGGCCGCGCGGATCTGGCTGATCGCCTGCGCGTCGACGCCACCGGTCAGCGGCCGGGCGCCGTCCCAGGCCGGCGTGCATCCGCCGCCGGAGAGTACGAACGCCATCGTGAACGTCTTGACGCCTGTCGCCGACATCACAGACGGTGCGTTCGGGGGGTTGCCCCAGCCGAGGTAGATGTATGGCGCGCCGGCGCTGACCGCGGGCTGGACGCAGCCTTTGGTGGTGGCCGAGACGGGGGAGGTCGCGGCGGACTCACCGGCGGAGTTGTAGGCCTTGACGGTGTAGGTGTGGCTGGAGCAGGTCGCGAGGTTGCTGATCGTCGCGCTGGTGGCCGAGCCGGTGGCGCGTACGGTCGAGCCTTCGTAGACGCGGTATCCGGTGACGGTGCCGCTGGACGCCGACCACGACAGCGAGATCGAGTTGTTGGCCGTGGCGGTGACCGTCGGGCTGCCGGGGGCGCTGGGGGCGCCTGGCGTACCGCCGCCGCCTGTACACGCCGCTCCGTTGACCGTGCAGTTCGTCGGATCGCCGCCGCCGGAGGCAACGAACCCGAACGCGGCGGTGGCGTTCGGGCCGAGGGTGCCGTTCCAGGTGCTGTTGACGACGTAGTGGGTGCCGGAGCGGGTGTAGCTGCCGTCCCAGAGCGAGGTGACGGCCGTACCGCTCGGCAGGTCGAAGGCAACCTGCCAGGAGTTGATCGTGCTGGAAGTGTTGTTGACGATCGTGTACCTGGCTTCGTAGCCGCTGGACCAGGATGACGTCTTGGTGAAACTGGCGGTGGCGGCAGCCGCTGGGCTGGCCTGGAACAACACCCCGGCGACGACGAGCAGGGCCGCGCTGCCGAGGGTGATCAGTCGTCTCATTCAGGCTCCTTGGCGCCAGTGCAGGGCCAGTGCGGACATACAACGCTGACTCCGCGGATTGCGGGTGGGGTCGCAGTACTGAAAGGAAACCTTCTTGTTTGTTGGTCGGGAATGTACTGCCCCGCTCGCTCGCCGTCAAGCGACTGTCACCCTTTGCCCATGGCGGGGGCTGTCGAGGGGTGTTGTCTGGGTTGTGGGGGCTCGAGAAACCGGTTTCTCCAGCCGGACCGCCAGCTCGCCACGCAACGGGATGTCGCCAGGCCAGCCGAGCCAGGGGCTCCAGCCGTGCCAAGCCCCCTGAAACCGGTTTCTCGCCATCGCTAGAACCCACATCCGAAACCGGTTTCTCGCGTCGGCCGGACACTCTGCCGAAACCGGTTTCTCGCGTCGGCGGGACTGTGCCGAAACCGGTTTCCTGCAACTTGGCAGCCGCCGAAGTGCCGTCGCGCGCCCACCGGAGACCGGTTGCGAAGCCCACGCCCGGGAACCAGTTTCTAGGGCCGTCCGCTTCGACCGGTTGAGAAACCGGTTTCTCGAGATCGCAACAGCCGCCTGTGCTCGTCGGCGGCTGGCGCTGGTCGTGCGGGAACCGGTTTCTCAAGTCGTGACACCCGCCGCACCCCGGCGCTGGTCGGCGGCCGGTGTCGGCTGGGCGGGAACCGGTTTCTCGACGCCGGATCTCTCGGGCCGGCCGCGGGAGCGCGGCGATGAGCTGTTGGTCGGTCAGGAACCGGTTTCTAGGGGCGTCCGCTTCGACCGGCTGAGGAACCGGTTTCTCGAGATCGCAACAGCCGCCCGTGATCGTCCGCAGCCGGCGTTGGCTGTGCGGGAACCGGTTTCTCGGGTGCCCGCCGCCGTCTCGTGCTCGTCGGCGATCGGCTCGGTCGAGCGGGGAACCGGTTTCTTGGGTTCGCGACAACCCCTTCGGGTCGTCAGCGATCGGCTTCGCCTGGTGAAACCGGTTTCTCAGGTGCCAGCTGGTTGAAGACCGAGCGTCCGAGAAACCGGTTTCTGGCTCATCGGCACCCATCCTCGTCGTCCGGAGGAGCCGGTTTCTCGGCTGGGCGTTGCCCCGCAGAAACCGGTTTCTCCCGGGCCCCCCGTCCCTTCGGAGGTCCGTGGCGGGAACCGGTTTCTCGCTAGCGGTTGCCCCAGCCGAAGCCGCCCTCGGAGTCGAGGACCTGGCCGGTGATCCACCGTGCCTCGTCCGACGCAAGCCAGGCCACCGCCCGCGCCGCGTCGTCCGGGGTACCCCAGCGGCCGGCGAGGGTGTGGTCGCGCACCCAGTACAGTTCGGGCGTCGCCCAGCCGGTGTCGGTCGGTCCTGGGTTGACCGTGTTCACGGTGACGCCTTGCGGCAGCAGCGCCTCGGCGAGGCTGGCGGTGAGCTGATGGAGCGCCCCTTTGCTCGCGGCGTACGGCAGCTCCCGCGACATCGGCCCCTTGTGCTGGCCGCTGGTGAACAGCACCACCCGCCCGCCCGGCCGATCCTCACGTCCCGGCCGCCGCGCCGCGTACTCCTTCACCAAGAGCAGAGTCGCGCGCACGTTGATCGCGTACGTCAGGTCGATCTCGTCCGAGGTCAAGGCCGCCAGATCGTACGTCGACGACCGCGCGTGGTTGGCGACGATGATGTCCAGCCCGCCGTACCGCTGGTGCACCTGCTCGATCAGCGCCTTCGGCGCCGCCGGATCCGCGAGGTCCGAAGCAGCGTGCGCCACCTCACAACCACCCTCCCGCAACTCCGCGACGAGCGCCTCCGCCCCATCCGGGTCAGCGCCCCACGGCATCTCCGCGTCCGCCGGCTGCCAGGACGTCAGAAACAGCTTCGCGCCGTCCCGCCCCAACCGCCGCGCGATCGCCGCCCCGATCCCGATCCGCCTGCTTGTGCCCGTGACGAGCGCGACCCGCCCGGCCAGAGGTAGTTCTTTGTTCACGGCAGCCCACCCCACCAGACGCAGGCCGATCCGCGCCAGTCCTTATCCTCGACATCCGCCGACACCGAGCAAAGAGAGCGACGCCAGAACGAGCGCCCGCTGCGCCACCACTGCCACCACCGCCACCCAGGGTCGGAGTGCGCGAAGATGGGCACGTGATCGTTGGCGTAGGCATCGACGTGGTCGACATCGAACGGTTCGTCGAGTCCCTGGAACGTACGCCGGGGCTCCGCGAGCGCCTGTTCACCCCAGCCGAGCAGGAACGCGCCCCCGCCTCGCTCGCCGCGCGGTTCGCGGCCAAGGAGGCGCTGGCCAAGGCGCTCGGCGCCCCCGCCGGGCTGCATTGGCAGGACGCGGAGGTGGTCACCGACGGCACGGGCCGCCCCTGGCTGGAGGTCAGAGGCACCGTCGAGGCGCAGGCCAGCAAACTCGGTGTCACCGATCTGCACGTGTCACTGTCCCATGACGCGGGTATCGCGTCGGCGGTTGTGATTCTGGAGGCTCGATGAGGTACGCGCACACGGTGGAGCAGGTACGCGCCGCCGAGGCCGCGCTGATGGCGAAGCTCCCCGCCGGCACGCTCATGCAGCGCGCCGCGATGGGCCTGGCCACCGCGTGCGCCGACTACCTCGGACGCGTGTACGGCAGCGGCGTGCTGGTCGTCGCCGGCTCTGGCGACAACGGCGGTGACGCGCTGTGGGCCGGCGCCCGCCTCGCCCAGCGCGGTGCCCGGGTCAGCGCGGTCGTCCTCAACCCCGAGAAGGTCCACCGCGAAGGCCTCACAGCTCTGCGCGAAGCCGGCGGCACGATCCTGCTGCCCCCGTACGACAACCTGGCACGCGCCATCCAGCGCGCCGATCTCGTGCTCGACGGCATCGTCGGCATCGGTGGCAAGCCCGGCTTGCGCGCGCCGGCGACCGAGATCGTCGGCCGGATCGTCGAAGCCGGGTTGCCGATCGTCGCGGTCGACGTGCCGAGCGGCATCGACGTCGACAGCGGCGAGACCCCCGCCGACCACGTACGCGCCGAGCTCACCGTCACGTTCGGCACCCACAAGATCGGCCACTTCGTCGACCCTGGCGCCAGCGCTACCGGCGTTGTGCACCTCGTCGACATCGGCCTCGCGCCGTACCTCGGCGCCCCCGCCATCGAGGTGCTCGGCCGCGAAGATGTCGCCGAGCGGCTGCCCGTGCCCGGCGTGACCTCGCACAAGTACACCCGTGGCGTCGTCGGCGTCCTGGCCGGCTCGCAGCAGTACACCGGCGCGGCCGTCCTCGCCGTCGGCGGCGCGCTGACCGGCCCCGCCGGCATGGTGCGGTACGTCGGCCCGCAGGAGCCCGCCGACCAGGTACGCCGGCGCTACCCCGAGGTGGTCCACGGCACCGGCCGCGTGCAGGCCTGGGTCGTCGGCTCCGGCCTCGGCGACGACCCAGGGCGCGCGAACGACGTCCAGGACACGCTCGCCGCCGCCCTGCCGACGCTGGTCGACGCCGACGGTCTACGGCACCTGCCCGATCGCTGCTCGGGTCCCGTCCTGCTCACCCCGCACGAGGGTGAGCTGGCCCGCATGCTCGGCGTCGAACGGTCCGAGGTCGAGGCGAGGCGGCTGCACTACGCACGTACGGCCGCCCAGCGCTGGAACGCGACCGTACTCCTGAAGGGCGCGCACTCCGTGATCGCCGCACCGGACGGACGCGTACGTGTCAACACGACCGGAACGGCCTGGGTCGGCACCGCCGGCTCCGGCGACGTGCTGTCCGGGCTGTGCGGCTCGTTGCTGGCCGCGGGCCTGGATCCGTTGGACGCCGGCAGCGTGGGTACGTATCTGCACGAGACCGCCGGAGTGCTCGCGTCCGGCGGCGGGCCGATCACCGCGAACGACATCGTCCGCGCGCTGCCGGACGCGATGCGCTACGTGCTGAACGACCAAGCCAATGGCCAAGTAAACAAGGAGGTTTCGCCATGACCGTACTCGATGACGCTACGGCCGACGAGCGGCTCGCCAAGCTGAGCGGCTGGGAGCGGGAAGGCGTCGAGATCCGGAAAACCTATACGCTGAAGGACTTCGCCGAGGCTCTGGTGTTCGTCAACCAGGTCGGCGGGCTGGCCGAGGAACGCAATCACCATCCAGACATCGACATCCGGTGGAACAAGGTCACGCTGGCGCTGTCGACGCATTCCGAGGGCGGCCTGACCGCGGCCGACTTCGACCTGGCCGAAACGATCGAGGCCCTCGCCGGCTGACACCGGCAAGGGCCCGATCCGTTCCTGGGTTGGGGAAACTACGCCCTGAGACTCAGGAACCGAGGTCGATCCGGTCGGTAGCGACCGGCGTGTACGGGTCGTTCGCGGTGAGGTACGCCGCGAGCGCGTCGATGTCGAGCCCGCCGTAGAACTTGTTCGCACTGTCGGTGGCGAACACGCTGAACCCGTCGCCGCCGTCGGACAGGAAGCTGTTCGTCACCACGCGGTAGGTCTTGGCCGGGTCGAGCGGCTGGCCGGCCACCATCAGCGAGCCGGCGACCAGCTTGGAGCCTTCGGGTGCGGCCTTGTTCCAGGTGTACTCCAGGCCCGCGATCTGCAGGACCTTCCACTTCGCCTCGCCGCCGCCGTTCTTCTCCGACCACTGCTGTTCCAGCAGCTTGGTGAGCTGCTCACCGGTCAGATCGAGCGACACGAGGTAGTTGTTGAACGGCTGCACCTTGAACGCCGCGCCGAACGTGACCGAGCCGTCGGCGCCGGCCGCCAGGTCGTCCCGGATGCCGCCCGGATTCATCAGCGCGATGTCCGGCTTCTTGTCACCCGTCACCGTCGACGGGTCGGCGAGCATGGAGTCGGCGATCAGGTTGCCGAGTGGCGACTCCAGCGAGTCGTCCGGCGTACGGACGATCGCGCCACCGCTGGTGTGCCCGATCACCTTGTTGGCGATCGGAGCCACCAGGTCGGTGTACTTGCTGATCAGTGTCGTGATGTCGGCGGCCTTCGGCACGTCCTGCGTGACGATGCGGTTGTTGGCGACGGTCTTGTCGCGTACGACGTCGCGCGTACGGCGGTCGATGGTGAGGTCGACCTCGGTGACCAGCTTGCCGAACGCCGACGCGCTGGTGACCTGCCGCGGCTGGCCGTCGGGGTCGGGAAGCACGCAGTTGTAGCCCTGGTGCGTGTGCCCGCTGATGATCGTGTCGATCTCAGGGCTGAGGCCGGCTGCGATGTCCATGATCGGGCCGGAGATGCCCGGGCAGGCGTTGTAGGCCGACGGGTCGACCGGGAAGCCGCCCTCGTGCAGCAGGACGACGATCGCCTCGACGCCCTTGCGCTTCAGCTTGGGCACGAGCGCGTTGGCGGTCTCGACCTCGTCGGTGAAGCTGAGGCCCTCGACACCTGACTTCGTGACGATGTTGGGCGTGTCCTCGAGCGTCATGCCGATGAAGCCGACCTTGACGCCGCCGAACCGCTCGATGAAGTACGGCGGAAGGATCGTCTTGTCGGTGTTTTCCTTGAAGACGTTGGCCGAGAGGTACTGGAAGTCGGCGCCCGCGAACGGGTGCTCGGCGTCGGGGCAGGAGTTCTGGTTGTTCTCGCCGTCGCCGTCGTCGAGGCAGCCGCCCTTCTGCATGCGCAGCAGCTCTTGCCAGCCTTCGTCGAACTCGTGGTTGCCGACCGAGGCGGCCTGCAGACCCAGCTTGTTCATCGCCTCGATGGTCGGCTCGTCGTGGAAGGCGGCCGACAGCAGGGGCGAGGCGCCGATCAGGTCGCCCGCGGCGACGGTCGCGGAGTACTTGCCGTCGTGCTTGGCCTGCTTGCGGAGCTCGCGGAGGTGGGTGGCGAGGTATTCCGCGCCGCCGGCCGGCGTTCCGTTGACGTTGCCGGAGGAGCTGGAGGCCGGGTTGGGCGCGAGGTTGCCGTGGAAGTCGTTGATCGCGAGCAGCTGGAGCTCGATCGGCCGCGGCCGGTGGAAGTCGGCGGTGGCCGGACCGGCGCTGCCCGCTGCGGATGTGCCAACCGACAGCATGCTGACGGCCAGTGTGCTGGTCAGCAGCGCTGCCGTGCCGAGCGCGGCGGTACGGCGCAGACGTACCGGCCCCGAGGTACGGAGCCGACCGCGACGGAGGTCGCTCATGGGTGGGTGCCCCTCTTGCTGTGTGACGTTCGACCGCCCCTGGTCTCGCCGCGGCTGGGCTGCCGGAGCGGATCGCCCGCTGGATAGTGGATGGTTCGGCGGCACCGTACCTGAAATTCGCGGTGAGGCACCAGGGCCGAAACGGTCACAGAAGTGACCGCACGCGGGCGGGCGGCGTGGGGTGGCGCCAACCTGCCAGGTGGGTGGGGGTTCGGCCGTCAGGCGGGGTAGGCGGGTGGGCGTGCGGAGGGGTAGCGCTCCAGGTAGGCGGGGATGGTGACCGCCGGTGTGCTGACGCCGGTGGCGGCGAGGATGCCGTCGAGGATGGCGAGGGCCACGGCGTCCGCGGCGGCGGCCTGGACAGCGGCGACGCCGCCGATGGGCCAGGGGGTGTTCGCGGTGCCGCTGTCGCTGCTGCCGCCGGCTGTGGGCATGGCGGCGATGCCGGCGACGGCTTCGGCCGGGTCGATCTCGCCGGTGGCCAGGCCGAACACCGAGTCGCCGTCGACCAGGGTGTGGGCGGGACGGATGGCGCGGGCGATGCCGTCCTGACCCGCGGCGGCCATGCGGAGGGTTTGGGGGTGGGTCAGGCGCGCGTTCGTCGCCACGACAGCGAGCGTGGTGTTGAGCGGGATGGGGAGCTCAGTGCCTCGTGCGGTGGCGTCCTCGTCGGGATCGGGTGTACGGGGGCGCAGGGCTTTGTCGCGTACCAGCTGGGCGGCGAGCAGGGCAGCCGAGCCGGGGACGCAGGGGGAGCCGAACGCGTTCACGACGGCGAGCGCGCCGACGACGACCCCGCCGGGGAGGTGGATGCAGGCCGTACCGATGCCGCCCTTGAGGGACGAGTGGCCGAGCGTGGTGCCTGTGCCGGCGCCGCAGCAGCCGGTGCGTAGGTCGCCGGGTGCGGCTGCGGCTGCGGCGGCCGCGGCGTAGCCCATCTCTGCGTCGGGCCGGGCCTGCGGGTCGCCGCCCTTACCGAGGTCGAAGACGACGGCCGCGGGTACGACGGGAACGACGAGGCCAGGCCGGATCGGCACCCCGCGACCCTGTTCCTCGCACCATCGCTGCGCGCCGGTCGCGGATGCGAGGCCGAACGCGCTGCCGCCGGTCAACGTGATGGCGTCAACGGTGTCGACCAGCGTGCCAGGCGCGAGCGCGTCGGTTTCGCGAGTGCCAGGACCGCCCCCGCGAACATCGACCGCACCGATCGTGCCAGGCGGCGGGATGACGGCGGTGACACCGCTCAACCAACCGTCACCGATCCGCTCAGCGTGGCCAACCTGAATGCCCGGAACCTCGGTGATCGCACCGTAAGGGTTACTCGCCATGAAATCTGACCCTAATCCGCGCCTCGGTCGGCTCGGTGAGGTGCAGCGCCTCAGCCGCAGAGCGACGGTGCAGCTGCTGGAGGCGCCGCGCCGCGGGCCGGCGTGGTTCGCCCACCAGGAGTGGCAGCGTGGAGCGGTCGGGATGCCGGGTCGTGGGCCGGTGATCGGGGAGCGGGTCCGCGGCTCGCGGGTGGCTGCTTGATTCGGTGACGAACTGCGGGACAGGGGCCGTTCGTGTCTGCAGTTGATAGGGGCGCGGCGCGGGGGCGTGGCTGGTCGCCGTGTTGCGGCGGTGCGGAGCGGCCCGCCTCCGACTGACGCGGACCGTGACCTAGACGATCTATTCCAAGGGGTCGCCTGACGCGCGACGCCTGGCATCCACGCTGGCTGCGTTGTCGTCGATCGCCGGAGGCCCTCCTGGCTCCTCCTCCGGCTGTGCCCACCCTCACGAACGGCGCCATGCGCCGCGCGCTTGACCGGCGACCCCTTGGAATAGATCGTCTAGGTGGGCGGGCGTGGCCGCCGGCCGGTCGCCGGGGTGTGGCGGCGGTCGGGTGGCTCGGCGGCGTGGTCGAGGTTGTTGTCGATGGGCAGGCGAGGGCGTGCAGGTGGCGGAGGCGGTCCGCGAGTGGCCGCTGGGGTTGCAGGAGCTGCCGGGGCATCGCAGGGAGGCGGTAGTTTGCGTTGTTGGCGGGTTGCGGTCCGGCTTTGGCGTTGGTGGGCGGATCGGCGGGTGGCTCAGCTCGGGCGGGGGTTGGCGGCCGGCATGGTGAGGAACTCGCGGATGTGGGCGGCCCACGCCTGGGGTTGCTCGAACTGGGCCATGTGGGCCACTCCCGGCATGACTACGAGGCGGCTGCCAGGGACGGCGGCGTGGAGGCGGTGGGCCGACTCGACCGCGAAGCCGAGGTCGTTTTCGCCGTGGAGGATCAGGATCGGTACGCCGGCCTGGCGCAACGCTTCCTCCGGGTCGGAGGGGCGCGGGGAGTCGAGGGGGCCTTCGACGTAGCGGAGGCTCCACGCACCGGACCACCGGATGCGCTCCAGGACCTGGCGCCACTCCCGCAGCCGGCGGAGGTCCCAGATGTGGACGGCGGCAGCCGCGAGGGCGTCCGCGCGGGCGCTCGCGTCCGGGTCGGGGCCGAGGGTGTCCGCGCTCTCCCAGCTGGCCGGGCCTGGCGGTTCGCGGCGGGCGCGTTCGGCCTCCAGCGCGGGCGGCAACGGGATGTCGTTGCCGTACGCCGAAGTCGACGCGAGGATCAGGCTCCGCAGCCGGTCCGGGTGGCGTTCGGCGACGCGCATCGCCAGGGCGCCGCCGTAGGAGAAGCCGAGCAGATCGAACGCGCCGAGGTCGAGGGCGTCGGCCACCCGCAGGATGTCCTCGGCCGCCTCGACGTGGCGCAAGGCGTCCACCGATAGCTCGCGTCCGCTTCGTCCGCAGCCGCGGACGTCGAGCAGGTGGACCTGGCGTACGTCGGACAACTCGCCTACCGCCGGCAGTAGGTAGGAGTGGTCCCACGTCGGTCCGCCGTGGACGGCGATCAACGGCGGCAGCTCGGGCGCGCCGATCCGCTTCACGTAGATACGCAGCTCACCAAGCTCCACCATCCTTTCGTCGACAACGCTCTCCGTGGCCACATCCAAACTCTGCCATCGACCACCGACATAACCCCTTCGGCCGTTTCGGACGGCTTTCGCAGGCGTCCGCGAGGCTCTGAACCCATGCGGCGACTACTGATCGGCCTCGGACTCGTTGGGCTCGGACTCGTCGGTGTCGGCCTCGGCTTCGCGCCGGCGGCAAACGCCCATCACGGCGGTACTGGCGACTACGACGCCGGCCGTCCGCTCTACCTCAGCGGCACCGTCACCGCCACGAAGTACGGCTTCCCGCACGCCGTACTCGACCTCCAGGTCCCGCCGAACCTCGACGTCCCGGCCGATCTCACCGGCCTCGACCAGCTGCGAGGCCGCGAGTTCTGGAACGACGCCCCGATCGCGTTCGGCGCGGGCCAGCGCCACGAGCTGCTGCTCTCACCCGACATCACCGGCACGCTCGGCGGGATGGACAGCCGCCCGGCCAGAGGCGACACGATCCGCGCGATCGCCTACCAGCGCTGCGCCGGCGACGACTACGCCGGGGAGCTGCGCGTGCAGCAGATCTCGTTCGGCAGCCAGCAGTTGCGGTACGAGGGCACGATCACGCGGATGACCGACGGCTGCCCCGACGAAGCCGAGCAGCAAACAGAGCAGGCAGGCCCAGGTAGAGACACCGAACCGAGCCAGACCTCGCCCGACGACGCCCGCCCCCAGGCAACCGAAGCCCACAGCGACAACGCCCTCGACCGCACCCTCCACGCCGTCGAGGACACCCCGGTCGCCGAGACGGTACGCGCCACCCCCTGGCTCTATCCCGGTATGGAGAGCGCCCACATCGCCGGCATCGCGATCCTGGTCGGCGCCGCCGCGATGTTCGACCTGCGCCTGCTCGGCGCCGCCAAACAGGTCCCGGTGGCGAACGCCGCCCGCCAGCTGCTGCCCTAGACCTGGGCCGGACTCGCCGTCGTCGCCACGACAGGCCTGCTGATGTTCTCCGCCAACGCCTCCGGCCTCGCCGGGAACCCAGCTCTCCAGCTCAAGCTCGCCCTGATCGCCGTCGCGGGCCTGAACGCGCTCGCGTTCCAGCTCGGCCCCTATCGTTCGATCGGCGACTGGACCGACCGGATCCCGGCCAGAGCGAAGGTCTCAGCTGTCGCGTCGATCCTGGTCTGGGCCGCGATCATCGCCTGCGGCCGCCTGATCGCCTACGTATAGGCCAAGCACGAAGCCAGCCGATCCCGCTCTGAACAGGGCCGATATGCAAGACTTACGCCCGCAATGGACACGTTCCCACGTGCTGAGGCGCTGATCGATCTCGCGGCGATCCGGGAGAATGTCGCCGCGTTGACCGAGTGTGCGCGCGGTGCCGAGGTGATGGCCGTCGTCAAGGCGGACGCCTACGGCCACGGCCTGCTGCCCGTCGCCGAGGCGGCGCTCGCCGGCGGTGCGAGCTGGCTCGGCGTCGCCGGCTTCGAGGAGGCGATCGCGCTCCGCAAGGCCGGCATCACCGAGCCGCACATCCTGTCCTGGTTGTCCACACCCGGCGAGCCGTACGCCGACGCGATCGCCGCCGCCGTCGACGTCTCGGCCTACGCGCCGTGGCAGATCGACGAGATCGCGAGTGCGTCCGCCGCCAGTGGTACAGCCGCGAGGGTCCATCTCAAGGTCGACACCGGCCTCAGCCGCGGCGGCGCGCTCCCGTCCGACTGGCCCGACCTGCTGACCGCCGCCGCGCGTGCAAAGTCAGATGGTCTGATCCATATCGCCGGTGTCTGGTCCCACCTCGCCCGCGCCGACGAGCCGGGCCACCCCTCGATCGCCAGGCAGGTCACGGAGTTCGAGCGCGCGATCGACGTCGCCGAAGCCAACGGCATCCGCCCCGACCTGCGCCACCTGGCCAACTCCGCCGCCACGCTCACCGCGCCCGAGACTCACTTCGACCTCGTACGCCCGGGCATCGCGGTCTACGGCCTGTCGCCCGTCCCGCACACTCATCCCTCGGAACAGCTCGGCATCCGCCCCGCGATGACGCTGCGCGCCAGGCTCGCGCTGGTCAAACGAGTGCCCGAGGGCGCCGGCGTCTCGTACGGCCATCGCTACGTCACCAAGCAGGAGACCAGCCTCGGCCTGGTGCCGCTCGGGTACGCCGACGGCGTGCCGCGCGCGGCCGGCAACACCGCGCCGGTCTGGGCCGCCGGCCGCCGCCGGACGATCGCGGGCACTGTCTGCATGGACCAGTTCGTTCTCGATCTGGACGATGCCGAAGCGCGAGCGGGGGACGAAGTGGTGCTTTTCGGTGCAGGTCAGCGCGGTGAGCCGACCGCTCAGGACTGGGCGGACGCACTCGACACGCTGTCGTACGAGATCGTGACCCGCGTGGGGGTTCGAGTTCCACGCACGTATACCGGCAGACTTGACGCGTGAGTAGGAGCGCAGGAGCAGCGGCCAACGCCATCGGCCGCCGGACTGGACTGGTCGGTGCCGCGGCCGGCGTACTCGCCGCCGGCGTCGGTGCCGGACTCGCCGTCGAGCGTTACCTCGTCGGCCGTCGCCGTACGCCCGACCCGGCGCTCGACGAGCCGTTCGGCTCTCGCCGCGGCAAGCCCCACATCGTCGAGACGACCGACGGCCTGGAGTTGTACGCCGAGGTCGACGAGCCGCCCGGCGCGGCCAGCGCGAGCCTCGTCAACGTCGTGTTCTGCCACGGCTACGCGCTCAACCTCGACTGCTATCACTTCCAGCGGCGCGCGCTGGCCGGCCAGGCGCGAATGGTCCTGTACGACCAGCGCTCGCACGGCCGGTCCGGACGTTCGCCCGCCGACAAGTGCACGGTCGACCAGCTCGGCGACGACCTGGCCCGGGTGATCGAGGACCTCGTACCCGAAGGACCGATCGTGCTGGTCGGCCACTCCATGGGCGGCATGTCGATCATGGCGTTCGCCGCTCACTACCAGGAGAAGTTCGCCGACCGCGTGATCGGCGTCGCGCTGCTGGCCACCAGCGCCGGCAACCTCAACAACGTCACGCTCGGGGCGCCCGGACTCGCGGGCAAGCTGGTCGGCCGCGTGGTGCCCACGTTCGTCGGCGCGATGTCGCGGATGCCCGACCTGATCAACCAGGGGCGCAAGGCCGGCAGCGACATCGAGTTCCTGCTGACCAAGCGTTACTCCTTCGCGTCGAAGGTCCCGCCGGCGCGCGTGGAGTTCGTCGCCGAGATGCTGGCCGCGACGCCGATCGAGGTGGTCGCTGAGTTCTTCCCGGCGTTCGGCATACACGACAAGTACGAGGCGCTCGAGCAACTGGCCGACGTAGACGTCGAGATCATGTGCGGCAAGAACGACCTGATCACGCCGATCGAACACAGCCGGGCGATCGCGGCGCGGTTGCCGTCGGCCGACTTCCTCGAGCTCTCCGACTGCGGGCACATGCTGATGATCGAGTACCCAGAAGTGATCAACGAACGACTGCGTGAGCTGGTCGAGCGATCCGCCGACGCAGCGGCGTGGGAGGCCAGCCGATGATCGACCTGCACGTGGCGGAAGCGAAGCCGGACGACGCGGACGCGCTGGTCGACGTGATCCACGCGGCGTTCGGCGCCCGTCCGCCGCTCGACCCTCCCGGGTCGGCGCTGCACGAGAACGTCGCCGGGGTCGCGGCCGCCATCCGGGAGCACGGCGGGCTGCTCGCGACCGTCGACGGCGCTCCGGCGGGCGCCGTACTCTTCGCGGAGTCCGACGGCTGGCTCGAGCTGCGGCGGGTGTCGGTGCATCCGCGCTTCCAGCACCGCGGTGTGGGTACGGCGATGGTCGGCTGTGCCGAGGAGGTCGCCGAGGCGGCGGGCGTCGACGGGCTGCGGCTCACGGCCCGGGTCGAGCTGCCGATGACATTGCGGTTCTGGGAGCGGCGCGGGTACGTCGAGGCGCGGCGCGCTTCGCCGGAGGTGGTGTTCGCCAAGCGGCTGCCGGTCGAGGTGGAGGCGCCCTCGGCGGATGCGATGCGTCAGCTGGGGCTGCGGCTGGCCGAGCTGATGCGGCCGGGCGATCTGGTGCTGTTGCACGGCGAGCTCGGGGCGGGCAAGACGACGCTGACTCAGGGGATCGGCGCCGGGCTGAACGTACGCGGGGACGTGACGTCGCCGACGTTCGTGATCTCGCGGGTGCACCGGGCGGCTGGGGCGCGGCCGCCGCTGGTGCACGTCGACGCGTACCGGCTGGGCGGCGTCGCCGAGCTCGACGACCTCGACCTGGACGCTTCGCTCGACGATGCCGTGACCGTCGTGGAGTGGGGGGAGGGATTGGCGGAAGGGCTGGCCGCCAACCGGCTGGAGATCGTGTTGACCCGGCCGACCGGCGGCCCGGGCGATCCGGAGGGCGAGGAGCCGCGCCGGGTCCGGGTGATTCCGATCGGGCCGCGCTGGATCGACGCGCCACTACGGGCTCAGCTCGCGAGCTGAGCGGCGGACTTCCGGCGGCGCGGGCTGCGCGCGCACAGCATCGCCGCCGTCTGCTCGGTGATGAATTAATTAGTTTGGGTGACCCAAACTAATTAATTCATCGACCACGTCCGCGGGGTCCTGCGGGACCGCCTGCGCCGGGTCCTCGGATGGCATGGGCGGACGACGCGGGCGGACGACATGGGCGGGTGGTGTGGGCGGGTGGCGTGGGCGGGTGGCGTGGGCGGATGGCGTGGGCGGATGGCGCGGCGGAGCTGACGTTCCGGGTGCTGGGGAGGGCTCCAGCTCAGGAGCTGCCCTCGGACGCATCCGCGGCTGCCGCGAGTGCCGCGTCGTCGGCGGTGAAGTCGTCGCTCGACTGGGACGGTGGGTTGGCCAGGTGCCACTGCACCGACGTACGTAGCGCCTCCTCCTGGTCGGTCGGCTCCCAGCCGAGCAGCGCCCGCGCCTTGGCGGAGTCGGTGACGAGGTGCTGGCTGATCGTGCCGGTGGTCTCGAGGTCGGGCGGCAGCGCGGCATCGGGCACGGTGACGAGCTCCGCGTCGGAGCCCACGGCGTCCAGGATCTGCTGCGAGTGCAGCCGCATCGGCGCGCTGAACCGCTCGCTGACGTTGAAGATCTCGCCGCGCGCGGCGTTGTCGGTCAGCGCGAGCAGGGTTAGCGTGGCGACGTCGTGGACGTACACGCGGCTCCACAGGAACGTGCCCGCGCCGATCGGGATCTGCTTGCGCCCGGCGCGGACCCGGCGCAGGACGTACTCGAACCGGCGTTGCCTGTCGTGCGGTCCGTAGACCGCGACGAGCCGGAGCACTGTGGCGCCACGCGCGAGATATGCCTGCTCCACTTCGAGATTCTGGAAGCTTCGCGTGGTGTCGCCGCGTACGGGCGTGGGCTCGGTCCAGCCGGCATCCCGCAGCGGAGACGTCTCGACGAGCGGCAGGACGTCGGTCTGTTTGCCGGTGTGGAGCGACTGGTAGGCGCGGTAGACGTCGCAGCTGGAGATCGCGACCAGCCGGATTCCCTCCGGCAGAACGGAAAGCGCGGTCTCGGCCTCCTGGCGGTTCATGGCGTAGACCTCGACGGCCGCGTCGGGCTGGAACGCCTCGATCGCCGCACGGGCGTCGGCGCCGGCCAGGTCGGAACGGTCGACGTGCAGGTGCTGGACGTCGGGCAGCCCGGGCGGCTCGGTCTCGCCGCGGTGGACGACCATGACCTCGTGGCCCTGGTCGGTGAAGTGCTCCGTCATGGCCCTGCCGATGAAGGCCGTACCGCCCAAGATGATGATTCGCATACCCGCCACCTTGGTGCGCGGCCGGGCCGGCCGGTAGTCGCGTTCGCCGTGAGCGGAGGCGTTCAGCCCTGAGCGTATTGCCGGTTGCTAACCTCGGCCACGTGCTTGTGCTCGGATTCGACACCGCCACGCCGGCCGCCACGGTCGCGTTGCACGACGGTGAACGCGTGCTCGCCGAGTCGACAACCGTCGACGCGATGCGGCACGGCGAACTGCTGGCGCCGGGGATCGCCGCGGTGCTCGACAAGGCTGGTGCCGTACCGAGCGACCTGACGGAGATCGCGGTGGGCGTCGGGCCGGGGCCGTTCACCGGGCTGCGGGTGGGGCTGGTCACGGCGCGGACGCTTGGACATGTCCTCGGCGTGCCGGTGCGTGGGGTGTGCACACTCGACGTGCTGGCCGCTGCGGCGGAGTTCGGCGCCGACGTGCCGGAGACGTTCCTGGTGGCGACCGACGCGCGGCGCAAGGAGGTCTACTGGGCGCGCTACAACGACCAGCGCCGCCGCGTCGAGGGACCACACGTCGCGCGTCCCGCCGACATCGCGACCCGCGACCACGTGGTCGGGCGGGGCGCGACGCTCTACTCCGAGGCGTTCCCGAACGCCGTCGGGCCTGCGAACCCGTCGGCGGGTGACCTGGCCGGGCTGGCGTCGAAGCGTGCGGTGCCGCTGCTCGAGCCGGTGCCGCTCTACCTCCGCCGACCCGATGCGGTCGAGCCGGGCGCGCGCAAGAGTGTGCTGACCAGCGGCCGATGACCGTCGTACGGCCGGCGCGTACCGCCGATCTCGAGGCGCTGTGCGAGCTGGAACGGATGTGCTTCGGACGGGAGGCGTGGAGCCAGGGGCTGCTGCGCGACGAGTTGGACGCGGAGAACCGGCTGCTGCTCGCCGCCGAGTCCGGGGTCGGGGGCGCGGTGGCCGGCTATGCGAGCACGTCGCTGGCGGGTACGAGCGCGGACCTGCTGCGGATCGCAGTGCACCCGGACTCCCAGAGAGCCGGTGTAGGCCGTGCGCTGCTTGGCGCGACCCTCGACGCCCTGCCTCGGACGGGATGCGAAGAGCTGCTGCTCGAGGTGCACGAGGAGAACACGCCCGCACTGCGGTTGTACGAGGCGTTCGGCTTCGAGCAGATCTCCGTCCGCCGCGGCTACTACGACGGCGGCCAGGGTGACGCACTGCTGCTGAGGTTGGGCTTGCCGGCAGGCCGCCGGAGCGAGTGAGCGGTCGTGGGGCACCTGCCGGCCTTGGCCGGCGTGGTGCGGGCCGAGGCAGGCTGCCGTGGCGGTGGCTGGAGTGACGGACTGTTGCCGAGGCGGGCACCGGTCGGCTTTGGCCGCGAGGTGCGCCGGGGGCGGCGGTGGCTGGGGTGAGGGACTGTTGCTGAGTTGGGCTTGCCTGTGGGCTGCCGGGCGGGCGTGCCGGTTGGCGGGCACCGGCTGGCTACGGCCGCGATGTGCGTGCCGGGAGCTCGGCAAATGCGATGGCGGCCGGAGACGCGTTGTTGCTGAGGTGGACTTTGCCGATGGGTCGCCGGGTGGGTGAGCCGGTTGGTCGGTGTCGACGGGCTACGGCCGCGACATGCGCCGCGAGCGGGGCTGGCGCGGCGGTGGCCGGGGTGACGAGCTGTTGCTGAGGTTCGGCTTGCTAGTCCGTCGCCGAGGCAGGTGAGTCGGCGCAGGCTGGCCTTTGATCGCGATGTGCGCGCCGGGAACGGCTGTTGCGTTGGCGGCCGGGGCGACGCGGTGGTGCTCGGATCGGATCTGGTGCGCGTCGCCGCGGCCGCTGGATAGCGGTGTTGCCAGGCGTCGCTACCAGATGTAGCCGAGGTAGAGGTCGACTCCGCCTGTGCCGGTGCACCGGTAGGCGTCAGCGTCCTGCGAGCTGACGGCCGCCGTTCCCGCCGCGACGCAAGCGTCGTTTGACGAGTAGGTCGCTTGGTAGTGCCAGGTGTAGATGCCTGCGTTGGCCGCTGCCGGCGCGGCGACCGCGAGTCCGGTCGCGATCGCCGCGGTGGCGACTGCCTTCTTCACCCACGAGTTGGCCATGTCCTGCCTCTCATCCGCTTGCACATAACGGATCTGACTCTAGGCAGAACCTGGCGGTCCTTGGAGTGAGTTCGCAGGAATTTACCCTTGCCCCGCAACCTCGCGGCGCAGCAGCTCCGCCGGATCGAGCTCGACGTTTACCGGATCGGGTAGACGCAGCGTCTGACCGGCGTCGGCCCGCCCGTGCGGTACGTAGTGCTCGTCCTCGAGCCGGTAGAGCGAAGCTGAGATCTGGTCACCTTTCTGCGTCGGCTCGATCAGGAGGTACCACGGAATCCAGGCGGTCGCATAGACGCACATCTTCAGCACACGGTCGTTGCCCGAGTTGCCCGGCGAGACCACCTCGCAGACCAACGCGATCTGATCGGCTTCGAGGACATCCTGATCAGGCGACGCGGAGGTGACCACCACATCTGGGACGAAGATCCTCTCGGTTTGAAGACGCACGTCAACGGCCGACACCGGGGTGTGGCTGTCATCCAGCACACGATCGAGCTTCACAAGGAGCCGGTCGGAGATGAACTGGTGTCGGTAGGTAGGTCCTGGGCTCACGATGAGACTCCCGTCGAACAGCTCGATCCGGTCGCGAGTCTCGCTGAGCGCGAAGTAGTCATCCTCGGTCCACGGGCCTTCGTGGCCTTCTACGTGAACCTCGATTGGCTGAGCGGTCATGGAGTACTCCGTTCTTTGGAACTCCGGAGGGTTAACGGGACGTCCACGAGAAGGAGTTTGACGAGCGTCCACGAGAAGTGTGACACAGCCCACCGACAGTAAGCTCGTCCCCGTGAGCGATGAGCCTTTGATCCTCGGAATCGAGACGTCCTGTGACGAGACCGGCGTCGGCATCGTGCGGGGTGCGACCCTGCTCGCCGACGCCGTCGCCTCCAGCCTCGACGAGCACGCACGCTTCGGCGGTGTGGTGCCCGAGGTCGCGAGTCGCGCGCATTTGGAGGCGATGGTGCCGACGATCGAGCGGGCCTGCGCCGACGCCGGGGTACGCCTGAGCGACGTCGACGCGCTCGCCGTCACCAGTGGCCCGGGCCTGGCCGGCGCCCTCCTGGTCGGCGTCGCCGCCGCGAAGGCGCTGACCATCGGCCTCGGCAAGCCGCTCTACGGCGTCAACCACCTCGCGGCGCACGTCGCCGTCGACACGCTCGAGCACGGGCCGCTGCCCGAGCCGTGCCTTGCGATGCTGGTCTCCGGCGGCCACTCCTCGCTCCTCTTGGTCGAGGACGTCACGCAGGACGTCGACCCGCTCGGCGCCACGATCGACGACGCTGCCGGCGAGGCGTTCGACAAGGTGGCCAGGCTGCTCGGCCTGCCGTTCCCCGGCGGCCCCTACATCGACAAGGCCGCCCGCGAGGGCGACCCCGCCTACGTCACGTTCCCGCGCGGACTCACCGGCCCCCGCGACCTCGAGCGCCACCGCTTCGACTTCTCGTTCTCCGGACTGAAGACCGCGGTCGCGCGCTGGGTCGAGGCCCGTGAGCACGACGGGCAGCCGGTGCCGGTCGCCGACGTGGCCGCGAGCTTCCAGGAGGCGGTCTGCGACGTTCTCACCCGCAAGGCCATCGACGCCTGCCAGACCCGCGGCATCACCGACCTGCTGATCGGCGGCGGCGTCGCAGCCAACTCGCGGCTCCGGGCCATGGCCGAGGAACGCGCATCCGGAAAGGGCATCCGGGTACGCGTCCCGCGTCCGAAGCTGTGCACCGACAACGGCGCGATGGTGGCGGCCCTCGGAGCCGAGATGGTGGCCCGCGGCCGTATGCCCTCACAGCTCGACCTGCCGGCCGACTCCGCGATGCCGGTGACCTCCGTCCTGGTCTGACGACAGACAGCCCCGCGGGCCGTGACCGATGCCGGACGCGTAACTGACAGTGCCGTTGACACGAAACCCGGCTGTAACCTACTTTGCCCAGCAATCGATTACTCAGAAAACGATTACCTAGGTGGAACGAATGGTCAGCACGGGTCTCGACCGGCGGGCGCTCTTGAAGCTGTCCGCCGTCGCCGCCGGTGGTGTGGCGCTCGCCGCATGCTCCGGCCCGTCCGGTGGCAACACGAACTCACGAGACAAAGACGGAGCAACCGAAAACCCCGCGCTGAAGGGTTCGAAAACCAAGCCACTCCCGAAGCCCAAGCAGTTCAAGGAGGCCCCGGACCTGGCCACGCTCGTCAAGTCCGGCAAGCTCGACCCGGTCGAGCAGCGACTCCCGAAGAATCCCTACGTCGTGCCGCACAACTGGATCAAGCCCGGCAAGTACGGCGGCACGATCCTGTCCATCACCGGCTCCAGCGAGGACGCGGGCCACGCGGAGTACATGTACGGCCACTCGCTCCTGCGCTGGCTCAACGACGGCCAGGACGTCGGCCCGGGCCTGGTCGAGAGCTGGGAGTCCAACGCGGACGCGACCAAGTGGACGCTGCACTTCCGCGAGGGCCTGAGGTGGTCCGACGGCGAGCCGTGGTCGACCGAGGACATCATGTTCTGGTGGGAGGACATGGTCCTCAACGAGGAGCACCCCGAGGTTCCGCCGGATGAGGCGAAGTCGGGTACGGGCGGCGTGATGAAGATGACGGCGCCCGACGCGCTGACCATCCTCATGGAGTTCGACGCGCCCGCGCCGCTGACCGCCGACCGGCTCGCGATGTGGGTCAAGCGCGGCAACGGCCCGACGTGGATGGAACCCAAGCACTACATGAAGCAGTTCCATCCCAAGTACAACAAGAAGGTCGGCAAGACCTGGGCGACCACGGACGGCCTGTTCGACACCAAGCGGGCCTGGACGCGCAACCCCGACTGCCCGACGTTGACCGGCTGGAAGCTGCAGAAGTACGCCGAGGGCCGCAGCGTCGTCTTCGAGCGCAACCCTTACTACTGGTGCGTCTCGCCGGACGGTGCCCAGCTTCCGTACATCGACAAGATCGAGCTGACGGTCGTCAAGGACACCGAGATCCAGAAGCTCAACGTCCAGCAGGGCAAGGTGAACTTCCAGTACGCCGGGTTCACCGCCATCTTCCTCGACGACGTGTCCGCGCTGCGCAAGGCAACGGCCAAGACCGGGCTCGAGGTGCGGTTCTGGGACGCCGGTGACGGCAGCGGCTCGCTGACGTTCTTCAACCAGGACTACAAGGACCCCAAGCTGCGCAAGCTGTTCCGCAACGCGAAGTTCCGCCAGGCACTCTCGCACGCGTACAACCGCAAGGCGGTGCAGCGCTCGGTCTACTACAACACCGGTGAGCTGACCACTGGCACGATGAGCCCGAAGGGGATCGAGTTCCACGTCAACGACGAGGGCGAGAAGCTCTACAAGGACTGGCGCGACAGCTACATCGAGTACAACCCGGACAAGGCCAAGCAGATCCTCGACGAGATCGGTGTCGTCGACAAGAACGGCGACGGCAAGCGCGAGCTGCCCGACGGGACCAAGCTGCGGATCCGGCTCGACTACCAGGCCGACAGCGCTCCGGAGCACAAGTCGAAGAACGAGCTGCTCAAGCGCGACTGGAACGCCATCGGCGTCGACACCGAGCTCAACCCCGTGCCGCCGGACACCTACGCCGACCAGTGGCGGTTCGGCAAGATGATGACCAACACCAACTGGGAGACCGGCGACGGCCCGAACTGCCTGGTCTACCCGCAGTGGATGGTCCCGATCGAGTCGTCGCGGTGGGCGCCGTTGCAGGGCGAGTTCTACAACCAGCGCGGCACGCCGAACGAGAAGAAGCAGCTCGACGTCGACCCGTACAAGCGGACGCCGCCGCGGATGGAGCCCGAAGAGGGCGGACCGGTCGAGAAGCTGTGGAAGCTGTACGACCAGACCAAAGTCGAGCCAGATGAGCTCAAACGGCACAGGCTGGTCTGGGAGATGGCGAAGATCCACATCACCGACGGGCCATGGCTCCTGGGAGTTTGTGCCAACACGCCGTATGTTGTGCTGGTGCACACGGACATGAAGAACGTCCCCAAGCAGGAGGAGCTCGCCATGGGCGGCTTCGCCGCTCCGTGGATCCACCCTTCGCCCGCCGTGTACGACCCCGAAACGTGGTACTGGGAGAACCCAGACCAGCATGTGTGAGCGGCAACAGTCGAAGCGGGGGCCCGTGCGCACGAAGCCTGACAGCCGGCCGGCCGGGCCAGTCGGTCTGCTCGGCCTGATCGGATACGGGCGGACTCGCCATGGACGCTAGACGGGTGCGGATCCGAGACGTCGCGGCCCACGCGGGCGTTTCGACGGCGACGGTCTCCCGCGCCCTGAACAACGCGCCGACCGTCGACCCCGAGCTCGCCGAGCGAGTTCGGCGGTCGGCGGACGCGCTCGGCTACCGCCCCAACCGCGTCGCGAGAAACCTGCGCAGGCGGGCCGGCAGCGTCTGGGCGCTGCTCATCTCCGACATCGAGAACCCCTTCTTCACCTCGGTGGCTCGCGGTGTGGAGGAGGCAGCGCTCGAGCACGGCTACTCCGTCGTGCTCTGCAACACCAACGAGGACCCCGAGCGCGAACGGCGTTACCTCGACGTCGTACTCGCCGAGCAGGCCGCCGGCGTGATCATCGCGCCGGCGACCGAACGTACGGATCTCGGTGTGCTGCAGGCCCATCGCGTTCCCGTCGTGACGATCGACCGCCGGATCGGTGGCGTGGCTCTCGACGCGGTTGTCGTCGACAACCGGTCCGGCGCGCAGCACGCGACGAACCACCTGCTCGACAACGGGTACGAGCGGGTGGCGTGCATCTCCGGACCGGCGGACGTGAGCACGGCTGAGGAGCGGCGGCTGGGGTACCTCGCGGCGCTGGAGGATCGCGGGCACGGCGCTGTGGGAGAGCGGTACGTACGGCGGACCGACTACCGGGTGGCCGGCGGCTACGCGGCGGCGTGCGAGCTGCTGGACCAGAGCCCGGCGCCGGACGCGTTCTTCGTCGGGAACAGCCTGATGGCGGCCGGCGCGATGAGGGCGCTGGTCGAGCGAGGGGCGAAGATCCCGGACCAGTTCGGCATGGTGTGCTTCGACGACTCGCCGTGGGCGCCGTTGATGGCACCGGCGTTGACGACGGTCGAGCAACCGACGTACCAGCTCGGCCAGACGGCGGCGAGTTTGCTGCTCGACCGGCTGGGCGGTGAGAGCGCCGTGCCCCAGTTGGTGACGCTGGCCACGACGCTCAGGATCCGGGAGAGCTCGAAGGGGCCGCGGCCACCGGGCGGGGCGTAGGTCAGGCAGCCGGTCACTATGCTGCCCGCGAAGACGCGGGAGGCTGGTAGCGATGCCGACGACCCACGGAGAGCCGTTCGGGCCGTTCCGGCTGGAGGAGACGCTCGGTCGTGGCGGCATGGGCGAGGTCTGGCGTGCCTACGACACCCGGAACGACACGTGGGTCGCGCTGAAGCGGCTCGTGCTGCCGACGGCCGATCCCGCCGCCGGAGAGCGTTTTCGCCGTGAGAGTGAGCTGCTGAACGCCCTGCGGCATCCGCACGTGGTCGGAATCCTCGACTACGGCGAGGTCAGCGGTCAGCCCTACCTCGCGACGCAGCTGGTCGAGGGCACCGACCTGGAACGCCGGCTGGCCAGCGGTGTCCTGGAACCGGGGTATGCCGTGCGGGTGCTGACCCAGGTGGCGGACGCGCTCGACGCGGCGCACCGGGCCGGCATCGTGCACCGAGACGTCAAGCCCTCCAACATCCTGCTGGCCGGACCGGCTGCGGACCAGGCGGTGCTCGCCGACTTCGGGATCGCCAAGCCGCTGAGCGCCGACGCCACGAAGCTCACCAGCGCCGGCCAGATCGGAACGCTCGACTACATGGCTCCCGAACGGTTGCTGGGCGCCGACGTCGACGGTCGCGCCGACGTGTACGCGCTCGCCTGCGTGCTGTTCCAGTGCCTGACCGGCAAGCTGCCGTTTCCCGCCGAGGATCCCGCCGGCAAGCTCGCGGCGCAGCTCAACGATCCGCCGCCGGCACCGTCGCTGTTCGGCCGCCTGCCGCCGGCGCTGGACCTCGTGGTGGCGACCGGCATGGACAAGGACCCGGCCCGCCGCTACCCGACCGCCGGCCAGTTGATGGCCGCCGCCGCGGCCGCGCTGAAGCCGGCACCAGGCGTGGTCAACGCGGTGAACGCGGGTCCCGCGCCCACCCTCGAGCCTGCGCTGGGCCCGATGACGGACGCGGCCGCCGCACCGATCCTGCGCGCGATCGTCTCGGTCGCCGGCAACCGCATGCCGGCAGCAGCGGGGGCAGGGCGTCAGGAATTGTTTTTTACGGGTCACCCAAACGAATTAATCCCAGCCGGGCCCTCCACGAGTGCGACGCCGCCCGGTGGAGGGCGCCAGGAATTAGTTTTTACGGGTCACCCAAACAAACTAATTCCAGCCGGGCCTCCCACGAGTGCGCCGCCGCCCGGTGACCGGTGCCCGTACCCCGGCCTGCGCAGCTTCAGCGGCCAGGAGACCGAGCTGTTCCGCGGCCGCGAGCAGGCCGTGACCGACGTACTCGTACGGATGTCGCGGCTCACGCGGGTGGACAGCCTGCTCCTCGTGACCGGAGCGTCGGGTACGGGCAAGTCGTCGCTGCTGCGAGCCGGTGTGCTGCCCGCGCTCGCGGCCGCCGAGGGAGCCTGGCCGCAGGTCGTCCTGACGCCGGGCTCGAACCCGTTCGGCACACTGGCCGCCAGGCTGGCGCCGATCCTGGGTACAGACCCCGGCCGGCTGGCGAGCCGGCTGCGCGAACACCCCGACCGGTTCGGCAGCGCGCTCCCGGACCGCCTGGTGCTCGTCGTGGATCAGGCGGAGGAGCTGTTCACCGCCGTCGCGGATCCTGCCGAGCGGGAGGCGTTCGCAACCGCGCTCACCCATGCATGGCCGGCGCTGACCGTGGTCGCCGTCCGCGCCGACTTCCTCGAGCAGTGCCTGCGGCTGCCTCCGTTGCGGCCGGCGCTCGCCCATCCGTACCTCCTCCGCCCGCTCGAAGCCACCGACCTGGAACGGGTGATCACCGAGCCGGCCCGCCTGGCCGGGCTGGAGCTCGAGCCCGGTCTCGTCGACCGGCTGATCACCGACGTGGGCGCGCAGGGCGGCCGGCTCGACGAACCCGGCGTACTCCCACGGCTGGCCCACGCGCTGCGCCAGACCTGGGAACGCAGGTCCGGCAACGTCCTGACCCTGCGCGCCTACCAGGAGACCGGTGGCGTCGACCGGGCCGTCGCACAGACGGCCGACGGCGTGTACCAGCGATTGCCCGAGGCCGAGCGACCGCGGTTGCGTGCCGCCCTGCTCCGGATGGTCGCCGTCGTCGACAGCGGCGGGCTGGCACGACGCCGGGCGAGCCGCGACGAGATCCCGGACGAGCTGGTGGATCGCCTGGTCGAGGCGCGGCTGGCCAGCGCCGGCACCGAGGGTGTCCAGCTGTCGCACGACGCGCTGCTGACCGCGTGGCCGCGGCTACGGCAGTGGGTCGAGGAGGATCGGCAGGGCCTGCTGCTCCGCCAGCGGCTCGGCGAGGCGGTCACCTCCTGGGAGACAGGCGGTCGCGACCAGGGCGAGCTCTATCGGGGCGCCAGGCTGGCCGCCGCACTGGAATGGGCGGACGGTCGCACCGATCTCACGAAGCAGGAGCAGGCGTTCCTCGCCGAGAGCCGCCGCCTGCAGCGGCGGGCCA
Source organism: Flindersiella endophytica (assembly GCF_054779015.1). Lineage (NCBI taxonomy): Bacteria > Bacillati > Actinomycetota > Actinomycetes > Propionibacteriales > Nocardioidaceae > Flindersiella > Flindersiella endophytica. Next base: position 85,708 of record NZ_BAAGYY010000016.1, read on the forward strand.
CCCGCCGGCTCCGCGCGACCGTCGTGACGCTGGCCGGCCTGCTCGTGCTCTCGCTGGTCGCCGGCGCCCTGGCGGTCATGTCCCGGAACACCGCCGAACGGGAGAAGGCCACGGCCGAGCACGCCGCCGCCCTCGCGAACTCCCGCCGGCTCGCGGCCGAGTCCCTCACCCACGTCGACAACGACCCCGTACGCGCCAGGCGCTCCGCACTGGAGGCCTGGCGGACCGGCAGCACCGGCGAGGCACGCAGCGCGCTGCTCTCCAACGTCGTGCCCGGCTATCCGGCGACGTTCGAGTCCGGCGTGGACACGCCGACCGCCGTCGACTTCAGCCCGGACGGCCGGTACGTCGCGGTCGGCGGCGTCGAGGGCGAGGTCGCGGTCGTCGACTCCCGTAGCCGCGAGCCGGTGGCCACCGGCCTGAAGCACGGCCAGGCCGTCACCGATGCCGAGTTCTCCCCGGACGGCCGGCTGCTCGCGACGGCGACGGCGGCCGACGTCAGGATCTGGGCGGTGCCGTCCGGCCGGCCCGTCCGCACGATCCAGGGCGTCGGCGCCGCGGTGGCCTGGCGTTCCGGCGAGGTCGTCGCCACGGCACAGCAGGCGGGCGGCGGCTACGTCATCGCGGAACGGCAGGCCCGCACCGGCGCCGAGTTGCGCCGGCTGACCGAGCCGACCCTGGCGAGCCGCCCGGTGCACACGATCGCGTACAGCCGCGACGGCACCCGGCTCGCGCTCGGGCTGGTCAACGGCACGGTCGACCTGTGGGACACCGCCGGCCGGAAGCGGCTGCTGCTCACGCGCGCGCACGTCCAGGCGGCCGGCGGCCGCAGGTCGCCCGCGTACGTCACGTTCTCCGGCCAGTACCTCGCCAGCGGAGCCGCCAACGACCGGTTGATCCGGCTCTGGGATCCGAGAACCGGCAAGCCGGCCGGCGAGATCGAGGACCCGACCTACGACGATCCGCGCGGGAAGCGCGGCGGTCCGGTCGTCTTCACCGCCGACGGCAGGAGCCTGCTGGCGCCCGACGTCAACGGCACGGTCGTCGTCGGCCTGAGCCCGGACGAACCGCGGTCGGAGGAGTACGCCACCTACGTGCGCGGTCCGGTGGGCAGCAACGGCGGCCGCTCGGCGATCAGCGCGATCGCTGCCTCCGGCGACGGCGAGGTCGTGGCGGTGCTCGCCGACGGGACCGTCCGGCGCTGGGGGCGCAATCCGCACTGGTACGCCGACCCGACTGCTGCGGTGAGCGATGTGGCCTTCGTGCCGGGTACGAAGCAGCTGTCGGCGGCAGCCGGCGACGGCGTCTTCACCTGGGACACCTCGACGGGAGCACGGTCGGCCCTGACCGCGACGAGCGGGAGCAAGCCGGTCGCGGTCGCATACACCAAGGACGGCACCCAGGTCGTCGGCAGCGACGACGCGACGGTGACGATCACCCCGCCCGGCAAGGGAACGGCGAGCCGGACCCTGCGCGTGCCGGACCGGCGGCTCGCCGACCTGGTGGTGTCGCCGGACGGCACGCTCGTCGCTGCCGTGCTGCAGGACCCCACCGTGGTGCCGGGACGCGAGACGTACGAGATCCGCGTCTGGGAACGGGCGACCGGACGCCAGCGGGGTGTCGCCGAGATCGGCCGGAACCATCTGCCGACCAGACTCCAGTTCGCGCCCGACAGCCGTTCGCTGGCCGGCGTGATCCGGATCGCCGAGCTGGGCGAGCCGTACGGCGCGGAGATCCGGACCTGGCGATCGCCGGACCTGCAGCGGATCGGCACCAGGCGGATCGGATCCGGTGTCATCGACGACGCCGCGTTCACTCCCGACGGCCGGCTCGTCACGACGACGAGCGGAGGACGGATGCAGCTGCGGGACGGACGGACCGGCCGTGTGCTGAAGGCGTTCGGCACGCACCCGGCGGCCATCCAGGCGCTGGCCGTCTCGCCGGACGGCAGGCTGACGGCGACCGCGACGACGGACGATCGGATCATCCGGCTCTGGGATCTTACGACCGGCCAGCGGGTCGGCCAGCTCACGTGGCACCACGACCAGATCAGCGACCTGGAGTTCTCACCGGACAGCCGGATGCTCGCCAGCGCGGGCGCCGACACAGACGTCGGCCTGTGGCTCGTCCGTACGACCGACGCGGCCGAGCAGATCTGCGCCGACCTGGCCGACGCGGGCGAGCGCCCGCTCGAGTGCTAGCCGTACGGGAGGAACGTTCCGCTTCCGCCGGACCGCCGGAGTCCGCTGTGATGGGCACGCCAACGACAGGGGACAAGGAGGCGTGACGAAAACATGCGGAAACCATGGCGGAGCAGGGCCCTCGCCGTGCTGCTGGCGGCCGGCCTGGCCGGCGGGCTGCTCACCGGTACGTCATCGGCGATGTTGCGGCCGGAGCGGTCCAGGGCCAACGCGACCGCGATGCCTGGCCCGGACGCCGAGGCGCAGGCCAAGGGCAAGCCCAACATCGTCTTCATCCTGACCGACGACCTCTCCAAGAACCTGATCCCGTACATGTCGTCGGTGCGCGCGATGCGCAAGAACGGAACGACGTTCACCAACTACTTCGTCGCCGACAGCCTCTGCTGCCCGTCGCGGTCGAGCATTCTCACCGGCGACTACCCGCACAACACCCACGTGCTGGTGAACGAGGGCAACCGGAAGGACTTCCCCGGCGGGTACGAGGCGTTCGAGAAGTACGAGAACCAGAAGCACACGTACGCCGTCGAGCTGGACGCCGCGGGCTACCGCACCGGCTTCATGGGCAAGTACCTCAACGGTTACAAGGTCGCCGACGACGTGGTGCCGCGCGGCTGGGACGAGTGGCACGTGGCCTCCAACGGCTACACGAACATGGCGGGGACGTACAGCATCACCGACGTCCAGCGCAAAGGCGGCGCGAAGCATCTCAGCCAGCCGAAGATGTATCTCAACGACCTGCTGGGCCGGCGCGCCAGGGAGTTCGTCGACCGCGCCCATCGCGGCGAGCAGCCGTTCTTCCTGCAGATCTCTTCGTTCGCGCCGCACAGCAAGGTCGGCAACGACCACAAGAACCAGCCGCTGTTCCCGCCGGCCGAGCGCGACCGGCCGGGCGGCCAGTACGCACACGGCGACTGCGGCACCAAGCCCGGCGGCGGACGCTACGACTGCCAGGACCTGAAGGTGAAGCGGACCGGGGCGTTCGACAGCAAGACCTACGACAAGCTGGACAACGACTTCCGCAACCGCGTCCGCATGATGCAGTCGCTGGACGACCAGATCATCAACCTGCGTAAGCAGCTGGCGAAGAACGGCCAGCTGGACAACACGTACTTCGTGTTCACCGCGGACAACGGCTTCCACCTCGGGCAGCACGGAATGCTGCGGGGCAAGGGCACGGCGTACGACCACGACAGCAACCCGCCGCTCGTCGTCGAAGGGCCGGGCGTGCGCAAGGGGCAGGAGCGCTCCGAGCTGGTGCAGAACATCGACTTCTACCCGACGTTCCAGCACATCGCCGGCCGCGATCCCGAGCCCAGCAACGGACACGGGCTGATGGACCTGCTGCGCGGCGGCAAGCCGAAGTGGCGGGAGGGCGCGCTGATGGAGCACAAGCCGCAGGTCGCGAAGAACAAGGCGGGAACGACCACCAGCACCGACCCGGACCTCGACGGCGACGTGGCGGCCGCGGAGCGCGCGACGTTCCTGCCCGCCTTCCATCCGTACAACGCGATCCGGACGAAGGCGTGGTTGTACGTGCGGTACAACGACGGCAGCCGGCCAGAGCTGTACGACCTGCGCAAGGACGCGGGCCAGAACCACAACGTGTGGCGCGACCACCCGAAGGTGGTCAAACAGTTCAACGAGTGGATGACGAAGTACGTCGACTGCGGGAAGAAGGGCAGGCAGAGCTGCTGGCAGCTCGGCCGGCGGACCTGACGTACGGGGGTTGGACAGCGGGGGAGTGGGGGCGTCGGGTGCGGTGCCGGAGTTCGCGTCCGGCACCGCACCCGGGTCCGGGTCCGTGTCTGGGTCCGCCGGTACCCTCGGCGGCGGTTGGAGGCGACGCGATGCTGCACGTGCTGATGCGCGGCCGGGACCTGCATCCGGTGGCGTTCCGTACCGGTGAACGGCTGCTGTTCGGCCGCGACCCGCACAACGCCGTCGACGCCGGAACGCCCGGTGTCACGGCGATCCGGCTGCCCGGCTGTGCTCCACACGTCTCCGCGGTCGTGGCGGAGCTGGTGGTCGGCGTCGAGGCGGCGTGGATCCGGTGGCTCGGCGCGGGCGAGGGCCGGCTGTCGAGCCTGTTCGACGCACCCGGCGGCGCCCGCAGAGTCACGTTGACGCGCGGGCTGCGGGCGATGCTCGACGGCGGCAAGAACGAGTTGCTCATCCTGTCCGGTCGTAAGGTGAGCGGGCTGTACGCCGACTTCGAGCTGACGTTCCTGCTCAGCGGCGCGGTCTCCGGCGACACGGAGGACCCGCTGGGCGTCGTACCCCACGGCCTGACCGAGCCGAAGCCGCACCTGAAGCAGCACCGGCTCGCACCGCACAGCAAGGAGTGGTACGTCGCGCTCGCGCTGGCCGAGCCGTGGCTGGCCGGCCAGGACGACGCGCCGTTCCCGCCGACGAACCGGCGGATCTACGAGCGGATCCTGCACTGGCGGGGCGAGGCCTGGAACCTCGAGCGCTCGCAGCGGGTCGACGACGCGATCCGTTCGGTCTCACGGATCGCGTTCGGGGAGCTGGAGGACCCTTACGCGGAGGCGCGGACGGGCCGGATCCAGAACCCTCGCTACGCCGTGGGCAAGCGGGTCGCGGACTACCAGCTGGTCACCTCCGATGATCTCGACGCCGTCGAGCGAGCAGCGGCCGGGCGGGAGACGTGATGGCGTGGCGGATCAACCAGGCCACGAACGTCGTCGCGTTGGCTGGGGTGCTCGGGATACTCGGGCTGCTCCTGCCCGCGGCGTACGGTCTGCTGGAAACCCGCCGCGGTTAGCGGCGCAGCCTACGGAGGAGGCCGCGCAGGCCGGATCCGCTCGAGGCGGTGCGCTCGCCGGACACACCGCCCGTTTCGACGGGGTGGCCGGCCGCGGCCCAGGCCTTGGTGCCGCCACGTAGAGACAGCGCCGCACGTTCGAGCCGGGCGAGCTTCTCCGCGCCGCGCATCGAGCGGTTGCCCATCGAGCAGACCGTGACGACCTGGCTGTGCTCGGGCAGCTCTTCCAGCCGGAACGCCAGCTTGTCCAGTGGGATGTTCAGCGCGCCAGGGATGTGCCCGGCGGCGTACTCCTCCGCCGAACGAACATCGACGAACACATCGCCCAGCCGCCACATCGAGTGCGCCGCAGCGACATCGATCTCCTCGGCCTCCACCCGAACGATGCTAAGCCCTACGACCGGAGCCCCGGGACACTCATTCGCGGGAGTACGGATTGGCTACTGGTCCGGCAGCAGGTAGGGCCAGCCGGCGTCGGTCGGGCGAGGGGGCGTCGCCAGGCCGCACTCGCCGGTCGTGGTGCAGCGGACGATCGCCATCCGGCCGGTGTCCCACGCGGTCAGGACGAACGAGCGCGACGACTCCCAGGCCACCTCGGGCGTGCCGCCGCCGGTCGAGAGGCGGAGCATCGGCCGGCCCGTCGCCGCCTGCAGTACGCCGACCATCACCGTGTCGTCGTCGACGTCCTGCCGTACGACCGCGAACTCCCCGTCGGGCGAGAAACCGGCCACCGTACCCTCGCAGGTCCGCCAGCGCTCCCGCTCCCGGCGCACGTCGCGTACGGAGGTGCAGCCCTGCCCGTCGGACACGGCGGCGAGCCCGCGTACGTCGGAGACCGCGGTGACCTCGCCGGCGTCCTTCCACTCCAGCAGCGTGCCGAGGTACGGGCTCCAGCTCACCACACCGGTGTCGAGGCCGCGGTTGAGTACGACGGCATCGGCCACGAAACCCTTGGCCCACAGGTCGTCGTCGACGCGGAACGTCTTGATCGTGTCGCCGGTCTCGGTGTCGGCGAGTACGAGCGTGGACAGCGGCCCGTCCGCATCGGAGCCGAAGCCGTCCAGTCCTTCGACCACCGACCAGGCCATCCGCCGCCCGTCGCCGGAGAGCACCGGGCCGAAGATCTCCGCCGAGTCGCCCGGCGCGGTCGCCAGCACCCGCGTGGTGCCGCGGGAGAGGAACACCAGGGCATCGTCGGCGCTCGGCTCACCTGGTCCGCCCCAGACGTGCGCGACGTACCCGCCATGTACCTCCACGAAGCTCGCGGGGTCGCGGCCGCCGAGCCCGGCCTCACCAACCCCGTCGCCGCTGTGGATCACGCCGTCGGAGTACCAGGAGATCGTCGGCGCCTGGCCGGGCGGCAGGTGCTCGAAGTCGATCGGCACCGGCGCCAGCGCCAGAACCCCCAGGAGAAGCTCGATCACACGGGATTGGTTCCCGAACTGGTCCGCTGCAACACCGGCCTGCCGTACTCCACGGTGAACGACCGGCTGGTCTCGGCCTCGGCGCCGCGCCGGCTGACGTACGGCACCACCCGGAAGTCGACGTCGATGCTGTCCGGCTGAACCCGCACCCGCAGGTAGCCCCGCCGCGAGTCGACGTAACGCAGCGCCGGGTTCTGCGACTTCAGCAGGTCCGTGTCGGGCGTACGGGCCACGCCGTCGCCCTCGGACGAGATCGAGGTCGCGCACAGCTCGACCGCGGCGCGCTTGGAGTCCGGGTCGTCCCCGTGTACGTGCAGGTCGCCGGCCAGGTGCATGTGCGCGTCGCCGGTCAGCACGACCGGGTTCTTGTACCCGACCGACGCCAGTTGGCCGAGCAGCCGCCCACGAGCGGCGGGATACCCGTCCCACCCGTCGACCGGTACCTTCCAGGACCGGCCGGGATCGAAGTCGCGGACGATCATCGGGATCTGCTGGCCGAGGAAGTTCCACGCCGACGGCGAGCTGCGGATCCCGTCCACCAGCCAGCGTTCCTGCGTCGCGCCCAGCATCTCCCGCTTGGGGGAGTCCAGCTCCTCGCAGCTCGGCGTCGCCCACCGGCCGCCGCACGGCTGGTCGTCGCGGTACTGCCGGGTGTCGAGCAGGTGGAAGCGGGCCAGCTGCCCCCAGGTGAGGCGGCGGTAGAGCTGCATGTCGGGCCCGCGCGGCCTGGCGTTCGCGCGCAGCGGAGCGTTCTCGTAGTACGCGCGGAACGCGGCGGCCCGGCGCGCCCGGAAGCCGGCTTCGGGCTTCTGCGGTATTTCGTCGGCCCAGTCGTTGGCGACCTCGTGGTCGTCCAGGATCATGATCCAGGGCGCGGCCGCGTGCGCGGCCTGCAGGTCCGGGTCGGTCTTGTACTGCGCGTGCCGGCGCCGGTAGTCCGCCAGCGTCCGGGTCTCGCCGCCCTCGTGGTCGCGGACGGCGAAGTCCTGCTTGTGCTTGGCGTACTCGTAGATGTAGTCGCCGAGGTGAACGACGACGTCCGGCTCGTCGGCGGCGATCGCCCGGTAGCCGTTGAAGTAGCCGTGCTCGTAGTGGGCGCACGACGCGACCGCCATCCGCAGCGGAGGCCCGAAGACGTTCCAGGCCGGAGCGGTCTGGGTGCGGCCGGCCGGCGACACGTGCGAGTCGACCCGGAAGCGGTAGAAGTACTCGCGTCCGGGCTGCAGGCCGGCCAGCTCGAGGTGCACGCTGTGCGCGTCGGCTCGGCGAGCCGGCACGGTGCCCTGATGGATGACGTAGGCGAACTTCTCGTCAATGGCGAGTTGCCACTCAACCTCAATATCGCGGTCCGGCATGCCGCCCCTGCCGTTGGCGGCAAGCGGGTCGGTAGCCAGCCGGGTCCACAGCACGAAGCCGTCAGAGGTGGGTTCACCGGAGGCGACGCCCAACGTGAACGGATAGCGAAGCCGTGCCTTGGAAGCCGGTGGTGGCGCGGCCGGTATCCGATTACCGACCGCGCCCGCGACAGCGGTGATGAGCAAACCCCTGCGGCTGATGGGATGCACAGCCACAGGTTCGGCAGGTCAGACGACACCCGGCGTGTATGCGCGTGTCAGCCTGGTGAACGACGCGCGAAGACTCCTTACACGATGAACACGACCGTTCACTCAGGAGAACGGAACCTGGCCGAAGCTCAACGCCCGCTCGACGCCCGGGTCTCGAGCTGGATCCGGGCGTGAGTGAGGACTCTCAGGACGGCAGTGCGACCACCAGGTCGATCTCGACGAGAATCCTGTTCAGCGTGGACCCGACGGTCGTGCGCACGGGGTAGGGCGGCGTCAGGAACGACTCGTACACCCGGTTGTATTCCGCGAAATCCGCGAGGTCGGCCAGGTGAACGGTCGCCTTCACAACGTCGCCGAACGTCGCGCCACGTTCGGCCAGGATCGCCGCCAGGCTGCGCATCACGTGCTCCGTCTGCTCGGCGACGTTCTCGCCGACAACTTCACGCGTCACCGGGTCGATCGGCCCAACGCCTGCTGTGTAAAGGAATCCGTTGGCGACGATGCCCTGTGAGTACGCACCCGACGGTGCCGGTGCCTTGTCGGTGCGGACCTCTTCCCGTGCCATGGTGAGCCCTTCTCAAGTGGGAGATAGTGGGCCAAGCGTGTCAGATCCGAGCGTTCGCCGGGGGAGCGGACTGGAGTAGACGACGCTGGTGGTGACCGAGCCGAAGCCCGCCAGCTTGCCGCTGATCTGTTCCAGATGGCGCATCGAACGGGCCAGCACCTTGAGCACGAAGCAGTCCTCGCCGGTGACGTGATGGGCCTCGACGATCTCCGGCGTGCGGTCGAGGAGGTCGTGGAACGGCTTGTAGTTGGACGTCGGGTGCTTCAGCCGGACGAACGCCGTGATGGTCAGGCCGAGGCGTTCGGGGTCGATGACCGCGGAATAGCCCGCGATGACGCCGCGGTCCTCCAGCCGCCGCAGGCGTTCGGTGACCGCGCTCGGCGACATCGAGACCTGGCGGGCCAGGTCGGCATAGCTGGCGCGGGCATCGTGCTGGAGAGCGATCAGCAGGCGCCAGTCCGTATCGTCCAGGGAATCAGCGGTCATGCTGCGTGGATACCAGGGAAAGCGGTGGTCGGCCAGGTGAAGTCCGTGGATCGTTGGTTCTGCGCCGGCTTCCGCCCACATAGCGTTTCCGGCGTGACGATGACTTCCGAATCCGCCGTGGCGTTCTTTACCGCGGCGTTGAGCTTTCAGACCGATGTGTCGGACGTGCATGCCGAGCTGGGATCCGGCTCGTTCGTACTGGTCGACTCGCGCGGCGACGCGGCGTGGCGGCAGGGCCGAGTGCCTGGCGCGCTGCACCTGCCGACCTCGTCCATTGCCGCGCGAGCACCCGCGGAGCTGGATCCGGCGGTGCCGGTCGTGACGTACTGCTGGGGCCCGGGCTGCAACGGCGCGACCCGGGCGGCGCTGGAGTTCGCCCGGCTGGGGTTCGGGGTGAAGGAGATGATCGGCGGCATCGAGTACTGGATCCGGGAGGGCCTGCCGCTGGAGACCGACGACGGTGTGGTGCGGCAGGCGCCCGATCCGCTGACCGTACCTGTTCCTGGTCCGGTGACGGCCGTCAGCTGCGACTGCTGACGGCGGCCGTGGCGTCGAGGGTGTCGGCGACGGCGAGCGCCAGGAGCCTGGCCCAGGCCTGGTAGCCGGCGGGCGCGAGGTGGAAGCCGTCCTCTGCGAACCAGCGTTCCCGCGTCGACCCTCGCAACGGCACGTGGGTGTGCCCGAGCTTGGGCGCGACCTCGCCGAGGATCCGGTCCAGCTGGCGTACACGGAGCCCGGCGGCGGGGCGCAGCGGTCCCGGCAGCAACGGGAAGCTGCCGACCGGCGGCAGTCCGGACGCGACCACCACGGAGTCGGGCGTGCGGTGGTGGATCTGCCGGAAGAGTTCCTCGACATCGGCCCGGAAGGCCGGGAGCGGCCGCCAGCGCAGCAGGTCGTTGACACCGGTCGCCACGAGCACGACGTCCGGCCGCCAGCCTTCCACGGGAATGGTGAGGTCGCGGGTGAGCGTCCCGGCGACGCGGGCCGTCGTGGCGCCGGTCTCGGCGATCACGCGCCACGAGATCGCCCGGCCGGTGAGCCCGGCGAGCATGGTGGCGAGCCGGCCGGCCAGCGCCTCGTCGTGCGTCGTCGCTCCGACGCCTGCCGCGGACGAGTCGCCGAGCACGGCGAGCCGCAGGGCGGGCTCGGTTCCGTTGGCGGTCCGGCCGCGGTCGCCGGTCGCTTCGGGCAGGACGGGCACCTGGCTGAACATCCGGCGGCGTACGGTCCGCGCGGCCTTGGCGAGCAGTGCGCTCATCTGCGTTGCCTCTCCCCGAGACGTAAGATGACGATGTTGCGTAACGCTGTTACTTAACGGTCATGACACCATACGGGCGAGGAGGTGTCAAGCGAGTGAGCCCGCGACCTGTCCGTGCCGAGATCCGGACCGCGCTGCTGGAGAACGCCGCCCGCGTGCTGGCGGAGGACGGCCCGGCGGCGCTGTCCACGCGTCGGCTGGCCACCGAGACCGGTGTGTCGACGACGGCGGTCTACACGTACTTCGGCGCGATGCCGGAACTGGTACGCGCGGTGGTCCGGGAGGGGTTCACCCGCCTGGACGACCGGCTGCACCAGGCCGAGCCCACCGACGACGCCTTGCTCGATGCGACGCGCTTGCTGTGGGTGTACCGGCGGAGCGCGCTGGCCGACCCGCACATCTACCGCGTGATGTTCGGTGGGTCGGGGATCGCGGGGTTCTCGCTGTCGAAGGACGATCGGCTGATCGGACATCAGGCGTTCCGGGTCGGCGTCGACGCCGTGCGGCGGCTGATGGCCGAGGGCGTCTACACCGCCGGCGACCCGTGGCCGGTCTCGTTCGCGATCTGGTCAGCTGTTCACGGGCACGTGATGCTCGAGCTCAACGGCTACTTCCTGGCAGCGGACGCGGCCGGCGCGGCGTTCGACCAGCTGGTCTACTCCCTCCACGTCGGCGCCGGCTGCCCAGCGCCCCCTGCGCGGGCGGCCGTGGACGCGGCGGCCCGGTCGAGCCTGGTCTGAAATCTTCGGCACCATGCTCCGAAAAGGCCGAAGGGCTCCCCGATCCAGTGGATCGAGGAGCCCTTCGATGTAGAGCTTGCGCGAACGCGGCCTGTCTTAGTGGCCGTGCCCGTGGCCGTGACCAGCACCAGCCGCTGCCTCTTCCTCCTCGGGCTTGTCCACGACCAGAGTCTCGGTCGTGAGCAGCATGCCCGCGATGGAAGCGGCGTTGGCGAGCGCCGAACGCGTCACCTTCACCGGGTCGGTGACGCCCTGCGCCGCGATGTCGCCGTATTCGCCGGTCGCGGCGTTGAAGCCGGTGCCCGGCCCCGCCGTCTTGACCTTCTCCACGACGACATAACCCTCGACGCCGGCGTTCTCGGCGATCCAGCGCAGCGGCTCCGACAGAGCCTTGCGCACGACCTCGACACCGACCTTCGGGTCACCCTCGGAAGCGTCAGCCAGACCACCTTCGAGCACCGTCGACGCGTGCACCAGCGCGGTGCCGCCGCCGACCACGATGCCTTCTTCGATGGCCGCCCGCGTCGCGGACACGGCGTCCTCGATGCGGTGCTTCTTCTCCTTCAGCTCGACCTCGGTGGCCGCGCCGACCTTGATCACGCACACGCCACCGGCGAGCTTCGCGACCCGCTCCTGGAGCTTCTCGCGGTCCCAGTCGGAGTCGGTGTTCTCGATCTCGGCACGCAGCTGGGCAACGCGCCCGGCCACGTCAGCGGCCTCGCCCGAGCCGTCGACGATCGTCGTGTCGTCCTTGGTGATGACGACGCGACGCGCCTTGCCGAGCACCTCGAGCCCGACCTGGTCGAGCTTCAGGCCGATCTCCGGCGCGACGACCTGACCACCGGTGAGGGTGGCGATGTCGTCGAGCATGGCCTTGCGGCGGTCACCGAAGCCCGGCGCCTTGACCGCGACCGAGGTGAACGTGCCGCGCATCTTGTTGACGACCAGCGTCGCCAGCGCCTCGCCCTCGACGTCCTCCGCGATGATCAGCAGCGGCTTGGACGCCTGGACGACCTTCTCCAGCAGCGGGAGCAGGTCGGCCATCGCGGCGATCTTGCCCTGGTTGATCAGGATGTACGGGTCGTCGAGGACGGCCTCCATACGCTCCTGGTCGGTGATGAAGTTCGGGGCGATGTAGCCCTTGTCGAACTGCATACCCTCGGTGAACTCGAGCTCGGTGCCCAGCGTGTTGGACTCCTCGACGGTGATCACACCGTCCTTGCCCACCTTGTCGAACGCCTCGGCGATCAGCGAGCCGATCTCCGCGTCCTGCGCGGAGATGGTGGCCACAGCCGCCATGTCTTCCTTGGTGTCGACCGGCTTCGCGGTCTCCAGGAGCCTGTCGTTGACCGCCTTGACGGCGGCGTCGATGCCACGCTTCAGACCCATCGGGTTGGCACCGGCGGCGACCGAACGCAGGCCGGCGTGCACCATGGCCTGCGCGAGCACGGTCGCGGTGGTCGTGCCGTCACCAGCGATGTCGTTGGTCTTGGTCGCGACCTCCTTGACGAGCTGGGCGCCGAGGTTCTCGAACGGATCGTCCAGCTCGACCTCGCGGGCCACGGTCACACCATCGTTGGTGATGGTGGGAGCGCCCCACTTCTTGTCGATGACGACGTTGCGGCCCTTGGGGCCGAGCGTCACCTTCACGGTGTTCGCGAGGGCGTCGACGCCGCGCTCGAGCGCGCGGCGGGCGTCCTCGTCGAACTCCAGAATCTTCGGCATTGCGGTTCTCGTCCTTCCCACGACGACGGCCCCGGTGCCCCGTTACGTTGGGATCCGGGGCCGGGCAAATCGTCGCGCTTCAGCTAAGTCGGCGGCTGATTTACTTCTCGACGATGGCGAGGACGTCACGGGCGGACAGGATGAGGTACTCCTGGCCGGCGTACTTCACCTCGGTGCCGCCGTACTTGCTGTAGATCACCTTGTCGCCGACGCTGACGTCCAGCGGCACACGGTTGCCGTTGTCGTCGATACGACCCGGCCCGACCGCGATGACCTCGCCCTCCTGGGGCTTCTCCTTCGCGGTGTCAGGGATCACGAGCCCGGAGGCCGTCGTCTCTTCGGCTTCGAGAGCCTGGACGACGATCCGGTCTTCAAGCGGCTTGATGGAGACCGACACTTGTCTGACCTCCCCTTTCACGGGATGTCACGGATTGCTGACCATATGGACGACCCGAAGGCCCGTCGTCGCGGGTGCCGGACCTCGTGTCGTGCGGCGTTGCTGGCACCCTAAGGTCGAGAGTGCTAACGAGAATCTATGACGTCTTTAGCACTCACGCAACCCGAGTGCCAAAAGATTCGAGTTGATTGGGGAGCTCGCCCTGGATCTGGCGACGTTCGAGGCGCTACTGCGGCCGGAAGGGCAGGAGCTGCTGGAGCTGGCCCACGCCTCGTACACCGGTGCAAGCGATGCGGTCGCGGTCGCGACCCGGTTACGCAAAACGTACCCCGCCGAGCTGGTGGCTGCCGCACTGACCCAGGTCGAGCTGCGTGGACGGGCGGCGGCGAAGTTCGGCGCGGACTCCGCTGCGATGTACTTCACACGCGACGGCATGGAGCAGGCCACGACCGCGGCCGTCGCGGCCCACCGCGCCGAACGCATCGGACGCGTCGGACGCGTCGGACGCGTCGGGCGTCTGGGCGGCGGAAGCGTCGCCGACCTGTGCTGCGGGATCGGCGGCGACCTGCTCGGCCTGGCCCGGGCCGGCATCGAGGCGACCGGCGTCGACCGGGACCCGCTGACGGCCGCGATCGCCCGCGCCAACCTGAGCGCGCTCGGGCTCGCTCGCCCTGGAAAGGTCGCGGTCGAGGTCGCCGACGTCGAGACCCACGACCGTTCGCCGTACGACGGTGTCGTGGTCGACCCCGCCCGGCGCAACGCACGCGGCCGGACGTTCGATCCCGACGACTATTCGCCGCCGTGGTCGTTCGTGCTGGACGTGCTCGCCGGCGACGCCTGCGTGAAGACGGCACCGGGCCTGCCGCACGCGCTCGTGCCGCCCGGCGTCGAGGCCGAGTGGGTCAGCGAGCGCGGCGAGGTCAAGGAGGCCGCGCTCTGGTCCGGCCGTTACGCGACCGGCGCGCGCCGCCGGGCCACCGTGCTGCCGGCGGACGCGACACTGACCGAGGCCGACGACCCCGGCGAGGCGGACGTCCGCGAGCCGCAGACCTACCTGTACGAGCCGGACGGCGCCGTCATCCGCGCCGGCCTGGTCACCGCCGTCGCACCCCTGATCGACGGCGGCATGCTCCACCCCAAGATCGCCTACCTGACGTCCGATCGCCTGACCGCCACGCCGTTCGCGACCGCGTACCGGGTGCTTGACGTCTTCCCGTACGACCTGAAGCTGCTGAAGCGCGAGCTGCGCGCCCGGCAGGTCGGCACCCTGACCATCAAACGGCGTGGCCTCGACCTCGATCCGGTGAAGCTACGCAAGCAGCTGATCGCCCGCGGCCCAGCCACCGCGACGCTTGTCATAACCCGTACCGAACAGCGCACGCTCGCACTCCTGGTCGACCCGGTGGCCCAGCCGGTATGACGTGGCGCCGGCGTGCTGACTGCCCTTCGGCTGGTTCGCAAGGCGGCCGGGCGTCGGTAGGGTCGGCCGCATGCGGCTCGGCATCGCTCATCATCTTGGCTGGGCAGTGGCGGTCACGGCGTCGGCCGGCCATCGGGTGCTGGACCGCCGGCGGATCGAGCTGGTCGAGCCTGGCGTGCCTACTGCGCCGTTCGAACACGACAGCAGGTCGCTCGACGACGCAGCAGCGGAGCTGCTGGTGGCGAACGTACGTGCCTCGGCCTTCCGAGCGGCCGCTGCGGCGCTCGACGAGCTGTCCATCGCGTTGTCCGGTGTGTCCGAGCCGATGGTGTCGATGTCGCTGCGGTCGTGGCCGCTCGACTTCCCCGGCGACATCGGCGTGCTGCGCCGGGCGCCGTACAACTCCCGCGCCGACTCGGTCATGTACTGCCAGGTGCTGGCCGAGCTCGCGGAGGCGCGGGGTTGGGCGGTCCACCTCTACACCGCCCGCGACGTGGAGAGTCAGGCTCGTCACGTCCTCGGCGAGCGGGCCGGCGAGGTGCTCGACGGGCCGCGGGCGAGGCTCGGCCCGCCCTGGACCAGGGACCACCGGATCGCGCTCGCGGCGGCGGTCGTGGCCGGTTGAGCGGACGGCGGCGCTACAGGTCCAGGTCGACGACGACTGGGGCGTGGTCGGACGGGCCCTTGCCCTTACGCGCGTCCCGGTCGATGTAGGCGTCGGTGACCTGCTTGGCCGTGGCGGCGGTGAGGTACATCAGGTCGATTCGCATGCCCTGGTTCTTGTGGAACCGTCCGGCGCGGTAGTCCCAGTACGTGAACGGCTGGTCGTACTTCAGCGGCCGCGGGATCACGTCGGTCAGGCCGAGCTCGCGCAACGCCGCCAGCGCCTCCCGTTCGGCCGGCGTGACGTGGGTCGAGCCCACGAACAGCGACGGGTCCCAGACGTCGGCGTCGGTCGGGGCGACGTTGAAGTCTCCGGTGAGTACGAGGTGCTCGGCCGCCGCGATCTCGGGCTGGAGTGCCGACCGCAGCGCGGCGAGCCACTCGAGCTTGTACGCGTAGTGCGGATCGTCGAGCGTCCGGCCGTTGGGTACGTACACCGACCACACCCGCAGCGGCCCGCACGTCGCACCGAGCGCCCGCGCCTCGACGACCGGCGTCGGTGCCACGTCCAGCAGGGCCGGCTCGGCCGGGTCGGCGCCCGCGGCGGCCCGCGCGAACCCCGGCTGTCCGGGGAACCCGAGCGACACATCGGACAAGCCCACCCGCGACAGGATCGCGACGCCGTTCCACGCCCCGTCCCCGTGCGCCACCACCTCGTAGCCCCGCTCGATCGCGCCGGCGCCGGGGAACGCGTCCGACGCGCACTTGGTCTCCTGCAGGCACACCACGTCGGGCTGGACGAGGTCGAGCCATTCCTCCAGCCGGGGCAGCCGGGCCACCACCGAGTTGACGTTCCACGTCGCGACTCTCACGCGAGCCTTTCTACCGCAACGCCGGCGGGCTCCCCGGTCCGGCACTCGGATCGAGGAGCCCGCCGCAGCTCACGAGAACGCGAGCGACGTCAGCGCGGCCAGGGCAGTGTCCAGGGGAAGCCGTTGTCGCTGGATCTCTTCTCCGTCGCACGTTCGCACTTCCCGTCGATCGTGCACCGGACCAGCGCCGCACCAGCGCCGGTCGGGCTGTCCGCTCCGAACAGGATGGTCCCGTCAGGCTCGGCGGCCACGGGACCGTCCTTCGTCCCTGTGACCTCCAGCAGGTGCCGGCCCGTCGCCGCGTCGACGATCGTCGTCTGCATGGTCACCTCATCGGTGCCGGGCCTGCTGACCTCGTCGGCGAAGTAGGCGTACTGCCCGCCACGCAGCAGCCGTATCCCCGCGGCGGTGTCCCACAGCCGCCTGCCGGTGCGGGCGTCGAAAACGGGGTACCGACCGTCCTCGTCGGCCACCAGCCGCTGCCTGCCGTCGGTGGTGAGCGCGTGCCGTACGCCGGCGATCGAGCTGAGCCGGCCGCTCTCCGGCTCCCACAGCCGGACGTAGCCGCCGTAGTCGTCGGTGAGGAGGACCTGCTGGCCGATGAAGCCGGCTGGGTACGGGAACTGGTCGCTGTCGACCCGCCGGCGATGCAGTTCCTGCCCGGTGGACGCGTTCGCGACCACCATCTCGCCCGAGCCGCTGGCGTCCCACTCGGGCCAGGCCAGAGTGCGCCCGTCGGCGGAGATCGCGGGCAGGACCAACGACACGTGCGCCGACAGGACCGGCAGATCACGGATCTTCGCGCCGTTCGAGTCGAGCAGCATGCTCTTCCCGTCCGGCCCGTCGCCGATCTGCACGGCGTACGTCCCGGCAGCCGGGACGAAGTTGACGTAGGAGTCCGTCTTCGCGCCGGGAACCGGGATGGTCTTCGCGCCGTCGTGGATCGCGCCGTCGGAGTAGTACGGGACAGCGGGCGTCTTGCCCTGCTGAAGCTTGTCGATGTCCAGCGTCACCTTGGTCTCCTTGGCCGGGAGCGTACGACGGGGGAGTGGCGTCGAGGTCTCGATCGGCTCGATCTTCTGTGTCTCCGGTCCGAGCGCGTTGAGCCCGACTGGGACGGCGACCGCCAAGGCGGCCAGACCCGCCACCCCGGCGACGATCCGCCGGCGCAGGATGATCCGTCGCCCTCGGCGATGGGCGACCCCTGCCACCTCGTCACCGCTGCCGGCCTGCCCGGCCCGTTCCCGCAGCAGCCGGCTGATGCGCTCTTCGAGTTGGTCGGTCATCGGTCCACCTCCTTGCCGGTGCCGAGTTGTTCCCGAAGCTTCGCGATGCTGCGGGCGGAGGTGCTCTTCACCGTGCCTTCCGAGCACCCCAGAGCGTTGGCGATCTCGTTGACGCTGAGGTCCTCGTAGTAGCGCAGCACGATGACCGCTCGCTGCCGTGGTGCCAGGACCTGGATCGCGTTCCAGAGCTCGACGTCCAGGTCCGTGTCCTCGACCACCGGCGGCGGCGCGGCGTTCTCGGGGATCTCGTCGGTGCTGTGCTCGAAGCGTCGCCAGGCCCGCCGCCAGATGCCCAGATGCTCGTTGAGCAACGTCCGGCGGACGTACGCGTCGACCGCGCCCCTGTGCCGGATCCGGCGCCAGGACGCATAGACGCGCGCCAGCGCACTCTGCACCAGGTCCTCGGCGGCGTGATGATCACCCGCGAGCAGGTACGCCGTCCGCATCAGTGCCTTGCGACGAGCGGCGACGTACGCGCTGAACTCCTCGTCCACCTCCGCGGCGGTCGCCCGCCGGCCGGTCGTGGTGCCGGGTTCGGTTGCGGCTTGGATCATCGTCCACCTCCCTCCACGTTCTCGTGTCCACCACTCGATAAGGAACTCTCGAAAGGAAGAGGATGCGAGCACCGCGCGCCGAGGTTCATCGGCGCGCGGTGTTTTTCGCCTGTGGTTCAGTTGTTGGGCCCGGGCAGCACCGGGGCCGGGACCTTCCGCTCGTCGATCGGGTCGGAGGCGGCTTCGCACGTCCCGCTCAGCGTGCAGCGGACCAGGAACCTCTCGGTGCCCTCGGCCCCGTGGACGAGCAGGCTGCCGCCCGGCTCGAACGTCATGTTGTGGACGCTCTCCACGCCGTCGACGGTGAGCCGGAGCTTTCCGGTACGAGCGTCGAAGACGTAGATCTTCGGCGACTCGTCGTTGCTCATGAACGCCAGCAGCTTCCCGTCCGCCGACGAGGCGTACAGCGCGAGCTGGAGTGAGCACTTGTCCCAGAGCTTGCTGGAGTCCTTGGTGGGATCGAAGACTCCCAGGCACGGCTCGACGGGCGAGCCTGCCGAGTCGGCGACCAGCACGTTCCGGCCGTTGGTGCCGTACGCCGCGGCGACGTGGTCGACGGTGACGAAGACACCGGTCTTCGGTTCCCACCAGCGGGTCGTACCGCCGTCGGGTGCTTCCTCGGAGGACACCACAGCGTCGCCGATGAAGCCGACCGCCACGGCAACGTGCCCCGGCACCGGCTTGCGGTGCAGCAGGGTGCCGGTCACGGCATCGGCGGTGACCAGCGTCGACCCCTCCCCGTTTCCTACTATCTGGGTCCAGGCCAGCGTTCGCCCGTCGGCCGACACGACGGGCAGGCCTTCGATCGCCTCGTTCGGCATCGACCTGATCACCGCGCCGTCCTTGCCGACCCACCGGAACGCCTGGTTGTCCTCGTCGAGGAGCAGATAGCCGCCCGCGGTCGGCACGAAGGAGTACGTCGCGCCCGGGCGGCCCTGGATCGGAACCGTGCGGTCACCGTCGTGGATCGCGCCGTCCTGGAACCACGGAATCCGGGGATCCGGGCCGCGTGACAGGGTGCCGACGTCGATCCTGACCTCGTTCGTGCCGGCCGGCGCGATGTCGGTCCGCACCGGCCCGCCGAGCAGGTTGTAGCCGAGTGGGATGGCGACCGCCAGCGCGATCAGGCAGGCCGCGCCGGCCGCGATCCGCCGGCGCATCCGCAGCCGAAGCGCGCGCCGGTGGGCGGACTGCGCCAGCCCGGGGCCGGCACTCACTGGTTCGGCGTGCCGCCGCAGGGACTCGGTGAACTTGTCCTGGAGGTCGGACGTCATCGCGTGATCCCCCCTTCAGTGGAGATGAAGCCGTTGCCGGGTGTGCCGGAGCCCGGCGCGAGGCGTTTCCGCAGGCTGGCCAGTGCGCGGCTGGTCTGGCTCTTCACGTTGCCGACCGAGCATCGGAGCGCGTCAGCGGTGTCGGCTTCGGTGAGGTCCTCGTAGAAGCGCAGGACGACGACCGCGCGCTGCTTGGGTGGCAAGGTCTGGACCAGCTCCCACACCTCGTCGCGCTGGCCGAGATCGAGCTCGGCAGCCGGCGGCGGCTCTGGTAGCTGGTCGGTGACGCGTTCGCGGTGCCGCCAGGCCCGTCGCCACCACGAAGTGTGCTCGTTGATCATGATCCGGCGTACGTATGCGTCGATCGCGTACTCGTCGCGGATCCGGCCCCAGGCGAGGTAGGTCCGGGCAAGCGCGGCCTGCACCAGGTCCTCGGCGCTGTGGTGGTCGCCGGTCAGCAGGAACGCTGTCCGGACCAGGACATGTTGCCGGGCCGCCACGTAGGCGCTGAACGCCTCGTTTGTTTCCGTGCTGTTTCCAGGCACCTCTCCGCCCCTCCGCTATCGGCCATTGTGTTCCCTGGATGGAACGTGGTGCCGCGAAGGTTGCATGGGAAAATAGTTTCCGATGGCCGGTGAACTGAGTCTTCGAGCAGTCGGTATCCGGGTGTACGTGCCCGCCACCCTCTACGGCTTCGGCCAGGGCGCGATCGCGCCGATCATCGCACTGGCAGCGCGCGACCTGGGTGCCTCGGTGAGCACGGCGGGCCTGATCGTCGCTTTCCTCGGGCTGGGCCAGCTCGTCGCCGACGTACCCGCGGGCGCGCTGGCGGCCCGGATCGGAGAGCGCAAGGCGATGCTGGCGGCCGGCGGGCTGATCGCCGTGGCGCTGGTGCTGTGCTGGTTCGCGCCGTCGGTGTGGGCGCTCGGGCTCGGCATCTTCGCGATCGGGCTCGCGGGCTCGGTGTGGATGCTGGCCAGGCAGGCCTACATCGCCGAGGCCGTCGCTCCGGAGTTGCGGGCACGGGCGCTGTCGACGCTGGGCGGTGTGCACCGGATCGGCCAGTTCGCCGGGCCGTTCGTGGGCGCGGCCGTGGTCGGCCTGCTCGGCGTACGAGGACCGTTCCTGCTGTTCATCGCGGCCGTCGGGATCGCACTGATCGTGCTGGTCGGACTGCCGGAGCCGCGCGGCGCGAACTCCGGAGACGCCCGGCGCGGCAGCATCAAGGACGTCCTGCGGATGGGCCGCGACTCGTTCCCGGTGCTGCGTACGCTCGGGCTCGGCGTGCTGATGGTCGGAGCCGTCCGTGCGTCCCGCAACGTGGTGATCCCGTTGTGGGCGGACCATCTCGGCATGGACCCGGCGCACACGAGCCTGATCTTCGGCGTTGCCGGTGCCGTCGACATGCTGTTGTTCTATCCGTCAGGTCTGCTGATGGACAGACGTGGCCGTAACTGGGTCGCGGTGCCGTCGATGGCCCTGCTCGGGCTGGCGATCGCGCTGCTGCCGCTCACAACCGGTGTCGCCGGCCTGGCTGCCGTCGCCGTGCTGATGGGGATCGGGAACGGCATGGGCAGCGGCCTGGTGATGACGCTCGGTGCCGACCTCTCGCCGCCTGGTCGCCGGCCGGAGTTCCTCGGCGCGTGGCGGCTGTGCTCCGACATCGGCAACGGCCTCGGCCCGGTGGCGATCAGTGCGGTCGCCGCAGTGTTCGCACTGTGGGCGGGAATCGCGATGATGGGCGTCGTCGGGGTCGTCGCCGCGACCATGCTGGGCTACTGGATTCCGCGCCGGATCCCCGGACCGAAACGGGCGAAGCCGGCCGTAGCCGCCGACGACCAAGAAGGTGGCGGAGCTTTACCGAGCCGTGGGGATTCAGGTGGCAGCGGTTCGTTAGCATGAGGCATGGACCTGAGCCCCCGCCCAGACGCCGCAGTTTCCGAGTTCGCCCCCCTTGGTCTTACGTTCGACGACGTGCTCCTGCTGCCCGGGCACTCCGACGTCATCCCCAGTGAAGTAGACACGACCAGCCGCGTGTCGCGGCGGATCAGCGTCAAGATTCCCTTGCTGTCCAGTCCGATGGACACAGTCACCGAAGCCCGGATGGCGATCGCGATGGCGCGCCAAGGCGGGCTTGGCGTGTTGCACCGCAACCTCTCGATCGAGGACCAGGCGCAGCAGGTCGATCTGGTCAAGCGTTCCGAGGCCGGCATGGTCGCCCAGCCGATCACGATCGGCCCCGACTCCACGATCGGTGAGGCCGAAAGCCTTTGTGCGCAGTTCCGGATCTCCGGCGTGCCGGTGGTCGCGCCCAACCGCGAGCTGCTGGGCATCGTCACCAACCGCGACATGCGGTTCGAGGCCGACCCGACGAAGCTCGTCAGCGACGTCATGACGCCGATGCCGCTGGTCACCGGCTCGGTCGGCATCTCGGCCGACGACGCGATGGCATTGCTGCGGCAGCACAAGGTCGAGAAGCTGCCGCTGATCGACGGTAACGGCAAGCTGCAGGGCTTGATCACGCTGAAGGACTTCGTCAAGCGCGACCAGTTCCCGCTGGCCACGAAGGACGACTCCGGCCGGCTCCGCGTCGGCGCCGCGGTCGGCTTCTTCGAGGACGCGTGGAAGCGCGCGATGACGCTGATCGAGGCCGGCGTCGACCTGCTGATCGTCGACACCGCCCACGGTCACACCAGCATCGTGATGGACATGATCCACAAGCTGAAGGTCGAGCCGGCGGCCGCACACGTCGATGTCGTCGGCGGCAACGTCGCCACCCGCGACGGTGCGCAGGCGGTCGTCGACGCCGGCGCCGACGGGGTGAGGGTCGGCGTCGGACCCGGCTCGATCTGCACCACGCGGGTCGTCGCGGGCATCGGCGCGCCGCAGGTCACGGCGATCTTCGAGGCCGCGCAGGCCGCGCGCCGCGCCGGCATTCCGGTGATCGGCGACGGCGGGCTGCAATACTCCGGCGACATCGCCAAGGCGATCGTCGCCGGCGCCGACACCGTGATGATCGGCTCGCTGCTGGCCGGCTGCGAGGAGAGCCCCGGCGACCTGGTGTTCATCAACGGCAAGCAGTACAAGACCTATCGCGGCATGGCGTCGCTCGGTGCGCTGAGCTCTCGCGGCAAGGCGCGGTCCTACTCCAAGGACCGCTACTACCAGGCCGATGTCTCCGCCGACGACAAGCTGATCGCCGAAGGCGTCGAGGGTCAGGTGCCCTTCCGCGGGCCGCTCGCGGCAGTCGCGCACCAGTTGGTCGGCGGGCTGCGGCAGTCGATGTTCTACGTCGGCGGCCGCACGATCCCCGAGCTGCAGGAACGCGGCCGGTTCACCCGGATCACCTCGGCCGGGCTGAAGGAAAGCCACCCGCACGACATCCAGATGACGGTCGAGGCGCCCAACTACTGGACGCGCTGACCACAGAGCGCAGTGCCGGCCCTCCCGAGTCCAGCCCGGGAGGGCCGGATGCGTATCCACCTGGGACAATTCGTCGGTGACCGAGATCGAGATTGGCCGCGGCAAGCGCGGTCGCCGCGCGTACTCCTTCGACGACATCGCGATCGTGCCCAGCAGGCGCACCCGTGACCCCGAGGTCGTGTCCACGGCCTGGCAGATCGACGCGTACCGCTTCGAGATGCCCGTGGTCGCCGCGCCGATGGACTCCGTGATGTCGCCCGACACGGCGATCGCCCTCGGCAAGGCCGGCGGGCTCGGCGTACTCAATCTCGAAGGCCTGTGGACCCGCTACGAGGACCCCGAGCCGCTGCTCGGTGAGATCACCGGCCTGGACGCCGCCACGGCGACCCGGCGGATGCAGGAGATCTACTCCGAGCCGATCAAGCCCGAGCTGATCACCGACCGGCTGGCGCAGATCCGCGCCGCCGGCGTGACCGTGGCGGGCGCGTTGTCGCCGTCGCGTACGAAGCGGCTCTGGAAGACCGTCGTCGACGCGGGCGTCGACATCTTCGTGATCCGCGGCACCACGGTGTCGGCGGAGCACGTCTCGCACCAGACCGAGCCGCTGAACCTCAAGCAGTTCATCTACGAGCTGGACGTTCCGGTGATCGTCGGTGGGTGCGCGACCTATCAGGCCGCGTTGCACCTGATGCGTACGGGCGCCGCCGGCGTGCTGGTCGGCTTCGGAGGGGGAGCGGCGCACACGACGCGTACGGTGCTCGGCGTCGCGGTGCCGATGGCCTCGGCGGTGGCGGACGTCGCGGCGGCGCGGCGGGACTATCTGGACGAGTCGGGCGGTCGCTACGTCCACGTGATCGCCGACGGCTCGGTCGGCCGTTCGGGCGACATCGCGAAGGCGATCGCCTGCGGTGCCGACGCGGTGATGCTGGGCTCGCCGCTGGCGCGGGCGGAGGAGGCGCCGGGCCAGGGCTTCCACTGGGGCCAGGAGGCACACCACGGTGAGCTGCCGCGCGGCGCGCGGGTGGAGATGGGCTCGATCGGCACCATGTCGGAGATCCTGTTCGGCCCGTCCCGCCAGTCCGACGGCACCATGAACCTGATCGGCGCCCTGCGCCGCGCGATGGCGACGACCGGCTACACCGACCTGAAGGAGTTCCAGCGCATCGAGGTCGTCGTCCAGTAGCTGTGAAGTGAG
The DNA here is from genome assembly GCF_054779015.1 of Flindersiella endophytica. Classification (NCBI taxonomy): domain Bacteria; kingdom Bacillati; phylum Actinomycetota; class Actinomycetes; order Propionibacteriales; family Nocardioidaceae; genus Flindersiella; species Flindersiella endophytica. The sequence continues at coordinate 109,478 of NZ_BAAGYY010000016.1, forward strand.
TGCTCCGGGCCATCAGGTCCGGCACTCACCGCTCCGGCGGCGGCAAATCACGGGTCTACCTGCGAACTGTCGGCGGCCATAATTGAGCTTGTGAGTGAGTGTTCACTCAGTTACCTTCGTACCTGTGACCAGCAGGAACATCCGAGCACGGCCGTTGCCGCCCGAGGAGCGCCGAGCGGCGATCCTGCACGCGACCGTGCCGCTCGTACGTGAGCATGGTCTCGCTGTGAGTACTCGCCAGATCGCGAAGGCCGCGGGCGTCGCCGAGGGGACGCTGTTTCGTGTGTTCCCGGACAAGCGGGCACTGTTGAAGGCCGCGGTCGAGGCCGCGCTCGATCCGGACGCCGGTGCCGCGGCGCTGGCCAAGGTCGACCGCTCGCTGCCACTCGAGCAACGCCTGGCCGCGGTGCTGGACCTGATGCGAGAGGGCATCGAAGCCACCTGGCAACTGTTCGCGGCCATCCGGGCGACGGAGACCGACAAGAACAAGCTGCCGCTGATGGAGGTCCGCCGTAGCTTCGAGCCGCTCACGAAAGCCCTGGCGGAGCTGCTCGAGCCGGATGCACACCGGCTCCGCGTGACGCCACGCAAGGCGGCGCGGCTGGTCGGCCCCATGCTCATGGTGACGCTGCACCAAGCCCGCGCCGAGCCCACCGACGAGCCGCCGTTCACCACAGCAGAACTCGTCGACACCTTTCTCCACGGAGTCGCCTGTCCCGACCCGGACGGCTGCTCGACATCGGACCAGATCGAGGGGAGTCATCAGTGCTGATTCGCCTGCTCCGCATTCACTTGAAGCCATACGGCGGAGCACTTACGGGGGTCGTCCTCCTCCAGTTGCTGGGGACGATCGCATCGCTCTACCTGCCGAGCCTCAACGCCGACATCATCGACAAGGGTGTCGCGCGCGGGGACACCGGCTACATCCTCACCACCGGCGGCTGGATGCTGCTGGTCACGTTGGCTCAGATCGTCTGCTCGATCGGAGCGGTCTTCCTCGGCGCGCGTACCGCGATGGGGCTGGGCCGCGACGTACGGTCGGCGGTCTTCCATCGCGTCGGTGAGTTCTCCGCCAGGGAGGTGTCGCACTTCGGTGCGCCGTCGCTCATCACCCGCACCACGAACGACGTCCAGCAGGTGCAGATGCTCGTCATGATGAGCTGCACGCTGATGGTGATGGCGCCGATCATGATGGTCGGCGGCGTCGTGATGGCACTGCAGGAGGATGCCGGACTGTCCTGGCTGCTGCTCATCTGCGTACCCGTGCTGATCCTGGCGATCTCCCAGATCGTCGTCCGCATGGTTCCGCAGTTCCGGGCGATGCAGGAGCGCATCGACGACGTCAACCGCGTCCTGCGCGAGCAGATCACCGGCATCCGGGTGGTCCGCGCGTTCGTCCGGGAGCCGTACGAGACCGACCGGTTCAGGACCGCGAACGACCAGCTGACCACCACTGCGTTGAAGGCCGGCCGGCTGTTCGCGCTGATGTTCCCGACCGTGATGCTGGTGCTGAACGCCTCGAGCGTCGCGGTGCTGTGGTTCGGCGGCCACCGGGTCGACGCCGGACAGGTCGAGGTGGGTTCGCTGATCGCGTTCCTCAACTACCTGCTGCAGATCCTGATGTCGGTGATGATGGCGACGTTCATGGCGGTGATGGTGCCGCGCGCGGCGGTCTCGTCCGAACGCATCGTCGAGGTGCTCGAGACCGAGCCGTCGGTACGTCTGCCCGACAATCCCGTCACCGAACTGGCGCGGCACGGCGACCTGGAGTTCCGCGACGTGGAGTTCCGCTATCCCGGCGCGCACGACTCCGTGCTCCGCGACATCGCGTTCGAGGCCCGGCCGGGCCAGACGGTCGCGATCGTCGGGAGCACGGGCGCGGGCAAGACGACGTTGCTGTCGCTCATCCCGCGGCTGTTCGACGTGACCGGCGGGTCGGTGCTCGTCGACGGCGTGGACGTCCGCGAGCTCGAGCCCGACCTGCTGTGGGTACGGATCGGACTGGTGCCCCAGCGGCCGTACCTCTTCACCGGCACGGTCGCCTCGAACCTCCGCTACGGCAAGCCGGACGCCACCGAGGCCGAGCTGTGGGACGCGCTCGAGGTCGCCCAGGCGGCTGACTTCGTACAGGCGATGCCGGACGGGCTCGACTCGGCGATCGCGCAGGGCGGTACGAACGTGTCCGGCGGTCAGCGGCAGCGGCTGGCGATCGCGCGGGCGCTGGTGAGCAAGCCGGACCTCTACCTGTTCGACGACTCGTTCTCGGCGCTCGACCTCGGGACCGACGCGCGACTGCGGGCCGCGCTGCGTCCCCGTACCCGGAACGCCACGGTCGTGATCGTGGCTCAGCGCGTGTCGACGGTCATGGACGCCGACCAGATCATCGTGCTGGAGAACGGCGAGATCGTCGGCAAGGGCACGCACGACGAGCTGCTTTCGACCTGTCCCACGTACGAGGAGATCGTCTCGTCGCAGCTCACTGAGAGGGAGGCCGCATGACGACGCCGACGCCTGATCGTCAGGGTACGCCGGCCGAGAACGGCGCTTCCGGCAACGGCGCCTCCGGGAACGGAGCGCAGGCCGCGGGCGGCAACGGCGCGGCGCCGAAGTCGCGTGCGAGAGACGCGAACCGGCCGCGCGGCGCCGGGTTCGGCGGTGGCCCCGGTGGCATGGGAGCCGGCATTCCGGCCGAGAAGGCGATGAACTTCTGGCCGTCCGCACGTCGCCTGCTGGGCCGGCTGGCGCCCGAGCGCATGCTCGTGAGCGTTGTGATCGGGCTCGCCGTGATCAGTGTGGCGCTGGCGGTGCTGGGTCCGAAGGTGCTCGGCTGGGCCACCGACGCCATCTTCACCGGCATCATGGGCAAGCAACTGCCCGCCGGCATCACCAAGGAGCAGGCGATCCAGGCCGCTCGCGACCGTGGTGACAACGGCATCGCCGACCTGCTGTCCGGGATGGATGTCGTACCAGGGCAGGGAATCGACTTCGATCACCTCGGCAAGGTCCTGCTGTTCGCGCTGGGTGTGTACGTGCTGGCCTCGGTGTTCCAGTGGCTGCAGGCGTACATCCTGAACGGCGTCGTGCAGCGCTCGATCTTCAAGCTGCGCTCGGACGTCGAGGACAAGCTGCACCGGCTGCCGCTGTCGTACTTCGACAAGCAGCCGCGCGGTGAGGTGCTGAGCCGGGTCACCAACGACATCGACAACGTGAGCCAGAGCCTGCAGCAGACGATGAGCCAGCTGCTCAACTCGCTGCTGACCGTCGTCGGTGTGCTGGTGATGATGGTGGTGATCTCGCCGCTGCTGGCGCTGGTCGCGCTGGTCGCCGTACCTCTGTCGGTGGTCTTGACTACCGTGATCGCCAAGCGGTCGCAGAAGCAGTTCGTCGCGCAGTGGAGGCACACCGGCGAGCTGAACGGGCAGATCGAGGAGATGTTCACCGGACACTCGCTGGTGAAGGTGTTCGGGCGGCAGAAGGAGGTCGAGAAGCGGTTCACCGAGAAGAACGACGAGCTGTTCAAGGCCTCGTTCGGCGCGCAGTTCATCTCCGGGATCATCATGCCGTCGATGATGTTCATCGGGAACCTCACCTACGTCGGCATCGCCGTCATCGGCGGCCTGCGAGTCGCGTCGGGCACCATGTCGCTGGGCGACGTACAAGCGTTCGTGCAGTACTCCCGGCAGTTCACCCAGCCGCTGACGCAGGTCGCGTCGATGGCGAACCTGCTGCAGTCGGGTGTGGCGTCGGCGGAGCGCGTCTTCGAGCTGCTCGACGAGGAGGAGCAGATCCCCGACCCGGCCGACGCTCGGCCGGTGTCCGCGCCGCGGGGTGAAGTGCGGTTCGAGCACGTCTCGTTCAGCTACGACCCGGACACGCCGCTGATCTCCGACCTCTCGCTGGTCGCGTCGCCAGGCCACACGGTGGCGATTGTCGGGCCGACGGGCGCGGGGAAGACGACGCTGGTCAACCTCGTCATGCGCTTCTACGAGCTCAACGGCGGGCGGATCACGTTGGACGGCGTCGACATCGCGGCGCTGACCCGCGAGGAGCTGCGGTCGAAGCTCGGCATGGTGCTGCAGGACACCTGGCTGTTCAGCGGGACGATCCGGGCCAACATCGCCTACGGCCGGCCGGACGCTTCGGAGGCCGAGATCATCGCGGCCGCCGAGGCGACGTACGTCGACCGGTTCGTGCGTTCCCTGCCGGACGGCTACGACACGGTGATCGACGAGGAGGGGAGCAACGTCAGCGCGGGCGAGAAGCAGCTGATCACGATCGCGCGGGCGTTCCTCGCCAACCCGGCCCTGCTGATCCTCGACGAGGCCACGTCGTCGGTCGACACGCGTACGGAGCTGCTGGTGCAGCACGCGATGGCGGCGCTGCGTACCGACCGGACCAGCTTCGTGATCGCGCACCGCCTCTCGACCATCCGGGACGCCGACCTGATCCTGGTGATGGAGGACGGGCAGATCGTGGAGCAGGGCACACACGCGGAACTGCTGCACCGCAAGGGCGCGTACTCAGCCCTGTACGAAGCCCAGTTCACCGCCCCCGACGTCGACATCGACGCCGAAGAACCCCCGGGCGGCCGCCAACCCATGCCGGCCGGTCGCTGACCGACCAGGGAGCCGGCGGCAGCGCGCGATCCTCGCTGCTCCGCCGCCGGCTCCGAACGTCTGGTCGCCTGCGAAACCACCGCTCCGCTGGCACCATGGACTCCACGAAGGTCCGTTCGCGACCTTTCTACCGGGGGCGGTGGTGGATGCAAATCCTGGAGTCGAGCGATTTCGGGTTGCGGTCGGCGGTGCTCACCTTGCGACGGCGCGAGACGCAGCTGCGGTTCATCCTGTTCCCTATGGTGCACTTGGCCGAGCCGGCCTTCTACGACGCCGTGGCCGAACGCCTGCGGATCTGCGACCTGATCGTCGCGGAGGGCGTGAAGGGCGAGTCGGCGCCGATGTCGCTGCTGACGGCTTCCTACCGCCTCGCCGGTTCGAGTTCGCGGCTCGGCTTGGTCGTCCAGTCGATCGACTTCGGTGGACTGGGCGTACCTGTGATCTACCCGGACCTGACCGGCCAGGAGTTCAGCCGGCAGTACAGCCGCGTGCCGCTCGGCCAGCGCTTCCTTCTGGGCGTGGCCGGGCCGGTAGTCGGCCTCGGGATCAGGCTGTTCGCCAGCCGGGAGCTGCTCGGCTCCCACCTGGCCATGGACGACCTGCCCACGCCGACGGACGAGCTCATCGGCGACATGTTCACCGAGCACGACGACGTGGTGGTCGACCGGCGGGACACCCTCGTGGTGGATGCACTCACCGCCATCCACGACGAGCGCCACTCGGAGCCGATCACCGTCGCCGTCGTCTACGGGGCAGGGCACGTGCCTGGCGTGGTGAACGCTCTTGGCGCCCGGCTGCACTACCTGCCGCGCAGCGCGGAGTGGCTCACGGTCTTCGAATACTGACGGGCGAACCGCGTCCGCCCGGCTGTCGGCTTGGTGGATCGCCTAGCCCTCGGCTTGGGGCACGAGTTGTTCGAGATTTGCCAGGACGGCCGGCGCCCGGAGCAGGTGGCGATGCGCCCGCCGGTAGGTGGGTAGCAGCGTCTGGTCGCCGGTGGCTGCCTGGTTGGCCATCCAGAGCAGGATCGCGAACTCGTAGAGCTCGCTCACAATCGGTGCGGGTCCGGCCGCATAGCCTTCATAGAACGAGAGCGGCGTGGGACCGATGTCCTTGAGGCGGAAGATGTCGAGACGCGCGAGGTCCCAGGCGGGGTCGCCGGCCCAGGCGAACTCCCAGTCCAGCCAGCCGGTGCAGCGCCAGCCGGCCGGCTCGCAGTCGACCAGGACGTTCCATGCATGCGGGTCGTTGTGCAGGAGCCTCACCGGTCGCTCATCGAACAGAGTCACCGCGCGCTGGTAGAGCGCGCCCACCCGGTCCGGGTCGATGTCGTACTCGCCGTGGCGGGCAACCTGTTCGCTGTGTGCGAGGGCGTTCGCGAGCTGCCAGCCGCCCCAGCTGCCTTCGGAAAACGGCCGCACTCGGCTGCCCACGATGACACCGGCGCTGCCGTCGCCGACCTGGATCTCGTGTACGCGCGCCAGGCTTTCGCCAACTGTCCGCCAGGCGCCGTCGTTGATCTCGGACAGGTCGCCAAGGGTCTGTCCAGGCAGGAACGAACACAGGACGGCCGTACCGTCGTCCGTCTCGACCTTTGTCAGGACTCGCGGAGCGGGGATGCCGTACCGACGCAGTAGATCGGAGAGCCACATCTCCTTTGCCGCTCGGTCAAGGTCATCCGGCCCGTCGAACGGCCAGCGATAGATCCGTGCGACGTAACGGTCACCGGCATCGAACTGGATCAGGTAGGTGGCGTTGACCAGCAACGGCCCTAGCGGCGTGGAGGTGTAGCCGTCCGTCGGAAGACCGGCGGCCCTCAGAACGAGGTCGATCGCGCGGCGGGCGTGCTCCGGATGGTTCGCGTCGCGGTGGGAGCTGGGCGTCACGGCACGGCACTCAGCTCGACGGTGGCGGCTGGCTGGTCGGGCAGTCGTCGTCGATGAGGGAGGCCATGGCTTCCAGTACTTCGGCCAGGTTGGCCAGCAGGCGGGGCTCGAGGCGGCCGAGCAGGCGGCGCGAGTGTTCCCGGTGCATCTCGTGCGCGTCTCGGACCAGCTGCTCTCCGTGCTCCGACAGCGCGACCAGCCGGACCCGCCGGTCACGTACGTCCGGCTTGCGGGCGACCAACCCACGTGCCTCCAGCCGGTCGACGATGCCGGTCAGCGTCGTCGCGCCTACGCCGAGGGCCTGTGCGAGGTCGTGGGAGGTACGGCTGCCCGATGCCGCCAGTACGAGCAGGACCTTGAGCTGTTGCATCGTGAGGTCCATCGAGAACAGGCCGAGGTCGCCCTTCTGGATCGCCAGCTTGCGCAGCGCAGACTCCGCCTGCTCGATGCGACCGATCAGCTCGTCCTGAGACTCTGACACCCTCGCCGCTCCTCCTTCCGAATGATCTCTCGGTTACTACCGCATGACGCTTCCCTGGGAAAACCCTGAGATGACCACTGCGGCGAGGATAGTTCGTACGAAGCGAAGTATCGTCGACCGCGTCCGGGGACGGTCCGAGAATGGCGCGTCCATGCCTCCGGACTGGTGGGGAATGACCGATGAAGGAGAAGCGTCCATCATGTCCAGATTGGCCAAACTCAGCCTGGCCAACCGAAGCCTGGTAGCACTCGCCTCGATCGCGGTGGTGATCTTCGGCTTTGTCGCAACCACCTCGTTGAAGCAGGAGCTGATCCCTTCACTCCAGCTGCCGATGGCTGTGACCATGACCACCTACCCGGGCGCTTCACCCGAGATCGTCGAACGTGAGGTCACCGAGCCGATCGAGTCGGCCATCTCCGGCGTCGACGGCTTGGAGGGTACGACCTCGACGTCCTCGAACGGGATGTCGGTGGTGACTGCCGAGTTCACGTACGGCACCGACATCGGCAAGGCCGTCCAGGACCTGCAGCAGTCGGTCAACCGGGTGCAGAGCCAGCTCCCCGACGACGCGGACCCGACCGTGCAGGCCGGCAGCTTCGACGACATCCCGATCATGGCCCTCGCCGCCAGCTCCGATCTGGACGAGCGTGAGCTGACGCAGCGGCTGAACGACGTCGCCGTGCCCGAGTTGCAGGAGATCTCGGGTGTACGCGACGTGCAGGTGAGCGGCGCGCGTACCGAGCAGGTCACGATCGCGCTCGACGACGCCAAGCTCGCCAAGGCCGGGCTGACCACCTCGTCGATCTCGCAGGCGCTGCAGGCCAACGGTGTGAGCATCCCGGGCGGCAACGTCACGGCCGGCGGCAAGACGTTCCCGGTCGACGTCGGCGCGCAGTTCACCTCCGTACAGCAGCTGAAAGACCTGCGCGTCATGCCGACCGCGGCCGCGCAGGGCCAGCAGAACCAGGGCCAGCAGAACCAGGGGCAGCAGAACCAACAAGGACAGCAGGGCCAGCCGAACCAACAGGGTGACCAGAGCCAGCGCCAGCAGGGTCAGGGCCAGGAAACCCAGCAGGGCCAGACCGGCCAGGAGCAGACCGCACCGCCGGCCACGCCGAAGCCCGTCAAGCTGTCCGACGTTGCCACTGTCAAGGAAGAGCTGGCGGCGCCCACGTCGATCAGCCGTACCGACGGCAAGCCCTCCCTCGGCATCGCGATCACCAAGACTCCCGACGGCAACACCGTCACCGTGGCCAACGGCGTCAAGGACAAGCTGTCCGACCTCGAGGAGCAGATCGGCGGCGGCGCCAAGCTGACCGTCGTCTGGGACCAGGCGCCGTTCATCGAGGACTCGATCGAAGGCCTTACGACCGAAGGCATGCTGGGCCTGGCGTTCGCGATCCTGGTGATCCTGATCTTCCTGCTGTCGGTCCGCACCACGCTGGTCACCGCGATGTCGATTCCGTTCTCGTTGCTGGTGGCGATGATCGGCCTCTACACCGGCGGCTACTCCCTCAACATCCTCACGCTCGGCGCGCTCACGGTCGCGATCGGCCGGGTGGTCGACGACTCGATCGTTGTGCTGGAGAACATCAAACGGCACATCGGGTACGGCGAGGAGAAGATCCACGCGATCCTCACCGCCGTACGCGAGGTCGCCGGCGCGATCACCGCGTCCACGATCACGACGGTCGGCGTCTTCCTGCCGATCGCGTTCGTCGGAGGGCAGACCGGTGAGCTGTTCCGCCCGTTCGGTGTGACGATCGCGGTCGCACTGCTCGCTTCGCTGCTCGTCGCGCTGACGATCATCCCGGTACTGGCGTACTGGTTCGTCAAGCCGAGGACCGTTGCGCCGGAGGAGCAGGCCCGCGCCCGCGAGGAGGCACTGGCCAAGGAGCGGCGCAACCCGCTGCAGCGCGTGTACGTGCCGGTGATCCGCTGGACGACCAAGCACCGCGTCATCACGGTGCTCACCGGAATCGCGATCCTGGCGGGCACGTTCGCGCTGGGCACCCGCGTCCAGACGAACTTCCTCGACGACAGCGGCCAGGACACGCTGACCGTGACGCAGGAGATGCCGGTGGCGACGTCGCTGGCGAAGACCGACGAGGCCGCCAAGCAGGTCGAGGACGTCATCGCCGGGCTGCCGGAGGTCGAGACGTACCAGGCGACGGTCGGTTCGACCAACAACGCGTTCTTCGGGCCGAGCGGCAGCAACAAGGCCGACTTCCAGGTCGCGGTCAAGGACGGCACCGACATGGTGGCGTTCGAGGACAAGCTGCGTGGGGAGCTCGACAAGGTGAAGGACGCCGGCGAGCTGACGATCGGCTCGGGCGGCGGTGGCGGCTTCGGCTCCACCAACGTGGAGGTCCTGGTCAAGGCGTCCGACAACGCGACGCTGGAGAAGGCCGCCGACCAGGTGGCGAAGGTGGTCGAGGACACGCCGGGCACCACCGACGTGACCAACAACCTCGCCACCGACCAGCCGAGCATCACGGTGACGCCGGACCGGTCCAAGGCGGCCGCGCTGGGCCTGTCCGACGCGCAGATCGGCCAGGCCGTCCGTTCGGCGTTCGAGGGTGAGCAGGCCGGCAAGGTCGTACTCGACGGGCAGTCGATCGACGTCCTGTTGCGCGGCACCACGGCACCCACGACGGTGTCGGCGATCGAGAAGCTGGAGATCGCGACGCCGCTCGGGCAGACGGTTCCGTTGTCCGACGTCGCGAACGTCGCTCAGGTGACGGCGCCGGCCCAGGTCACGCACACCGACGGCGAACGTACGGCGTCGGTCACGGCCACCCCGTCCGACACGTCCAACCTCGGTGCGCTGACGACCGACCTCACCACGCGGCTCGACGACCTCGACCTGCCGAACGGTGCGTCGTACGAGATCGGCGGCGTGAGCCAGGAGCAGAACGACGCGTTCGTCCAACTGGGCATGGCGATGCTCGCCGCGATCGCGATCGTGTTCCTGGTAATGGTGGCGACGTTCCGCAGCCTGATCCAGCCGCTGATCCTGCTGGTGTCGGTGCCGTTCGCGGCGACCGGTGCGATTGGGCTGCTGCTGCTCACCGACACGCCGCTCGGCGTACCGGCGCTGATCGGCCTGCTGATGCTCGTCGGCATCGTGGTGACGAACGCGATCGTGCTGATCGACCTGATCAACCAGTACCGAGAGCAGGGCCGTCCGATCCGGGAAGCGGTGATCGAGGGTGGGCGGCAGCGGCTGCGCCCGGTCCTGATGACCGCGCTCGCAACGATCTGCGCGCTGGTGCCGATGGCGCTTGGGCTCACCGGTGGCGGCGTGTTCATCTCGCAGCCGCTGGCGATCGTGGTGATCGGCGGGCTGGTGAGCTCGACGCTGCTGACGCTGGTGCTGGTGCCGACGCTCTACACGATGGTCGAGTCGTTCAAGGAGCGGCGCCGGGAGAAGCGCGCCCGCAAGCGCGGCGAGGCGCCGGCGGCGCCGGTGGCCGAGCAGGCGTCGTCGTCGGCAGGGGCCGAGGAGCCCGGGGAGGCGCCGGTGCGTACACCGGTCGGGACTGTGGTCCGGGCCGGCAACGGCTTCTCGCCGACCCATGCGGCGGAGCCCACCGCCCCGCGTACCGCCACGGCGACCACGGTGGTGAGCCCCGACCAGCCGGCGCACATCACGGTCGAGGTCGTGGTACGCAACGAAACCACGTAGCAGAAGCGCGAACCAGCAGCCCGGTCTCGGGAACGAGGCCGGGCTGCTGCCGTGTCCGGCCCGGCGCGGCGGTGTGGCTGGTCGGCGTCATCGTGCCGCTGTCAGTCGTCGGCCCGGTGCTGGCAGCGTGGAGGCTAGCTGGGGTCCGGTTCGTCGAGTTCGTTCCACTGTTCCGTGATCGCGACGCGGGAGGGGAGTAGCCGGGTGAGTGCCTGGCCCAGCGCGGGATCGTGGTCGCAGTCGATCGTGCGGCCTCCGCCGAGCCAGCGCAGAGTGAGCGAGGTCTGCTGGTAGCCGCGCTCGGTGTCGCCGCCATGGCTGACGCGGACGCCGGTGAGCTCGGCGACGGGTACGGTCCGTACGCGGGCGCGGCTTTCCAGCCGGACGTGCGTCCTGCCGAACTCGATGGCGCGTACGACGTACCGGTCCAGAATCACGCCAAGGCTGATGGTGAGAACCAACAGCCCACCGAAGACCAGCAGGGTGAGGGGAAACGCCGCCGGTCCGTAGCGCTCGAACGAACCGGGATCGCGCAGGCGGTAGACCACCGCCGCCACCAGGCCGACGAGCCACATCAGCCCGACCCCCGCGACCCCGGTCGGAAAGTAACGGGACTCGCACCGCACCACTTGATCCGGCTCCACCCCACCACCGTGGCCCCAGGCAGCCGGGACCGGTCCCCGGCCAGAGCTATGGGCGGAGCACTTCGCCGCTGGCGCTGCCTTCCACGGATCTCACGTACGCCTGGGCGACCTCCGCCACTGGCGTGCCGTCCGCCGGGTCGAGGCCGAGGTTGGTGAGGGTTTCGGCAACCCAGCCCGGGCTGACGGCGTTGACGCGGATGCCGCGGGCCAGGTCCACGGCGGCCGCCCGGACGAAGGCTTCCAGGCCCGCGTTCACCAGCGCTCCCGCCGCGCTGCCGGGCAGGCCTTCCGGAATCGCGCCGGAGGTGAGGGTGATCGAACCTCCGTCGCGCAGTGAAGCGGCCGCAGAACGAGCGACCGACACCTGGCCGAACAGCTTCGCCGACACCGTACGGGTGAAGTCCGCGTCGGTCTGGGCGGTGAAGTCGCCCAGCGGCGTGTTGGCCGCGCAGCAGACCACGGCGTCCAGGTCGCCCACGGCGGTGAACAGTGCGGCCACCGACCGCGCCGAGCCGAGGTCCACCGACGGTGACGACGAACGTGAGACCGCGACCACCTCGTGCCCAGCAGCCGACAGCGCCGCCACCACCGCCGATCCGATGACGCCGGTCGCCCCGATGACCATGATCTGCACGCCCGCGATCCTACGGCCCGCCCACGGTAGCCGCCGCGGGCGCGCCAGGACCCCGGATCGGCCCCGAACCGTAGCCGGGAGCCACCCGGCTGGTTACTGTGGAGTACATGACGGTGCCTGCCACAGTCTCCAGCCGGGTCGCCGGACTCACCACCCGCGTGGTCGCCGACTCCGGCGAGACCATGAAGACCACCGCGCCCGCCACCGGCGAGCCGCTGGCCACCATCCCGGTCTCCACGCCGGAAGACGTCGCTGTCGCGTTCGACCGAGCCCGCAAGGCCCAGGCCGAGTGGGCCGCCACGCCGGTACGCCATCGCTCGGCCATGCTGCTGCGCTACCACGACCTCGTGCTCGACCGCATGCAGGACATCCTCGACGTCATCCAGGCCGAGTCGGGCAAGGCCCGCAAGCACGCGTTCGAGGAGCCCTGCGACGTCGCGCTCAACTCCCGCTACTACGCCCGTCGCGCGCCACACCTCCTCAGGCCCCATCACCGCGCCGGCCTGATTCCCGGCCTCACGCGTACGCAGGAGCTGCGCCATCCCAAGGGCGTCGTCGGCGTGATCTCGCCCTGGAACTACCCCTTCACGATGGCGCTCTCCGATGGCATCGCGGCGCTGGCCGCCGGCAACGCGATCGTCTCCAAACCGGCCAGCCAGACCGCGCTCACCGCGCTCTACGGTGTCGAGCTGCTCGCCGAGGCGGGCATGCCCGAAGACCTCTGGCAGGTCGTGATCGGCGAGGGTTCGGTCGTGGGCGGCGCGATCGTCGACCACGCCGACTTCGTCTGCTTCACCGGATCGACGGCCACCGGACGCCAGATCGCCAAGCGGGCCGGCGAGCGCCTGATCGGCTGCACACTCGAGCTCGGCGGCAAGAATCCCCTTCTGGTGCTGGACGACGCCGACCTCGAGCTGGCCGCCGAGACCGCCACCAGGGCCTGCTTCTCCAACGCCGGCCAGCTGTGCATCTCCACCGAACGCCTCTACATCGCCGAGAAGGTCTACGACGCGTTCGTCGACCGTTTCGTGAGGAATGTCGAGGCGATCCGGCTCGACGCGACCTACGACTTCGGGCCCGACATGGGCTCGCTGATCTCCGAGCAGCAGCTGAAGACCGTCTCCACGCACCTCGCCGATGCCCGCGACAAGGGCGCCAAGGTGCTGACCGGCGGCGAGCACCGCCCCGACATCGGGCCGTACTTCTTCGAGCCCACCGTGCTCGAGAACGTCGCCGCCGGCATGACCTGCCACCGCGAGGAGACGTTCGGTCCGCTGGTCTCGGTCTACCGCGTCGCCGACGACGAGGCGGCGATCGCCGCGGCCAACGACTCGTCGTACGGCCTGAACGCCGCCGTCTTCTCCCGCGACGTCAGCCGCGGGCGGGCCGTGGCCTCGCGTCTCCAGGTCGGAACCGTCAACGTCAACGAGGCCTACTCCCCGGCCTGGGGCAGCATCGACTCGCCGATGGGCGGGTTCAAGGACTCCGGCCTGGGCCGTCGGCACGGCGCCGAGGGCCTGCTGAAGTACACCGAGGGCCAGACCGTCGCCACCCAGCGGGTGCCGCTGAAGCCGATCGGCTCGATGACCTACGACACGTTCGCCAAGTCGTTCGAGCTCGGCCTGAAGGCCTTCCGCAGGATCGGCCGTCGATGACCAGCTACGACGTCGTCGTGATCGGCTCCGGCTTCGGCGGCAGTGTCGCGGCGCTTCGCCTTACGGAGAAGGGCTATCGCGTCGCTGTGCTCGAGGCCGGCGCGCGGTTCGAGGACCACGAGTTCGCCGAGACCTCCTGGCAGCTCAAGCGTTTCCTGTTCGCGCCGCGCCTCGGCTGCTTCGGAATCCAGCGGATCTCGTTGCTCGACGACGTGATGGTGCTGGCGGGCGCGGGCGTCGGCGGCGGCTCGCTGGTCTACGCCAACACACTGTACGAGCCGCTCGACGACTTCTTCACCGACCGCCAGTGGCTCGGGATCACCGACTGGAAGGCCGAGCTCGCACCGTTCTATGACCAGGCCACCCGCATGCTCGGCGTCAACGTCAACCCGACCATGACGCCCTCCGACGTCGCGATGCGCAAGGTCGCCGACGATCTCGGCGTCGGAGACACGTTCCGGCTGACGCCGGTCGGTGTGTTCTTCGGCGACGAAGGAACGCCGCCCGGTGCGCAGGTCGGCGACCCCTACTTCGGTGGTGCCGGCCCGGCACGGCGCAGCTGCATCCAGTGCGGTGAGTGCATGACCGGCTGCCGGCACAATGCCAAGAACACATTGACGAAGAACTACCTCTACCTCGCCGAGCAGCTCGGTGCCGTGGTCCACCCGCTGACGACCGCGCGTACCGTACGCCCGCTCGCCAGGGGCGGTTACGCCATCGACACCACGCGAACCGGTGCGCGGGCCGGCCGCGGCCGGCGGACGTTCACCGCCGCGCACGTCGTGTTCGCCGCCGGCGCGCTCGGAACCCAGCGGCTGCTCCACCAGATGCGCGACGACCACGTACTCCCGCGGCTGTCGCCGATGATCGGTGAGCTCACCCGGACCAACTCCGAGTCGATCGTCGGTGCGGTCACGCGGGGGCGCGACGTCGACTACTCCCAGGGCGTTGCGATCACCTCGTCGTTCCACCCCGACGCGCACACCCATGTCGAGCCCGTGAGGTACGGCAAGGGCAGCAATGCGATGGGCATGCTGCAGACACTGCTGACCGACGGCGGCGAGCGGCGCTGGTTGCGTTGGATGGGCGAGGTGGCCAGGCATCCGTACCACTTCGCGCAGTCGTTCAACCTGCGCAACTGGTCGGAGCGGACGATCATCGCGCTGGTCATGCAGTCGCTCGACAACTCCCTCACGGTGAGCTTGCGCGGCGGCCGGCTGACGTCTCGGCAGGGGCACGGAACCCCAAACCCGGCGTGGATTCCCGCGGCCAACGACGTCGTACGCCGGCTCGCGGAAATCATCGACGGAGTGCCCGGCGGCACCATCGGAGAGATTGTCAACATACCTTTGACGGCGCACATCATCGGTGGAGCGGTGATCGGAGCGACTCCCGACGATGGTGTCGTAGACGCCTACCATCGGGTCTACGGCCATCCCGGCCTGCATGTCGTCGACGGATCGGCGATCTCGGCCAACCTTGGCGTCAATCCATCCTTGACAATTACCGCGCAGGCGGAGCGGGCGATGGCCTTCTGGCCGAACAAGGGAGAGGTGGACCAGCGGCCGCCGCTTGGTGCGGCCTATCGTCTGGTGAAATCGGTGGAGCCGTGGCGCCCAGCGGTTCCGCTAGGCGCCCCCGGCGAACTGAAACTCCCGTAAATCGCTGACGGGGCTGAGATCAGACTGCGCAAAGAGCGCTGGCCTTGGCGGAAGGCTTCTTGCCTTTCTGGCCGTCCGCAGCGGACTGGAATACACGGTGCAGCAAACCGAACACGTCACTCACCGAGTCATCGTATTTCACGTCATAACGCGTGCTGTAGGTCTGGCCGTCGATTGTGATCGAGTAATACAAGGCATCCGGCATTGGCGTCTTGGGTGTGGGTTTTCCGGTGGGTGTCGAGGTCGAGGAAATGGCATTGGTGGCAACGCTGAGTTGCGCCAGTGCACCCTTGTCGACATGGCACTGGAATGAGCTGCCCTGCCGGTCTGTCAAGGTGGCGCTGCCATCGGGCTGGATGACCAACGTGTCGTTGAAGCCGGCGAAGCCGCCGGTCCGCCGATAGGTGATCGGTGAGGTCAACTGCTGATCTGCTGGTGCTGTCGAGGGTGACGCGCTTGGAGTCTCCACCTTTGCGCCCGGCGACTGCTCTGTGCCGCAGGCCAACACCCCGACGGCCAGCAGACCCGCGATTACTGCCGCGGATGTGCCGCGTCGAAGCTCTGAAACGTTCATACCTGTGCGACGTAGGTGGTGCCCAGCCGGTTCCCACGCCGACCACAGCACCACCGCCGCCCAGACGAGCCAGCCGCCGAGGTCCGGGGGTCGAGGCGCGGCACTACGCGAGCCAGGGCAGACCGTGCGCTCCGCGGGGGGTTCGGGGGGTCGTCCCCCCGTGTAGATGACGAGCGAGAGCCGGTTCGCGCTTTTCAGCGAACAGAATTCACCCATCTCGCGAGTTCGGGCCCGGCCCCAGCAGGCGAGAGGCCGGGCCCCAAAACTCGTACCGGATAACCGCGAGGCCGCTAGCGGTGTGTCCGGCACGGACGGCGAGCACTGAGTGCCCGATCGCTCCGTCGCTTTTCACAACGATCCGTGGACGGAGGAGGTTACGCGGGTCCACGGATTTGCGTGGAACTTTGTTCGGCGCTTTCCGCGCATCGGTATGAATCGGGCGTTCCGCGCACCTTGCGTTCGGCTGAACGTGCCGTTTCGGGCAAGTTGTCGCGTCAAGCGGGAGCTGCGCGCGGAACTACTCCGTGTTGTCCGGTCGGAACTGACAGTGTGGAATCTTGTGGCCTAGTTGCGCCACAGCTCGATGGTCGCGGCCGCCAGGATCGCGGGGATCCCGATCACCACGAAGAGCACCTGTACCAAGTCGATCGCGTTCATGTCGTCAAGCTTCGCTCGCGAAGGTGCTGCGGGCATCGGCTGAACGGATCAACCTGACGTCCGCCGGATAGGTCACGGGACCTGGGTGAATCAGCCTCGAGGCCTAGGGGTGAACCCCTGCGGGGCAACCGCCGGTGATCACCGGCTGACCAGTAGACTCCTGTCTTCAGTAGGTCCGTCCGAAGGGTCATCGTGACCGAACACGATCTTGTTCTGGTTGTCGACTACGGCGCACAGTACGCCCAGCTCATCGCCCGCCGCGTCCGCGAGGCGAAGGTTTACTCCGAGATTGTTCCGCACACCACGCCCGTGGCCGAGATCCTGGCCCGCCGGCCGAAGGCGATCATCCTGTCCGGCGGACCGGCCTCCGTCTACGCCGAGGGTGCGCCGAGCGTCGATCCGGGGCTGTTCCAGGCCGGCGTTCCGACGTTCGGAATCTGCTACGGCTTCATGGTGATGGCCCAGTCGCTCGGCGGCGAGGTGCTGCGGACCGGCCAGTCCGAGTTCGGCCGCACGCCGGTCTCGATCAACGGCGGAAACGCGTTGCTGGCCGGCCTGCCCGAGCGGTTCAACGCCTGGATGTCGCACGGCGACGAGGTGATCGCGGCGCCCGAGGGGTTCGAGGTCGTCGCCTCCTCCGACGGTGCCCGGGTGGCCGCGTTCGAGCATCGCGAGCACCGGCTCGCCGGCGTGCAGTGGCACCCCGAGGTCGCACACTCCGAGCACGGCCAGAAGGTCCTGGAGTCGTTCCTCTACGACATCGCCGGCTGCCGCCCGACCTGGACGATGGTCAACATCGTCGAGGAGACCGTCGAGGCCGTCCGCGCCCAGGTCGGCGACCGCCGCGTGCTGTGCGCGCTGTCCGGCGGTGTCGACAGCGCGGTCGCGGCCGCCCTTGTCCAGAAGGCGATCGGCGACCAGCTCACGTGCGTGTTCGTCGACGGCGGCGTGCTGCGCAAGGGCGAGGCCGAGCAGGTCGAGAAGGACTTCGTGGCCGCGACCGGTGTGCAGCTGAAGGTCGTCGACGCCTCCGACGTCTTCCTCGGAGCGCTGGCCGGGGTCACCGACCCGGAGCAGAAGCGCAAGATCATCGGCCGGGAATACATCCGTACGTTCGAGCGCGCGGCCCGCGAGGTCGACGAGCAGGCCCACTTCGAGTTCCTCGTGCAGGGCACGCTCTATCCCGACGTCGTGGAGTCCGGCGGCGGCAGCGGAACCGCCAACATCAAGTCGCACCACAACGTCGGCGGTCTTCCCGACGACATCGAGTTCGAGCTGATCGAGCCGTTGCGTGCGCTGTTCAAGGACGAGGTACGCCGGGTCGGCGAGCAGGTCGGCCTGCCGCCGGAGATCGTGTGGCGGCACCCGTTCCCGGGTCCTGGCCTGGCGATCCGGATCGTCGGTGAGGTCACGCGCGATCGGCTCGACGTGCTGCGCGAGGCCGACGCGATCGCGCGGGCGGAACTCACCAACGCCGGTCTCGATCGCGACGTCTGGCAGTTTCCCGTTGTGCTGCTGGCCGATGTCCGTTCGGTCGGCGTCCAGGGCGACGGCCGCACCTACGGTCACCCGATCGTGCTGCGCCCGGTCTCCAGCGAGGACGCCATGACCGCCGACTGGTCGCGGCTGCCCTACGACCTGCTGGAGCGGATCTCCACTCGGATCACCAACGAGGTAAGGGAAATCAACCGCGTCGTACTCGACGTCACCAGCAAGCCGCCCGGCACCATCGAGTGGGAATGAGAGCTGCTTACTACGAGCAGTTCGGGGTCCTGCCCGAGGTTCGCACGTTGCCCGACCCGGCGCCGCCGGCTGACGGTGCCGTCATCCAGGTTGCCGCGACCGGGCTGTGCCGCAGTGACTGGCATGCCTGGAAGGGGCACGACCCCGACGTGAGCCTGCCGCACGTCGGCGGCCACGAGCTGGCCGGAACGGTGGTCGCCGTGGGCGGCGACGTACGCCAGCCCTGGTTGGGGAAACGCGTCACGGTGCCGTTCATCTGCGCGTGCGGGCGGTGCGGTGAGTGTGCGTCCGGCAACCAGCAGGTGTGTCCTTCGCAGACACAGCCGGGGTTCACGCACTGGGGCTCGTTCGCCGAACTGGTCGCGATCGATCACGCTGACGTCAACCTCGTGGAGCTTCCCGGGGAGCTCGGCGTGGAGACCGCGGCGTCGCTCGGCTGCCGGTTCGGCACCGCGTACCGTGCCGTGCTCAGGCGGGGCGGCGTGCGGGCCGGCGACTGGGTGGCCGTGCACGGCTGCGGCGGGGTGGGGCTGGCCGCGGTCGACATCGCGGCGGCGGCAGGGGCGCGGGTGGTCGCCGTCGACGTGGCGGCGGGGGCGCTCGAGCTGGCGCAGGAGCTCGGCGCGGAGGTCACGGTCGACGCGTCGGCCGTGGGGGATACGGCGGCGGCCGTACGGGAGCTGACCGGCGGAGGGGCGGACGTGTCGCTCGACTGTCTGGGGCATCGGCTCACGTGTGCGGCGTCGGTCCGAGGCCTGCGGCGGCGGGGGAGGCATGTGCAGGTGGGGCTGCTGCCGGCCGGCTCGTACGCCGACGCGGTGCCGATGGAGCTGGTGATCGCGCACGAGCTGGAGGTCGTCGGCAGCCATGGGCTGCAGGCGCATGAGTACCCGCGGCTGCTGGCCCGGATCGAATCCGGACGGCTGCGGCCGCAGAGGCTGATCCAGCGGCGGATCGGCTTGGGTGAGCTGCCGGCCGCACTGGCTGCGATGGACACGCTC
The DNA here is from genome assembly GCF_054779015.1 of Flindersiella endophytica. NCBI lineage: Bacteria > Bacillati > Actinomycetota > Actinomycetes > Propionibacteriales > Nocardioidaceae > Flindersiella > Flindersiella endophytica. The sequence goes on from NZ_BAAGYY010000016.1 coordinate 128,718, forward strand.
GCGTCTGCGACGCCCGGACTGACGGTGGTTTCGTTCACCTAGCCGCCGCCGCTGCTTGCGGAGTTATATCCGAGGTGGATAGTATCCATCACAGATATAAGTTCAGTCACCGTGAGGATCAGCTTGGATCAGCCACTCACGCCTGCCGTCTTCGCGTTGCTGCTCGCGTTGCTCGAAGGCGATCGGCACGGATACGCGTTGATGGCCGACGTCGAGCAGATCACCGGCGGGTCGATCAGGCTGGGCCCGGGCACGCTTTACCGTTCCCTGCAACGGATGCGCGTCGACGGCCTGATCGAGGAGATCGACGACGACGCCTCCGAGCCCGGTCCGGATCGCCGTTCCGAGCGCCGGCGCAGCTATCGCATCACGCCGGACGGATGCCGGGCGGTGGCTGCCGAGGCGCAGCGGCTGGCTGTCCTCGTCGACGCGGCAAGGAAACGAGGGGTGTTGTGACCACAGCGGTACCCGAGGAGTTCGGCGGCGTCACGCCCCAGCTCGTCGTTCCGAGGACCGCCGAAGCCGTGGCGTTCTACGTCGCCGCGCTGGCGGCGGACGAGCTGCTGCGAACCGAGCTGCCGGACGGGCGGATCATGCACTGCGAGCTGCTGATCAACGGCGGGCGCGTGCTGGTGCACGACGAGTTCCCTGAGTCGGGCTCGATCTCGCCGAAGACGTTGGGCGGCACACCGGTGCGGCTCCACCTGTACGTCGACGATGTGGACGCCTGGTTCGCGCGAGCTGTCGAGGCCGGCGCGAGGGTACTGATGGAGCCGTACGACGCGTTCTGGGGCGACCGGTACGCCCAGATCGAGGACATCTCCGGTCATCAGTGGTCGCTGGCCAGCCGGGTGGAAGATCCCGCGGCGCAGGAGCTGCGGGAGCGTGGGCAGGAGTGGTTCGAGCAGCACCGGGACGAGCTGTGAAGCAGGCGCCCGGCGCGCTCGGTGCCTTCGGCTGTGGCGGTCTGCTGGTCGCCGCCGGGATCTGCCAGCTCGCGAACGCCGCGCAGGCTCTCGCCGATCTGCTGCTCGCGGCCGGCCTGTTGGTCGGCCTCATCGGCGTCGCCGGAATCCACCGGCACTACCGCGCCGCGTACGGCCGGCTCGGGCTGCTCGGTGCGGCCGCGACCGGCGCCGGCCAGTTGCTGCAGGCTGCCAGCGCGGTCGCGGGCGTCCTCACCGGGGACTCGAGCCAGGGCCTGGCGCTGCTGCTGTTCGTGGCCGGCTCGGTGTTGTTCCTGCCCGGATTGCTGGTCCTGACCGTCGCCGTGTTTCGGGCCGGCACGGGACACCGCTGGATCGGCCCCGTCCTCGTCGCGGGCGTGGTGACCAGCGGTGTGGTGCGGGACTACGGCGGCACGGCCGCGTTCGGAGCAGCGTGGATCGTGGTGGGCGTGCTGCTGCTCACAGACCGCCGCCGGTCCGCCGGCGGGCCGGGCGCTCAGCGGTGATGGTCGCCGTAGGAGTAGCCGGAGTCCCAGTCGTAGTCCCAGTCGTGGTCGTCGGAGTCGCGCGACCAGCCGTCGTACTCGCCGTCGCGCTCGGAACTGTCGCGCTCTGAGCTCTCGTACTCTTCGCCGCTTCGGCCGTCGTCGACCCCGCCGAAGTCGTAGGAGTACTGATCGGCGTGGGCGCGCAGGTACTGCTCGACCGCCGCGGACATCCAGTCACGTGCCCTGCGTTGATCCGTGGCCGCCGGCGTCGTGGGCCGTCGCTGATGGTCGGCCGGCGGGTCGGTCTGGCTGATCTGCTGGGTGCGTTCCGGTCGTCGGGTGATCCGGTCGTCGTTCTTCTTGACGTCGTTCTGTTCCGGGGCGAGGTGGACTCCGCTGGTGAGCTCGGTCGACGTCTTCAGCATGACCTTGGTGACCCGGGGCGGAGTCTTACGTGTCGTGCTGCCGCCGGCTCGTTCGCACGTGCGCGCCAGCGTGCAGCGTACGGACGCAGCCTGACCGCTGTGCCAGATGTCGAGGACGAGGTTGCCGTCGGGCTCCCACGCCACTCGCCGGATCGAGCCGGTGCCGGCCACGAGGTCGAACAGGGGGTAGCCGGTGTCGGCTCGCAGCACCCACACGACTCTGTCGTCCTGGCGCGCCAGTTCGTACTTCCCGTCCGGCGAGACGCCGACCAGCGCCATCACCTGGTCGGGTTCCTGCCGCCGGCGGTCGAGCTCGCCCCGCGCCGCCACACCGGCGAAAGCCTTCCTGGCCTGCCACGACACGTCCGTCGCCGCGCCGACCGGCAGGCGCTGGAGGTCGATCGTGACACTCGCCGGCGTCGTCGTCGGCGGAGCGCTCCACAGTCCGATCACGATCGCCGCCGCGACCAGTACGGCGACCGCGGCCTGCCTGCGCACTGTAACTCTCTCCGTGCCCCTGGTAAGCGTCATGCCCGGCCAGATGCGCCGGACCCCGAAAGAGTTGTGATCGGCTGACTACAATTTGCGGTGCATGATGTGGTAGCCCACGAACCCCCTGGTCGGGTGCCGGAAGCCCTCCGGAATCGTTCCGATGATCTCGAAGCCGAGGTCGAGATAGAGCTTCACGGCGTGCACGTTGGTCTCGATCACCGCGTTGAACACGATCGCGCGATAGCCGTCGTTCCGGCACCGGGCGATGCTGTGCTCGACGAGCCCGCGCCCGACGCCCCGGCCGTGCAGCGCGGGGTCGACCATATAGCTCGTGTTGGCGATGTGGTCGCCGAGCTTGGCGCGGTTGGGCCCCATCTTGTACGTGCCGGCGATCTCCCCGTCCGTACCATCGGCGACGGCGACGAACGTACGGCCTGGCGGCCGCATCATCCAGTAGCCGTGGGCCGTCCGTTCGTCGGTCTGGGGGTCCCAGTCGTAGGTGTCGCCGGCCGCGATGATCTGGTGCCAGAACGGCCAGATCCGTGGCCAGTCGGCGTCGGTGGCTTCCCTGATCTCCACCCGGCCAACCTTACGGACCGCGGAGCTTGGAGTGGCGGTAGCCGTAGAGGCCGTAGATCGCGAGGCCGATCAGGAACCACACGCCGAACCGGAGCCAGGTGAGCGGCTGCAGCTGGGTGACCAGCCACAGCGAGAACGCGATGCCGATCAGCGGTACGACGGGCATGCCTGGCGTACGGAAGGAACGTGGCAGGTCCGGTCGCCGGTAGCGCAGCACGATGACGGCCGCGCAGACGACGACGAACGCGAGCAGGATGCCGATGTTGGTGAGCTCGGCCGCCTCCTCGATCGGCATCAGGCCGGCGATCAGCGCGGAGACGACGCCGAGGATCCACGTCGTACGGTGCGGCACGTGCCGGGTCGGGTGGGTCTCGGCGAACCAGCGGGGGAGCAGGCCGTCGCGGCTGATGGCGTACCAGACCCGCGACGCGCCCAGCATGAATCCGAACATGACCGTGAGGATGCCGACGATCGCGCCGACGGCGATGACGGTCGCGAACCCGGGCAGGCCGACGTCCGCGAAAGCCGTGGCGAAGGCGCTCTTCGTGTCGATCCGGTCGAACCTGATCATGCCGGTGAGCACCGTGCAGGCCAGCAGGTAGAGCACCATCGCGATGCCGAGGGAGTAGACGATCGCCTTGGGCAGCAGGCGTTGCGCGTCCTTCGACTCCTCGGCGGCCGTCGACATCGCGTCGTACCCGAACACCGCGAAGAACACCGTCGCCGCGCCGGTCATCGCACCGCCGATGCCGTACGGGAAGTACGGATCGAAGTTGCCGCCCTTGACGAAGAACGCGCCGACGATGATGACGGCGACGACGATCGCCAGCTTGACGAACACCAGGACCGTCTCGACGCGCGCGCCGGTCTTGATGCCGCGGCTCAGCAGGAACGCGATCAGCAGGCAGAGCAGCATCGCGAACAGGTCGACCACGTGACCCGGGGCGGTGCCGGGTGCGCCGAGCATCCAGGCCGGCAGGTGGATGCCGAGCTGCTCCAGCAGGAAGCCGAAGTACCCCGAGATGCCGATCGCGACGACCGACACGATCGCGGTGTACTCCAGCAGCAGGTCCCAGCCGATCAGCCAGCCGGGGAGCTCGCCGAGAACGGCGTAACCGTAGGTGTACGCGGATCCGGCGCGCGGGATCAGGCCGGCGAACTCCGCGTAGCTGAACGCGGCCGCGGCACTCGCGATCCCCGCGATGACGAACGAGATGCTGACCGCGGGGCCGGCGACACCGTTAGCGACCGAGCCGGCCAGCGCGAAGATACCGGCGCCGATGATCGCGCCGAGGCCGATGGCGGTGAGCTGCCAAAGACCGAGGGTGCGTACGAGGGTCGTGCCCGGAGCGCCCGGTGGCGCCTCGTCGGTGATCGACTGGGTGCGGAAGAGCTCGCGACCGAACGCCATGGGTACCTCCAGTGAATGGGTGGTGCACTGGGAGACACTGATTCCATGGGACAACCGAGCGCACAGTTCGTCAAGGAATCGGGTAGCAAGGGCGAGTTCGTCCGGCAGGCCAACCGCTTCACCGACCGGATCGGGGTCTCCTCACAGTGGCCGGTCGAGGCGGGACGGTATCGCCTGGTGTGGTCGCGGGCCTGCCCCTGGGCGCACCGCGCGGTGATCGTCCGCAAGCTGCTGGGCCTCGACTCCGTCATCTCGCTGGCCACCGTCGACCCGTTGCGCGACGAGAAGGGCTGGCGCTTCACACTCGACGCCGACGGGCGCGATCCGGTGCTGGGGATCTCGTACCTCTCCGAGGCTTATCTCGCGACCGACCCGTCGTTCTCCGGACGGGTGACGGTGCCCTGCCTGGTCGACGTACCGAGCGGGCTCGTGGTGACCAACGACTATCCGCGGATCACGCTCGACTTCTCGACCGAGTGGACGGCCTTCCACGCCGCCGACGCGCCCTCGCTCTATCCCGCGTCGCTGCGCTCGGAGATCGACGAGGTGGCCGAGCTCGTCTTCCACGACGTCAACAACGGCGTCTACAAATGCGGCTTCGCGACCACACAGTCGGCGTACGAAGAGGCCTACGACGCGTTGTTCGCCAGGCTGGACTGGCTCGAGCAGCGCCTGACCGACCGGCGTTATCTGGTGGGCGACCAGCTCACCGAAGCCGACGTCCGCCTGTTCACGACCCTCGTCCGCTTCGACGCGGTTTACCACAACCACTTCAAGTGCAACCGCAACAAGCTGACCGAGCTGCCGGCGCTCTGGGCCTACGCACGCCGGCTCTACCACCTGCCCGGCTTCGGCGAAACGGTCGACTTCGACCAGATCAAGCGCCATTACTACGCCACCCACCACCAGATCAACCCGTCCGGCATCGTCCCCAAAGGCCCCGACCTCTCGGGCTGGGAGCAGCCGGCCTAGGACTCACCGCCTCACCAGGTCTCCACGTCCACGCCTGTGGTGGCGATCCAGAGGGCACGGAACGCGGATGCGGGGCGGCCGTTGAAGTCGTCCGCGGGTAGCGCCGCGATCAGGTTGAGTACGGCGCCGAGGTGGTGGCACTCGGCGGCTTGCCGGGCGAGCAGCTCGGTCGGGTGCTCGCGCCTGGCCCGGGGCGTCTTCAGCAGCGTGCCGTACTCGTCGACCAGTCCCGAGATGTCCGCCGGTGTCGGTCTGGTGTTCCGCCGCCGGCGCGCGTTGACCTCCGCCTGCTCGAGCTTGTCCTCGTACGCGTACCCGTCGCCGTAGATCCGGGCCCAGACCTGGATCAGGTCCGGACGGCCCAGCGCCGCGAGCACCTCGACGCCTTCCCAGCCGTCGTACCAGCCCTCCTCGGGATAGCCGAGGTACTCCTGCGTGCCGTCCTCGGCGTAGGAGACGTAGTCCGTCCCCGAGGTGCCCTTCATCGCGAGGACCTCCCGGGCGAGGTCGTCCCGCCGGGTCAGGACGAGGTAGGCGAGGAACGGCGTGGTGTAGAAGCTCGACGGCGTCGTGGTCGCTCCCTGCCAGACGGCGCGGGCATCCTCGACCCGGCCGCACTCGAGCAGGGCCCAGGCGACGGCCAGGCGATGCTCGCCCGCGTTCGTCTCGGGCTCGATCGCGGCCATCGCCCGGCCGAACCATGCATCGGAACGGGCGGCGTCGCCGAGGGCCGCGCACGCACCGCCGACCGCGGACGCGACGAAGGCGACGTTGTATTCGTCGAGCACGTCCTCCACGTCCGCGTCGGAGTAACGGAAGACCGACCGGGCCTCGTCGACCCGCCCGGAGGCGGCCAGGATCAGCGCGACCTCGGCCGTGCCGCGGACCAGCTCGAACGGTGTGGGGATGGCATCCAGCAGTTCCAGAGCGCCCCGGGTCTCGCCGCGGCGGGCCCGCAACCGGGCCGCGTGCCGGATGTTCTGGCTCACGTGGTGGTCCCAGCCCGAGTGCAGCGGCGCGGTCGACTCCAGCGCCAGCCGGAACAGATCCTCTACGGTCGCGGTGTTCGGCGGCGGCCAGCTCTCGGCGGCCGCGGGCTCCGGCGCGTTCAGGAACGGCTCGAGGTACTCGTCGTACGGCGGCCCGAGCCGCTCGGCCGCGGCCGCCGCGGAAGGAACGATGTCGAGCTCGCTCCACCGCGTCGGCCAGGAGTAGCGCCGGTCGACCACCCACGCGAGCAGCGCGTCGAGGTCGTCTCGCCGTCCGTCCGGTGCGATCACCAGTCCCGGCGCGAACGCCGCGGCCCAGCTGTCGTCGTCGAGGACGAACGTGGGGTCGCCGTACTCCTCGTACCGCAGGTCCGATCCGGCGTCGTCGCCGTCGAGCTCGAGCGGGCGTTGAGCGTAGGGCTCGCGCAGGAAGTGGAAGTCGCTGAGCACCTCGCCGGTGGCCGCCCGGAGGAAGCGCAGCGTCTTCCGGCCGACCGCCACGAGCACGCCGCTCGCGCCCCAGACCACGCCGGCGGTCTCCTCGGGTACGTCGAAGGCGTCCACTCGCCGCGGTTGCTCGCCCGGAGCAAGCGACCAGACCTCGATCTGGTCGTCGGTGGTGAGGCAGGCGGCGTAGGCGCCGTTGGGCGACCACGCCCAGGGGGTGGCGTCGGGAAGCTCCCAGGCGACGTCCTTCGGCGCTACGCGGAGGTGATGGCTGCGCCGGTCGGGGTCATGGACGACCACGCGAGGGAAGTAGCCCTCCGCCACGACCACCGCCAGCCGGCCGCCGGCACCCCAGCACAGCCGCGAGGGTTCCGCGGGTCCCGGCAGCTCGGTCACCAGCGCGCCGGTACGGGCGTCGGCGATCAGCACGCGCCCGGAAAGGTGGACGGCCAGCAGGCGCTCGTCCAGGCTCCAGGCCGGAGCCTGGCCGTGGGTCTCGGCCTGGTCGAGCCACGCCACCTGCCCGCTCGCCACGTCGATCGACGCCGCCCAGTTGCGCCGGCTGTAGCCGTAGATCCGCGACCCGTCGCGCGACCAGAAGACCTGCTCGAAGAAGAGCTCGTCGTCGCCGAGCCGCTCCTTGATCTGTGGCGGCAGGGTCCGGGCCAGCCAGCCCGGTTGCGGCCCGTCCTCGTCGTAGGCGTTGTAGAAGAAGTTCCCTTCCTCCAGGGGCGCGATACAGCCGTGCACCTCGTGCGGCTCCCGTGCTCGCATGCCGATGTACGCACGCGTCCCGTCCGGCGCGAACGCGAACTCGGGCGGACGAGACCCGCCGTCGGTCACGTAGGCGTCGGCGATCGGGTCGCCGTCCTCGCCGAACGGATCCAACAACCCGACACCGTTGGTGTTGAACGCCAGCGCGACCCGCCGGCCGTCCGGCGACCACTGGATGCTGCGTGCGTAACCCGGCCAGCCCACGCCACCCTCGATGCCGTCCAGCTTGTTGACGCAACGCCCGGTTGCGAGCTCCCAGACCTGCAGGACGCCACCGCGTTCGTAATCGTCACCGCACCAGGAACCGACCGCGAGATACCGCGCGCACGGGCTCAGCGCGAACGCGTCGATCTCGACCAGGTGCCCGTCGGGGTGACGGAGCACCGCGGCACCGCGAGTCTTGACGTGCCCTGTCGCGAACCGGTGGGCGTCCGTCACGCCGTACTGCCGCTCGAGCTCGGCCAGGGCAGAGCGCAGCGGTACGAGATCACGGGCGGGCTCGAACGCGGCCCAGTCGGCGTTCAGCAGCGCCGTCAGGAAGTGGTCGGGGCCGCTCGCGGGCGCGGGAAGCTCAGCGAATCCAGGCGTCGAGATATGCACCGGAGCACACTAGGCCCGCGCGCCAAACATCCGCCAAACGTCCGAGGCCGGACCTCGAGGTGGCCTGGTTAGGTGTGCCTAAGTTAACCTCGCCGCCATGAAGATAGTTGCTGCCCTGGCCGGACTCGCGCTGGTGGCGCTCGCGGGCTGCGGTGCTTCGACCGACTCGGACACCGCTGCCGCGACCCCCGACAAGACCACCTCCGCCGAGGCCACTGCGGCGTCGGAGGGTTTTCCGCGGACCATCGAGCACGCGATGGGCTCGACGGAGATCAAGAGCAAGCCGAAGCGCGTGCTCGCCCTGGACGCGAGCTACGTCGACGACGCGTTGCTCCTCGACACCCAGGTCGTGGGCTTCACGTCGTACCGTGCGATCCACGACAAGCTGCCCGACTACCTCGGCGCAGACCGGGACACCTACGCCGCCGACGCGGTCTCGGTCGGCACGCTGGAGGAGCCCAGCCTGGAGAAGATCTACCAGCTGAAGCCCGATCTGATCGTGTCCGCGAAGGTGCGCCACGAGAAGATCTACCAGGAGCTCAGCGCGATCGCGCCCACCGTCATGTCGGAGAGCACCGGCCCGACCTGGAAAGAGAACGTACGCCTGCTGGCGAAGGCGCTCGGCGAGGAGAAGAAGGCCGACGCCGAGATCAGCGCGTACGAGAAGCGGGCCAAGGCGATCGGTGACGAGATCAACGCCAAGGCCGGCAACCCGACGATCTCCGTCGTACGGTTCGTCGACGGCCCGACCCGCCTCTACCAGAAGGCCTCGTTCAGCGGGATCGTGCTGCAGGACGCCGGACTGGCCCGGCCGAAGTCGCAGGACGTCGAGGACTTCGCCGCCGAGATCTCCGAGGAACGGATCGCCGACGCCGACGCGGACCACATCTTCGTCACGACGTACGCCGACGAGGCCGGCTCCGGCGCCAAGACGAAGGCCAAGTTCGAGCAGAACCCGTTGTGGAAGCTGCTTTCGGGGCAGGTGCACGAGGTCGACGACGCCTTGTGGATGACGCCCTGCAGCATCCAGGGCGCGGAGTACATCCTCGACGACCTGGCCAAGACGTTCGGCGTCGATCCGCAGAGGTAGACCGAGACCGCCCGGACCTAATCACGTCCGCCACCTCATACGTTTTGGGGTGGCGGACGTGATCTTTCAGGGGGTGGTGGAGGAAAGACGTTCGGGAACGAGGATCCAGGCCACGCCGTAGACGACCAGCCCGATGCCGCCGAGCAGCGCGAGCACCACCATCGCCAGCCGGACGATGGCCACGTCGACGTTGAGATAGTCAGCCAGGCCACCGCAGACACCGGCGACCATCCGGCCTTCCCGCTGGCGGTAGATCTTCTTGTACTCGCCCTCGTTCATGTCTACAGCGTTCATGTCCCAAGCCTCTCCGCCAGGGCTCTCGCGGACCATCCGGAATGCTCCGGTCTCAACCCCGGCTATCCCCGGCTGTCCCCGGAGCCGCGGTTGCGCCCACGAGCGATCGAGGCGCCGACACCGATCGCTCCGACTCCGACCAGCAGGATCGGGATCGCCCACTGCAGGTCGTCGGCGTGCAGGACGTTGGTGGCGTTCAACAACCACGCGAGCGCGATGCCGCAGAAGATCAGCCCGACCACCAGCGAACCGACGCTGAGCGGGTGTCTGCCGGCAGTTGGTTTCTGTTTAGCCACGGGACACCTCCAGGTTTCCAACGCCCAGATCGACGTTCAGGTTGAGCTTTCCGCCACCGGCACCGTCGACGCCGAGGTCGGTCGTACGGAGCTGGTCATCGACGCCGTCGAGATCGGGTTCGATCGGCCGGCCGGACTCGTCGACCACCTGGTCGCGCGGGTCGGGCCGCTCGGGCATCTCCGGTCGCTTCAGCGCGTCGGGCTCGGACACGTACTGCGGGAACAGCTGCATGTCGCCGAGCGCCACGTCGGCCGAAAGAGTCGTGTCGACGTTGGCTGGAAGCAGCACCTGCACGTCGCAGGCACCGCAGTCGATGGCCGTCTTCACGGTGTCCTCGTCGGCGAAGGTGACGTTGCGCAGGTCGAGGGTGAACTGGCCGGCGCCGTAGTCGTACGACGGTTTGATCTCGCTCACCGACCTGGGCTGGTAGAGGACCGAGCCCGCGCCGGCCTCGCTCACGTACTCGCCGACCGTGGTCGGAACCAGCGCGAGCGACAGCAGGACGCCGCTGACGACCAACCCTGGCGAACGGCCCCACCAGGCGCCGGCGATCAGGCCGAGACCGACGACCGCGAGCGGCGCGGCGACGTAGCCGGCGGCCGGAAAGCTCACGTTGGCGGCCTGGTCGATCAGCGCCATCGCGCCGAGCACGATCAGCGCGAACGCCGACGTCACCCAGAACAGCCGGGAGCGCCGGCGCGGAACGGGCGGGAGCGGTGCCGTCCACTGGACGGGCGTGTGCGCTTCACCGGGCGAGTCGGACTCGAGTCCGAGCGGGTCGGGCTGGTTCCAGAAGTCTCGGGGCAGTGGCCGGAAGTCGCGCCAGGACCCGGTGGGCGACGGCTCCGGCATCGCCAGGCCGCCCGGACTACCTGGGCCGGCTGGACTGGCTGGTCCGCTTGGACCGTTCGGACGCCCAGAGCCCTGCGGGCTGCCGGGGCCACTGGGTCCGCCGGGCTGACCGGAACCGCCCGGGCCAGCGGGACCGAGGGGAGCCGTAACTCCGCTCGTGGCACCCATGGCGGGCGAAACGGAGGGTACGGGTGCGCCCGGCGCCCCTGCCGGGCCGGCGGGCCGTTGCCCACCGGCACCGGCCGGGCTATCAGCCGGGCCGTTGACCCGGTCCTGGACCGGTCTGGTCGCAGGGGCACCAGCCCCAGCCGGTCCGGTCGCTGGGTACTGCTCGCCAAACCACGACTGGACGCCGTCGCCGGAACCGCTGGGCGGCCCCGGTGGCGTCGCGCCGAACCCGTCACCAGGCTGGCTGCCGGCGTTCCGGCGGAGCAGGAAGTAGAGTCCCGCACCGGCGAGTAGCAGTAGCGCAGCCGGGTGCCAGGAGAAACCCCACCAAGGCACCGAGGCGATCAGCAGGAACAGCACGACCACGCCGCCGACCACGACCGCGTTGTCGGGCTGTCCGTTGGGCCGGCGACCCAGCTGACGTTCGAGGATCGACCGAGCGTCGTCGCCCTCCTCCGGGATCAGCAACCAGGCTGCGCCGTAGATCAGCAGGCCGGCACCACCGAAGAAGATCATGACGGCGACCACGACGCGCAGGATCACGGGATCGATCCGCAGGTCACGCCCGAGTCCGGCGCACACTCCACCGACGACGCGGCCGGCCTTGGCCCGGCGCAGCTTTCGGAACTCCGACAGCGTGCTGCCGGACTGCCCGTGATGGCTGCGCTGGTCGTGCTGCCCGGAATGTCCGGACTGCCCAGACGGCCCCGACTGCTCGCCCTGGTCGGGCGGTGGCGGCGGTGGTGTGGACGGACTCTCGGTCATGTACTCGATACTGCGACGTGTGGGTGGGTGAGGACATCGGGGAGGACCCTGAACTGTTCCCGACGGCTCCCACCCCGGATTTGCGGGACTATACGGGTGGTCACCACGCGCTCGGCGTGTGACGATCGATGTAGAGATCCTAAGACCCAGGAGAGCACCATTTTCGTCGACAACACCGGCACCCGGCAGGCGAGCGCGTATCGGCGCTGCGCCCGGCGTACCGACGGCAAGGTGATCGGCGGCGTCGCGGGCGGGCTGGCCGACCATTTCGGCGTCCCCGCCATGTACGTGCGCCTGGCGTTCGTCGTGCTGATGATGTTCGACGGGTTCTCGATCTTCGTCTACGCCGCGCTGTGGATCTTCCTGCCGCAGGACACCATGCTCGCCAACGTCAACCAGCCGGCGGGCGTGGCCGCCGCGACCCGGCGCGGGCTGCGCAAGGAACGCGGCCGGTTCCGTCGTGAGGACGCCGGTCCGGTCATCGCGATCGTGGCGCTCGCGATCGGGCTCATCTTCCTGTTGCAGCAGCTCGGCAACTTCGACCCCCGCGTGTTCTGGCCGATCCTGGTCGGCGGCGTCGGGCTGGCCGTGCTGTGGCGCCAGGTCGACGAGGCGCAGCGCGTGCGCTGGACGTCCGGCGCGCCGAAGGGCATCCGCCGGGTCTTCACCGGTGGGCTGTCCGGCATCATGCGGGCGCTGACCGGCATCGCGCTGATCATCGGTGCCGCCACGTGGGCGCTGGTCGCGAGCGAGCAGAGCGGTATCGCCCAGGCGCTGGCGGCCGTGCTGATCGGGCTGTTCGGCATCGGGCTGATCATCGGGCCGTGGGTGTGGCGGCTCACCACTGACCTGTCGGAGGAACGGCAGGAGCGCATTCGTTCGCAGGAGCGCGCCGACATGGCTGCTCACCTGCACGACTCCGTACTCCAGACGCTGGCGCTGATCCAGAAGCAGGCCCACGACCAGCGCACCGTTCAGCGGCTGGCCCGGGCGCAGGAGCGCGATCTTCGGCAGTGGCTGTACGGCGAGCAGGAGGACTCCAGCGCCACGTTGCGGAGCGCGCTGCGTAAGGGCGCGGCCGAGATCGAGGACTACCATGGCGTACCCGTCGAGGTGGTCGCGGTCGGTGACGCTCCGCTGGCGCCGCCGGTGCTGGCGCTGGTGCAGGCCGCGCGGGAGGCGATGGTCAACGCGGCCAAGCACTCCGGGGCGCCGCGCATCGACGTCTACGCCGAGGCCGAGTCCGACCGCGTGGAGGTTTTCGTCCGCGACCGCGGGGTCGGTTTCGACCTGGACTCCGTGTCCGAGGACCGGCTCGGCGTCAAGCGGAGCATCCTTGGGCGGATGGAACGTCATGGGGGGAAGGCTGATATCAAGAGCGCGCCTGGTGAAGGCACCGAGGTCCGGCTCGTCGTTGACCTGAATGGCAAGGAGAACAACTCGTGACTGCTTCCCCTGGCAGCCCCACCGGCACCGCCGGCGGCTCGGCTGACCGACGCCGTGTCGTGCTGGTCGACGACCACGCGATGTTCCGTACCGGCGTACGCACCGAGATCGGTGATGCCGTCGACATCGTAGGAGAGGCGGGGGACGTCGACAGCGCGGTCAAGGTGATCGTGCAGACCGAGCCCGAGGTCGTACTCCTGGACGTCCACCTGCCGGGCGGTGGTGGCGCCGAAGTGTGCCGCCAGGTGCTGGCGGTGAAGCCTGACATCAAGTTCCTGGCGCTGTCGGTGTCGGACGCCCCCGAAGACGTGATCGGCGTGATCCGGGCGGGTGCGCGAGGCTACGTCACCAAGACCATCACGGGCGCGGAGATCGTGGCAGGCGTCCGCCGGATCGCCGACGGGGACGCGGTCTTCTCGCCGCGGCTGGCCGGCTTCGTCCTGGACGCCTTCGCGGGCGCCGTCGACCCCGGCTCGATCGACGAGGAGCTCGACCGCCTCACCCAGCGCGAGCGCGAAGTGCTGCGGCTGATCGCGCGGGGGTACGCCTACAAAGAGGTGGCCAAGGAGCTGTTCATCTCGGTGAAGACGGTGGAGACGCACGTGTCGTCGGTGCTGCGGAAGCTGCAGCTGTCGAACCGGTACGAGCTGACCCGCTGGGCCACCGACCGTCGCCTGGTCTGAGCCCACCGCCGGAGCTTCGCCGCTGTCGGCCGGGCCTGCGCCCTGCCGTCGAGCTCGCATCAGCACGGCGAGCCACCGGGCGGTGCGGCCAACAGGCCGTGGCCGCCGCGATTCCGAGCACTCGAGGACGGCGGCTAGGCGTGCCGTTCGCCTGCCGCTGCCCGGGCGCCGATGATCCCTTCGCCGGTCGAGACCGGCGAGGCGGGGCGAGGGGCAGGTGATCCGGCTCAGCTCTGGCTGTTCACGCTGTACCCGTTCGTTCGCACCGGCACGCGCCAGTGCTCGGCCAGTTCGGTCAGGGTCTCGGGGCAGAAGTAGTACCAGCGCAGCCGCCGCACGCCGTCGTCGGCGGTGTCGACGCGTAGGACGTCTTCCAGCGCTTCGCCGCCGCCGCTGCCGTCGGTGCGAGTGCCGAACAGCAGTACGAGCGCCTCGCCATCGAGTTCGCGCACCTCGGCTCGGTAGCGGACGTGGGTCTCCAGCACGAGGGTGTGCCGCAGCGAGCCCGAACGCGCCTGTTCGCGGCCCTCTTCGCGGACCGCGCCGACGACCTCGACCACGCCGTCGGCCAGGAGGAGACGCGCGAGCTCGTCCAGGTCGTACGCGGTGAACGCTGCCGCCAGGGCGTCGACGACCCGGCGATCCGGTTTCGGCCGGTACGCGCGGTCCGGCTCCGCCAGCCGGCCACGGCCGCGGTGGAGTGCGGCCTTGACAGCGCCGACGGAGGTGCCCGCCAAGCCGGCGATCTCGGCCAGTGGCAGGTCGAAGACGTCCTTGAGTACGAGCGCGGCCCGTTCCTGCGGTGGCAGCCGCGTTGCCACCTCGGCCAGGGCGTCGCGTACCTCGGCCGGATCGGCGGGAGCGGGTGCCGCCGCGCTGTCCGGCACGGCCGCGGGCAGCGGCGACGACTTCCGTACCCAGTCGACATAGGTGTTGCCGGCGATCCGCAGCAGCCAGGCCAGCGGGCGTTCGATCTCCTGGTGGGCCTGGGCCGCCGCGGTGAACGCGCGGGTGAGCGTCTCCTGCAGCAGGTCCTCGGCGTCCCACACGTTGCCGGTCAGCCGCCGGCAGTAGCGGTGCAGGTCGGGCCGCAGCGGCGCGACCTGGGCCAGGAATCGGCGCCGGGCCTCGCCGATCGTCTTCCGCAGCTCGTTGTCCAGCACGTCGAACAGCCTCCTCGGGCGGGCGAAGAATCCTTTACCCGTATCGACGGATGCCGCCGGCCGGAGGATACGTGGCAGTTTCTACGACGCGGGGTAGTAGGAGTAAGCTGCGCCGTCATGGTGTTCGTACGGAACCTGCTGCTGGTTCTCCACTTCGTCGGCCTGGCCAGCCTGCTCGGCGGTTTTCTCGTACAGCTGAAGGGTCCCGACCGGCGCGTCGTCGCGGCGATGTTGCACGGCGGGATCACCCAGGTCGTGACCGGCGTGCTCCTGGTGGGCGTGCTGGAGGCCATGGACAAGGACGTCAACCAGATCAAGATCGGCGTCAAGCTGGTGATCGCGCTGTTCGTGACGGTCATGGCGTTCGTCCTGCGCAAGCGGGGCGGCTTGTCCAACGGCCTGTTCTTCGGACTCGGCGGGCTCGCGCTGCTGAACGTCGCGATCGCGGTGTTCTGGACCTGAGCCCGGCCTTCGCCTACGGCGTCGGGTAGACGTTGAACGTCTCGGCCTGCCTGCCCTCGCCGAGCCCGGCGCTGACAGCCGACTGAGTGAAGCCCTGCTTCAGCGCGGCCCGAAGCTGCTCCGGCTCCTTGTGCTGGCTCTCGTGGCTGAACACCGCGGTCAGCTTCGTCTCGAACGTCTCGGTAACGTCGACGACGTGGTTCGGCTCGCCGGGATGGTCGGCCAGCCAGAACTCGCGTACGTTCCACGGCTCCAAGCCCTGCCCGGCCAGCAGGTCGGGGAACGCGAACGCGTTCTGCGCGGCGGGGTACATCGCGCGGATCGCCGCCTCGCCCGCGGCCAGGTGGTCGGGGTGGCTGCGTACGAGGTGCTCCCAGATCCGCTCGGGGCTCTGGGTCAGCAGCCGGTCCGGGCGTACCGAACGGATCACGGCGGTCAGCTCGCGTACGAGGCCGGCGTCGGCGACCAGCTCGCCGTCCATCCGGCCGAGGAAGCGTAGGTCGGTGACGCCGACGGCCCGCGCGGCCGCCTCCTGCTCGGCCCGCCGGATCCTGGGCAGCTCGGCACGGTCGAGGTCCACGTCGAAGCCGCCGGCCTGGCCGTCGGTGCATATGCAGTAGACGACCTCGATGCCGGCCGCCGTCCAGCCTGCGATCGTGCCGGCCGCGGCGAAGTCGACGTCGTCGGGATGCGCCGTGATCACCAGCGCCCGCGAGACCTCCGAGTCAGAAAGCACCACGACGCAGGAATGTACCCGCTGTCGGCCGCCGGCGCTCGTCCTGATGGGCCTGGCGAGCGGCATCCGGGCCACCCCAGGCACGGTCGGGTTCGCTGCAGCACACCCTCGCACCGCACCGGCGGGAGTGGCGGCGGTGAAGCACAGCGAAACGTGCTGCAAGTCGCCGCTGCCGACGGTGCGGGTGCCGCCGTCCCCCTCAGGGCCGGCTGGCTCGAGCTCGGATCACCGTCCTCTCGTTCGGCGGGGTCGTTCGCGGGGGGCGAGGGGTGTGGTCAGTAAGGCCAGCCGGTAGCCCACCCCGCGCACCGATTCGATGACGAGTTCCGGCGTGACGCCGGCGATCGCGCGGCGGAGGCGTTTGACGGTGGACGCGACCGCGTCGTCGTCGCCGACGTAGCGGCGTTGCCACACCGATTCCGTCAGTTCGGCGAAGGTCCAGACGCGGCCGGGGTCGCCGGCCAGGGTGAGTAAGAGGTCGAACTGCCGTTCCGACAACTGGAGGGTCCGGCCTCGCCAGTTCGCCGCGCGGGACGGCTTGGACAGCCGCAGCCCGCCGAACGCCACCGAGGGCTCGGGTGCCCTCGCGCCGTCCGGCACGGATGCCGGCTCGCGAACGCCGGTACGCAGCACCTCGGCCGCGGTCCGCGCGTCCGGCATCACCAGGACGACGGCCGCTGTACCGACGCTCCGAATGATCGTGGAGAACAGTTCGTGGGCGTTGCCCACGCAGAGCACGAGCGCTTGAGTTGCGACGACGGCGGTGTTTCCGATGGCGCCGTCGCCCAACTGGTCGTTCTGACGCACTATCCCACCCCCCACCGAGCGTTCCACCGGCGCTACGCGGCCGTCGGAAAGACTGCCAAGGAACGTACAACCGGGTGACGCCCTGTGACAGAAACTAAGTTTCGCACCGCGAAACCCCAACCGGGATTCGTTTAACCGAGATGTCACGAACGGCGGCTGGCCAACTCTGGCCGCTGGCCCCGGCTGGCCAGCCCGCGACCCCGCGACCACGAACTGCCCGCCGAACGCCCGGAACCAGACCTGGAAACGGCATCGCCGGTCGCGTTTGCTGCCTTCGTAAGCCCAACCGGCGGTCCGATGTCTGTGCCGCCAACCCCCTGGACGCGAAAAGCCTCGAACGAGGCTGCGGCCGGGAGCAGACCAGGGAGGAACGTCCTTGAGAAACCGAGTACGAACCGGTGGGCAGCGGCGCGGCGTGCGATCCACGCTGGCCGTGACCGCCACGGCAGCGCTCGCGCTGCTCTCCGCTGCCCTCATGCCGGCAGCGGCGATGGCCGGGCCGAACCCAGGCCCGGACGGTGTGTCGCCGGCGAATCCGGACACGCAGACGTCCGAGCCGGCCAACGCGCCCGCGCCCAAGCCCGCCCCGATCGCGGCGGCGGTCAGCAAGGAACTGGCCAAGGACAAGGCCACCGACTTCTGGGTGGTCTTCAACCAGCGAGCGGACCTGAGCCAGGCCGCCGCCGTCAAAGACTGGAACAAGCGCGGCCAGGCAGTCGTCGACACGCTGAAGCAGGCCGCCACCGCCAGCCAGCAGGGCGCTGTGGAGAAGCTGCAGCAGGCAGGCGCCGACTTCGACACCTACTGGATCAGCAACCGCATCATCGTCCACGACGGCGACGCCAAGCTGGCCGGCACCATGGCCACGGTCAACGGCGTCAAGGAGATCGCCGCCCCGACGAAGATGGACCTGGTCGAGCCGGTTCGCGGCAAGTACGACATCGACAAGCAGGCCGACGCGGCCGCCGACGCCATCGAGTGGAACGTCCAGGCGATCAACGCCGATGACGTGTGGGACCAGTACGGTGACCGCGGCGAGGGCATCACGGTCGCCAGCATCGACACCGGTACGGACTTCCGGCACCCGGCGCTCATCGGCTCCTACCGCGGCAACAACGGCGACGGCACGTTCGACCACAACTACAACTGGTTCGACCCTGCCGGTTTCTGTGACGACGAGCCGTGCGGCGACTCGCACTGGCACGGCACCCACACGATGGGCACGATGACCGGCGACGACGGTCAGGGCAACCAGATCGGTGTCGCACCGGGCGCCAAGTGGATCACCGCGGCCGGCTGCTGCCCGAGCGACCAGGCCCTGCTCGACTCGGCGGAGTGGATCCTCGCGCCGACCGACCTCGACAACCAGAACCCGCGCGCCGACCTCCGCCCGAACATCGTGAACAACTCGTGGGGCGCGGCCAACGGTTCGGTCGAGGACCCGGAGTTCGACGACGTGAGCCGCGCGTGGACGGCGTCAGGCATCTTCGGCGTCTACTCCAACGGCAACAGCGGCCCGGGCTGCGACTCGGCCGGCTCGCCGGGCGACTCGATCTACACCTACAGCGTTGGCGCCTTCCAGCAGAGCGGCGCGATCTCGAGCTTCTCCAGCCGCGGCCCCGGCGGCAACGGCATGGTGAAGCCGAACATCTCCGCACCCGGTGAGGGCGTCCGGTCGGCGCTGCCGGGCGGGCAGTACGGCCTCGCCGACGGCACCTCGATGGCCGCACCGCACGTCGCGGCCGCGGTCGCGCTGATCTGGTCGGCATCGCCCGCCCTGGTCGGCGATATCGAAGGTACGCGGGCACTCCTGAACGAGACCGCGGTCGACCAGAACAACACCACCTGCGGTGGCACGGCCGAGAACAACAACGTCTGGGGCGAGGGCAAGCTGGACGCGCTCGCCGCGGTCCAGGCCGCACCGCGTGGCGACGTCGGAGTCCTGGCCGGCACGGTCACCGACTCGGCCAGCGGTGCCGCACTGCAGGGCGCGCAGCTCACCATCACCGGCCCGAACAGCCGGACGGTGACGACCGGAACGACCGGCACGTACTCCGTCAACCTGACGGTCGGGACGTACACCGTGACCGCACGCAAGTACGGCTACGAGACAGGTACGAGCACGTTCACCGTCACAGTGGGCGAAACGGCCAACGGCAACATCGCGTTGACAGCGGTCGCGTCCTACCCCGCCTACGGTGAGGTGACCGACTCCGCCGGCAACCCGGTCGCGGGCGCGACGGTCACGATCGAAGGCACGCCACTCGCTCCGGTGACGACGGCGGCCGACGGTACGTACGGATTCGACGCGGTTCCGCTTGGTACGTACACGTTCCGCGTCGCCAGCCCCGGTGGCTGCCTCGCCGGTGCGAACAAGTCGGTCACGATCGACGGCCGGAAGATCGTGAACTTCCGCCTCGGCAACCGCAGCGACACCTACGGCTACACGTGTTCGATCGCGACCACGGGTTACGCCGAAGCCGACAGCGCGCTCGCGCTGACCGGTGACGACGCCAGCCAGGCGGTCGACCTGCCGTTCCGGGCGTGGTTGTACGGCCAGGCCTACACCAGGGCCAACGTGTCGACGAACGGGCACCTCAGCTTCACCGCTGCCTCGACGTCGTACTCCAACACCGCCATCCCGACGACCGCGGCTCCGAACGCCGCGATCTACGCGTTCTGGGACGACCTGAACGTCGACGACAGCGCGAAGGTCTACACCAAGACCGTCGGAACCGCGCCCAATCGTACGTTCATCATCGAGTGGCGGAACGTGCTGATCTACGGCACGTCCAACCGGATCGACGCCGAGATCAAGCTGTCGGAGAACTCCGACGTCGAGGTCGCCTACCGCAACATCGACCCGGCCAACGCCCGCGAGACCGGCAGTTCGGCAACGGTCGGCGTCGAGAACGCCGCCGGCACCGACGCCATGCAGTACGCCTTCAACGCGACCTCGCTGCGCAACGGCGCCGTCAAGTTCAGCTTGCCCGCGAACGGCTTCCTGCTCGGAACCGTGACGGACAAGAACGACGGCCAGCCGGTCGCGGGTGCAACGGTCACGGTGAAGCAGGGCAGTGGCACGCCGAAGACGCTCCAGACCGCCGCCGACGGCACGTACATGGCGCAGGTCTGGACCGGTGACTACGACGTGGACGCCGCGGCGACCAACTACGTCAGTGCCGCGGCGGTCAGCAAGGCCGTCGGCGCCGGGAAGTTCGTCGCCACGGACTTCGCGCTCGCGACGCCGCGTGCGTCGGTCGCCTCGCCGGAACTTTCGTGGGTGCTCCCGCAGGGCAACCAGCAGGTGAAGAAGTTCACGGTCACCAACACGGGCTCGGCCGTGCTCGACTGGTCGAGTGTCGAGTTGGAGTCCGACCAGCCGTGGCTGTCGCTCTCGTTGCTGGGTGCGAAGCTGCCGGTCGGCGGCAAGAGCGAGATCACGGTCGGCATCGACACCACCGGCGTACCGGCCGGCGTGCACGACGCGAAGATCGCGATCGACTCCAACAGCGGCCGGACGCCGCGCGTCGAGGTCCCTGTCCAGGTTGTGGTTTCGGCCTACTGGAAGGGCGTCGACGCCGGAGCCGCGGGCGAGTCGCTCGACGCGGCCGGCCTGCCGTGGACGACCGACCAGGCGTACGCCGAAGGGTCGTACGGCTTCGTCGACTCCGTTGGTGACGCCACGACGCGGTCGGTCGGCACGAACGTCGACATCAAGAACACGTCCGACGACGCCCTGTTCCGCAGCCAGCGGATCGGCATGGACGCCTACCGGTTCGACGACCTGCCCGCCGGCACGTACGAGGTGACGCTCGGGTTCGCCGAGCTCGGCATCTCGCCGCGCGTCGACTGGCGCCGGTTCGACGTCGACATCAACGGCTCGTACGTGCTGGTCGGCTACGACATCGCGCAGAAGGTCGGCGGTCGTAGCGCGGACAGCTACACCTACCGGGTCGAGGTGCCCGAGGGTGGCGATCTCGCGGTGAACTTCAGCGACCGGCGGGGATACCAGCCGTCGGTGGTGAACAGCATCCGCGTGGTCCAGCGGCCGGACCTGTAAGCCCGCCCGCCGGTTCGGCACCATCGCTCGCGACGCCCGGCCGGAGCCCTCGCGCTCCGGCCGGGCGTCGCGGCCCTGCTCGCCGGCAGCGCGGGTTGGCGGCCGGTAACCGAAACTCTCGTAGTCTCGAAGTGCCGTAAAGATTGGCTTGACGTCTGATGGGGGACGAATCGGATAAGTGTTCCGATTCGGCAAAGCAGTAGGAAGCACAGCACGCAGATGTCCCGCACGGGTGGTCAAGCCGGTCGTACCTGGCGTCTCATCGCCATCGCAGCCGTCGTCGGGTTCGGCACGTGGGTCGCCGGGCAGCACGAGCGGTCCGAGCTGCCCGCGTTCGCCGGGTCGGGAACGATCGCCGAGCCGTCGGTGCGTGCGCAGCAGCCGCCCACGCCCAGCCCGGCCACCCCCAGTGCGGATCCGGTACCGCGCAGGCGTCCGGCACCCAGGGTCGGCCCGACCACCGCCGTTCCTCTCACCGGGCCGGGCGGGCACAGCGGGCCGGGGTCCGCCGGTGCGCAGCGCCAGGCGACCCAGCGGCGGGACCGGGTGAAGGTGCTCTACCTGACCTTCGACGACGGCCCGAGCCGGGAATGGACGCCGAAGGTGCTCGAGGTGCTCGACCGCTACGACGCCAAGGCCACCTTCTTCGAGCTCGGCCGCGCGCAGCGGGCGTACCCGGCCCTCGCCCGCCGGGTGCGAGCGGCCGGTCACACGATCGCCAACCACAGCACGATCCACCGGGACCTGACCATGCTGTCCGACGGCGCCATCCGCTGGGAGGTTCGCAACGGCCCGGACTCGCCCTGCTTCCGCCCGCCGTACGGCGCGATCAACCACCGCGTGCGCTCGGTACTGCGCTCGGAGGGCGTCCACGACATCGTCCTGTGGGACATCGACACGCTCGACTGGACCCGGCCGGGCTCGCACCGGATCGCGCAGACGGTCGTCAGCCACGCGCGCCCCGGCAACATCGTGCTCATGCACGACGGCGGCGCCAACCGCGCTCAGACGGTCGCGGCACTCGACACCATCCTCCGCGAGCTGTACGGCCAGGGCTACCTCTTCCGCAGCCTCGACTGCTGAGCCGGACGGCCAGGTTCGACGGGATTTCGACGCCTGTCCCACGAGCTGTCCGGAATCGGCGAAGCCGCCGCACTTGGCGAACCGCCCGCGATGCTATTTCCTGACGGCATGTCGACCCCAACCCAGCTTGCCCCGGACGGCCTGAGCCGCCGGAGCATCCTGCACCTCTCCGCAGTCGCCGCCGGTGCCGCCCTGCTGGCTGGTTGCTCGGGTGGTGGACAGGACGAAAGCCCCGACCAGCCCGCCGCGGGTGAGGAGAAAACGGGCACCGGGAAGGGTTCCGAGACCAAGCCGCTGGAGCTGCCAAAGCGCTTCGGCGAGTCCCCGAAGCTCGCCGAACTGGTGAAAGCCGGACAGCTGCCGAAGGTCGCCGACCGGCTGCCGGACAAGCCGTACGTGGTGCCGCACAGGTGGCTCACGACCGGGAAGTACGGCGGGACGCTCAACCTCACGCAGACCGCCAACGATCCGCAGTACGCGCTCAACCAGAACATGTACGGCCACTCGATCCTGCGCTACCTCAACGACGGCAAGGACATCGGACCGGGACTGGCCGAGAGCTGGTCGTCCAACTCCGACGCCAGCGAGTGGACGTTCCACTTCCGCAAGGGGCTGAAGTGGTCGGACGGCGAGCCGTGGAGCACCGCCGACATCATGTACTGGTGGGAGGACCTGGTGCTCAACACCGAGCACACGGCGACCCCACCCGACGACGTACGCTCCGGCCGCGACACCACCGCCAAGGTGACCGCGCCCGACGAGACCACGCTGGTGCTGACGTTCGACGCGCCCGCACCGATCACCGCGGAGAAGCTGGCGGCGTACGTCAACAGCTCCGGCAGTGTCGGACCGTGGTGGATGCTGCCGAAGCACTACATCTCCCAGTTTCACCCGAAATACAACAAGAAGGTGACCTCGAGAACCTGGTACGAGAAGCACGACCAGATGGCAACCTGGGTGCTCAACCCCGCGTGCCCGACGATGTGCGGCTGGCGTTCGAAGTCGTATGAGGAAGGGCGCAGCGTGGTCTTCGAGCGCAACCCCTTCTACTGGGTCGTCGACCCCAAGGGCAACCAGCTGCCCTACATCGACGAGCTGAACTTCGAGCTGATCACCGACGAGCAGGTCCAGAAGACGAAGTTCGTCGCGGGCGCCTTCGACTTCGTGCAGGGCTACGTGCACGGTCCGCTGCCGCTGTCCGACGTGCAGCTGCTGCGCCGCGAGCAGGAACGTACGGGCGTCGAGCAGTTCTTCTGGGACAGCGGGACGGGCAGCGGCTCGCTGCTGATGTGGAACCACGACTATCCCGACGACGAGCTGCGCACGCTGTTCCGCGACAAGAGGTTCCGGCAGGCGCTGTCGTACGCCTACGACCGCGCCGACGTCCGCAAGGCGATCTACTACAACTCTGGCGAGCTCACGACCGGGACGCTCAGCAAGAAGGGCACCTCGTTCGTCGGCAGCAAGGAGGGCATGCGGCGATACGTCGAGTGGCGCGACTCCTACGTCACGCACGACCCCGGCAAGGCAAAGGCGCTGCTGGACGAGCTCGGTGTGGTCGACAAGAACGGTGACGGCAAGCGTGAGCTGCCGAGCGGAAAGAAGCTGCTGCTGACGCTCGACCACTCGGCGATCGCGGCGGAGGAGCACAAGGAGAAGAACCGGCACATCGTCGCCGACTGGGCCAAGGTCGGCATCGCCGCGCAGCTCAACCCGATCTCGGCCGACTCGTTCGGCGAGCGCTGGGACCGCGGCGAGCTGATGATCAAGTCGGACTGGGAGATCGGTGACAACCAGCCGCTGATCTACGCGGGCTGGGTGGTGCCGGTCGAGCCGGCGCACTGGGCGCCGCTGCACGGCAACGCCTACCAGCAGAAGGTCGCGAACCCGGGCATTTTCGCCAAGCAGGCGAAGCTCTCGCCGTGGAAGCGGACGCCGCCATGGATGCTTCCCGACTCCGACGACGACCCGATCGCCCGCTTGTGGGAGCTGTACGCCAAGGCGCGGATCGAGATCGACCCGGTGAGGCGAACTTCGTTGCTTTGGGACATCTTCAAGGTCCATGTGGAAGAAGGACCGTTCCTGCTCGGCGTGGTGTCGAACACGCCGAGGATCGTGCTGGCGCACAAGGACCTGCGAAACGTCCCGCGCAAGGCCAACCTCGCGCTGGGCGGCTGGACCAATCCGTGGTTCCTGCCGTCGCCGGCGGCGTACGACCCGGAGTCGTTCTTCTGGAACAACCCGGCCGACCACACCGACTAGAAGGAACAAGGGCGCCGCCTCTCAGCGTCCCCAACCGAACACGGAACGCGTTCCAACGGCGATTACCGGGACACGGACTGTCCGATTTCAGTAACGTTTCGGACAGCGTTCACGCGTGTGTCCGGTATCGGAGAGCTGAAGGCCTAGCGGTTTCCACAGGAAATGCTATTTCCTATCGGCATCGGTCTCCCCGTGTGGGAGCGTGGCCGGGAACAGGGAGTGTTGCATGAGCAGTTTGTTCAACGACCGTATGCCGGGTTTGACTCGTCGAGACTTGCTTCGAACCTCGGCCGCAGCCGCCGGCTTGGCCGCACTCGCAGCCTGCTCGCCTGGAACCAGCTCCTCGTCGAACAAGGAACCGGGTGCCAAGCCAGAGACCAAGGCGAAGGGCTCGGAGACAAAACCGATGCCGACACCGGCGAAGTTCGCCGAGTCGCCGAAGCTCACCGAGCTCGCCAAGGCCGGGAAGATCCCGGCGCTGGCCGAACGCCTGCCGGAGAAGCCGTACGTCATCCCGCACCGTTGGGTCAAGACCGGCCAGTACGGCGGCAACCTGCAGATGATCCTCGGAGACGACCCGACGTACGCCTTCAAGGAGTACATGTACGGGCACTCGATCCTGCGTTTCCTCAACGACGGCTTGGACATCGGCCCCGGCCTGGCCGAGAGCTGGGAGTCCAACGAGGACGCGACGGTGTGGACGTTCCACTTCCGCAAGGGACTGAAGTGGTCGGACGGCGAGCCGTGGAGCACCGCCGACATCATGTACTGGTGGGAGGACATGGTGCTCAACGAGCAGCACCCCGACCTGCCGCCGGACGACACCCGCTCGGGCCGCGACACCGTGGCCAAGGTGACCGCGCCCGACGAGACGACGCTGGTGCTGACGTTCGACGCACCCGCGCCGATCACGCCGGAACGCCTGGCCGCGTGGACCAACCGCGGCAACGGCCCGCGCTGGATGGAACCGAAGCACTACCTCTCGCAGTTCCACCCCAAGTACAACAAGAAGATCAAGGCCAGCAGCAACTGGTACGACAAGCACGACTCGATGTCTGACTGGTCGCTCAACAAGGACTGCCCGACGATGACCGGCTGGCGGCTGAAGTCCTACAACGAGGGCCGCAACGCGACGTTCGAGCGCAACCCGTACTACTGGTGTGTCGACACCAAGGGCAACCAGCTGCCCTACGTCGACGAGCTGCGCTACCAGCTGATCCCCGACCAGCAGGTGCAGAAGCTCAAGTTCATCCAGGGCGCCGCGGACTACGTGCACGGCGGCCACACCGACCTCATCCTCGGCGACGTCCAGGCGCTTCGCGGCGGCGAGAAGAAGACCGGCGTCCAGCTGTTCTTCTGGGACGGTGGTTCGGGGACCGGCTCGATCCTGTTCTGGAACCAGGACCACCCGGACCCCGAGATTCGTAAGGTGTTCCGCGACAAGAAGTTCCGGCAGGCGCTCTCGCACGCCTACAACCGGCCGGACGTACGCAAGGGCGTCTACTTCAACTCCGGCGAGCTGACAACGGGAACGCTCAGCCCCAAGGGCGCGATCTTCTCCAAGGACGCCGAGTCCAAGAAGCGTTACGCGGAATGGCGCGACTCCTACGTCAAGTACGACCCGGAGAAGGCCAAGGCCATGCTCGACGAGCTCGGCATGGTCGACAAGAACGGCGACGGCATGCGCGAGCTGCCGAACGGCAAGAAGTTCCTCATGCTGCTCGACTACCCCGCCGACGCCGGTGACGAGCACAAGCAGAAGAACGAGTTCGTCAAGCGGAGCTGGGAAGCGGTCGGCATCGCCACCCAGATGAACCCCGTCTCGCCCGACACGTTCGGCGACCGCTGGGGCCGTGGTGAACTGATGACCACGACGGCCTGGGAGGTGGGCGACAACAGCCCGCTGATCTACCCCGGCTGGGTGATCCCCGTCGAGACCGGGCACTGGGCGCCGTTGCACGGCAAGGCGTTCCAGCTGCAGACCGGCGACCCGGGCGCGCTGAAGAAGCAGGCGAACGTCTCGCCGTGGAAGCGGACGCCGCCGTGGATCGTGCCGGACAACGAGAAGGAGCCGGTCGCGCGGCTGTGGGACCTCTACGCCAAGGCGCGCGTCGAGACCGACGAGCTGAAGCGCACGCAGCTGCTGTGGGACGTGGTGAAGATCCACGTGGAGGAAGGCCCGTTCTTCCTCGGCGCGGTCGCCAACGTGCCGCGGATCGTGCTGGCCCACCAGGACCTGCAGAACGTGCCGCGTAAGGAGAACCTCGCGCTCGGCGGCTGGGTCAACCCGTGGATCCTTCCCTCGCCGGCGGTCTACGACCCGGAGACGTACTTCTGGAGCAACCCCGACAAGCACTCGACGTAGCACCTCGCTCGTCCTGGTTCACCATCGTGCCGGCCGCGACCGAAGTCGCGGCCGGCACGCGGTGGGCGACGCCGAGGCTGGGACGTCGTGGGCGGCCTGACCAGGGCCCAGGTGCTTGCCCTGAGCGGCTCCCGGCCGCCAAGGTGACCGTGATCGACCAGCAGCCGTCTCGCCGCATGGGCCGCTGACGCGACGTATGTCGGTGGGGTTCCGTAGGCTGGACCGCGATGAGCGCAGCCGCCCAGAACCCCACCGAAGTCCCCGCCGGGGAACAGCCCGCTGAGCCCGCCAAGCCGGCCGCTCGGCCCAAGCTCACGCCCGAGGAACGGGCCGCTCTGAAGGCCGAGAACGCCGAGGAGATCCTCGCCGGGCTCAACCCCGCCCAGCGGGCCGCGGTGATCCACGAGGGCTCACCGCTGCTCGTGGTCGCGGGTGCGGGTTCGGGCAAGACCAGGGTGCTCACCAGGCGAATCGCCTGGCTGCTCGGCCAGCGCGACGCCCGGCCGAGCTCGATCCTCGCGATCACGTTCACCAACAAGGCCGCCGGTGAGATGCGCGAGCGGGTCGCCGCGCTGGTGGGGGAGCGGGCCGCGCAATACATGTGGGTCTCCACGTTCCACTCGGCCTGCGTGCGCCTGCTGCGGCGCGAGATCAAGCGGTTCGGCATGTCCTCGTCGTTCTCGATCTACGACGATGCCGACAGCAGACGTCTGATCACGCTGGTGTGCCGTGATCTCGACCTCGACCCGAAGCGGTTCAACCCCCGGGCCGTGCTCAACCACATCTCCAACTTCAAGAACGAGCTGATCGACCACGAGACAGCCAGCGCCCGGGCCCACACGCAGCTCGAGCGGACCTACGCCGAGGCCTACACCGAATACCAAAACCGCCTGCAGCAGTCCAGCGCGCTCGACTTCGACGACCTGATCATGACCACGGTGCACCTGTTCCAGGCGTTCCCGGAGGCGCGCGACTACTACCGCGAGAAGTTCGCGCACGTGCTGGTCGACGAATACCAAGACACCAACCACGCGCAATACACCCTGGTGCGCGAGCTGACGATCCCTGACCAGGAGAGTCCCAAGCACGGCG
This sequence comes from Flindersiella endophytica, assembly GCF_054779015.1. NCBI lineage: Bacteria > Bacillati > Actinomycetota > Actinomycetes > Propionibacteriales > Nocardioidaceae > Flindersiella > Flindersiella endophytica. The sequence continues at coordinate 156,470 of NZ_BAAGYY010000016.1, forward strand.
AGCTGATGGTGGTCGGCGACGCCGACCAGTCGATCTACGCCTTCCGGGGCGCGACGATCCGCAACATCGACGAGTTCGAGCAGGACTTCCCCGACGCCAAGGTGATCCTGCTGGAGCAGAACTACCGCTCCACGCAGACCGTGCTGTCCGCGGCCAACGCCGTGATCAGCCGCAACTCCGGCCGCAAGCCCAAAAACCTCTGGACCGACTCCGGCGACGGCGAGAAGATCGTCGGCTACGTCGCCGACGACGAGCACGACGAGGCCCAGTACGTCGCCGAGGAGATCGACCGGCTGAACGACGCCGGCAAGGCCAAGCCCAAGGACGTCGCGGTGTTCTACCGCACCAACGCCCAGAGCCGGGTCTTCGAGGAAGTGTTCATCCGGGTCGGCATGCCCTACCGCGTGGTCGGCGGCGTGCGCTTCTACGAGCGGCGCGAGGTGCGCGACGCGCTGGCCTACCTCCGGCTGCTGTCCAACCTCGAGGACACGGTCTCGCTGCGCCGGATCCTCAACGTTCCGAAGCGGGGGATCGGCGAGCGGGCCGAGGCGTGTGTCGAGGCGCTGGCACAGCGCGAGCGGATCTCGTTCTGGCAGGCGTTACGCCGGGCCGAGGAGGCACCCGGCCTCGCCACCCGGTCGCTCAACCAGATCACCGGCTTCGTGACGCTGATCGACGAGCTGCACGCGATGGTCGAGGAGGGTTCCGAGCCGGCCACGGTCCTCGAGCGCGTGCTCGACCGCACCGGTTACATCGAGGAGCTCGAGCAGTCCGAAGACCCGCAGGACAAGACCCGGATCGAGAACGTCGGCGAGCTGGTCGCGGTGGCGCGCGAGTTCGCCGAGAACGCCGAGGCCGAGAACCAGCCGGCGGCGCTGGCCGACTTCCTGGAGCGGGTCTCGCTGGTCGCCGACGCCGACTCCATTCCGGGCGCCGCGCAGGACGACGGCGTGGTGACGTTGATGACGCTCCACACCGCGAAGGGCCTGGAGTTCCCGGTCGTGTTCCTGACCGGCCTGGAGGAAGGCATCTTCCCGCACGAGCGCTCCCGCACCGACGACAACGAGCTGCAGGAGGAGCGCCGGCTGGCCTACGTCGGCATCACCCGGGCCCGGCAGCGGCTCTACATCTCGCGGGCCGGCGTACGCAGCGCGTGGGGAGCGCCGTCCCACAACGACCCGTCCCGCTTCCTCACCGAGATCCCGGCCGAGCTGGTCGACTGGCGCCGCACCGAGGTCGACCAGGTCACGTGGCACTCCACGTCCGCGTCCGGCCGCCGCGCGCGCCGCTCGGAGGCCCAGAAGTCGGTGGTCTCGGTAAAGGCGGGCGACCGCGTGATCCACGACTCCTACGGCCTCGGCACAGTGGTCACCACCCGCGGCGCCGGCGACGACGCGGAGGCCAGCATCGACTTCGGATCCGAGGGCGTGAAGCGTTTCCTGCTCCGCTACGCCCCGATCGAGAAGCTGTAGCCGCCCGCGGGAACCCGCCCGTCGTGCCAGGGCCCCCGCTGGCGTACAGCTCACCCGAGCATGCGTCGTAGGTGCCCTGCAGCGAGCTCACCACCCGGCTTCGAGCCACGCGTGGCAGCCGCCGGTGTCACGACGGGCGCGCCCGGTGCCGCACGCTGGACCGGCAACGACTGGACCGCAGGCGCCGGCTTCCGCTCACCTGCCTCCGCGAGCCACGGCACGACGCCGGTCGCGACACCGCCGGGTCCGGCGGTCATCTCCTCGATGAGTGCGCGCATCTCTTCGAGCGGCAGCTCGCCGCCACCTGCAGGCTCTTGTTGTCCGCCTGGGCAGGGTCGGGGCCTCTGGACAGACTGCTGCTCAGCGAGCAGGCGAGCGTGGGGAGAAGCTCAGGGGTTGAGGCCGAGGTCGCGCAGCCACGGCATCGGGTCGATCGGGTCGCCGTCGTCGGGGCGGACCTCGAAGTGCAGGTGCGGGCCGGTGGAGTTGCCGGTGCTGCCGAGGTAGCCGATCACTTCGCCCGGGGCGACGTAGCCGCTCTTCTGGGCGTAGCCCGACAGGTGGCAGTACCAGGTGACCGTGCCGTCGAGGTGCCGGACCTCGATCTTGTTGCCGTACGGGCCGTCGTAGGCGGCCGAGATGATCTCGCCGGCTCCGACCGAGCGAACCGGGGTGCCGAGCGGCGCCGCGAAGTCCTGGCCGGTGTGGTTGTTGCTCCAGAGCGAGCCACCGTCGCCGAACCCGGCGGTGAGGCGGTAGCCGGAGACCGGCAGCACCCAGTGGATCGCGCGGTCGAGCACGACGCCGGTCTCGCCGTCGCCGGTGCCGCGGATGCCCGAGAGCTCCTTGGCGCGCTCCTGCTCCCACTGCGCGCGGTCGCGGGCCTCGTCGGCCTGCTGCTCGCGGTCGAAGTTGGAACGATCGACGGTGCCGGCGTAGGAGTTGCGATCCGAACGGTCGGACCGGGCAGCGGCCTTGTCGCGTTCGGTGCCGAGCTGGGTGAGGCTGAGAGCGATGCCGGCGGGCATGGCCCGCTCCTCCGAGGCCGACTTGACGTCGGCCTTCTGGCCAGGGTGGAGGCTCATCGCGCCGGAGGCGGCGGCGACCAGCGTCACCATGCTGGCGGCCACCGGAACGGCCGGGAACGCCCTGCGCCGGGAGCGCTTGCGGTGGCCGGCCGGCTGCTTGCGTCGTCCGGCGGACGACACCGCTGCGGATCCACCAGTCGCGCGGTTGCCGCCGTCGCGCGGCTCGCCGGAGGCGGGAGCGGGGGAGCGGCGGGGCTCGGGCTGGGTGGCCCGGAAGTCGGTTAAAGGCTCGGCCTGCGGAGCGCGCGCGGCGCGGCGGCTGTCAGCGCCCGGATGTGCGGGCGGCGGAGCGAGCGTCACGGGCGGAAGGTAGGCGGGCGGCAGGTCCATCGCGGGCTCGTACGCCGGCCGGGCTGTGAACGCGGGAGGCGGAGCCTGGACCGGAGCGGGCGCGGGGGCCGGGAACGGCTGGGGCGACCAGGCAGGGGCCGAGTGCCGGGCGGCCGGAGCCGGCCGGTCGGGCACAGCTGCCGAGGCCTGAGCCGGAGCGGGCATCGGCGCCTGGGACCAGACCGGTGCCGGTGCGGCGTAACGAGGCGCCGGAGCGGGAGCCGGGGACTGATACGCCGGTGTGGAAGCGCTCGGCGTTGGGTAAGCGGAGGAACGAGAGTCGGCCGCGCGGCTCCGCCGCGGGCTCGTCGCCGTGTATGCCGGAGCGGGCGCCTCAGGGGCGCCTGCACGCGGCGACGGCTGAGCTACGCCACGATGCTTCCCGGGTTCGGCCACCTGCGCTTGTGCCTTCCTGCAGGGCTACCAGTTGGTAGCCGGTTGGAGAGCGAATGGGAGGGACGATAACGGATCGGTCTCCTCTTGCCAACTCCGACCGTACGGTGTGTGCCGGATCCGGACACTGGCCTAGGGGACAATCCGGTCGTTTAACGCAATCCAGTCGCTCCTAGTTACGGGTAGTGATGTGTTCGTAACAATAGGCGCATGACTGGCCGTAATCCAGCCGACACACGCGAGCCGTCTGGATGTCACTCCATGGCCGTCGAAGCCGCGTCCCCGAGATAGGTTCGGCACCTAGAGAGGAGGCGCAGATGAGCGTGCGGACCCACACGTCGGTGCCTACTACCGGGGGACAGATTCGTGTCGTCGTGGCCAAACCCGGGCTGGACGGACACGATCGCGGAGCGAAAGTCGTCGCGCGCGCACTCCGCGACGCCGGTGTCGAGGTCGTCTACACGGGCTTGCACCAGACGCCGGAACAGATCGTCGAGACCGCGATCCAGGAGGACGCCGACGGCATCGGCCTGTCGGTACTCTCCGGTGCGCACATGACCCTGTTCGCCCGCGTCGTCGAGCTGCTGCGTGAACGCGATGCCGACGACATCGCCGTCTTCGGCGGAGGCATCATCCCTGACGCCGACATCCCGGAGCTGACCAAGCTGGGTGTGGCGAAGGTCTTCACGCCGGGCAGCTCCACCCAGGACATCGTGGCCTGGGTACGCCAGCACCTCGGCGCCGACTCCCCGGCCGAGGCGCAAGCCGCCGCCGAAGCAGGCGCCGAAGCCGCCGCAGCCGGCGACCCGGCCTGACCCCCTGCACAAGGGCGAAGTGCGCGAATGACCACGTTAACCCGCCAAAGCCGTGGTTAACGTGGTCATTCGCGGCTCAGCAGACGATCAGCCGGCTCAGCTCACGCGCACCGCGCTGCCGTAGCCGTCGCCGGCCTTCGGCGACGCGAGCCGCCAGGTGACGCGGAACGGGCTGGCCACCTTCACCACGCCGTAGCCGTTCTCGCCCGGGATGCCGATCACCAGGCCGTACGTGATCGGGCTCTGGTCGGTGCTCAGCAGCACCGAGCTCACCGCCGAGCCGAACTTGTCGCCGCGCTCGTTGGTGCCGCCCAGCGTCGCGTCGGTGAAGACCGGGACGTCCTGGTTGCCGCGGCTGTACAGCGAGTTCACCATGCCCGCGTCGACGGCACCGCCGATGTCCTCGCCGGGCGCGCCGACGTAGACCCACGGGTGGTTCACGATGTCGTGCCAGTAGCCCGTCATCGACGCGCCGAATCGGTCGCCGGCCTCGGCCTGGTCGCCCACGGGCCGCCGCGCGACGGGGTCGTAGCTGCCCTGCGTGAGCCCTTCGGCGGGGTCGAGCTCGTTCAGCATCCCGTGGATGAAGTGGTTCACGAACCCGGCGTTCACCTGCGTGCCGATGTCCTCGCCAGGTGCACCGATCCACAGGTGCCCGGAGAAGTCCAGCAGCGAACGACCGAACTCGTCACCGGCCTCGGCGGCACCCGGCACGTCCTCCTGGCCCACCACGAGGTCCTGAGTGATCACCATGTTCGTGAACTCGTCGCCTCCCCACCTCCTGTGAAACACAGCACCCGCTCCGGCCTGGCCGTTCACCGTCTCACCCGGTGCACCGATGCTGAGCTCCGTTCCCGCGGCGACGGCCTGGCCGAAGCGCTCGCCCGAGGCCGGCGTCCCCCACTCCGGATGCGAGCTCTCGGTGAGCACACGTCCGGTGATCGCCGGCGTAGTGCCGTGCGGAATGTCCAGCTCGACGACCGTGCCCGCGTCGGTGGCGGAACCGATGTCGGTGAACGGTGCGCCGACGTACAGGCGGCTGCCGTCGAAGGTGTACTCGCCGGTCTCGAGGCGGTACGGCGACTGGAACGACAGGCTGGCACCGAACGCGGCGCCCGCCTGCGCCCGGCCGGGGATGCCGGAGTAGCCCTGGCCGAGGATCCGCCAGTACTGGTAGCCGGTCGCCGTACCGCGGTAGATGAACGCGGCGCCGGAGTCCTGCAGGCCGCCGATGTCGCGGCCCGGCGCACCGACGATCAGCTCGGGCCGGCCGTCTCCCGTCAGATCGCCTGAGGTCGTGACGGCGCCGAACCGGTCGCCCGCCTTGGCGCTCGGCGCGGTCAGCCGCTGCACCACGCCGGCCTGGTTGCGGATCTCGACGCTGCCCGCGTCGGCCTGCGAGCCGACGTCGGCATCGGGTACGCCGATCGCGACCAGCGGCAACGCCTTGGCTGCCTGGACCGGCGCGGCGGCGGCGAGCCCGGCCACGGCCAGGCCGGCCGCGGTCAGTAGTGCCGCAGCCCGTTTCGTATGCATGGGTCCCCTCCCGAATGTCCACCTGAAGATTCGACGCCTCGGCCGGTGCTGCGGCAGGGGCAGCACCGGCCGAGGTGTCCACGTGGGGAGCTACAAGGAGCCCTCCACGAAGCTTCCGTAGCCGTCGCCCGCCTCCCGCGGGTCGCCGGCCTGCCACCAGGTGGTCCTGACCGGGAAGACCGGCTTCACGACGCCGGACCCACCGTTCTCGCCCGGGATGCCGATCGCCGCGGTGGCCAGCTCGGCGTCGCGGCCGTAGAGCGCGGCGCCGAACCGGTCGCCCGCCTCGTTGGTGCCGCCGAGCCTGGAGTCGCTGTACGCGTCGATCGCCGGGTCGTGCAGGACGTTGACCATGCCGGCATCCCTGGCCGAGCCCATGTCCTCACCGGGAGCACCGAGCAGGATGTACGAGGCGGCGTCGGAGGCCGCGCCCTGCTCGGAGTACCAGCCGAGTGCGGCACCGAAGCGGTCACCGGCCTCGGCCGCGCCGGCAAGCGGCTTGCCGGTCACGTCGTCGGCGGAGTTCTGCGAGAACCCCGGCCCGCCCGCCGGTGGGTTCTCCCAGCCCTGGAGGTTCATGGCCTGCACCATGCCGGCGTCGGCGGCGGTCCCGATGTCCTCACCTGGGATGCCGACGTACAGCCGGTGCCAGTTCATCGTCAGCGCGGCGCCGAACTGGTCGCCGGCCTCGGCCGCGCCGGGCACGCCAGGCGTGTCCTGGGTGACTGTGCTCTGGATGCCGTCGGCCAGCAGCGTGACGAAGAAGACCTCGCCCGCGTCGGCCTGCCCGCTGACGTCCCTGCCGGGTGCGCCGACCGCGCGCATCGAGTCCATCTCGGCGATCGCGGCGCCGAACCGGTCGCCGGCCCGGGGCGTCGTGCCGGGCCAGTCGGCCGCGGTCCACAGCCGGCCGCCGAACGACGGCTGCGCGCCCTGGCCGATGCCGATCTCGACGGCCGCACCGGCGTCGGCGGCGCCGTCGACGTCGTAGGTGGGCGCGCCGGCCGCGAACCACTTGTAGGTGGGGTTGTCGCCCTGCCGCCAGTCGCGCGACAGGCTGGAGCCGAACCCCGCACCGGCCTGCGAGCCGCCCTCGACGCTGAGCGAGTCCATCGTCAGCGTCGTCCAGTGGACGAACCCGGATGCCGTGCCGTGGAAGACGTAGATCGCGCCGGCGTCCGCCTTACCGCCGACGTCCTTGCCTGGCGCTCCGACGAACAGGTCCTGCCGGTTGTCACGGTCGACGTCGAACGCGATCGTGGCCGTACCGAACTTGTCGCCTGCCTGGTGATCCGGAGCCTGCAGCTGCTTGACGGCGCCCCCGGTGTGCCGTACCTCTACCGCTCCGGCGTCCCGCTGCGTGCCGAGGTCTTCCCCTGGGATGCCGATCTCCACGTGCGGCATGGTCCGCGCCGCGGCCGACGCCGGTGCGCCGGCCGCCGCGCCCATCCCGCAGGCAAGCGCCGTGATCGCCGCCAAGGCGATCCGGCGCCTGCCGCTGTGGCCACCCTCGTTCATCCCGTTCGCTCCCCTGTTCGGTCCCCGACCCGTGAAGGCCCTCCACTGGGTCAGATACCGAGCAGGACGCAAAGGTTGTGCGGGACCGGTCAGGACAGGGAGCTGACCTCCGAGCCGTAGCCGTCGCCTGGTTCCGGCGCACCCGAGAACTGCGACCAGGCCTGGGAGCCCAGCAAGCCGGCACCGTTGTCGCCGGTCTCCACGGCGATCGCCTCACCGGCGCCGGAGCGGTCGCCGGGGGAGCCGATCAGCAGCAGTTCCGACCACTGGTCGCCGTCGAGGATGCGGTACGAGCCGAGTGCCGCGCCGTACCTGTCACCCGCACCGACCGTGCCCGCGGTCGTGTCCGCGGAAAGAGCGCTGAGGCCGGTAGGAGTGTCGACCGGATCCAGCGGCTGGTGCACGGTCACGACCATGCCGGCGTTCGTGGCGCTGCCGATGTCCTCTCCGGGCACGCCGACGTGGAGGGTCTGCGTGGACAGTTCGGGCTGGACGGGCGTGAAGACCGCCAGCGACGCACCGAACTGGTCGCCGGCCTCGGGAGCCCCGGGCACGCCGGGGGTGTCCTGGCTGATGCCCTGCATGTCGTACGACACGACCATGCCGGCGTCCTGGATCGACCCGATGTCCTCGCCCGGGACACCGATGTACCGGTAGGCGAGCGCCGCGCCGAACCGGTCGCCCGGCTCCACGCTGCCGGGTACGCCGGGGCTGTCCTGGCTGACACCCGTGCAGTCGGGCGCCGCGGTCGTGGACCCTCGGCACTCGAACGCGACACCGGCGTCGACCGCGCCGCCACCGTCCTCGAGCGGGGCACTGGTCTCGAACCCGCGGTCGTCGCCTTCGTAGAAGACGGCTACCACCTGTGCGCCGAAGTGGTCGCCGGCCTCGGCGGCACCGCTGATCGAGTCCTCGTTCTGGGTGTACGGCCCGCCGAGGAGTCCTTCGATGCCGAACTCCACCAGCGCACCGGCGTCCTTCGCACCGGACACGTCGTACAGCGGAAGCCCGGCGAGGAACGGCCCCTGCCCGTCGTTGTAGACCGACAGGACGCTGCCGAACTGGGCGCCGGCCTGCCCACGTCCCTCCAGGGTGATGGTCTTCGACCACCGCACTCCGGTCGGCGAGCCGAGGTAGACCTCGACCGAGCCGGCGTCGGCCAGTCCGCCGACGTCGCGGCCCGGCGTACCCACCAGCAGGTCGGTGCACCCGTCCTGGTTGACATCGGACGCGGCGATTGACGTACCGAAGCGGTCGCCCGCGTGGTAGCCGGGGCCGTGGATCCCTTGTGGTGCCGGCGAGTCGCCGGCGTAGCGGATCTCCACCATTCCGGCGTCGGCTTCCGTGCCGAGGTCCTCACCCGGAATGCCGACCGCCACGTCGGGACGGTCGCCTCCGGAGCCGTCGAAGTCGGGGAAGGCCTTCTGCCCTCCGGTGCAGGTCGCCGCCGCGGCTGGCGACGCCAGTGGCGGTGCGGCTGCCGCGCCGGCCACCGCGAGGCCGGCCACGACCGCGAGGGAAATGATCTGTTTGCGCATGGTCCCCTTCTTCGGGACGAGAGTTGAGTGTTGATCGGTTGGTTGATGGATGGTTCGAGCTGAGGGGTGGAAGAGCTGGGGGCTCAGGAGAAGTCGTCGACTTCGAGCCCGTAGCCGTCACCTGCTTCCGGCGCGCCGGCGACCTGCCGCCACCGTGCCGAAGCGGTCGCCGGCTCGGAAGGACGGTCCGAACAGGCCTTGCGGGCTGCGGGTGTCGCCTGCGTAACGGACCTCGACCACGCCCGCGTCGGCCTGCGTGCCGAGGTCTTCGCCGGGTACTCCGATCGCGAGATCCGGACGGACTCCCCCGAGCCGTCGAAGTCGGGATGGGCCTTGTGGTCGCCGGAGCACGTCGCGGCCTCGGCGACCGAGTTGAGCGGTTGTGACAGGAGCAGGGCGCTGACCGCGGCCAGCAACGCCGCGGTAGCGATACGTTTACGCATGGTCCCCCCTTTGGACACCTGCGAGTCACCTCGTGTGCCCATACCGACTTCCCAGCGGCCGGAATGGTTGCCCCCGGACGGCAGGCCGGCCGCGAGCGGCGTTAGGCTCCCGAACTGGGCGTGACCAACACCTGAACGCGCATCTTTGAGAGCGGGAGAGCATCCGTGGACCTGATGGAGTACCAGGCGAAGGAGCTCTTCGCCCGGCACGGCGTACGAACCACCGTTGGCAAGGTCGTGGAGACCGCGCAGGAGGCTCGGGCGGCAGCCGAGGAGTATGGCGGCACGGTCGTGGTCAAGGCGCAGGTCCTGACCGGCGGGCGGGGCAAGGCCGGCGGCGTGAAGCTGGCCAAGGACCCCGACGAGGCGGAGGCGCGGGCGAACGACATCCTCGGGCTCGACATCAAGGGCCACATCGTTCGCAAGCTGCTGATCGTGCCGGCGGCGGAGATCGCTGAGGAGTACTACTTCTCGTTCCTGGTCGACCGTTCGAACCGCGCCTACCTCTCGATCGCGAGCGCCGAGGGCGGCGTGGAGATCGAGGAGGTCGCGCACACCAACCCCGACGCCGTGGCGAAGGTCACGATCGACCCGGTGGCCGGAGTCGACGAGGCCAAGGCCCGCGAGATCTGCGTGGAGGCGAAGTTCCCCGCCGAGATCCACGACGACGCGGCGGCCGAGATCGTCAAGCTGTGGGACGCGTTCGTCAAGGAGGACGCGACCCTCGTCGAGGTCAACCCGCTGGTGAAGCGGCCCGACGGCAAGATCGAGGCGCTGGACGGCAAGGTCACGCTCGACGGCAACGCCGGGTTCCGGCACGCCGACCACGCGGAGCTGGAGGACAAGGCGTCCGCCGACCCGCTGGAGGCCGCGGCCAAGGAGAAGGACCTCAACTACGTCAAGCTCGACGGCCAGGTCGGCATCATCGGCAACGGCGCGGGCCTCGTGATGAGCACGCTCGACGTGGTGGCGTACGCCGGTGAGGCGCACGGGGGCGTGAAGCCCGCGAACTTCCTCGACATCGGCGGTGGTGCCTCGGCCGAGGTGATGGCCAACGGCCTGGAGATCGTGCTGTCCGACCCCGCCGTGAAGTCGGTGTTCGTGAACGTCTTCGGCGGCATCACCGCCTGCGATGCGGTGGCCAACGGCATCGTGTCGGCGTTCAAGCTGCTCGCGGACCGCGGCGAGTCGGTCGACCGTCCGCTGGTCGTGCGGCTCGACGGCAACAACGCCGAGCTCGGCCGGCGGATTCTCACCGATGCCGCCCTGGCCGGCGTCGAGCAGGTGGACACGATGGACGGCGCCGCGCAGCGCGCGGCGGAACTTGCCTCCGGGCTAGCGGCTGCGAAGTAGAGGGGCTTTCAAAGACCATGGCGATCTTTCTCGACGAGAACAGCAAGGTCATCGTCCAGGGCATGACCGGCTCCGAGGGCATGAACCACACGACGAAGATGCTGCGGGCCGGCACCCAGATCGCGGGCGGTGTGAACCCGCGTAAGGCCGGAACGAAGGTCGACGTCGACGGCACCGCGTTGCCGGTGTTCGGCACGGTCGCGGAGGCGATGGCCGACACAGGCGCGAACGTCAGCGTGGCGTTCGTACCCGCGCCGTTCACCAAGGCGGCCGCGATCGAGGCGATCTCGGCGGAGATCCCGCTGCTCGTGGTGATCACCGAGGGCGTGCCCGTGCACGACAGCGCGGAGTTCTTCACGCTGGCGAAGAACTCCGGCAAGACCCGCATCGTCGGCCCGAACTGCCCCGGTCTCGCGTCGCCCGGCAAGTCGTACGCCGGCATCATCCCCGCCAACATCACCGGCCCGGGGCGGATCGGCCTGGTGTCGAAGTCCGGCACGCTGACGTACCAGATGATGTACGAGCTGCGCGACATCGGCTTCTCGTCCGCCGTCGGCATCGGCGGCGACCCGATCATCGGCACGACCCACATCGACGCGCTCGAGGCGTTCCAGAACGACCCCGAGACCGACGTGATCGTGATGATCGGCGAGATCGGCGGCGACGCTGAGGAGCGGGCGGCCGACTTCATCAAGGCCAACGTCACCAAGCCGGTCGTCGGCTATGTCGCGGGCTTCACGGCACCTGAGGGCAAGACCATGGGCCACGCCGGCGCGATCGTGTCCGGCTCGTCCGGCACCGCGGCGGCCAAGCAGGCAGCGCTCGAGGCGTGTGGCGTCAAGGTCGGAAAGACGCCGAGCGAGACCGCTCGTTTGGTCCGCGAGGTCGTCAACAGCCTCTAGGCTGTCCTGCCATGGGCGAGGCTGGTGAGGCTATGGAGAGCACCCCGAAGGGGCCGGGCGGTTCGGCGTACGACGACCCGGACTACCGGCCCGCGGTCATCGACCTGCTCGGGGTGCTCGCCTATGGCGAGCTGACCGCGTTCGAGCGGCTGGCCGAGGACGCCAAGCTGGCGCCGGCCCTCGAGGACACCGCTGCGCTGGCGGCGCTCGCGGTCACGGAGTTCCACCACTTCGAGCGGCTGCGCGACCGCCTCGCAGAGCTGGGCGTCGACCCGGTGCAGGCGATGGAGCCGTTCCGCGGCCCGGTCGACGCGTTCCACGAGCAGACGGCGCCGCGGACCTGGCTCGAGGGCCTGGTGAAGGCCTACGTCGGCGACGGCATCGCGACCGACTTCTACACCGAGGTCTCGGCCTACGTCGACGCCTCGACCCGCGCGCTGGTCGCCGAGGTGCTGGAGAACACCGGCCACGTCGCCTTCATCGTCGACCGCGTCCGCAAGGCGATCGCGGAGGACGAACGCGTGTCCGGCCGGCTGGCGTTGTGGGGCCGGCGGCTGGTGGGCGAGGCCTTGTCGCAGGCGCAGCGGGTGGCCGCCGAACGCGACGCGTTGACCGCGTTGCTGGTGGGTGGCGTCGACCGCCCGGGAATGGACCTGGCGGCGATCGGCCGGATGTTCTCGCGGTTGACGGAGAAGCACACGGAACGGATGGCGACGCTCGGCCTGCAAGCCTGAGCCCGAGTCCGCCGGTACCGAAAACGCCGCATATCGTTCCTGCGTGCAGTCGTACGTTCCCGCCCTCGTGATGGCAGTCGTCGTGTTCGCCGTCTCCGCTCTCGTCCTCCGCAAGGTGACGCCCGCGAGCTTCGTACGGCTCTCCGGCCGGATGCCGTCGCGCCCGGCGACCGTCTTCACGGAAGCCGACCTGCGGCAGCGGGCCAACGACCTGCTGAACCGGCTCGCCCACGAGTTGAGTGAGACGAACCCGGCCGAGGTGGATCGTGACCTCTACGAGCGCGCCGGGCTCGCCCGTTCGGAGGCTGAGCGCGCACTGGACTCCTCGCGGCTGACCGATGTCGTCGGTGCGATCACGCTCGCCCGTTCCGGTCTCGACGACCTGCGGGTCGCCGCCGGGCGCTCCCACACCAGATACCAGCCGTGCTTCTTCAACCCGTTGCACGACCAGGCCACCAAGCGGGTCGACTTCACGCTCGACGCCGGTGCCGTGTCCGTACCCGCGTGCCGTCGGTGCGACGGTGACATCCGCCGGGGTGTGCGAGAGCTCGACGTGGTGCCGAGCGACACGCGACCCGGCGGGCCGTACTTCCGCGGTGACGACCAGTGGGCCGTCACCGGGTACGGAGCGCTCGTCGAGGACCTGCCGACCGCGTTGTTCCGGTACGAGCAGGCCAGGCGGGAGACCACACCGTGACGACCAAGCGCGAGCGCGCGCTGCGAAAGCGCCGGACCAGGCGCATGCGGCAGCTGGGGATCAAGCAGGCCACGACGGCGGCACCGGCATCGCCGCTGTGGGCCCGCGGCCTTCGCCAGGTCGCGATCTGGGGTGGCGCCGGCGTGCTCGCCGCCGGTACCTACGTCGGCGCGGCGTGGACGGCATCGATGTTTCTCGACGAGCAGAAGGACGAGGCCCCGCTCGTCGCCGCCGCGGCGGCGCTGGGCGAGGATCGCGTCTACGTGGATCCCCGGGCGGCCGGCGTGCTCGACGAGGCCGACCTCTCGGCCCTGCGGGCGCAGGCGACCGAGGCGAATCGGCCGACGAAGGTCGTGGTCTGGCCGCTCGACCGTGGATGGCTGCCCGACATCGCCGAGTACGTCGCGGCTCGGACGAACGTGGAGGGCAGGTTCCTCTTCGTCGACGGGAACGGGCGGACCGCGGTCGCGTCGACGCTTGCCGAGTCCGAGCCGTCGATCCCCGGCACGGAAGGGTCACCGGCTGCCGAAGCCGCCACCCAGGCGCTCGAGGCTCTCGACGCCGTGCCGCTCCGGGGCGAGCGCGAGGAGTACGACGACGGCGGGCAGCCGGTCGGCTCGATCTGGCTCGCCGCCGCGGCCGGTGGTGGGCTCGGGCTGCTGATCGTCCTCGTCGCCGCGAGCGGCGCTGTTGTGGCGTTGAGCTCCGTCCTGCTCGTCGTCATGTTCGGGTTGCTGGCCGCCCTGGCGTACCGCAGCCGCAAGGCCGGCCCGGCGATCGCGAACATCGAGGCCAGGCCGGCGCAACGGCGGCGTGCGAACCGCCTCGCCTACCGGCCGCCGAACGACGTCCTGGTCCGGCTCAACAAGGTCCGTGCCGCCGAGCGGGCCGAACGCCTGCGCGACGAGCTGCTCGCCCTGGGCGAACGCCTGTCCGCATCGACGCACGACGTCGCGGGCGACACCTGGGCACTGGCGCTGGACTGCTACGAGACGGCGGGCCGGATCGCCGACACCGCCGACGCTGCCGAAACCGGTGACAGCCTCTCGACCCACGCCGACGTCGTGGCGGGCCTCGTCCTCGTCGCGCGCGGCCGGCAAGCCGCGGGCGCGGCTGAGTCTGGCAGCGAACTGACGGGGTCGGCCGACTGCTTCGCCAACCCGTTCCACGGCCCCGCGGTCGGCCCGGTACCCACCATCGCGCTCGCCGCGGAGCGCCCACCGGCCTCGGCCCCACAGCAGGCCGACGTCTGCGCGACGTGCCACGCCGCGGCCCGCAAGGGAGTCGCGGTCGCCGACCCCCTCGTACTCGACTCAGGCAACGGCCACATGCAGCCGTACTGGATGCTCGACGTGAAGCCGTGGTCGGAGACGGGGTATGGCATCGCGAGCCGTGAGTTGATCGACGCCTGGAATAGTTCCAAGGTCTAGGAGATGCGCCGGCCCGCGCTCAGGGGCAGGGGTCAGACAGAGGTCGCCGCGGCCAAACCCGCCGGCGGAGCACACCGAACGGTGCACTGACGCCGACGGGAGAGGGCGCGGAACGACCAGGTGGCGCAGTCGTGCAGGGTCGTCAGGCGGCGCGTCGGTTGCCGCGCCAGGCGGCAACGATGAAGACCGCGACCGCGGCGACGACGATCTGGATGATGATTCGTAGCCAGTCGATGTTGTGCGCGGTGTCGCTCAGGCCCAGGCCGTCAGCGGCCAGGCCGCCGACCAGGGCACCCACGGCTCCGGCGAGGATCGTCCAGCCGATGCCGATGTTCTGTTTGCCCGGCAGCACGAGCCGGCCAAGTGGACCAAAGATCAGTCCGGCGATCAACGCTCCGATGATCGTGCCAATCATGTGCTGTCTCCTTCGAGGAAGGTGCTATCCAAAGCTTCCCTCGAAGGAGACTGCCAAACGAGCCCTGCTCGACGCCAGATACTCGGGACGGGATCAGGGCTAGATCAGGGCTGAGCCCCGATCCCAACCGCTACATCGCGCCGAAGCCGACCTTGCGCTCGCTCTTGGCGCCGATCTCGACGTAGGCGATCCGGTTGGACGGAACGATCACCAGCCGGCCGCGCTCGTCGGTCAGCGTCAGCAAGCCGTCCTCGAGTGCCCGGCGAACGGCCGCCTCGACATCCTCCGGCTGCTCGCTGCTCTCGAACACGATCTCGCGCGGAGCATGCTGGACGCCGATCTTGACCTCCACGGGTCACCTCTTTCGTGGCTGAAGCATCTGCTTGTGCGGAACGGAATGACGTCCGCCAAATCTACCTGCCCGCCAAGCCTCCGCGACTCGACTACGCCGAGAGCCGAATGACCACGTTAACCACGGAAATCCGGCCACGCGGCGGAGCCGCATGATCGGCACAGCGCCACGTCTCGACACGTTTCGCAGCCGGGAAGGCCGGCGTCGGCAGCGCAACGAGAAACAGCGGCCGACGGCCTCGGGTGGACGGTGAGCTCGCGTGGTGGCGCGCTCGGGCGGCGCCAGAGCGGAGCGGTCGGCGGGTTCGCGTGGCCGGATCAGCCGTCTGAGCGGGCCGGGAAGCCGCGGATGCCTCGCCAGCCCAGCGTGGCCAGCAGGGCGGAGGCGGCGTCGCGCGGGATGGGGCGGTTCTCGGCGACCCACCAGCGGGCGGTGACCTGCGCCATGCCGGCCAGCCCCGCGGCCAGCAGCATGGACTCGTCGCGGGGCAGGCCGGTGTCTTCGGCGATCACGACGGCGATCGCTTCGGCGCACTCGCGTGCCACGCGGTCGACGCGCTCGCGTACGGCTGGCTCGCCGGTCAGGTCGGACTCGAAGACCAGCCGGAACGCGGCCAGGTCGTCGTCGACGAAGTCGAAGTAGGCCTGCATGGTGGCCTGGACCCGGAGCTTGTTGTCGTGGGTGGAGTCGAGTGCGGAGCGTACGGCGTCGGTCAGCGCGTCGCTGGAGCTGTCGAGCAGCGCGAGGTAGAGCTCGAGCTTGCTCGGGAAGTGCTGGTAGAGCACGGGCTTGCTGACCCCGGCGCGGTCGGCGATGTCGTCCATCGCCGCGGTGTGGTAGCCGGAGGAGACGAAGACCGCACGGGCCGCATCCAGGAGCTGAGCACGCCGAGCCTGCCGGGGAAGCCGGCTGCTGCGAGGCCGCGCGTCGGAAGTAGTCACTAGCGGTAGTCGTCCTCATCGAGATCAACGGACAGGAGCTGGTCGACGGCATCGGCTTCGGGTGCCTCCGGGCCGAGCTCCGCACGCGGAAGCGCCTCCTCGGCTTCCCGTACGCCCTCGTAGGGGATGTCGATGTCGGACATCGCGATCTCCTCAGCTGTCAGGTGCCGTCACCTGCCGTGTTGCAAACGCTCGTCCAAGCAGTTTAGGGGGAGGAGACCCGATCTGGCAGGTGCTGGGCCATGGAGAACATCGGCTCCAGCAGATCGCCGTCGCTCTCGACCCGTTCCAGCACCTCGGCAGGACCGAACCTGAGGTCGCCCGCGGTACGGCAGGCCTCGACTTCTTCCCAGGTCACCGGCGTCGAGACCCTCGGCTCCGCCTCGCCGCGCAGGGAGTACGGCGCCACGGTGGTCTTGGTCGGCTTGTTCTGGTCCCAGTCGAGGAAGACCTTGCCCGGCCGCAGCCGTCTGGCCATCGTGGCGACCACGAGGTCGGGCTGGGCCCTGGCCAGCTGACCGGCCAGCCCCTTGGCGTAGCCCTCGACGGCATCGGCCGGCGTCTCGGCGATCGGGACGTACAGCTGCATGCCCTTGCCACCCGAGGTCTTCGGCCAGGCCGAGAGCCCGTCGGCCGCGAGCCGGTCACGCAGGGCAAGC
This sequence comes from Flindersiella endophytica, assembly GCF_054779015.1. Taxonomy (NCBI): domain Bacteria; kingdom Bacillati; phylum Actinomycetota; class Actinomycetes; order Propionibacteriales; family Nocardioidaceae; genus Flindersiella; species Flindersiella endophytica. Next base: position 173,086 of record NZ_BAAGYY010000016.1, read on the forward strand.
GCGACCTGGCAGCACTCGACGATTGACGCCGGCGGGCCGGGGTCGAGGTCGATCACCAGCCGGTCGGGGTCGTGCAGGCCGTCGTCCTCGTCGATCCGCCACTGCGGAACGTGCAGCTCAAGTGCCGCGAGGTTGGCGAAGTAGACCAGCGCGGCCGTGTGCTCGATCAGGGGGTACTCGACCTCTTCGGTGCCGCGCGTGCTCCCCGGCGACGGCACCATGATCGTGCGGACCCAGCTCGGCCTGCCGCGCGGTGCGTTCTTCTCGAAGAACGTCGGGCCCTCGACGCCGTCCGGCCAGCGCCGTCTCGTCACGGCGCGGTCGCGGATGTGCGGCAGCATGGCCGCCGCGACCCTGGCGTAGTAGTCGAGGACCTCGCCCTTGGTGAATCCGACGTGCGGATACAACACCTTGTCCAGGTTGGACAGCTCGAGGATGTGGTCGTCGACACTGACTCGCACCATGCCTCAAGTCTGCCCAACCTGGATCAGGAACGGCCAGCCGGTCAGCCGGCCGGCTGAACCTGGACGGTCAGTTCGGCGGCCTTGGCCGACTGCTCGACCACCCCGATCTTGACGCCGTACCCGCCGACCTTGACGCTGTTCTGCGGGTTGGACGCGTCCCAGTAGGCGTTCGGGTTGGTGTCGTTGAACTCGCGCACGCCCGCGCGGGACGGGACGTTGGCCATGATGACCTGCACCCGGTTGCCCTTGCGGACCTCGTTGCTCAACGTGATGCTGTCGGTCTTCTCCACACCGAACGTCGCGTCGAACGGCTGCAGCCGGTTGCTCACCAGCTGGCCGTTGTCGTACCGGAGCGCCTTCGAGCTGGAGTCGATCGGCAGGATCAGGCCCTCACCAGGGTGCAGCGAGTTGTCGTTGTCCTCGACCTTCTCGTTCCAGTACCAGATCAGCAGGCCGTTCTGGTACGGGATGCGCTGCACCCAGTCCGGCTTGCTGATCGGGCGGTTGAAGCTGTACGGCCCGGTCTTCAGTGTCGCGTCGTAGCCGACGTACTGCCGGCTCTCGGCGAGGTAGTACGTGCCCTTGTAGTCCGTGACGCTGCCGGACATCCGGCTCCAGCCGACCGCCGTCCAGCCACGGACCGCTTCGACGTCGTCGGTGAAGATGGTCTGCCCGTCGGCGACGATCGCCACGTTGTCGAGCATCGGACCGGCCAGGTGCACTCCGCCGTCGGTGGTGTAGCGGAAGCGGAACAGGATCTGCTTGCCGGCGTACTTCGACAGGTCATACGTCAGATCGGCCCAGGCACCGTTGGACGAACCCGTCACCGGGTCGCCGACGCGTTCCCAGGTCGTGCCGCCGTCGGCGGACGCCTCCGCGTAGAGGAAGTCGAAGTCCTCCTCGATGTCGTACCACGCCTTGGTGGTGAGCGAGGCCGACGTCTTCCCGGTCAGGTTGATCGTGCGCCGCAAGGCGGTGTTGAGGTTGTCGGCGCTGCCGCCCCACCACTCGTACGAGCCGGAGAACGGCGTGTTGTACTCCGTGGTGATCTCTTCCTTCGGCAGTGGCACGACGAGGGCCTGCGGCATGCCCTGCCCGCCGGCGGCCGTACCAAGGACCGTGGTGCTGTCCTCGTCGGGCGAGACCACTTCGTAGTCCAGCCAGCCCAGCATGAGCTTCTCCCACGCGCCCATGTAGTCGGGCGTGGTGCCGATCGTGTCGGTGCCGTGGTTCAGCCAGGAGCCGGACGACATGATCGTCCAGAACCCGGTGCCGTTCTGGCCGGCGTTGGTGTCGTACAGGTCGGGCAGTCCGAGGTCGTGGCCGAACTCGTGGGCGAACACACCGAGGCCACCGTTCTCGGGCTCTGTGGTGTAGTCGCCGATCCACAGGCCGCTCGTGCCCAGCGGAACGCCGCCGCGCTGGTTGTAGCTCGGGCCGGTCTGCGCTCCTGAGAAGGCGTACCAGCGGTGCGACCAGATCGCGTCGCCGCCCTGGGCGCCGCCGCCGGCCTCTTCACCCTCCCCGGAGTGCACGGCCTGGAAGTGGTCGACGTAGCCGTCGGGCTCGTCGAAGTTGCCGTCGGCGTCGTAGTCGTAGCGGTCCCAGGAGTCGAACTGCGCGAGGTAGTCCTTGATCTGCTGCGGGGTCTTGCCCGCGGCGACCTGGGCGTTGTACCAGGCGGTCGCGCTGTCCTTGACGTAGTTCCAGTAGCCGTCGCTGGACGGGATCGCGTTGCTGCCGTAACGGGCCTCGTTGTAGGGCAGCTTCACCCAGTCGCTGACGTCGCCGGCGACGGAGAACTGGCCGTTGGACAGCTTGCTGTAGAAGTCGGCGAACGACTCGCTGTCCCTGTTGAAGAACAGGTCCATGAAGTGGTCACGACTGAAGTCCGAGGTCCAGTACGTCGTGTTGTCGCGGGTGCGGTCCGGCGCGGGGATCTGGTTGCGTACCGGGCCTGGCGTGCCAGCGGTCCGCGGGTCGGTCTGCGTACCGAACTCGGTCAGGATGGTGAAGATCTTGTCGGTCTGCTCCATGCTGACCTGGGCGAACTGGTTCTTGCTCACGCGCACGACGTCGGACTTGCCACGTCGTTCGACCGTCGCCTCGCCGCGGAGAACCTTCTCGACGGCTGCCTTGCGCATGGCGCGCTGCTTGTCGCCGAGCGGGTTGGGCAGATCATCTGGTGCGTTGCTGCGAGCGGCCGGTGCTGCGTCGGCCGCCGGTGGCGGTGCTGCCACTGCCGGGAGCTGGGTGCTCGCGACAGCGAGAGCGACGGCTGCCGCTGCCGCCGCCAATGCCGTGGTGGTCCTGCGTGGGTTCACTGCACTCCCTCCTCCGAGCTGCTCCGGCGAAGGATCGCTCGCCGGAGGCTCTCGTCTTGGAGAAAGTTCGCACGCCCTCCCGGCTTTGTCTGACGAATCGGCAAAGTTGGATCCTCGGCTCAGGTGAGTACGCTGCAAACTCATGCGATATACAGCATTGGGACATTCGGGACTGAAGGTTTCGGTTGTCGGGCTCGGCTGCAACAACGTCGGCGGCCGCCTCGACCTGGATCGCACCCGCGAGGTCGTCGACGCCGCGCTGGACGCGGGCATCACGTTGTTCGACACCGCCGATGTCTATGGAAACAAGGGCGGTTCGGAGGAGTTGCTCGGCCAGGTGCTGGCCGGGCGGCGCGACCAGGTGGTGCTCGCGACCAAGTGGGCGGGCGACATGGGGTACGGCCCGGTCGCGGGCGCCGCCGGCGGCCGCTCGTATATCCGGCGCGCGGTCGAGGCCTCTTTGCGGCGGCTTCGCACCGACTACATCGATCTGTACCAGATGCACCGGCCAGATCCGGACACCCCGATCTCGGAGACGCTCGCGGCGCTCGACGAGCTGGTGAAGGAGGGCAAGGTCCGCTACGTCGGGCACTCCAACTTCAAGGGCTGGCAGCTCGCGGAGGCGGCACACGTCGCGAGCGAGCTCGGCGTCACCCCGTTCGTCTCCGCGCAGAACCACTGGTCGCTGCTCGAACGGGCGGCGGAGAAGGACGTCGTCGAGGCGGCCGGCCACTACGGCGTCGGCGTGCTGCCGTACTTCCCGCTGGCCAACGGCCTGCTCACGGGAAAGGTGCGACGAGGTGCGTCGATTCCGGAGAACAGCCGGCTGGCAGGCCGCGAGAGCTACGTCACGGAGTCCAAGCTGGACCGGGTGGAGGCGCTGATCGCCTGGGCCGAGGCACGTGGGCGTTCGGTGCTCGAGGTGGCGATCGGTGGGCTCGCGGCGTACCCGGAGTGCGGCTCGGTGATCGCGGGCGCGACGACGGCCGAGCAGGTCAAGGCCAACGCCGTGGCGGGAGACTGGGAGCCGACCGAGGCGGAGCTGGCGGAGATCCAGGAGCTCGCCCCGATCGTCTGACAACCCTGTGAGGCGACCGCGAGCGTCCACATCGTGACACGTACGGGAAGATGATCGCGGAGTTGTGGGTTGGACGAAGCTGAGGTCCCCTGACCACTCGAGGGAGTATGAATCGTGTCTCTGCCGCCCCTGGTTGAGCCCGCGTCCGAGCTGACCGTCGACGAGGTGCGCCGCTACTCGCGGCACATCATCATTCCCGACGTCGGGATGGCCGGGCAGAAACGGCTGAAGAACGCCAAGGTCCTGGTGATCGGCGCCGGCGGCCTGGGCAGTCCGGCGTTGCTCTACCTGGCGGCCGCCGGAGTGGGCACGCTCGGCATCGTCGACTTCGACACCGTCGACGAGTCCAACCTGCAGCGCCAGGTCATCCACGGCCAGAGCGACGTGGGCAAGTCCAAGGCGCGGTCGGCCAAGGAGTCGATCGCCGAGATCAACCCGTTCGTGCAGGTCAACCTGCACGAAGAACGGCTCGACTCGTCCAACTCGCTCCAGATCTTCGCCGACTACGACCTGATCCTGGACGGCACCGACAACTTCGCCACGCGGTACCTCGTCAACGACACCGCGGTGATCCTGGGCAAGCCGTACGTCTGGGGCTCGATCTTCCGGTTCGAAGGCCAGGTCTCCGTCTTCTGGGCCGAGCACGGCCCGCACTACCGCGACCTCTACCCCGAGCCGCCGCCGCCCGGCATGGTGCCGTCCTGCGCCGAGGGTGGTGTGCTCGGCGTCCTGTGCGCCTCGATCGGCTCGGTGATGGTCAACGAGGCGATCAAGCTGATCACAGGCATCGGCGAACCGCTGGTCGGCCGCCTGCTGGTCTTCGACGCGCTGGAGATGTCCTGGCGCGAGCTGAAGGTCAACAAGGACCCCGAGACCGAGCCGGTGACCGAGCTGATCGACTACGAGGCCTTCTGCGGCGCGATCTCCGAGGAAGCCGCCGACGCGGTGGTCGACTCCACGATCGACGTGCGCACGCTGAAGACCTGGCTCGACGCGCGTGACCGCGGCGAACGCGACTTCGTACTGGTCGACGTGCGGGAGCCCAACGAGTACGAGATCGTCAACATCCCGGGCTCGGTGCTGATCCCCAAGGGCGAGTTCCTGACGGGCGAGGCGTTCGAGAAGCTGCCGAAGGACAAGCAGATCGTCCTGCACTGCAAGGTGGGCGGCCGCTCGGCCGAGGCTCTGGCCGCGACCAAGGGCGCCGGATTCGGCGACGCCGTGCACGTGGGCGGCGGGGTCCTGGCCTGGGTCCGGCAGATCGAGCCGGACAAGCCCGCGTACTGAGCCTTCCTTACGATTGGCCGCGTGCCGTCCGAGGAATACGTCGAGCTGGTCTTGTCGGCCGTGGAGCAGATCCCGGCCGGCAAGGTCATGGCCTACGGCGACGTGGCCGAGTTCATCGGCGTCGGCGGGCCGAGGCAGGTCGGGTGGGTGATGTCCCATCACGGTGGAGCTGTGCCGTGGTGGCGGGTGGTCCGCGCGGACGGGACGCCACACTCGGCGCATGCCGGTGAGGCGATCCGCCGCCTGCGTGCGGAGGGCGTCCCGTTCACCAAGTCCGGCCGGATCGACATGCGCGAAGCCCGCTTCGGCTAGAAATCGACTGGGCCTGGCGCTGTCTGCCGGGATATAACGCTGGGCATGGACTCGGCGGCCCGGCGGGCGAGATACTCCAAGGTCAGCGCAGCGCTGGCGCAACTCGACGACGCCGCACTGGGCGACCTGCTCCGAAACCAGAAGACGCCGGCGAGTTGGGGGACCACGACGACCGTCGAGGTGGCGGGGGAGCGGGTTTTTGTGAAGCTGCTCCCGCTCACCGACCTCGAGCGCGGTTGCGCGTACTCCACGAGCAACCACTACGACCTGCCCTTGTTCTACCAGTACGGAGTCGGCTCGGCCGGCTTCGGTACCTGGCGCGAGCTCGTCGCCCACATCAGGACGACGAACTGGGTTCTCGAGGGCACCAACGCCGCTTTCCCGGTCATGTATCACCACCGCGTCGTCGAGCGGCCGGCCCGAGCCGACCTGCCCAGCCAGAAGGAGCAGGACGACTACCTCCGCAACTGGAACTCCAGCCAGGCAATCGGACGCTTCATGACCGAGCGAGTCACCGGTACCCACCAGGTGGCCGTCTTCCTCGAGCACCTGCCGTACGGCCTGGGCCAGTGGCTGACCGACCATCCCGAAGACCTCGAGCCCATGCTGTCGCAGCTGTGCGAGACCGTCACGTTCCTGCGTGGCCACGGCATCGTTCACTTCGACGCCCACGTCCTCAACGTCGTGACGGACGGCGAGCTCGCCTACCTCACCGACTTCGGGCTCGCGTCGGACTCCGAGTTCGACCTGACCGACGAGGAGCGCGACTTCCTGAAGCGCCACGAGCACTACGACTACGGCGTCGTGCTCAGCGCGCCCTGGATGCTGATCCACGGTTGGTACCACGCGCTCCCGCCGGAGGAGCAGGAGTCCGTACGCACTCTGCTCGGAGCCGGCGAGGACCAGACCGAGCTGATCCGGCTGATCGTCAGCATGATCGAACGTCTGGACGGCTTGGTGAAGCCTGCCGTGTTCGCGGCGACCGTCCGGTATCGCGACATCACCATGTACATGCTGGACTTCTTCACCCGGCTCGACGCCAACCCGCGCAAGGACACGGCATACGACGACAAAGGGCTGGCTGACCTGCTTCGGACTTCCGGCGTGCTTCCCGGCTGAGCTGAGGTTGGGCACGATGGCAGGAGTGAACCCACATCCACATCGCGCACGCGTCATCGTCGACACCGACGCCAAGAACGAGGCCGACGACCAGTTCGCCATCGTCCACGCTCTCCTGACGCCGAGCTTCGAGATCGAGGGCGTGATCGCCGCCCACTTCGGCACGCGGAAGTCCGCCACGTCGATGCTGGACAGCCGGGCCGAGATCGACCTCCTGCTCGAGTTGATGAACGACCCGGGCAAGGTCCGCGTCGAGAACGGGGCTCCCACCGCGCTGCCCGATGACCGGACGCCGGTGCCGTCGCCGGGCGCCGATCTGATCGTCGAGTCGGCCATGAAGGTAGGCGACGACCGGCCGCTGCACGTCGCGTTCTACGGGCCGTTGACCGACATGGCCTCAGCGCTGCTGATGGAGCCGCGCATCGCCGAGCCGGAACGCGGCGTCCGTGTCGTGTGGATCGGCGGTGGGCCGTACCCGGGCGGCGGGCCGGAGTTCAACCTCTCCAACGACATCACTGCCGCCAACGTCGTCTTCCGCTCCGAGCTGGAGGTCTGGCAGATCCCGTCGCCGGTCTACCGCCGCATGCCGGTCTCCTACGCCGAACTGGAGGACAAGGTCGCACCCTGCGGGCCGCTCGGCCGTTACCTCGTCGACCAGCTCGTCGAGTACAACGCGACCCACTCCAGCAGCCCGATCGAACACCGCTCCCTCGGCGACTCGCCGGCGGTGGGTGTGATCATGTATCCGGCCTGTGGTGACTGGTCGATGCGTCCCGCGCCCGACTTCACCGAGGACATGCACTACGTGCATCGGGGCACCAACCGCGGTATCCGCGTGTACGAGAACATCGATGCCCGGTTCATCCACGAGGACTTCTTCGCCAAGCTGCGCCGCTTCACCCGCGACACGCCCGGGATGCGAGACCGCTGAATCGGTCGTCTGACGTCTCAGCGTGAGGGCTCAACCCCCCTGACCTTGGCAGCGCGCGCGGCCACCTGCGCGTTCCGGCCGCTGGGCGGCGAAGTGTCATCAGCCGTTGACGCTGTGGTCGCCGGGCCTCGCCCACGGCTGTCGGTGGCGTCTGGTCGAATACCAACCATGCCCAGCCCGGCCTATCGCCTCGTGCGGCGCCCGGTCAGCAAGACACCGGCGCCGGCGCTCGACGCTGCCCAGCAGGAGGTCGTGAAGCATCGGGGTGGGCCGTTGCTGGTGCTCGCCGGTCCTGGCACGGGCAAGACCACCACGCTGGTCGAGAGCATCATCGACCGCGTGCAGAGCGACGGCATCGATCCGTCCAGGATTCTGGCGCTGACGTTCGGACGCCGGGCCGCCGTCGAGCTGCGCGACCGGATCGCCGCGCGGCTCGACCGCACCATCCGCGACCCCGTCGCGCGCACGTTCCACTCCTACGCCTTCGGTCTCCTGCGCAAGGAAGCCGTCCTGCGCGGCACCCCGCAGCCACGCCTGCTGTCCGGGCCCGAGCAGGATCTCCTGATCCGCGACCTGCTGCGCGGCGACATCGAGGAGTTCCAGGCCAGGGCCTGGCCGCCACGCCTGCATCCCGCACTCGCCACCCGCGGGTTCTCCGAGGAGCTGCGCGACCTCCTGCTGCGAGCCGCCGAGCGCGGGATCGACCCACCGACGCTTCGGCAACTCGGACGACGGCACAAGCGCGACGACTGGGTGGCGGCCGCCACGTTCGCCGACCAGTACGCCGCCGTCACCGCGCTGCGTCCGGAAGCACCCGCCTACGACCCCGCCGAGCTGGTCCGGGCGGCCGTCGACCTGCTGCGCGCCGACCGCGAGATCCTCGCCCAGGAACGCGCCTCCCGCGCGGTCGTGTTCGTCGACGAATACCAGGACGCCGACCCCGCCCAGGAGGAGCTGCTCCGGCTGCTCGCCGGCGACGGCAGCGAGCTGGTCGCCGTCGGCGATCCTGACCAGTCGATCTACGCCTTCCGCGGCGCCGAGGTCGACGTGATCCGCCGGTTCCCCGAACGCTTCCGCCAGGCCGACGGCGCCGAGGCCCCGACCGTCGCCCTGCGCACCTGCCGGCGGTCCGGCAAGACCCTGCTCGAAGCGTCCAGGCGAGTCGCGGGGCGGCTCGGCGGCCCGCCGAAGCACCGCAGGCTCGAGCCCGCGCAGCACGTTCCGGACGGCGAGCTCGAGGTCCACCTGCTGCGTTCGGCCAACTCCGAGGCCGCCTACGTCGCCCAGCGCCTGCGCAAGGCCCACCTGGTCGACGGCATCCCCTGGCAGCGGATGGCCGTCCTCGTCCGGGCCGCCACCCAGTTGCCGGTCGTACGCCGGGCGCTGGCCACGGCGGGCGTCCCAGCGGCGATCCGGCTGGAGGAGATGCCGCTGGTCGACCAGCCCGCGGTCCGCCCGCTGCTCACCGTCCTCGAGCTGATCTCCGGCCGCCGCGAGCTCGACCCGCAGACCGCGATCGACCTGCTGGCCAGCCCTTACGGCGGCGCCGACGCGCTCGCCCTGAGACGACTGCGCCAGGAGCTGCGCCGCGAGGAGTTCGCCGCCGGCGGCAGCCGCGGGTCCGACGCGTTGCTCGTCGGCGCGCTGGGCGACCTCGAGGAGCTCGACGGCCTCGACCTCGACGCTGTAGCTCCCGCCGCGCGGGTCGCCCGCCTGCTCGCCGCCGCCCACGAAGCCAAGGACGCGCCGAAGTCCACCGCCGAGACCATCCTCTGGGCGATCTGGTCCGAGAGCCGGGTCGCCGAACGCTGGGCGATGCTTGCCGCGTCCGGCGCACCCGGCTCGGCCGCCGCCGACCGCGACCTCGATGCCGTCACCGCACTGTTCGACACCGTGGCGCGCTTCGTCGACCGGATGCCCTACTCCGGCCCCGACGGCTTCCTCGACCACCTGCTGGGCCAGGAGATCCCGGCCGACACGCTCGCACCGCGCGCACCCGAAGGCGACGCGGTCGCTCTGCTCACCGCCCACGCCGCCAAGGGCCTGGAATGGGACGTCGTCGCGGTCGTCGGCGTTCAGGACGGTGCCTGGCCCGACCTGCGGATGCGCGGCTCGCTGCTCGGCTCGGAGTTCCTGGTCGACGTCCTGGCCGGCCGGCACAGCGAAGACCGCCGGGTCGGCGGGATGGAGGCGATCAGCCGGGCGCTGGCCGAGGAACGTCGCCTGTTCTACGTCGCCGTCACCAGGGCGAGGCGCACTTTGCTGGTCACCGCGATCCGCGACGAGGAAGACCAGCCGTCCCGGTTCCTGGAGGAGCTGCTGCCCTACGCCGGCGACGACGAGGAACGCCCGCTCACCCGCGTACCCCGTGGGCTCGACCTCCCCGCCGTCGTCGCCGAGCTGCGTTCGGTCGTGTGCTCGTCCGGCGGCGACCACGCCGCCGCCGAACGAGAAGCCGCCGCCCACCAGCTGGCCAGGCTCTCAGCCGCCGGCGTACGCGGTGCCGACCCAGGTGTCTGGTACGCCCTTCCACCGCTGTCCGACGACGCGCCGCTGCGCCAGCCGGGCGAGCTGGTCTCGGTCTCGCCCAGCAAGGTCGAGGCCTATCACCGTTGCGCGTTGCGCTGGCTGCTCGAAGGCTCCGGCGGCGCCGGGCCGTCCGGCCTCAGCCTCGCGATCGGCACGCTGATCCACGGGCTGGCCTACGACGTCGCGACCGGCCGGCTCAGTGTCGACGACCTCCCCGACGCGTTCGAGCGTCACTGGCCGAGCCTCGACGCCGGCCGGGGCTGGAACGCCCGCCGCGAGCACGATCGCGTGCGCGACATGGTCGTACGCCTGGCCGGTTGGCTGCGTTCGAACCCACGCGAGCTGGTCGTCGCCGAGCACAGCTTCCTGGTCACGATCGGCCGGGCCCGGCTGAAGGGCACCGTCGACCGGATCGACCGCGGGCCTGACGGCGAGTTGATCGTGATCGACTACAAGACCGGCAAGTCGCCCGTCCCGCGGGCCGATCTCGAACGCCATCCGCAGCTCGGCGTCTACCAACTCGCGCTCGAGCACGGCGCGTTCCGCCAGGTCGTCCCGCCAGGCACCAAGTCCGGTGGCGCGATGCTCGTCCAGCTCGGCAAGGACGGCAAGCGAGCAGCCGAACAAGCCCAGCAACCCCTCAGTTCGTCCGACGATCCGGCGTGGGCCGAGCGTCTGGTCGACGAGGCCGCGGAGGGGATGGCCGGCACCGAGTTCGGTGCGAAGAAGAACAAATACTGCACGATCTGCCCGGTCCGCCGCAGCTGCCCGCTGCACGCCGAGGGTGCGCAGGTGACACCGTGATCGCACCTTTGCCGAGCTCTGCCGAGCCCCGAGGGCTGGTGACGCCATGACTGTCTCCTCCTCCGACCCGGACCAGCTGGCGCTGCCGCTCACCCAGGCCGGCCTTCGTTACTCCGCCACCAAGCTCGCGGCGATGCTCCGCCTGCCCACTCCGACGCCCGAGCAGGCAGAGGTGATCGAGGCGCCGTTCGAGCCCGGCGTCGTCGTCGCCGGAGCCGGGTCGGGCAAGACCGAGACGATGGCGGCCCGCGTGGTCTGGCTGGTGGCCAACGACCTCGTACGCCCCGAGCAGGTGCTCGGCCTCACGTTCACCCGTAAGGCCGCCCGCGAGCTGGCCGCCCGGATCCGCCGCAGACTCGGACAGCTCCGCAACCGCGGCTACGTCGGCACCGGCGACGATCCCGACGGGCTGGCCGGCGACGTCACGGTCTCCACCTACGACGCCTACGCCCAGCGCGTCGTGGCCGAGCACGCGTTGCGGCTCGGCCACGAGCCCGGCTCGAGGCTGATCACGCCGGCGATGGTCTGGCAGTTCGCGACCCGCGTTGTCGAGGCCTACGACGGCCCGATGGACGAGGTCACCAGGGCGCTGGTCAACGTCATCAGCGACGTGATCGCCCTGCACGGCGAGCTCTCCGGTCACCTCGTCGACACCGACGAGCTGCAGCGCTACACCGAAAACCTCCACGCCAGTGTGATGGCCAGGCCGCCGGGCCGGGCCAGGCTCAAGGGCGCCACCCACGCCGACACCGCCGAGCATCTGCGCCGCCAGCTGGCCAGGCTGCAGTTGCTGCCGCTGGTCACGGCGTTCGAGGCCGAGAAGCGCAGGCGTGGCGTGGTCGACTTCTCCGATCAGGCCGCGCTGGCAGCCCGGCTGGCCGACCGGTTCGAGGAGGTCGGCGAGCGCGAGCGCGACCGCTACGCCGTCGTCCTGCTCGACGAATACCAAGACACCTCGCACGCCCAGCTCGTCATGCTGCGCGGCCTGTTCGGCGCCCAGGGCGGTGCGCATCCGATCACCGCGGTCGGCGACCCGTTCCAGTCGATCTACGGCTGGCGCGGTGCGAGCGCCGGCACGCTGGTCTCGTTCGGCAAGCACTTCGGCGGCAGCACGCTGTCACTCACGACGAGTTTCCGCAACGGGGCAAGGATCCTGCGTGCCGCCAACCTGCTGGCCGAGCCGTTACGCAACGACGGGCTCGACGTACCCGAGCTCAGCGCCCACCCGTCCACCGGCGACGGCGACGTCGTGGTCGCGCTGCACAACACCATCGACGACGAAGCCGCCGACATCGCCGACCGCGCGCGGCAGATCTGGAAGGCGGACGCCCGCAAGCGCGCCCGCGGCAAGGGCCGCACGATCGCGATCCTCGTACGCAAGTGGGCGCAGGTCGACCGGATCGCCCACCAGCTGCGCGAGGCCGAGCTCCCGGTCGAGGTGATCGGGCTCGGCGGCCTGCTCACCGCGCCACCGGTCGCTGACGTCGTGGCCACCCTGCAGGTGCTCGCCGATCCCACGCAGGGCAACGCGTTGATGCGGCTGGTCACCGGTGCGCGCTGGCGGATCGGGCCGCGGGACCTGCATCTGCTCGGCGCCTGGTCGCGCCGGCTCGCCGCCACCCGGCGAGGTGCCGACCCTGGTGCGCCGCCGGCCACCAAGCCAGGCACCAAGCCGGGCACCAACGGCACCGAGACCGAGTCCGATGATGCCGACGCCGCCAGCATCATCGACGCCGTCGACGCGCTCGACTCGATGCCGCCGGAGTCCGGTGTCTCGCCCGAAGGCCGCCGCCGGCTGGCTGTGCTCGCCGGTGAGTTACGCGGCCTGCGCCGCCGCACCCACCAGCCGCTCGTCGACCTGATCGCCGACGTCATCCGCACGCTCCACCTCGACGTCGAGGTGGCCGCCCGTACGGGCGACATCGCGGTCAGCCGTGCCGACCTCGACGCCTTCTTCGACGTCGCGTCCGACTTCTCCGAACAAGGCGACGACCCGTCGCTCACCTCGTTCCTCGCCTATCTCGAGGCCGCCGAGAAAGAGGAACGCGGCCTCGAGCCCGGCCAGGTCGAGGTGTCGGAGGACCGGATCCAGGTGCTCACCGTCCACGGCGCCAAGGGCCTGGAGTGGGACGTCGTGTTCGTACCCGGCCTGGTCGAAGGCGTCTTCCCGTCGGCCGGCGAGAAGGACAAGGCCTGGCTCTCCGAACCCGGCGAGCTGCCGTTCCCCCTCCGCGGCGACCGCGACGCGCTGCCGGTGCTCGACCTCTCCGGCGCTGCCGACCAGACCGACGTCAAGGAGGCGTTCGAGCGCTTCCAGCTCGACGCCGGGGCCTGGGCCAGGCAGGAGGAGCGGCGGCTGGCCTACGTCGCCGCCACCCGGGCGCGCAGCCTGCTGGTCTGGTCGGGCTACTGGTGGGAGGAGAACACCCAGCCGCGTACCCCCTCGGAGTTCCTCACCGCGCTCGCCGACGCGTGCCGGCAACGCCCTGACGACCATGGCGAGCTGGCCATCTGGGTGACCGAGGAAGAACGTTCGGCCGAAAACCCCGTGTCCGCCGAGCCGCCGAGCCACGCGTGGCCCTACGACCCGATGGGCCCGGAGCGCCGCGCCGAGGTCCAGGCCGGCGCGTCCCTGGTGGCGGCCGCCAAACAGGCGCTGTCGGCCGGCACACCGCTGGCCGAGCCGGTGGCCGAGGCGGCCCTGCGCTGGGACCGCGACGTCGAGCTGCTGCTGACCGAACGCGCCCGCCGCTCGGCGCGCGCGGAGATCGTCGTCGAGCTGCCCGAGCACCTGTCGGTGAGCCAGCTGGTCCAGCTGCGCAAGGATCCCAGCAGCCTGGCGGAGTCGATCCGCCGGCCGGTGCCGCACGCGCCCAACCCGCTGGCCCGGCGGGGCACCGCGTTCCACGCCTGGCTCGAGTCACGGTTCGGGATGCCGCAGCTGCTCGACCTCGATGAGCTTCCCGGTGCGGCCGATGAGCAGGCAGCGGCCGACGAAGACCTCGAACGTCTGCAGGAGGCGTTCCTGGCGTCAGAATGGGCCGATCGCACGCCGTCGGAGATCGAGGTGCCGTTCGAGGTCGTGGTCGGGGGGATCGTGATCCGGGGGCGGGCCGACGCGGTGTTCGCGGTCCGAGGCCCGGACGGCCTGCCGGGCTTGGAGGTCGTCGACTGGAAGACCGGCCGCCCGCCGACCGATCCCGAGGACGCGGCCGCGCGGGCGGTGCAGCTGGCGGCGTACCGGCTGGCGTGGGCGCAGCTGTCGGGGCTGCCCCTCGAACGCGTGGCGGCGGCGTTCCACTACGTCCGGCATCGCCGTACGGTCCGCCCGGTCGACCTGCTCGATCGTGAGGGCTTGGAAGACCTGGTGACCTCGGTCCCGCTGCAGACCGAAGACCCGTAGGTCAGGGCGTCAGCCGCAGGGTGGGATTCGGGTTCGGCGTGATCCGGGTCGTCGGGTCGGTCGCCACCTCCACAGAGGGCAGCTGGCCGAGCCGCCCATCGGCCTTGTAGACAACCGGAATCCCGCCCTCGACGGCGTAGGACAGGTCGCCGTCGACGAGGAACTCGCGCGCGCCCACCGAGAACGCGTAGACCTCGTCGGTCTCGGTGATCTGCCGGTCGTCGAGGCAGAACGTGCCGTGCCGCCAGCCGGGCTCGAATGCCCCGCGTACGGTCTCGCGGGCCTGTTCGTAGGTGACTGTCATGGCTATCTCTCCTACGGTTTCGGCTCAAGATACGGCGCGAGCTTGGAGCTGTCGGGGGTGGGCAAGTCGTCCAGCCGGGCGTACATCGTGTCCTTGCCCAAGCCGAAGTAGTTGGAGACGTCGCGGACGCCGCCGGGCGGCTGGGCGTCGACGAATCGTACGTTACCGCCGACGTTCTCGATGCTGAAGATGTGCCCGCCACCACCGTTCCAGCTGATCCGCGCCACACCCCGGGCGCCGTCGCCGTAGCCCTCGAACGCCTTGACGATGTCGTCCTTGTCGCCCTTGGCCATCGTCCGGCCCCAGACGTCCTTGATGATGTCGTAGCTCGAGCGCCCACCAGGACCGCCTTCGCTCGACCACAGGTGCTTCTCCAACGGCCCGGCCTGAACGTCCATTCCGCGCCGGCGTAGCTCGTTGGCCTGCACGACGCTGGTGCAGTTCTCGGTGTACGCGGACTCGCCCTTCTTGAACTTGGGATTGACCTTGGCGAGCGTGTCGTCGACCTCTTTGTTGACGTTGTCCGCGGACTTCTTCACACCGTCGACGACCTCGCGCCGCACCTTGTCACCCGCGCCGTCGGCGATGTCGCCCAACCGCTTCTTCGCCGGGCGGATCAGGTCACCGAGCATCTTCTTCAGAAATCCGCCGGCCGCCTTCGTGGCGGCACCCGTCTTGGCCATCGCAGAATCCTGGCCAGCGTGGAACATCGCGGTCAAGGCGTTGGCACCAAGACGCCCGAAGCTGCCGCATTTTTCCTCGGAGCCGCCGGCTCATCTCGTTGTACGCAAGGCGAAGTTACTCGCATATTTCCCTGGTGCGTGCCTGGCGTCACATGATCAACTCATCCCCGGCGTGGAACTGCTCCACGCGACCAACTGGGGAGGCTGAGTGAAGAGACGTGTGTTCGGCACGGCGCTGGCGGCGCTGGTGCTGTCCACGACGGCGCTGGCAAGCGCCGCATATGCTTATCCGCAAGGAGAAACGCGAGGCGCCGCGCAGGTCGTGACGCAGGCCACTGCGCGTCCCGCGGCGGCGATTCAATGGTCGGAGTGCGGGACGACCTTCAAGGGCGAGTGCGCGACCATTCCCGTTCCGGTCGACTGGGGGAACCCGACCGGGCGTACGTTCCAGCTCGCGATCGGGCGGCTGAAGGCGCTCGATCCGGCGAAGCGGATCGGCGTGCTGTTCGTCCATCCTGGTGGGCCGGGTGGCTCGGGCATCAACTCCTACATCGTCGGCCGCGGCATTCCGGACGACAGCCCGCTGCGGCAGTACTTCGACATCGTCTCGTTCGACCAGCGTGGCGTCGTCCGGAGCAACCCCGTCGTCTGCAGCTCCGATGTTGTGGACAACACGCCGGTGGAGTTCCCTGCCAGCCAAGCCGACTACGACAAGCTGCTGACGTTCAACGACACGCTGGCCAAGGACTGCCGGAAGAACACCGGTCCGCTGTTCGACCTGGTCGACACGACCACTGCCGTGCGTGACGTCGACGCGCTCCGGCAGGCGCTCGGTGAGACCAAGGTCTCGTTGTACGGAGTGTCCTACGGCACGCAGTTCTGGCAGCAGTACGCCGAACGGTATCCGAACCAGATCCGCGCCATGGCGATCGACTCCAACATGGACCACAGCATCACCTCGGCCTACGACTACCTGAAAACCACGACCGAGGACCAGGAGAAGTCGTTCCTGCAGTTCGCCGGATGGTGCGACAAGACGGCGGCATGCGCGCTGTACGGCCGGGACACCGTGGCGGTGTGGGATTCCCTGCACACCAAGGCCGAAGCGGGCCAGTTGATCGACCCGAGCACGGGCGAGGCGATGAGCGCCGAGTCGTTGCGCGTGGAGATGTTCGACGCGATGTACCGGCCACGTGAACGGTGGTTCACGCTCGCGACCCGGCTCGCCGCGCTGGCCGACGGCAACCCTGCCGTACCGGCGTTGCGGGCGGCCGCCGGGGATCAGGTCGAGAACTCCTACCCCGCGATCTGGTGCTCCGACTGGCATTGGGACGTGACCAGCTTCGCGCAGCTGCAGTCGTATCGCACGCGGCTCGCGCAGACGGTCGCACCTCACACGAAGCTGTCGCCGTTCTGGGCCGACATCACCTCCTGCCTCGGCTGGAGTGGTCCGCTCCGGAATCCGCAACGCCGGCTTGCGATCAGCGGAACGCCGCCGATCCTGATGGCCACCTCACGATACGACGTCGCCACGCCGTACGCCTGGAACCTCGCGGCGGCCTCGCAGGTGCCGAACTCGACGCTGCTGACGTACGACGGCGCCGGCCACAGCACGTTCCGGAACAGCCCGACCTGCGCGCGCAGGCACATCGAGGCGTACCTCATCGGGCTGACGATGCCCCCGGCGGGGACGCACTGCCCGGCGGACTATCCGACCCAGCCCGCTTCGAGCACGACGCCCTCGAGCACCGGCACATCGGCCGATCGGCCGACGCACGTGAGTGACGACCGCGACAGTGTGGTGGCTGACTGAGCCAAAGTGCCCTGAAGTGCACCACTCTCGGTTCTTTCCGAGTGCGCCCCCGGCAATGCCCATGCCGGGGGCGCGTTCTTCTTCGCCTGGAAGAAGAACTGCCGCCTCTGCAGGACCCGCCGGGCCGTCAACATGCTCGCCGACAGCCTGCTCGGCCAGGGCCGCTCCGTCATCTCGACCGGCTTGAATAACGCGCTGAACGTTCAGTTCGCTGAATGTTCAGCACTCACTTCGGCAAGCGCATTCCTCTCTTCAATCCTTGAAATTGACCGGTTTCGGCCATCTAGTAGATGCATTCGTCACATGCACGTAACGTGCAGTGCAAGGATTGTCTGAACGTTCATTGAACAAATTCAATGAACGCCTTCAACCGAACACCTCATATCGGGTAGGGGCAAGGTGGCCGCACGCCAACGGACAACACTGCGAGAAGTCGCCAGCCTGGCCGGTGTGTCCATCGGCACGGCATCCGCTGTGTTCACCAACAACACCTCCGTTTCGGAGGAGGCCAGAGCCGCCGTCCAGGCCGCCGCCAACGAGCTCGGCTACCGGCACAGGCGTCGCCCGACTCCTGAGGTCGCCAACGGGCTCACGACGATCGGGCTGCTGGCGCTCAACAAGCGTTACGTCGGCCCGGCCAATCCGTTCTACGGTCCGGTCCTGCACGGCGTCCAGATGGCCGCGGGCGAGCTCGGCCTGTCCGTCGTCCTCGACATCGCTCGCGAGGAGGACCTGCACGACATCCGGCCGCCGCTGGTCGTGCAGCGCCGGCAGGCACAGGGACTGCTGCTGATCGGCCACATCGACCACACGTACATCCAGGACCTGCTCGACGCGGAAATCCCTTGTGTGCTGGTCGACTACCGGTCCGACGAGCTGCCTGTCGACAGCGTCATACAAGCCGACGAGCACGGCGGCTACATCGCGACCCGGCACCTGATCGAGCTCGGCCATCGCGATCCCATTCCCGCGACCATCACCGGTCCGCAGTACATCTCCTCGATCCGGGCGCGGCTCGACGGCTACCACCGAGCACTCGCGGAGGCGGGCCTGAAACCCGACCCGGACTACGTGGGTGAAGTACGTGAGGGCGGCCTGCACCCCGAGGTCGGCCGCGAAGTCATGGACGGCCTGCTCGACCTGCCCAAGCCACCCACCGCGGTCTTCTGCTGCAACGACGCGACAGCGCTTGGCGCGCTGGAAGCCCTCCGAGTACGCAACATCGCCGTACCCGACGAGGTTTCGGTGATCGGATACGACGACATCTCGATGGCGTCCTACAGCGTTCCGCCGTTGACGACGATCGCCGTCGACAAGGAACTGCTCGGCATGCAGGCGGTCTGGACACTCATCCAGCGGATCACCCATCCCAGTGTCGCGGTCCGCGAGACCTGCTTGCGAGTTGACCTGCTCGAACGAAGCTCCACAGCCACTCGGAGGTGAGGAGACATGGAGCTAACGAGGACGCAGAAGAAGTCTCTCTACGAAGATGGGCTCGTCCGGCTGCCGGGCATCGTGCCGGACGAGACCGTCAACGCGGCACTGTGGGCGATCAACTCCTCGCTGGGTTCGGAGGGAATCCACCCTGACCGGCTCACCACGTTCAACGCCCAGTCGTTCTGCCCCGAGCTCCAGAACTCCCAGTGGATCACCGACCTGCTCACCACGACGCCACTGTGGGATCTGGCGGAGTCCGCGATCGGCCAGGGAAAGGTCGCCCCTGTCTCCTCTGGCCAGATCGCGCTCCGGTTTCCGTCGATGGATCCGCCGCGGGACCCGTACCCGCACATCGACGGCATGCACACGCCGACCAACGGCGTGCCCGCGGGAACGATCGAGAACTTCACCGCGCTGATCGGCGTCTTCCTCAGCGACGTACGCGGGCCGTACTCCGGCAACTTCACCGTCTGGCGCGGCACACATCGCACGTACGAAAGCTACTTCCGCGAGCACGGCCCGGATGCGCTGCTGAGGGGCATGCCGGACGTCGAGGTGCCCGAGCCAGAGCAACTCACCGTACGCGCGGGCGACGCCGTGCTCGCCCACTACCAACTGGGCCACGGCATCGCCGGCAACGCCTCGCCCAACATCCGTTACGCCGTCTTCTTCCGGCTGCACCGCCTCGGCCACACGTCCGTGCGCTGGGAGTGCATGACCGACATCTGGCGGGAGTGGGACGGCATGCAGGACCTTGCCCACGCGACGTTCGCGACGTACTGAAGACCGGCAGGGAGGAGGAACACACGTGCCCGGCTTGGAGACGCGCGGTCTGGTCAAGCGGCTCGGCTACCACGTCGCCGTCGACGACCTGAGCATCACCGTCGAGCCCGGCGAGTTCTTCGTCCTGCTGGGGTCGTCGGGTTGCGGCAAGACCACGACGTTGCGGCTGATCTGCGGGCTCGAGCAGCCGGACGCCGGCGACATCCTGATCGACGGCAAGGTCGTGACCGGACTGCCGCCGCGGGAACGCAACCTGGGCATGGTCTTCCAGGAGTACGGCCTCTATCCGAGCATGGACGTGTTCGGCAATCTCGCCTACGGCCTGCAGGCGCGCGGAGGCTTCTCCAAGGCCGAGATCGAACGCCGCGTCGACGAGGCAGCCCGCAAGCTCGGTCTCGAGCCGTTGCTGCGCGAGCCGATCACCGACCTGTCCGGCGGCGAGCAGCAGCGCGTCTCGCTCGGCCGGGCGATGGTGAAGGACGCCGACGCGTACCTCTTCGACGAGCCGCTGTCGAACCTCGACCCGAAGCTGCGTTATCGCGTACGCCGCGACATCCTCGCCATGCATCGCGACAAGGACCGGCCGAGCGTCTACGTCACGCACGACCAGACCGAGGCGTTCGCGATGGGCGACACGATCGCGGTGATGTCCGCGGGCCGGTTGCAGCAGGCCGGCACGGCCGAGGAGCTGCTGGAGAACCCCGCGAACGCCTTCGTGGCGGGCTTCGTCGGCTCGCCGCCGATGAACCTGATCAGCGCGGAGCTGCGCAGCGAGGACGGCACGTACCTCGCCCAGCTGGAGGACTCCGCGCTGCCGCTGGCCAAGCAGTGGAACCGCGCGCTCGACGGCTACCACAAGGACACCGTCCTGGTGGGGATCCGCCCGGACGCGCTCTCCCACAAGGCCGGCGCCGGCTACGAGCTGAACGGTCACGGCACGATCGCCGCCGAGGTGGTCGAGATCGAGCCGCTGATCGGTGAGGCGGTCGTGCGCCTGCGGACACCGGCCCGGCTGCAGCTGTCCGCGGTGTTCTCAGCCGGTGAAGAAAACGCTTTCACAGCCGGCGACGTGATCCGGCTCGGCGTCGAGCCCGGCCGCGTCCGGCTGTTCGACAGCGACACCGAACAGGCGCTGGTCCCATGAGTGCCCGGTCCGAGCTGACAGCCGGCGTGGACGCGATGACCCGTCTGCTGGCCGGCACGCTCGGACCCGTGCGGGGCCACGTGCTCAGTGCGGTGGGCAGCACCGGCAGCGAGACCCTGTGCGACTCGGCGACGGTCGTACGCCGGATCACCGCGCTGCCCGGCCGGCGTGCGACGGCGGGCGCGTCGATCGTGCGCGACATGGTGTTGCGGCTGGGTGAGGAGCCCGGCGACGGCGGCGCCACGGCGGCCGTGCTGGCGAGCGGCATGCTGGCCTACGCGGCCAAGCTCGTCGCGGCCGGCGCCAGCCCGGTGCTGGTACGCCGCGGAATCCGCACAGGCGTAGGGATCGCGTGCGACGCGTTGCGGGCACAGGCCGAGCCCGTCGAGGGTGAACGCGAGCTGGCCGGGCTGGCCACGGCCGTGACCGCCGACGCCGGGCTCGGCGCGCTGATCGGTGAGCTGCTGGACCTGCTCGGCGCCACCGGTGCGATCCAGGTCGAGGAGATCCCCGATCCGAGGTTCGACGCCAAGCCGACCTACGGCTACGTCGACGGTGCGCGCTGGCGCGGACGGCCCGCGCACAAGGACCTGCTACCCGAAGGCAAGACCGAGTTGACGTTGATCGAGCCCATCGTCGTGGTGGCCGACTGCGTGTTGCAGCGCGTCGAGCAGATTCGCCCCCTGCTCGAACTCGCCCCCGCGCTCCCCGGTCGGCCACCGCTACTCCTGGTCGCGCGCGACATCAGTGACGACGCGCTCACGATGCTGGCCGTCAACGACCGGCGCGGCCTGCTGGTCAGTGCGCCGGTCGTGCTGACCACCGCCCGCACCCGGATGGCGGAGGACCTCGCCGACCTCGCGCTGCTCACCGGCGCCGAGGTGCTGTCGGAGCAGGCCGGAACACCGCCCGAGCGGGTACGCCAGTCGCAGCTCGGCACCGCTCACCGGGCCCTGGTCCAGCGCGGGCACCTGACGATCCGTAACGGCGGCGGCGACCAGACGGCAGTCGCCGACCGGGCCGGCCGCCTGCGCACCCGAGCATCGGAGCTCGCCGACGTACGGGACCGCGACCGGCTGTGGCTGCGGCAGGCGCGGCTGGCCGGCAAGGTCGCCGTGTTGCGGGTGCGTGCGCAGACCGAACAGTTGCTGAAGGCCCACCAGGCCCAGGCTCGCAAGGCGGTCCGGCTGGCCGGCGCCGCACTGCGGGAGGGTGTCGTGCCCGGCGGCGGCGTCGCCTACCTCGATTGCGTGCCCGCGGTTCGCGCCGCCCGGGCGGGGTGTTCGAGTGAGGACGAAGCCGCCGGGCTCGATGCCGTCTGCGCCGGCCTGGAGGCGCCGTTCCTGCAACTGGTCGGAAACTCCGGCGGGCTGGAGCCGCGGACGGCGCTGGCGAGGGCGCGTGAGCTCGGGCCCGGCCACGGCGTCGACGTCCGAACCAATACCTTTGCCCACATGGTGAAAGCAGGTGTTCGCGACGTCACGACCGTCGCCACGGGAGCGCTCAGGGCTGCAGGGGAGACCGCCGGGATGCTGGTGTCCGCCGAGGTGGTGAGCGGCCGTGGCTGAATCGGACACCTCAGTGCTGCCTGACCTGCCGTCGCCCGTGCTGGCGCTCGGCTTCCTCCGCGGCAGCTTGTGGCTCGGTGGTCTCGGCGGTGTCGGCCACGGCGGAGCCTCCGGACAGCCGCCGCAGGGGCTGCTCACGGCGGTCGCCGCGCTGACGGCGCTCGACGAGACGCTGATCGCAGGCGGTGCCGAAGGCATCGCGCGCCGGGTTCAGACGCCGGACGGTCCCGAGTGGGAGCGCGCCGAAGTCCAGAGCGGAGGCTCCCCGATCGCGGCATTCGCCGGTTACGAGAGCGACGCGCTGATTGCCGGAACGCTCGGCGACGGCGTGCTCCGCAGTACGGATGGCGGCAAGACGTGGGTGACGTCCAACTTCGGACTGGACGACCTCGAGGTGATCGCGGTCGCGTGCGGGCCTGACGACGGTCCGTTCCTCGCCGGTACGGCCAGGGGAGTCTTCCACAGCCGCGACGGGCAGGGCTGGCGCCGGGCCAAGGGGACGGAACGACGGACGATCGCCGCGCTGACCTACACCGAAGCCGGCCCGGCGATCGCGCTCACCGAGGACGGCGCCGTGCTGCGTTCGGCCGACGCAGGCATCACCTGGTCGGCGGCCGGCAACGTGCCCGGAACCGTCACCTCGGTGGTCGAGGCCGTGGGCCGGTTGCTCGCGGGAACGGTCGACGCCGGCATCTGGTCCTCGACGGACAACGGCGACACGTGGACCGTGGATCTCGAGGACGCGCCCGAGATCTACTGCCTGGCGGGGGATCCGAGCCGGGTCTTCGCAGGCTCCGCACTGGGCCTGCAGTTCCGGACCGGCGCCGGACCGTCCCATGCTCCTTCCTGGCAGGCGGTTCCCGCGCCTCCGACTCACGACTTCAGCCAGTCGATTCTGTGGCAGGGCAGGCCGCTGTTCGCCGGCACTCGTTCCGGACTGGCGCATCAGGCCCAGGACGGCGGCTGGAACGTGCTCGAAGGCGCACCGCTCCCGTTGTTGTGCGTCGCGGTCACGCCCAAGGACGCGCTGCTGGCGTCCGGGCCACAGGGACTGTTCCTGCGCGACGGCGACGGCTGGACCAGCCTGGTCGAGGGCGACGACGGCCAGATCGGCCGGATGAGCTTTCGGCCCGACGGCACGGGCCTCGCGTCGTCGGCCACGCACGGCGGGCAGCTGCTGCGCACGCGCGACGGCGGCACGTACTGGCAGCCGATTCCGACGCCGTTCGGCGTGCTCGCGCCGATCGAGCTGCGGATGTTCGAAGAGACGGTGATGGTCAAGACCCTCAACCAGCGGACGAACATCCTCACGGTGTGGGGATCCCGCGACGACGGAACGTCGTGGGAAGTCGTATGGCAGGGCCCTGAGTCAGCAGGAATGAGAATCTAGCACCATGTAGAGAGGCGGAAAGCTCCATGTCGACAGGCAACATCGAAACGACGGCGACCAGACGGCAGTTGTTGAAGGCGATGGCGGCAGGGAGCTTTCTGGCCGTAGGAGGCGGGCTGCTCAGCTCGTGCCAGAGCGGCGGCGGCGACGGCGGCAGCGGCAAGGCTGTCGACGTCACGTTGACGACGCACGACGGCTGGCCGTACGGCGTGCTGCCGAGCGCCAAGCAGCAGAAGGCCGACCCGGGGCAGAAGGCCTACGCCGAAGCGCTCAAGGAGTGGATGGACAAGAACCCCGGTGTCAAGATCAAGAACGTCGCGCTCGACGTCTGGAACACCGACGCGCTGAAGACCGCGATCACCGGCGGCACCGCGCCATCGGCGTTCCCCGGCGACGTGATCGGCAGCTGGAACCCCACCAACGTCCGCGCTGCCATGGCGCAGGGGCTCACCGCCGAGGTGACCGAGCCGCTGAAGGCGTACGACATCGACAACAAGCTCGCCGACTACGTACGCCCGATCTGGCAGAAGTGGGCGATCGACGGCAAGTACTACGCCGCGCCCTGGATCTACAACGTCGGCACCGGCATCCACTATCGCATCGACCTGATCCGCCAGCTGGGCTTGAAGGAACCGGCGCCGGACTGGACCTGGGACGACGTACGCGAGCTGGCCAAGGGCCTCACACAGGGCAAGCGCAAGGGCATCGTGCTGCAGGGCTGGGGCGTCGACATGGGGCTCAACGCCAACGGGTTCGACTTCCACAGCGAGCTGCCCGCGCCGAGCACAGGCTGGAACCGCAAGTGGGACTACCTCGGCCTGGCCGACCAGTGGGTGCCGCTGATCGAACGGGTCCGCGCGATGATCGAGCAGGACAAGTCGGTGATGGCCGACGTCTCGATGGCCGACGGCGACACGCTCGCGGCGTTCTTCCGCGGCGACGTGGCGATGCACAACAACACCGTCATCTACTACACCGTCACCCCGGGCGGCGACAACGCGCCGGCCGACCTGGCGAAGAAGCTGGACAAGCCGATCGAGGAGGTCGTCGGCTGGATGACGCAGCCGAACGGCACCAACGGCCGCACCGGTAACACCCAGGGCCAGTGCGACCTGGTGGGCTTCTCGCCGGATCTCGACGAGGACGAGCTCGACAAGGCCGTCAGCCTGCTGCTGCACATGCAGGGTCCCGGGTTCGTGCACCTGCGCAAGAACGTCTACGACACCACGAAGGACCCGAAGCGGGTCTACGACTGGGCCAACATCATGCCGCTGATGAAGGACGTCCAGGCCCAGCTGCCGAGCTCGCCGGACGAGGCGTGGGGCAAGCCGTACATGGACCAGGTGCGTCGCGCGGCGAAGACCCCTCTGGTGCCGAGGGACGCGTGGTACTTCCCGGCCGAGACCAACCCGGCTCCGGCCAACACCATCCGCGAGGACATGCGGTCGCGCTGGGCCAACGAGCGCGGCTCGATCGACATCCGCGCCGACCTGAAGAAGCTCACCGACACCCGCAACCAGCAGGCGGCGAGCTTCAACTCCAGCGTGCCCGACGACGTGTTCGTCAAGGGCGCCGAGGAGTACTACAAGGCGACCGCGGACTACTTCCAGGCCAACGCACCCGACTACTACACCAATGTCTTCAAGGGGTGGTACGAGAACACCGTTCTCCCAGCACTGAAGGGCTGAGCTCTTGTCGACACAACAGACCGACAAGCAGGGAGAACTCGAGGAAGTCGGGTTCGGAGACGAGAAGCACACGAAGGCGCCGGCGAGCGGGCCGAAGCTGAGCCGGCGCCGGCGGCTGGAGGGGTTCCTGTTCCTGCTGCCCGCGTTCCTGTTCCAGCTGTCGTGGGGCTGGTACCCGCTGGTGATGGCGTTCGTCATCAGCTTCACCAACGCGCGGTTCCGCGGTGACATCGAGTTCACCGGACTGGAGTCGTACGAGCGGATGTGGAACGACCCGCTGGTGGCCCAGTCGTTCAAGGTGACAGCGATCTACGCCGCGCTCAGCATCGGCCTGACGTTCATGATCCCGATCGTCGTGGCGATCCTGCTGATGGAGATGCCGAGGCGACACATCCGCTGGATGATGCTGCTGTGGTTCCTGCCGCTGTCCGGGATCGCCTCGACGATGCTGTTCAGGTACATGTTCAACGCGCAGTACGGCCTGTTCCAGTGGGTGGCGACCGACGTGCTGCACCTGCCGGAACAGCCGTTCCTGAACTCCAGCGACCAGGTGCTGTTCTGGCTGGTGTTCCCCGGCATCCTGTTCTTCGGCCCGGGGCTGATCTATCTCGCAACGCTGCAGGGGATTCCGGCGTCGTACTACGAGGCGGCCGAGATCGAGGGCGCGGGCTTCTGGCGGAAGATCTGGACGATCTCGTTGCCGCGGCTGCGGCCGGTCATCTCGATGCTGCTGGTGTTCGCCGTCATCGGATCCTCACAGGCGTTCGAGTTCCCGCTCATCATGACGGGCGGCGGTCCGGGCGGGGCGAGCCGGACCGTCGTCATCTATCTCTACGACCTGCTGGGCAACCTCCGGTACGCCGACGCGACGGCGCTCGGTGTGTTCCTGTTCGTCAGCACGATGGTGGTCGTGCTGGTCCTGCGGCGGTTCTTCCGCGAGGACCCGGACCAGTGAAGGCTGTATCACCAACGAAGGGGCGACGACGATGCTGTTTCCTCTAGTCGGGCGCAAGCAACCAGCGCTGCGGATCGCATGGTGGGCGGTGGTGGCGTTCCTGCTGCTCGGCATCACGTTGCACCTGTTCCCGTTCTATTTCATGCTGATCACGTCGATCAAGCCGGCGTCGGAGGCGCTGGCGTTCCCGCCGACGCTGTGGCCGGAGGTCACGAACTTCGCCGGCTGGAAGCTGGTGATCAGCCTGGTGCAGGGCAGCTCGGCGGTCGGCAACCTGATGGACGGGCCGTTCTACGTGTTCTTCTGGAACTCCATCCAGATCACGTTCTGGGTGCTGGTGCTCGGGATTCCGATCACGTCGCTGGCGGCGTACGCCAACAGCAAGCTGCAGCGCGGACCGCTGGCCCGCTGGTCGTTCATCTTCTTCATCGGCACGCTGATGATGCCGGCCGCGCTGACGCTGATCCCGAGCTACCTGCTCACGCGGAACTTCCCGTTCGCGTTGCCGCAGGCGCCGGACATCCCCGGCACCGGCATGGAGTTTCCGACGGTCCGGATCTGGGACACTCTCTGGGCGGTGATCGTGCCGATCGTGTTCCAGGCGTTCAACTTCCTGCTGTTCAAGGGATTCTTCGACACCATCCCCGACTCGGTGATCCAGGCGGCGCGCGTCGACGGCGGCTCGGAGTTCAACATCTTCCGGCGGATCGTGCTGCCGATGAGCGTTCCGGTCTACGCCGTGGCGATCTGGACGGCGTTCTCCGGCGCGTGGGACCAGTTCCTGTGGCCGCTGATCGTCATCCAGTCGCCGGAGAAGGTGCCGGCGTCGGTGGAGATCTACCACCTGATCTCCCGGTTCGCCAATGCCGGCTCGATGAGCGCGGAACAGGCGTCTGCCCAGTCCCAGCAGATGCAGGAGATCCTGACGGCCGGACTGTCGTGGAACGGGCTGATGGTGCTGGGCATCCTGCAGTCGCTGCCGGTGTTCATCGCGTTCATCGTCTGCCGCGAATACCTCCTGCGCGGCATCCGCCTGCGCGGGCTGAAGTGAGGGCTTGCGATGGCGCGGATTGACGTCGACCACGTGACCAAGCGGTACGCCGCCGAGCGGCTGGTCGAGACCGGCGCGAGCCGGGCGAGGCCGGCACTCGACGGCGTGAGCCTCTCGATCGCCGACGGTGAGACGGTCAGCCTGGTCGGGTCGTCCGGCAGCGGGAAGAGCACGCTGCTCAGGGTGATCGCGGGCCTGGAGTTCCCCGACAGCGGTACGGTCTCGTTCAACGGCACCGACGTCACGCAGGTACGCCCGCAGGAACGCGGCGTCGGCATGGTGTTCCAGGACTACGCGCTCTACCCGTCGATGAAGAGCAAGGGCAACCTGGCGTACTACTTCGAGGTGCACGACCGCACCGAGGAAGAGGCCGAGCGGCGGATGCGAGAGACGGCCGACCGGATGGGCGTCGGCTTCGAGCACCTGCTGGGGCGGGTGCCGACCACGCTGTCGGGTGGTGAGCAGCAGCGGGTGGCGATCGCGCGGTGCATCGTTAGAGATCCGCAGCTGTTCCTGATGGACGAGCCGATCTCCAACCTGGACGCGAAGCTGCGCGAGCAGACCCGCGTGGAGATCCGCAAGCTGCTGCGGAAGTTCGGCATCACGACCTGCTACGTCACGCACGACCAGCAGGAAGCCGTGTTCATGGGGGACCGGATCGCGGTGCTGCGGGACGGCGGCATCGAGCAGGCCGGCACGTTCGACGACCTCTACTACACGCCCGTGAACCTCTACGTCGCCACGTTCATCGGCTCGCCGCCGATGTCGGTGCTCCCGGCGAACGTGCAGGCCGGCTGGATCACCGTGGGGGAGACGCGACTGCGGCTGCCCGACGGCCTGGCCGCGAAGCTTCCGGAGGGTGCGTTGCGGCTCGGCGTCCGGCCGGAGGGCTGGTTGCTGGACGTGCCGGAGGGTTTCGCCATGCCTGTCAGGCATCTGGAGCGGCTGCCGACCGAGCGCGCGGCGTTCGTGCACGGCACGGTGGCCGATGCGAAGGTGACGGCGAGCGCGCCGCTCGCCGTTCCGGAGAGCTCGGAGGTGCGGCTGCTGCCCGACTGGGAGCGCGCTTACTTCTTCGCGTTCGGTTCCGAAGATCCGCTGCACGTCCCCGGTCCGCTCGAGCTGTTCTGAGGCAGGTGGTGCTGTGATGAGTGCGATCGTCGTCAACGACATCGTGAAGCGATTCGGCGAGAAGCGGGCCGTCGACGGTGTGAGCTTCGAGATCGGTGAGTCGGAGCTGCTGGCGTTCGTCGGTCCGTCGGGCTGCGGCAAGACCACGACGTTGCGGATGCTGGCCGGCCTGGAGCCGGTGACGTCCGGCGAGATCCGGTTCGGCGACCGGGTGGTCAACGAGATCCGGCCGCGCGATCGTAACGTCGCGATGGTGTTCCAGGACTACGCCGTCTTCCCGCACCTGACGGTGTTCGAGAACATCGCGTACGGATTGCGGGCCAGGCGCGTGCCGCGGGAGCAGGTGCGCACGCTGGTGCCGGAGGCGGCGGAGAAGTTCCGGATCGACCATCTCCTGCGCCGCAAGCCCCGCCAGCTTTCCGGCGGCGAGCGGCAGCGGGTGGCGTTGTCGCGGGCGATGGTGAAGGACGCCTCGCTCTATCTGTACGACGAGCCGCTGTCGAACCTCGACGCCCAACTGCGGCACCAGGCCCGCGAGGACATCCTCACGTTGCATCGCGAGAAGCAGAAGCCGACGATCTACGTCACGCACGACCAGTCGGAGGCGATGGCGCTCGGCGACCGGATCGCGGTCATGAAGGACGGGCGGATCCAGCAGGTCGGAACGGGCACCGAGCTCTACGAGAATCCGGTCAGCCTGTTCGTCGCGTTCTTCATCGGCACGCCGAGCATCAACCTGTTCGACATGACGCTGCGGCTCGAGGACGGCGTGGTGGTCGCCTCCGGCGGTGGCGTCGAGCTGCACCTGCACGCCAGCTTGACAGAGCGCGCGAAACCCTATGTGGGCAAGCAGATCAAGCTCGGCGTCCGGCCGGAGCACCTGCACGTGCCGAAGCTCGCTCCGTTCGAGGTGACGCCGGAGAACACCATCCACGGCGTCGTGACGCTGATCGAGCCGACCTCGACAGGCTGCACCGTCTATCTCGCAACCGACGAGCGCGAGCCGCAGGACTTCGTCGCCACGTTCAAGGTCCGGCTGCCCGCGTCGTACCTCGACCAGCAGATCCCGCTGGGCATCGACACCGGCAAGGTGCACCTGTTCGACCCGGAGACCGGCGATGCCATTTCTGGATGACACCGGACCGCGCGACGAGCCGCGCGGGCCGGTGTGGGCCGCGTTCGCGACGGTCGCGAGCCAGGTCGAACGCCTGGTGGCCGCGAACGTCGTGTGGGCGGTGCAGCTGGCGCCCGGCCTGGTGGCGTTGGGGTTTCCGGAGCTGCCGGGCTGGCTGCGGATCGTCCTCGCTCTCTACTCCGCGACCGTGCTGCCGCCCGCCACCGCCGTGTTGTACGGCCTGGCGGCCGAGGCGTGCGAAGGCCAGCACGTCGACGCCGGGCTGGCCCGCGAGCTCTTGCGCTCGTACGTCCGGCGGAGCCTGCTGGTGCTGGCGCCGCTGTACGGCACGTTCGGCGTGCTGGTGTGGCTGCTCGTGCTCGCGATGGCGGCGGGCGTTCCGGCTCTGGTGACGGCGCTGACTGCGGCGGCGCTGTTGTGGTCGGTGGTTGCGACGTACTTCGGTCCGTTGTTCGCGGACCGGCCGTCGCTGTCGGCGCTGGGCCTGGCGCGGGCGTCGGTGAGACTGGTGTGGCGGCGGCCCGAGCAGGCGCTGGTGACGTGGCTAGTGGTCGTGCTCGCCGCGCTGGCCGGCGTCGTCTCGGTCGGCGGGCTCGTCCTGATCGTCCCGATGCTGATCGCGATCCTGCAGACCCACCGGTACGCGCGGCTGCGGTGACGGCCGGCGTTCGGCCACGATCGCGACGAGCTGCTCCAGCGGTCCGCGCCGCCTGGTGAGCCGCCAGAGTAGCGCGAAGCCGACGACGAACGCGACCTGGACGGCGTACGACCAGAGCTCGTCGTCCGGCAGCACGTGCGTGCCGACGATGAGGACGTGCGCGGTGTAGAGCGTCAACGTCATGCTGCCCGCGGCCGCCAGTGGCAGCAGCATCCCGCGCAGCCGGCGAGCGATCAGCAGCGCGGCGCCCAGCAGGGCGAGCGACGTGCCGATCGTGTGCGCCAGGTCGAGCGTGGTCGTCGAGTGCGGGGTGTCGACGGCCAGCCACCACCAGGTGCTCGTCGGCGCGACGCCGTACTGCGTGGTGCCGAGCAACTGGTCGAACTCCTGCGTGCCGACCGCCACCCCTTCGGCCGTGGCGATCTGCTCCCGCCCGCCCGCGACGTCGAGCAACAGCCACGTCGCGCCCGCGGCGACGACGGCCAGCGCGGCTCCGCCCGTGAGCAGCCCGACGGCGACCCTGCTGGAGCGCAGGTTCAGCCGGCCGACGGCGAGCCCGGCACAGAGATAGGCCAGCCAGCCGAGCACGGGATAGTAGCCGGTGAGCAACAGCCGGCTGAGCGGGTCCTGCCCGCCTTGCGGGTCGATGCCGGCACGGATCAGGTGACTGACCGGCGGCACGACGACCGCGACAGCCACCGCGAGTATGGCCGGCGTCCTGCGCGGCAACCGGATCAGCGGGATCGCAAACGCGAACAGCAGCGCGTAGTAGGGCAGGATCACCGCGATCCCGGAGTTCACCAGGTCGAGCAACAGGCCGATGATGCCGATCATCAACGCCCGGATCGCCAGCGAGCTGCCCCTGCCCTGCGTCCGCGGCCGGTCACCACCACTCCACAACGCGAGACTCACGCCGGCCAGCACAGCGAACGCCGCCGCCGACTTGCCGCCTGCGACCCGGTATGACGTCGTGATGCCGCCATCCGGCCCGATCATCGGTAGCACGTGGACGGCCATCATGCCGAGCAGCGCCACCCCGCGAGCCGCGTCGACGCCGATCAACCGCCCACGCGTACCGGCGGCCTCGTCACGCTCGGCAGGTGCGGTCACTGGCTCCACCCGTCCAGCATGGCCGATCCACTCGAAAGCCGCACGAAATGCCGGCGGCTGTCGCTCTACTTCCGTGACTTCGGGCAGTCCTTGTGCATGTGCGTCGGCGTTTCCCAGTACCGGTCGGGGCTGCTCGCCTGCCAGACCAGGTTGGCGCACTCGCGGATGTCCCAGAAGTTCTTCCGGAACTCGTCGTGTACCTCGTCGTCGATGACCATCAGCCAGATCTCGTCGTTGGCGTACCGGGACTTGTTGTTGAAGTTGAGGCTCCCGGTGAAGACGACCTTCTGGTCCTTCCCGTCGAACTGGCCGTCGATCAGCAGGTTCTTCTCGTGGACTCCCTTGCGGTGCTTGCTGAACTCGCGGACGTCCGGGCCGTGGTACTTGCCCGTCGGTTGTTTCAGCAGCCGTCGCAGCGGGTCGGTCCGGGGCTTGGAATATTCTCCGTAGCCGATCAGGTCGGCCGCGATGTCGACGTAGCAGCCGTCGTTGTCCAGCTCCCAGAGCTTCTTGGCGATCTCCGCGCCGGTTCCGCCCCGGATGTCAGCCGCTGCCACCCGGACTCTCGTCTGCTTGCCCTTCTTCGGGCAGTCCACGCGGTTCAGGTAGCCCAGGACCGTGTTCCCGTTCTGTCGCGGCGAGAAGTTCAGCTCCAGCCGGCCGTCGATCCGGACCGGCTTGTTGTGCTCGTAGTACTCCGGATCCCTGTCTTCCTTGGCCAGATCGGCGAAGTAGTCCTGATAGGCCTTGTAGAGCTCCGGCTTCCCGGCGATCGCGAGCGCGGTGTTGAACATGTCCGGTCCCGAGGACTCGCTGAGGTTGGAGGTCGTCTGCACGACGACGTTGCTTTTGCCCATGGTCTTCGAGAACAGATAGAACTTGTTGTGCATGATCGGCCAGCTGCTCTTGTAGTTGGGCGTTCGGCCACCGATGCACGTATCGGCGTCCAGCGGCTTCGGCTGTCCGGCGCCGCAGTAGGAGATCCACGAGTCGGCCGAGCGGTTGCCGCCGATCTCCTTCTTCAGCTTGCAGTACTCCTCGCTGTCCTCGCCCACACCATCCTCGCACTTCCACGGGACCGGATGCTGGGAGTCAGGCTTGGCCGACCCGTTGAGCAGCACCTTGACCTTCACTCCCCGCCCAACGGCCCGCGAGAGGTTGTGGCGAAGGTCTCCGTCCAGGAACCGGTAGGTCGCGATCGTGATCTCGCCGCTGTCCATGTCGTTGATCAGTGACTGGATATAGCAGGAGATCCGAACCTGGTCTTGCGGATCACTGCTGTGCGGATTGTTGAAGACCTCGGTGTACGTCCCGTCCAGGCCCGGGAGCTGGGAGTGACACCAGTCCTCCTTGGGCTCCTTCGCCTGGCCGGCGTTCGTCGTGGGCGGTTGGCACGCCGTGATGACGGCCACGACGATGGCTGCCGCCGCGAGTGCGATTCCCCTGATCAGCTCTCGTGGTCTCATGCCCGGACCGTACGTGCGCGCGCTACACAGCCGCTTACGCGCTCGGTGTAGTGAGTTGTAAGCAGGCGGTTCTAGCCTTCGTGGTGGTCCACGACGGGGAAGGTGAACCGATGATCCGACTGAGACTCGTCCTGACGGTGGCGGCGACCTTCGCAATGCTCGCGGCCTGCACCGGCGGCGGCGACGACCGCAACGCCGCACTGAGCGCGGTCGAGCAGAAGGAGCGGAAGAAGGAGTACAGCTGCTCGGAGACGGCGGACCATGTTCTCGGCAAGCCGAAGGACACGATTTACGCTTACGTCCGCAGCGACTGCCTGAACGCGCACGCGGCGAAGGACCCGACGCCCGCGGACAGCGACTGGGGCGATGGGGCGGGCTGGATCAAGGACTTCGACAACGATGCCGACTCCCTGATCAACAACAGTAAGTACTGGGTCGCGTTCTACAGCAAGCCCGACTACAAGGGCGACGCCTTCTGCGTTGGTCCGGGTCGCTGGGTGAACAAGCTGTATCTCTACGGCGACTCCGAGGGCAGCTGGTCCAACAGCATCAGCTCGCACAAGCGGGTGAGTGGGAAGAAGTGCAGCCGCAGGTTCGGCTGACCTCCGGATCGCCGTGCGCGCGTCAGTCGCTGGACGGCCTGGGGTAGTAGCCGAACACCTCGGCCGCCGCCATGTGGAAGCCGTCCGGCAGGCCGGCGTTGGCGAACGTCGCCGCGATCTCCTCCATCTCGCCGGTCCAGCGCCAGCCCTTGCTCTCGGCCGCTTTCACCGCGCCCTCGCTGCGTTTGGTCAGCTCGGGCTGCGAGATCGCCCACTCCGCCAGCAACGCGTCGCCGACGCCCTCGGCCTCCGCTGTCGCACGGATCGCCAGCAGCAACGCGGCCGTCCCTTTCGTCCACGCGGCGTAACAGAGCTTCAACGCCGACGCGTGTCCCGCTTCGGAACCGACCGTCCTCGCGTCCAGGGCCGTGCCGGCGAACAGGGCCGCCACCTCCTCGGCAGAGGCGCCAGAAAGGTAGAGCCGCGTCGCTCCGGGACGCGAAGGCGACGGCGGGCCGCCGATGATTCCGCCGTCGACGAAGCGTGCACCGCCGGTCTCGACGACGGTCGCGACCGTACGGGTGGTCGCCGGCGAGATCGCGTTGGCGTCGACGTAGATGCCCGCGAAGCCGTCGACCAGCCGTGCCACGTCCAGCGCGGCGTGCGGCGGGCAGATCGACAGGATCACCTCACTCCGCGACGTCAGTTCGCCAACCGAACCCGCGTCGACCAGGCCGGCCGCGGTCGCCCGCCGTACGGTGTCGGCCGACCGGCCCTGCGACGCGTACAAGACCTCGTGGCCCGCCAGCCGGAGCACGTTGCCGACCGCGGAGCCCATGTCACCAGGATGAAGCAGTCCAATCACAGTCATGCTGTGACGTTAGCCGGTCACCAGGCCATCCCACTCGACAACGGTCGCCGTGCCGTTTCACCAGGTCCGCAAGTGGCCGCGGATCACCACCGCCTGGCAAGCTTTGGCGATCGCCGGTCGCAGCGTGAACCGTGGATGCACCGACAGCCGCGGCTGCTGGAACACCACTCCGACCTGCCGCCGCAAACCGGAAGCCACCCACCGACGTGCCGTCGATCTCCACCGCACCCGCCGACCGCGCCGGCGACGGCTCAGCCGGCGGTATCCGGGATCAGGGTGAGCGCGCGCTCGACGGCCAGGCGCACGATGTCCGGTTTCACCAACCCCAAGGCCGTCTCGGCGTCCACCCATCGGAAGCTGTCGTGCTCCCGGTCGTGCAACGTGACGACCGCGCCGGCCGGAGCCTCGGCGATGTAGGTGGCCCAGTTCTCCTGGTCGCCGAAGCGGATCATCGGCAGCTCGAGCCCGGCCTCCTCGTGCAGCTCCCGAGCCGCGCAGACATCGACGTCCTCGCCTGGGAAACGCGAGCCCGCCGGGGGAGTCCACGCCCAGTCTCCGGTGTAGTCCGGGCCGTTGTGCGCCCGATGCAGCAACAGCAGCTCGATCGCGTTACCTGGAAGGCGTCGCCACACCACGACCGTCGCTCCGTGCGGCCACTCCTCGGCGACCGGCAGGCCGTCCCAGGTGGTCCGCTCACTCATGGATCGCCACCTCGAGTGCGAGCTCGGCCATGTCGGAGAACGAGCTCCGCCTGTCCTCGGCCGAGAGCTCCGCGCCGGTGGGGATCACGTCGCTGACCGTACAGATCGACAGCGCGCGGGCGCCGTGTTTGGCGGCCAGCGTGTAGAGCGTGCTGGCCTCCATCTCCACCGCCAGTACGCCGTAGTCGGCCAGCCGGGCCACCAGCTCGGCGCGGTCGTTGTAGAAGGAGTCCGCGGAGAAGATCTGCCCAATCTCCACAGCGATCCCGCGTGCGGTGGCGATGTCGTACGCGTGCCGCAGCAGCCCGAAGTCGGCGACCGGCGCGAAGTCGAGCCCTTCGAACCGCAGCCGGTTCATCGCCGAGTCGGTGCCCGCGCTGGACGCGAGCACGATCGAACGCAGGCCCAGCCGTTCGGTCAGCGAGCCGCACGACCCCACCCGGATGACGTTCCTGGCGCCGTACTGCGTCAGGAGCTCGTTGACGTAGATCGCCAGCGATGGCTGGCCCATGCCGGTGCCCTGCACCGAGACGCGCCTGCCCTGGTAGGTGCCGGTGAAGCCCAGCATGTTGCGTACGGTCGAATAACACTCGGACCCGGCGAGGAACTTCTCGGCGATCCACTGCGCACGCAGCGGGTCACCGGGCAGCAGCACGGTTTCGGCGATCTGGCCGGGCTCGGCCCCAATGTGCGTACTCACACAAGCGATCCTGTCACGCGGGCAGCTTGCTGCCACGATCTGGTCAACTCGTCCGCGTACGCCTCACTCTGATGCCATGCGAACGCTGATGAGACTCGGGGGCTATGTCCTCGGTGTCCTGGGCTTGATCGCCGCGACCATGCTCGCGGTGCCGACGACCGCACAGGCCGCGCCGGTGTTCAAGGCGCCGTTCCCGTGCGGTCAGCGTTGGACCTACAGCCACCACAGTGCGGAAGTCCGGCAGGCGCTTGACTTCATCCGCTCCGACGGTGGCACCACGAACGGGACGCCCGTACTGGCCTCGGCCGCGGGTACGGCGTACCGCTTCAACCAGCCGGGCGGCGCCGGCCAGTACATCGCGGTCGAGCACGGCGGTGGCTGGAAGACGTACTACTTCCACCTGGGTTCGTACTCCGTCGCAAACGGCCAGGCCGTCGCGCAGGGCCAGCAGGTCGGGACGACGGGTGCGACCGGCAACGTGACCGGTCCGCACATCCACTACGAGCAGCTCTACAACGGTGTCGGGCAGGTCATCGTGATCAACGGTGCGTCGCTCGCGCCGTACCCGAGCACCTACGGCTCGAAGCACCTCACCAGCGACAACGGCTGCAGCGGCGGCGGTAAGCCGTTCATGACGTGGGGGAGCGGCGTGAACGTCCGGTCGGGTCCGCACGTGTCGAGCAGCGTCGTGACGACGCTCTCCGGGCCGACGCTGGTCTACGTGCTCTGCCAGGTGCAGGGCGACACGGTGACGGCCGAGGGCTACACCAACAACTGGTGGTCGAAGCTGCGCGACCAGAACGGCTACATGACCAACATCTACATCGACGATCCGAACGCCCACCTGCCAGGCGTGCCCGATTGTTGACAAAACCCTCTCCGCTTACCGGATAGCGGGTGGGACAGGGTTAAGGTCGTGAGACGTGCCTCGTCTTGAACACCTAGCCCTGTCCCGCCACGCCATGGACCGAGCGACCGAGGAGCGGATCGACGACGCCAACGTGGACGCGGCCTGGACCGATCCGCGCGCGCTGGTCCTTCCGGT
This sequence comes from Flindersiella endophytica, assembly GCF_054779015.1. Lineage (NCBI taxonomy): Bacteria > Bacillati > Actinomycetota > Actinomycetes > Propionibacteriales > Nocardioidaceae > Flindersiella > Flindersiella endophytica. The sequence goes on from NZ_BAAGYY010000016.1 coordinate 209,512, forward strand.
CCGCGAGGGCCGGGTGCCGGTCGTCGACGGCGGCTCCTCGCTGCGGTTCGTCTCGCCGGCGTCACTGAACGGCGCGGCTCCTCTGGAGCGGTACTTCCTGGGCAAGGACGAGGACGGCGCGCCGTTCTTCGCCGTCCGCGAGCGGCCGAGCGACATCGCACCTCCCGAGGGCGAGTGGGCGGGCCTGCGCGAGATCGGCGGGCTGCTGTCCGATCGCGATGCGGGATTGTTCGTTCACTCGCTGGCACTGGCCAACTGGCATGCCGCCCATGGGTTCTGCGCCAGGTGCGGCAAGCCCACGCAGGCGATCCAGGGAGGGCACGTCCGGCGGTGCCCGGCGTGCCGTACCGACCACTTCCCGCGTACCGACCCGGCGATCATCGTGCTCGTCACCGACGACCAGGACCGCTGCCTGCTCGGACACGGCGCGAACTGGCCGGAGGGGCGGTTCTCGACGCTCGCGGGCTTCGTGGAGCCGGGGGAGTCGCTGGAGTCGGCGGTGATCCGCGAGGTGCACGAGGAGAGCGGGATCGTGGTGGCCGACCCGGAGTACGCCGGTTCGCAGCCGTGGCCGTTCCCGTCGAGCCTGATGCTGGGGTTCTTCGCCCGCGCGGTGACGACCGAGATCAAGGTGGACGGCGTGGAGGTCACGCAGGCCCAGTGGTTCTCGCGAGCGGAGCTGGCCGAGGCGTTCCAGTCGGGGACCGTGCTGCCGCCAGGTGGGGTGTCGATCGCGCGGCGGCTGGTGGAGGCCTGGTTCGGGTCGGAGATCACCGACACCTGGTGAGGTCTCTGCCCATCAACGTGGCGTCCTCGTCGACGTCGGCGAGCGGCTGCCAGCCCTCCCGGAGGTAGAGCCGCCTGGCAGGGCTGTCATGGCGGGCGCCGGTCAGCAGGGCCCGCTCGTGCGGGAGGTCTTTCGTGAGAGCGCGAAGCACTGCGGCGCCGACGCCCTGGCGCTGATGGTCCGGATGGACCGCGACCTCGACGACTTCGAAGTGGCCCTCGAACCACTCGGCGTAGAGCTCCGGTGGGACGCGCTCGCGCATCCGCTCGGTCCACCACTGCCCGGCGCGACCGGTATATCCGTACGCGAAGCCGGCGATGCTGTCTTCGTTGCGCGCGAGCGCGATCCGGAAGTCCTCGCGCTGGGGGTGACGGATCAGCTGGTCGTCGCGGAACAGGGTGAGGCCTTCGTCGCCCTCGTTTGCGCCGAATGCTTGCCGGAACACCTCGACCAGCTCTTCCTGGATGCCGTCGACTTCTTCGCGGATCTCGATGCTGAAGGTCATGCGGGGACCTCGCGGTAGAGCTCGACCACGATCCCATCCGGCCCGGCGACCATCGCGGACTCCGTGCCCCAGTCGGTGGTGGTGGGCTCGAGCAGGACGTTGGCGCCGCGCTGCTGAACGGTGCGGAGCGTGCCGGCGACGTCTTCGACACGTACCTGGAGGATGACTCCTTCGGCGGGCTTGACCGGCACCATCGCGTCACTCATCAGACCGCACACGAGCGTGCCGAGATCGACTTCGGCGTACCCGTCACCGTCTCCGTGGACGGCGAACCCGAGGACGTTCCGGAAGTACGCCACGGCCTTGGCGACATCACTGACGATCAGCGTGGCGTGGTCGAGGTACATGTGCGCTCCTTGGTTGTCCGAGGGGGTTATCCGAGGGCCTGCTCGATGGTCCGGCACAACACACGTACGGCCCCGCGGTCGACCTCGTAGTGCCGGACATTGCTCTGCCGGCCGACGATCAGCAGCCCGGCCTGCTCCAACTGGCCGACCTGCCGGGAAACGGTGGAAAGGTGGACGCCGAGCTCGTCGGACAGCTGCTGGGCTGTCCGCGCACCCGTGGCGAGCGTGAGCAGGATGGAAAGCCGGGTCTGATCGCCAAGCGCACCGACCTGCTGGCCAAGGCGTCCGAGCCGCCCGAGATCCGCGGCCGCCTCGCCCGCGCTGCGTGGCACGGGTGCTCCCGCTTCCGCGCCGGCGGATGTCGCCGCAGCCGTATCGCGCGCGTGGGTTGCTCCGGCCGCCTGGCTTGCTGAGTCCATGACCTGACCAGCGCCGGCTGCGCGTGCGCCGCTTGCTCCCCCAACGTCGCCCGACCTGCCCACGTCGCGCGCTGCGCCAGCCGTGCCGCTCGCGCCGGCTGCCCCACCCACGCCGGCTGCGCCGGCTGCGCCACCCACGACGCTGGTGGCGGGGTAGGCGGTTGCCGCCCGGCGGGCGGGGTGGGGCTCGTAACCCACCCACACGGTGTCGCCGGCGTTGCCGGTTTCGGTGTCGGCTGTGGTGGCTCCGATCGTGGTCGCGTGCTGCCAGTCGCCCAGGTGTCCGGTCGCGAACACCGTGAGGTGCCGGCCGAGCAAGGGGCACGGGATGCAGGCGACCGTCGTCGCTCGCTCGAACCAGGACTCCCAGCGCGGGTCCGGCACCAGCCCGCTGACCCGGCTCACCCACTCCCTCGGCGGCGTGCCCGGCGGCGCCGGCTGCACCCCGGCACCCACACCAGCTGCCTCCAGTCCGGGCAGCCACTCCGACCACACCCGTTCGAATCCGGCCTCGACGATCGCGTCCAGGAGGTCGAGCAGCCGGGCACCGAACGACTCCGGATCGGCGACCCGCCCCGCGATCCGGCTCGGATCGGGGACGCCCCAGCCGGCCAGCAGCCACGCCACCCGCAGCTCGCGCGCTCGATCGCCGGTCGCCTTGCCGGCGGTCGCCAGCGTTCGCCGGTCGGCAGCGCTGAGGGGGTAGCCGGTCCGCTCGCCGTAGACGATATTGCCGGCCACGCCGTACTCGATCAGTTCGGCGATCCCATCCGTCCCCAACTCGCCCAAGTAGCGCCGCAACGCCGGCCACGACCGGTGTCCCGCGTGCCCGGCCGGCAGCGACAGCAGCAGGAACCGCCGTAGCCCGTCGCCGTGCCCGAGCACCGCACGTACGCCGAGCGCGTCATCGAGCAGCGACTCCGGCAGCCGTCGCGCCGCGGCCTGCGGCCAGGCCCCGGGCGTGGTCTTGCCGCGAGCGGCGTAGTCGACCAGCAACATCGCGGTGGGCAGTGCCATGGCCAAAGACGGCGGCGCCAACGTCAGCACCGGCGCCGGCCGGCCGGGCAACAGCGGCTCACCAGCACCTCTCTCGTTGTGCGCACTTGCCACATTTGCAAGGTAGCGGATCGGTTCAGATGCCGCAAGGGAGCACGGGAAGATCTGGTCTGGCGTTGACGTTGACCAGGTACAGCAATAGTTCAATCCTCAACCAAGACAGAGGGGCTCGATCGATGTCGAACTCGATCACGATGTACACCACGCCGTGGTGTGGCTACTGCCGCCGGCTGAAGGGTCAGCTGGAGCGCGCGGGCGTCTCCTACAACGAGGTCGATATCGAGCAGCAGCCCGACGCCGCCGACCTGGTGGCCAAGCTGAACGGCGGAAACCAGACGGTCCCCACCGTCGTCTTCCCCGACGGCTCGGCGCTGACGAACCCGTCGCTGGCCCAGGTCCAGCAGAAGCTCGCCGCCTGACCCGCGGCTCCCGCACAGGCGGCGGCTCAGCTTCGGCACAGGCTGCGGCTGAGCTCCGGCTCCGTCTCCTGCACAGGCTGCGGCTCAGCTCGGCCTCCGGTTCCGCGCCGGGTCGAAGCTCAGCTTCGGCTCGCGGTCGCAGCTTCGACTGCCGCTGCAGCGCTTCGTCCGGTTGCGCGTTCCGGCTCAGCTCCGGCTCCGGCGGCTCAGATCTGGCTCAGGTCCCCAGCTCCAGCTCCCGCGCCAGCCCTGTGACCAGCCCAGGCGCCGCCTCACCAATCCGCACTCACCCGGCCGACGGCCGCTCGCCCGACCCGGCGTGGCAGCCGTCGGCCGGTCGCTTGAGCGCCGTCAGGTCAAGCCTCGTTCAAGGCCCGTCCCACGGACGGGCTCGGCGGCTGAGCTATGTCCCCGGTGGCTGTCATCATGGTGAGCCATGAGCAGTCCCGACGCCGACACCGTGCTGGCAGCGCTCGACCCCGAGCAACGCGAAGCGGCGACCACGTTACGTGGCCCGCTGTGCATCCTCGCGGGTGCGGGCACCGGCAAGACCCGGGCGATCACGCACCGGATCGCCTACGGCGTCCTGTCCGGCGCCTGGCAGCCGCAGCAGGTGCTGGCGGTCACGTTCACCACCCGCGCCGCCGGTGAGATGCGCACAAGACTTCGCGAGCTCGGCGTCGGCGGCGTCTCGGCCCGCACGTTCCACTCCGCCGCGTTACGCCAGGCGCGCTATTTCTGGCCCAAGGTCTACGGCACCGACCTCCCCCCGATCGTCGAGAGCAAGTTGCGTTACGTCGCCGAGGCCGCCAACCGCTGCCGCGTGCAGGCCGACCTCGCCGGCCGCCGCGACCTGGCCGGCGAGATCGAGTGGGCCAAGGTCAGCAATGTCCGCCCCGACGACTATCCCGCCGTCGCCGCCAGGACCGGCCGCCAGCTCGCCGGCTACGACGCCGCCACCGTCGCCCGCGTCTTCTCCGCCTACGAAGAAGTAAGACGCGACCGCGGCTTCATCGACATGGAAGACGTGCTGCTCTGCAACGTCGCCCTGATCGCCGACTCGCCGAAGGTCGCCGAGGCCGTTCGCAGCCAATACCGCCACTTCGTCGTCGACGAATACCAAGACGTCAGCCCGCTGCAGCAGAGCTTGCTCGACCTCTGGCTCGGCGACCGCCAGGATCTCTGCGTCGTCGGTGACGCCAGCCAGACCATTTACTCCTTCGCCGGCGCCACGCCGTCCTATCTCCTCGAGTTCACCCGGCACCGTCCCGGCGCCGCCGTCGTACGCCTGGAGCGCGACTACCGCTCGACCCCGCAAGTGGTCCGGGTCGCCAACGGCGTGCTGGCCGGCGCCACCGGTCCGGCCAGCAAGCATCGCTTGACGCTGCGCGCCCAGCGCCCCGACGGCCCGCAGCCGTCGTTCACCGAATACTCCGACGAGCCCGCCGAGGCCGACGGCATCGCCCGCGCGATCGAGCGGCTCGTCGAGCGCGGTGTCCCCCATCGCGAGATCGCCATCCTGTTCCGGGTCAACGCCATGTCCGAGGCCTACGAGCAGGCGCTTGCCGAGCGCAACATCCCCTACACCCTTCGCGGCGCCGAGCGGTTCTTCGATCGTCCCGAAGTACGCCAGGCCACGGTCCTGCTGCGCGGCGCCGCCCGGGCAGGCGAGCAGTCCGGCGACGGCCTGGTCGCCGACGTGGTGGCCGTGTTGGCCTCGACCGGCTGGTCGCCGCAGGCTCCCGACGGCACCGGTTCCGTCCGCGAGCGCTGGGAGTCGCTCAACTCCCTGGTCTCGCTGGCCTCCGACGTCGCCAAGGAAGACTCCGACGCCGGCCTGGAGCAGTTCCTCGAGGTGCTCGACGAGCGCGCGGCCGCCCAGCACGCCCCGGCCGCCGACGGCGTCACGCTCGGCACGCTGCACGCCGCCAAGGGCCTGGAGTGGGACGCCGTCTTCCTGGCCGGCATCCACGAGGGCACGGTCCCGATCACCTACGCCCAGACCGACGAGCAGATCGAGGAGGAACGCCGACTCCTTTACGTCGGCGTCACCCGCGCCCGCGAGCACCTGTCGATCTCCTGGGCGCTGGCACGCAACCCAGGCGGTCGCGGTCGGCGCGGTCCGTCCCGGTTCCTCGACGCGATCCGCCCGCAGGGCACCGCCAGTGCCGACAAGGTGGCCGCCGGCGAGCGCACCGGCCGCCGCGGCAAGAGCCAGTCGAGCCGCGGGGGAGTCGCCGCCTGCCGCACCTGCAAGACGCCCTTGCACGACGCGGCCGAGCGCAAGGTCGGGCGGTGCGCCACCTGCCCGCCGACCTACGACGAGGAGCTCTACGACCAGTTACGTTCGTGGCGCACCAGCCAGGCGCAGGCCCAGCGGCTCCCTGCCTACTGCATCTTCACCGACGCCACGCTGGTCGCGATCGCCGAGGAACGCCCCGCCGATCGGGGCGGGCTGGCGAAGATCCCGGGGGTCGGAGCGACGAAGTTGGAAAAATACGCAGACGACGTGCTGGCGATCTGCAGCGGCGAGACGCCTGTGGGTGTTGACGATTCGACCGAGACCTTGCCCCTTTAGGCAACCCCATGGGCAGAGCCGTCACTCGGATTAGGGCGATACCGAAACAAATCGGTAACGGACGAAGTTCGGTCGGGAAATAAGCTTGCTCTGGCCGCGGCTGCGGGCTTAAGCTCTCCAAGTCCCCAACCGCCAGGTTTGGACTCACCATGTCGAGCACTAGAAGGAGGTGCGACAGATGATCACCGACACTCACAACTTCGGCACTGGCGCACCAGTGTGCCCGGCTCTGCGGGATTCCGATCTGCTGCGGATCGAGCGCCGTGTCGCGCCGCGTCATGTTCAGCTCCAGGGGACCACCCTGCCTGGCGCCGGGTTCATGGGCGTGGCTCAGGCAGCTCCTCAGGGCAGCACCACCAAGATCGACGGCTTCTCCGCCGCTTCGATCAACCCAGTCCGCACGTACGCCGCCGAAGTTGAGGCCATCTCGGTTCAGGCCACCACGAGCACCCTCCGTAAGGGGAGCGCTCTGTCGGGAGTCAGAGCCTGGAGACCACCGGTCTAGAACACACCCAGACCGGTCACCTCCAGGCCGCGGATCCCGACACCGGGACCGCGGCCCTTTCTTTTGCGCAAAGAGACCGCCTTTGCAAGCAGAGACCCACACGTCTCGACAAAGAAAGACCACCGCTTTGACCAAGAGAAGCGCACTTGGCCAGCAAGCCCTCTCCACAAGAGAGGAAGGAGGTGAGTGGAAGTGAGTATCAGCGTCCTCGAGCCCGTCGTGCGGGTGGCAGTGGACCTCGACCTGCCGTGCCGTTCCTTCGATCCGGAGCTGTTCTTCGCGGAGTCCCCTGACGACGTCGAGTTCGCGAAGTCCCTCTGCCAGAGCTGCCCCATCAAGCGTGAGTGCCTTGAAGGTGCTCTCGCCCGGCGTGAGCCGTGGGGTGTCTGGGGCGGCGAGCTGTTCGTCGCAGGAGTCGTGGTGCCTCGCAAACGGCCGCGTGGCCGTCCCCGCAAGAACGATGTAGCTGCCTGAACCACCCGTCCGACGGAGTGGATCCGGCACTGCACAGTCGGTTCCTCACGTCCCGAGACCAAAGACCAACGATGACCAGAACACACCAGGACGGCCCGATCCCTTCGGCCGTGCCCACCCGAAGCCTTCGCAGGAGCAACGAAATGCATTTGATTCATGAAGACCTGGCACGGGCGCAGATACGCGCCCGTGTCGAAGCCGCGCGATGTTGGCGCACCGCCGAGAAGCTGAAGCGGAGCCGCCGGCAGGAGCAGGCGACCGGATGGAGGAGTTACGCCCTCCAGTTACTGCGCGTCCAGTAAGACCTCGAACCGGCCTGGTCCGGCTCGAGCCACCTAGGGATGGGTAACACCGGTGCGGTCCTTGCACGGGACCGCACCGGTATCCCAACGCCCAGCGCGCACAGCGGCTTTGCACGAAGCCGCTGGTTCACCTCGACGACCACCCGAAGAGCCGGCGTCCCGGGCGACGGCTCGCGGCCGGGGTGTCTCCTCGCACGTGCAGGCGAGTGACGGCACCCCGGCCGCCTTGTCTTCACCGCGTTCGGCGGGCGCGGTCAACTACGATGCGAGCTCTTCACAAGATCCATCGAGGAGTGGCATGGGCGAGCCGACACCGCAGGTCAACCGGCCGGAGCAGACCAGCGTCGATCCAGCGTCCGGCAGCTCGAGCGGCGGTAGCCGGGGCACCGGCTCCGGCCCTGGTTCCGGCTCCGATCTCGGTCCCGGCGCGGGTCAGGGCGCCGAGCCGGAACGCACCCGCAAGCCGTGGCGTACCGAAGGGCTCCCGGAGTCCGCCGACGGGAAGACGCCGCGCCGCCGGTTCAACTGGAAGTACTTCCTGATCACGCTGGTGGCCGTCTATCTGCTGTCCACCCTCGTCTCCTGGATGATCGGCGGCGAGCGCGCGCCGACGATCCCGTACACCGAGTTCACCAAGCAGGTCGCCGCCGGCAACGTCGAGCGGATCTTCTCCAAGGGCGAGTCGATCCAGGGTGACCTGAAGAAGACCGCCAAGGTGCCGGAGGGCGCCGCCGACGAGACGTACGACCACTTCACGACCGAGCGGCCGACGTTCGCCGAGGACGATCTCTACAAGCAGCTCACCGCCAAGAACGTCACCGTCCAGGCCGAGCCCGTGCTCCAGCAGCGCAGTCTGCTGACCAGCCTGCTGATGTCGTTGCTACCGATCGCACTGCTTGCCGGCGTCTGGATCTGGCTGATCCGCCGGCAGAGCCAGATCGCGTCCGGCGGGCTTGGCGGCTTGGGGCGCTCCAAGGCCGCCAAGCCGGTCGAGCCGTCCAAGATCCGGGTCGACTTCAACGACGTCGCGGGCATCGACGAGGCCAAGCAGGAACTGACCGAAGTGGTCGACTTCCTGCGCGAGCCGGCTAAGTACCAGAAGCTCGGCGCGCGGGTGCCGAAGGGCGTGCTGCTCGCCGGGCAGCCCGGCACCGGAAAGACGTTGCTCGCCAGGGCGACCGCCGGCGAGGCGGGCGTGCCGTTCTTCTCGGCCAGCGCTTCGGAGTTCATCGAGATGATCGTGGGCGTCGGTGCGAGCCGGGTCCGCGAGCTGTTCAGCGAGGCGCGCAAGGTCGCGCCGTCGATCATCTTCATCGACGAGATCGACACGATCGGCCGGGCGCGCGGCGGCCAGACTCTCGGCGGGCACGACGAGCGCGAGCAGACGCTCAACCAGATCCTCACCGAGATGGACGGGTTCACCGGGTTCGAGGGCGTGATCGTCGTCGCGGCCACCAACCGTCCGGATGTGCTCGACCCCGCGCTACTGCGACCCGGCCGGTTCGACCGTTCGGTGATGGTCTCGCCGCCCGACGTCGTGGGCCGGGCCGCGATCCTGCGGGTGCACGTACGCGGCGTTCCGCTCGCGAGCGAGGTCGACCTCGAGCAGATCGCCAAGACCACGCCCGGCATGACCGGCGCCGACCTCGCGAACCTGGTGAACGAGGCCGCGCTGCTCGCCGCCCGGCGCGAACGCCCGTCGGTGACGCCGGCTGACTTCTCCGAGGCGCTGGAGAAGATCCAGCTCGGCGCGGCCCGGACGATCGTGATCCCGGACACCGAACGCGAACGGACCGCGTATCACGAAGCGGGGCACGCGTTGCTCGGCATGCTGCAGCCCGGCGCCGACCCGGTACGCAAGATCTCGATCATCCCGCGCGGCCGGGCGCTCGGCGTCACGCTGTCGACACCGAACAACGACCGGTACGCCTACGACGAGAAGTACCTCCGCGGCCGGATCATCGGAGCGCTCGGCGGAATGGCCGCCGAGGAAGTGGTCTACGACGTGGTGACGACCGGTGCGGAGAGCGACCTCGACACGGTCGCGAAGATCGCGCGCGGCATGGTCGGGCGCTGGGGGATGTCGCGGGCGATCGGCCCGGTGACCGTACTGCCGGATCCGGCGACCAACGGGCAGTACCCCATCCAGGTCGCGCCGGCGACGATGGACACCGTGGACCGCGAGGTGCGGCGGATCGTGGAGGAGTGCTACTCCGAGGCGATCCGGCAGCTGCGGGACAACCGCTCCAAGCTCGACGCGATCGTGCGGGCGCTGCTTTCAAAGGAGACGCTCGACGAGGCCGAGGCGTACTCCGCGGCCGGTGTCGACCCGGCGACCAGCCCTACGTAGCCGGCTCGATCTCGGCCGGCTTGTCTTCGACGAAGCCGGGCAGCCAGCTGTCGAGCTCGGCGCGGAACGGGGCCTCCGCGCCGAGTTGGCACAGCACGCCGACGCCTCCGCCCCACACCCGGTTGATCAGGAAGTACGACGGCGGCAGGTTGAGCTTCAGCGCGAGCGAGGCACCGTTCTTGCCGACGTCGCTCACGTGGTCGAACTGGCTGCGCAGCCATTCGCGGGTGAACTTGTACTTCTCCGCGCGGGCCGGATCGATGAACGGGGCGAGGTAGGCGTGCAGGTCGTCGGCGTTGATGTTGGCGCCCGGCTTGACGAATCCCTCCTCGCGTAGCCCTTCGAGCACTGCTTCGAAGTCGTCGTCCATCGCGATCCGCAGCAGGCGGCCGATCTGTGGCGGGAACCCGTTGGGGAGCCGCGCGACCAGGCCGTAGTCGAGGACACCGAGCCGGCCGTCAGGCGTCATGCGGTAGTTGCCGGGGTGGGGATCGGCGTGCAGCAGCCCGGCGCGGGCCGGTCCGGAGAACAGGAAGCGCGTGAACAGCAGCCCGGCGCGGTCGCGTTCCTCCTGGGTGCCGTCGGTGATCACCTGGTTCAGCGGAGTGCCGTCGATCCAGTCGCTGACGAGAACGCGCGGCGTGTTCAGGTGCACGCGCGGGATGGCGAAGTCGGGGTCCTGGTCGAAGGCCTCGGCGAAGGTGGACTGGGCCTCGGCCTCCAGGGCGTAGTCGAGTTCCTCGCCAATCCGGGCTTGCAGCTCCTCGACCAGTGGCCGTACCTCGAGGCCGGGGACCAGCGCGGAGAACAACTTGCCGAGCCGTGCGATCTGCTTGAGGTCCGACCGCAGCGCGTCGGCAGCGCCGGGGTACTGGATCTTCACCGCGACCTCGGTGCCGTCCGGCCAATGCGCCCGATGCACCTGCCCAATCGACGCGGCGGCGGCCGGCTGGTCGTCGAAGTTGCGAAGCTTGCGCCGCCAGCCGCTGCCGAGCTCACTTTCGAGCACCCGATACACCGCGGTGGCCGGCATCGGGGGAGCGGAATCCTGCAACCTCGTCAACGTCGCGCGATACGGCCCCGCGATCTGGTCCGGCAGCGCGGCCTCGAAGATCGACATCGCCTGCCCGAACTTCATCGCCCCACCCTTGAGCTCCCCAAGGACGCGGAACAACTGGTCGGCCGTACGTTTCTGGAACTCCTCCCGAACGACCTCCGCCGATTTACCACCGATGCGCTTCCCCAGCCCAAGCGTCACCCGCCCGGCAATACCGAGTGGGAGGCTGGCCAGGCGTGCGGTCCGGGCAACTGTGTTGCGTGGCAGGTCGTCTTCGTCGCTCACGAGATCATTCTCCAGCCTGGGTCCGCGGAAGACCTCCCCCTTTCGAGGTATTCCAACCTGCGCCCCCCGCGGTACCCAAACCGGGGTCGCCGAGGGCCGTCCCTGCCCCGCCACCCGTCCGGGCTGTGGATAACCGTCCGGATTCCACCCACGGCCCGGCAACCCCGCCTTGGCAACCCCGAGTCATGAAGAGTGGCGTCTCGCCAACGCGCGATTGCCTCCGCGCCCCGCCCAGGCCGTGCGGCCGACCGGCGCACGCGTGCCGAGCCCACGCGGCGGCCGGCGCTCTGGCGGGCTGCTGGGCGCTCTGAGCAGCGGCGATGCGACCGCGCGGCGGGCAAGCTTGGGCGGTGGAGTCGGCTGCCGGCGCAGATAAGCGCGTGGTCACCGCCCGCTGCTCGGCCTGATCGGAGTCGGCGCGGGTGGCCGGCGCGGTGGCGGTCGGGTCGCCATCGCGGGTGCCGGGCTGGTGCGGAGCACGTGCGCAGGCGGGCCGCTCGCGGCCCTGACAAGCGGCGATGCGGGCATGTCGGGGCACACCCGAGTCGCGGATGTGCGGCTTGGCTGTGGCTTGGCTCGGCTTGATTGGAGCGCGCGTGAGTCGTGCTTGCCACCCCGGCACTGCGGGCGCTGGCTCAGTGCCGGAGTTCTGCTGGTCAGGTGCTGGCCGCTACAACCGCGGGGGGCCGGCGCGGAGGCGGTGTTCGGCGGCTTCCCGGACGCGGGTTGGGTCCATCTCGCTCCAGTCGGCTTCGAGCCACCAGTTGGCGCCCGCGTCGGCCCAGGGGCGGACCTTTTCGGCGCCGGCAGAGGGGTTGTCGGGATCGGTGTTGCCTTCGACCACGATGTCGTAGGCCGACATGTCGAGGCCGTTGCCCGCTCGGGCCTCGCGGATCCACTCGACCCCCTCCGCCAGCAACGCGGGCGTCAGCTCGCCTTCGCCGCCTGCCGGTGGGGCGTAGTGCGGGAGCCAGCCGTCCAGCATCGCGGCGCGGCGCATGGACTTCGGGCGGGGCCAGGCGCCGACCATCCAGATCGGGATGCGGGGTTGTTGCGCCGGCGGCGGCGCCACCGGTGGCATCGGGTCGTGGTCGAGGCTGCGGGAGCGGTAGTGCTTGCCCGAATAGTCGAAGGTCTTGCCGCGCCACAGGTGCTGGAGCATCTCCAGCCCTTCGTCCATCAGCTCCGCGCGGACCTTGCGACCGGGATCGTCCTCGAACATCCAGAACACGTCTTCCCCCGACACTCCGAGACCGGCCGACAGGATCACCCGGCCGCCGGAGAGGTTGTCGAGCGTCGAGGTCTGGTTGGCGAGCTCCCACGGCCTTCGTCGCGGCAGCGGCGTGAGCATCGTGCCGAGCCGGATCCGTTCGGTGCGGACGGCGGCCGCCGAGAGGCAGACCCAGGGATCGATGCCCCAGATCGCCTCCCAGCAGAAGAAGCCGTCCCATCCGTGCTGTTCGGCGAGCTCGGCCAGCTCGGCGGCGGTACGAGCGTCGCCGTAGGCGAGTACGAATCCATAGCGAAGCGAAGTCATGCCGAGCACGCTAATCGAGACCACCGACACATCACGGAACGTCAGCTCCCGGCGTCCTCGGCCCGAGCCGGGTCGAACTGGCACGGGCAGCCCGGATGCGCCTGCCACGTACGAGTCTCGACTTCGGTCAGCGGCAGTTGCAGCTCGATCGTGCGGTTCGTCGCCGGCGGTTCGTCGCCGCTGAGGTACGCGAGCACCTGCGCGACAGCACACGACGCGGCCGACGTGGCGAGTACGACGTCGCACGCGACCTGCCGAGGCGGCCGGGTCATCAACTGGTAAAGCATCCGCGGCCACGCCGGATCGCGGGCGGAGCGCTGCAGGTCGTGGCAGCGTACGCACGACGTCTCACCCGGCACGACGAACGGCCCGACGATCGCGGTGTTCTCCCGGACGCGTACGACCAAGTGCGGAATGCCGGACTTCATGAGCTGCTGCGCGAGCCGCCGGTCCGGCTCATGGTCGGGCGCCAGTATGGCCAGCCGTTCCTGTGCCCCACCCGGACCACCCGGCCCGCCCTCGGCGGGTGCGCCGGCCCGCGATCGCGGCGAGTACTCCGCCGACGTCGATGGCGCCACGTCGCCGATCAGCCGGCACACGCCACCGGCCCGGGAGCCGCGGAGATCGGTACGCCGCAGCCCTCCAGGTGCCAGGTCACCACGGCTCACCGGCGTGTCGTCCTGTACGACCACCCGGCCGATGCCGGCGGCTGCCAGCAGGCCGGCCACGGTGGCGCCGACCCGGCCCGCGCCGTGGACGCTCACCGCGGCCGCCCGTCTTCGGCGGAAGCCCTCGGTGTGCTGTTTCGTGTCGTACGCGAGGCCGTGCGCGAGCAGGTCGGGCGTCAGCCGTTCCTGCTCGGCCAGCGGCAGCCCGCGCAACGGCGAGCGGTGGGTCTCACCGTCGGTCACCGCTCCGGCTTCGGTCAGCATCCGCAGGACGAGCTGCGCGGACCGGCTGTCGACGCCGAGTGCGAGTGCCTTGGTGAGGATCGTCTCCTTGCTGTTCCGGCCGTTCAGGCTGCGGATCACGCGCATCAGCCGAACGTCGAGGCCGGTCAGGACGACCGCGGTTTCGGGATCGAGGCCGATCTGGACGGTCTCGGCGTCCCGCTGGATCCACGACAGTGCCGGCTTGATTTGTGGACGCATCTGCGCCACCCCCCGTTTGTGAAACCAATCAAACACTGAGGGTGAGCATGGCAGGAGGGCGAAAGATCCCGCCGGAGTTATCCACAGCCGCTTGATGTAGCTTCGTAGCCGTGATGATGCGGCGGCTACTCACTCCGCGGTGGTTGGCGTTCACCGCGTTGATGTTCGTGGCAGCGGCTGTCGCGGTCTTTCTCGCGTGGTGGCAGCTGCAGAGGTACGAAGGTGCCGGTGGCTCGTTCCAGAACCTCGGGTACACCTTGCAATGGCCGGTTTTCGGCGCGTTCGCCATCTATTTGTGGTGGCGCCTGCTGCGCGACGCGTCCAAGCCCGAGCCGCTCGAGAAGCCTGAGCAGTCCGGACCGCCCGAGCAGGGCGCCGACGGCCTCGAGACCAAGATCGACGTCGACGAGCCGGCGCCGGTCGTCGCACAGGCCGAGCAGGAGAACGCCGTGGCCGCCCGGATCGCAGCCGACGAAGCGGAAGACCCCGAACTCGCGGCCTACAACCGCTACCTCGCGGGGCTGTCGGAGAGGTCCGGGCGTTGACCGGGGTCGACTCGGCGCCGGCTGAGGTAGAGCCCAGCCTGCGCGGCCGGCTGCTGCGCTACCGGTTTGTCGCGTACGTCGTCGGTGTGTTCCTGCTGGTGCTCACGCTGGTCGCGATGCCGCTGGAGTACATCTGGCACCAGGACATGCTGGTCGGCATCGTCGGGCCGATCCACGGGTTCGGCTACATGGTCTATCTCGCGGTCGCGTTCGACCTGGCCCGCCGCGCGCGCTGGTCGCTCAAGGGAACGCTGCTGGTGTTGCTCGCGGGCACCGTGCCGTTCGTCTCGTTCGTGGCCGAACGGATCGTGACGCGCAGGTTGAGGGCCGGCGGGACGCTCTAGAAAGAGCGGGGGGAGGCGCCGGGAGGGCGCGAGGAGAGGCGCGGCCGTGCGCCGATCGCTGTCGCGACGACGCCCGACCTGCCGACGGAAGGCGCACGCTCAAAATATTCATTCACCAAGGTGACTGAGCGCTGCGTTCCGCTGTGAGTGGAGGCGACTCGCCGTCGTGGCGAGCACGCCGCCGCCCTCATCCAACTCGCCCAATGCTGCGGGGTTCCGGGGGTCGTCCCCCGGTGTAAACAACCGGTTGGACCGGGCTCGCGCGCCTTGCGAGCACACGTCGCCCGTCCAACCGGGGCGGCCCGAATCGTGCCGGCCGCCCCCGCATTATGTGACTTTGTGTGATTTAGGAGTGAACTGCGTGTTCCTCAGGCCTTGCCGAGGATGCGGTTGAGGTTGGTACCGCACTCGGGGCACTTGGCCTTCGCCATCCGCGTACCTTTGTCGTTGACGTGAACGTCGCCGGTCGCGGTGCGCTTGGCCTTGCACTTCACGCAGTAGAACTCGCCGGAATAGGTCTCAGCCATGACGGCCTTCCTGTCTTGCTGGGTCAGGGCAGGGCGGGCCCGCCCGGGCCGCCCGGTCTCGGGTCACCCTATGCCAGGCCACCCCCGTAGCTGCGGCGCGGCACGCCGTCGACTGCACTACGAAGCCCCCGACTCCTCTCCGTGCTTGTCCACCTTCCCCATGTGGACGGCCCGGAAAGATCGGGGGCTCCAATACCGGAAAATCTATGGCCGGCTTCCCGGCCCGTCAATCCGAAGCCGCCCCAGCCTGTGGACAACGTTGTGGATGAGCTGTGCAAAGGTACGGGTCAACGGGTTGAAAGCTTGTGGGTGGACTGTGGAGCCCGCATGGAATTCTCCCGATCCGGAGCCACTTGACCTGCACAAATCGTTATCCACTCGCTGTGGACAGAAAAAGTGGCCACGGCCGAGCCGTCGCGTTTTGGGGGTGCCTCGCGGTACCGTGCTGTGCGTGGCCCAGCCTGACGCGGAGCGTCCGGACCGGCTGACCGGGCGTAGGAGTGCCGCGAGCGCAGCTTCTCCGCGCGCCCGCGGTGCGGCTCAGCGTGCCAGGAAAGAGCCAGTGGTGAGGCAGACACCGGCCGGGCCGGTCGAAGTACGTCGCAGCGCTCGGCGAAGGCGCACGGTAAGCGCCTACCGCGACGGCGATCGCGTGGTCGTGCTGCTGCCCGACCGGATGACCCGCGCCGAGGAACGCCAGTGGGTCGACGTCATGGTCGAGCGCCTGGCCGCTCAGGAACGCCGACGCCACCCCAGCGACAGCGAGCTGATGGAACGCGCCCGGATGTTGACCCGGCGTTATCTCGACGACGCTGTGTCACCGGCGAGCGTTCGGTGGGTCGGCAACCAGGACGCGCGCTGGGGATCGTGCACACCGTGTGACGGCACGGTCCGGCTGTCGTCCCGGCTCCGCGGCATGCCCGGATGGGTGGTCGACTACGTCCTCATCCACGAGCTGGCCCACCTGCTCGAGCCCGGCCACACCAGGGAGTTCTGGGACCTCGTACGCCGCTACCCCCAGGCCGACCGCGCCCGCGGCTACCTCGAGGGCGTGGCCGCCGCCGCCCAGCTCCCCATCGCCGACTGCGACTGAACGCGGCCCGGAGCAGAACGTGCGGGTGGAAGTCCTGCGGACAACCGAAGGTTCGCAAGGGATCGTGTTCTTCCGCTGCGAGTCGGGCACGGCGTCCGGGCGCTGGATGGGTGCCGATCCCGCCGGCGTGGGCCAGTTCGACGTCGAGCTCGAGATCCCCCAAGAGGTCACGGACTGGGCTCCGGCCTCCACAAACGCAACGTCCCTCTCGAACGCGGGAGGGGCAGACGATCTCGATACCTTCGTCACCTGCGAGATCGTCCAGTTGGACCACGGCGATGATCCGGTGGTGGAAGCCAGGCTGGGAGCCGACATCCTGCTGATCGAGATCCCACACCGACGCTCCGAGCTGGTCGCGAAGAAGCTGATCACCTTCCGCGCCCCCGAGATCCAGCTCTATCCGTTCAACGTCTGACCTGCGGTTTCCACCTGCTTCCCATCGCGTTCCCATCGGCTGGACAGCGCTCTGCGCGATCTTGGTTCCACGCCGGTCTGACGCGGTCCGCGTCAACCCGTCAGGCCGGCGGGAAGAGGTCGGCAGACCCAGGGGGAGGCGCGCCATGGCCAGCAGGCTCGGAGCCGGCATCGACTCACCGACGTTGGGGCAGTGGTTTGAAGTCGGTCAGTTCCATGCCGTGCAGAGCAGCGCGGCCGCGCGCACCGCTGGGCTGCCGGCGGTCACCAACGCCGGTGCCGATGTCGAGTCCGGCGCCGGCGGGCCGGTAGTCGCTACCGTACGAGGTGGCAGCGACTATCCGGCCGCGGCCACAGTCAGTCACCAGACAGGACACGCCCGGTTGCGATCCGTCCGGGTGCCGTTCCTGTGGGGCTGATCCTGTGAACCAACGGGCATCGCAACCCGTGAACTGAGTACGGCGACCCCTAGCGCGTTCGCGCTCGATTGTCGTACAAAGGGTCGCGGGGGAGTTCCTTGTGCGTTTGGGGGGAACGTTGCGATACCAGCTTCTCGGGCCACTGGAGGTGTGGCGCGGCGAGCAGCGGCTGGCCGTTGGTGGCCCGCAGCCGAGAGCGCTGCTGGCGATCCTGCTGCTGAACGCGAACCGTGTCGTGTCGACGGACCGGTTGATCGCCCAGCTGTGGGACGATCCGGCGCCGCCGAAGGCGCGTGCGCTGCTACAGGGGTGTGTCGCCAGGTTGCGGCGGGTGTTGTGGGCCGATCTGGCCCCGGAGCAGCTGCCGCTGTTGACCCGCCCGCCCGGCTACCTGTTGAACGTCGCGCCAGGTGAGCTCGACCTCGAGCGGTTCGAGGAGCTCGTGCAGGCCGCCGGCAACAGCTCGGACCTGGACCGTCGCGCCGGGATGCTGGCCGAAGCGCTCGCGCTCTGGCGGGGTCCGGCGCTCGACGACCTCGATCTCGAAGGCTGCCGGGTCGACGCCGAGCGGTTGGAGGAGCGCCGACTGACCGTTCTCGAGCAGCGCATCGGGGCCGACCTGCTTCGCGGCGCGCTCGGCGGGCTGGCCGACGAGCTCCGCAGCCTGGTCCAGCAGCACCCGCTGCGAGAGCACTTGTGGGCGCTGCTCATCACTGTCCTGTACGCATCCCACCGGCAGGCCGAGGCGCTGGCGACGTACCGGCAGCTTCGTGAGCTGCTGGTCGACCAGCTCGGCGTCGAGCCGGGCGCGACCGTTCAGCAGCTCCACCAGCAGATCCTGGCCGGCCTCGAGCCGGATCAGCTGGTCGTTCCGGCAGGCAGCGACGAGTCGGTGGTACGAGAAACGGAGCCGGAGGCCGTACAGCCGATGTCCGTGCCGGCCCAGCTCCCCGCGGCGCCGGCAGACTTCGTGGGCCGCGCCGGCGAGCTCGCGCGGCTCGACGACCTGCTGGCCGAAGCCGAAACGGGCCAGCGGGTGCTCGCCGTGCTGTCCGGCGCGGCCGGTGTCGGGAAGACCGCGCTCGCCGTGCACTGGGCGCATCGGGTACGCGACCGCTTCCCGGACGGGCAGCTCTACGTAGACCTGCGTGGCTACGCGCCGACCGCGCCGATGGCCACGGCCGAGGCGCTGGCGGGCTTCCTGCACGCGCTGGGCGTGATGACCGACCGGCTGCCGGTCGACTCGGAGCAGGCGGCCGCGCTGTACCGCTCGCTGCTGTCCGGCAAGCGGATGCTGGTCGTCCTCGACAACGCGCAGACCGTCGAGCAGGTCCGTCCGCTGCTGCCTGGTGGGCCGGGCTGCCTGGTCCTGGTGACGGGACGTGGCCGGCTCGCCGGCCTGATCGCCCGCGACGGCGGCCGGCTGCTCACGCTCGACGTACTCGACACGGTTGAGGCCGGCGAGCTGCTGGGCCGGCTGGTCGGCCGGGAGCGCATCGACGCCGAGCCGCAGGCCAGCGAAGAACTGGCCAGGCTGTGCGGGCAGTTGCCGTTGGCGCTGCGGATCACCGCGGCTCAGCTGATCGGCCAGCCCTGGCGCCGGATCACCGATCAGGTGGCCGAGCTCGACGAGGGCTCCCGGCTGGACGTCCTCTCCGTCGGCGACGACGAGCAGAGTGCCGTACGCGTCGCGTTCGACCATTCCTATGCCGCACTGGAGCCCGCGTCGGCGCGGATGTTCCGGCTGCTGGGCCTCGTACCCGGACCGCATACCACCGTCGAGGCGGCGGCCGCGCTGGCCGGCGTACCACTGGTCGAGGCCCGCGACTCGCTGAGCCGGCTGGTCGCGGCGCACCTGGTCGAACGGTCGGCGTCGGACCGGTTCGCGGTGCATGACCTGCTCAAGCTGTACGCCCGCGAACGGGTGCAGGGCGAGCTGCACCAGACCGACCGGGTGAAGTCGACTGAACGGCTGTACGCCTGGTACCTCGAACTCGCCGACGCCGCCGCCAGGCTGCTCTACCCGCAGGTGCTGCGCCTGCCTCAGTCGGAGCCGATGACCACGCGTGAGCATGCCGGCCCGGAGGCCGCGCTGGCCTGGCTGGAGGCCGAGCGCCCCAACCTCGTCGCGGCGACCGTGCACGCCGCGGAGTACGGCCCGCGGCGCGAGGCGTGGTTGCTCGCCGACGTACTGCGCGGCTACTGCTGGATCCGCCGGCACGGCGTGGACTGGCTGGTCATCGCCGAAGCCGGGCTGGCCGCCGCCGAGGCCGAGGACGAGCCGCGGGCACAAGCGGCGGCGGAGTTCAGCCTCGGCATGGCCAACCTGTGCCTGAACCGCTACCGCGAGGCGATCGGCCACCAGCGCCGGGCGCTGGCCCTGTGCGAACGCGGCGGCTGGGACGAGGGCCGCGCCAACGCCCTCGGCAACCTCGGGATCGTGCACTTCGAGCTCGGTGAGCTGGAGCTCGCGGTCGACTACCACCAGCGCGCGCTCACGTTGAACCAGGCGAGCGGGTCGCTGCGGGGTGAGGCGGTCAACCTCGACAACCTCGGCCACGTCCACCTGACCGCCGGGCGGCTGGCCGAGGCCGGCACCCACCTGCACCAGGCGCTGGAGCTCCACCGGCGGCAGGACGACCGGCACAGCCAGGCGTTCAGCTGCAACCAGCTCGGCCAGCTGTACGCCTGGATGGGCCTGCCCGACGAGGCGCTGGCGTACTTGTCGGAGGCGTTGACGCTGTACCAGCAGCTGGGCAACCTCAACGGCCAGGCGATGTCGCTGGCGTCGGCGGCCGCGGTCTACAACGACCTGAGCCGGCCGGACGTCGCGCTGGAGCTGGCTGAGCAGGGCATGGAGCTCATCCAGCGAACGGGCGACCGCTACACCGAGGCGGTCATCCGTAACCAGCTCGGCGCCGCCCACCAGCTGTCGGGCGACCACACGCAGGCCATCGAGCACCTCGACCGGGCCCTGTGCCGCGCCCGCGAGACGGGCGCCCGCTATCCGGAGGTGGAGGCGCTGATCGGCCTGGCCACGGCGCAGCACGCCGCCGGCGAGGCCGAACGCGCCCTGACGCTCGCGAACCACGCGCTTGCTTTGGCGGAACGAGTGGGCTACCGCCTGCTCGCCGGCCGTACCCGCCGCCTCCTCACCCACCTCCGCCCCGACGACGCCCCACCACCGACTCTCGTGGGCGCCTCCCCGCGCCCGGCGCCGAACTGAGGGAAGCCGAGCCGGGCTGCTCAGACGTCAGGCCGCTGCCCGCTGTGGCGCCGCGGCGGGACCGCCGTGGCTGGTGTGTCTTCACGCCGAGCGCGGAGCTGAGCTGGGTTGTTCAGGCGCCGGGCCGCCGCTGTCTCGCCGCGCCGGTGCTGAGCTGGGCCGGGTGGCTCTGGCTTCGAGCCGCCGACTGCGGCGACGCCGCGCCAACCACCGGGAGGGCGGCTACTCGGTCATCGGGTCGATGGGCCAGGTGGCGGGGTAGTGGTCGGCGATTTTTTCGTGTTCGGCGAACAGCTTCTTCCGCCACCGCTTGGACAGGCGGTCGCCGAAGACGATGCCGCCCAGGTGGTCGGTCTCGTGTTGGAGGCAGCGGGCCAGCAGGCCGGTCCCCGTCACTTCGATCGGTTCGCCGTGGTGGTCGACGCCGCGGACGGTGGCCTGGTCGGGGCGGGCACACGGCACGTACGCGCCCGGCAGGGACAAGCAGCCTTCCTCGGACTCGTCGAGGCGGCGTTCCACACCTTCCGGCACCGTCAGCACGGGGTTGCAGATCGCGCCCTCGTGCATGACGTCGTCATCGTCCTGGCAGCGGAAGACGAACAGCGCGAGCGACAGCCCGACCTGGTTGCCGGCCAGTCCGACGCCGTCCGCGGCCTCCATGGTCGCGGTCATGTCGGCGACCAGCCGTTCGAGCTCCGCGTCGAACGTCTTGACCGGCTCACACAGATGGTGCATCACCGGCGTGCCCCAGCGGGTGATCGCCAGCACCTTGCCGCCCTCAGGTAGTCCGCCCACCCCATGCTCCCTTCACGTAGCGGTGATCACCGTATAGTCCTGGCCGGCGCCGGGTGGGGATCGGCCTCCCCGGACACCCAGGCCCGATATGGTCATCCGCATGTCAGAGATGGGACCGGGGCAGAACCCAGGGCAGGCGCCGCCGGGCGCCGGTCAGAACACCGACGACCCGGGCGCGAACACGCAGATGTTCCAGGCCTACGCCAGCACGCGTTCGGCGGAGCCTGAGGGCCGTAATCGCGTCACGATGCTCTTGATCGCCGCCGGCCTGTTCGTGCTGGCCGTGGTCGTGATCGTCCTGCTGTTCGTCACCGGCTAGCTCACAACGAAAGAACCGCCGCCGCGCGTACCGCCGCGGCGACGCTGTGCTGGACGCCATCGGCGAGCGCGTCCGGCAGTTCGGCGACGTCGAACCACCGCACGTCACGTGACTCTTCACTCACAGAAGGTCGAGCTCCGGCCGGTGCCACCACGAGGTACTGCACGTCGAAGTGCGTGTTGGCGCCACACGGTGCTCCGTGCCGCGACAGCACCACCGGCTCCGGGCTCACGCTGAGCTCGTCGACGCCGGTCTCCTCCACACACTCGCGCAAGGCCGCCTGCCGCAGGCTCGCGTCGTCCTGCTCGCAGTGCCCGCCCGGCTGTACCCACAGCCCGAGCTTGGCGTGCAGCACCAGCAACGTCCGCCGTGCCGCCGGGTCGAGGATCACGCCGCTGGCCGTGAGATGCCCAGGCCGCCCGGCACGCGACACGGAGTCGTCGCTCGTACGCAGGACCTGGAGGTATTCCTCCCGCAGCGACTCCTGCTCAGGGTCGGGCGCCGGCCAGCTCGAGAGCGTGGCCAGCGCCGATTCGCGCAGGCTCACTCGCCGTCCTTGCGCTCTCCGGAGCCATCGTCGCCCGACTCATCGGACCCACCGGACTCATCCGGCTTGCCGGACTCCGGCATGTCCTCGTCGAAGCCCAGGTCGCTGATGTCGAAGTCGAGGTCGGCACCGGAGGTGCGCCGCTCGACGAAGCCCAGCGGATCGTCCAGGTCTTCTCCGGAAGGCAGCAGGTCAGGATGCGTCCACGGAGCGTCCCGTCCGCTCACGCCGTGGGCGTCGCGCAGCGCGGCCCACACGTTGGCGGCGTCCCGCAGCCGCCGCGGCCGCAGCTCGAGCCCGACCAGTGTCGCGAACGTCTGCTCCGCCGGACCGCCCACCGCACGACGGCGGCGAACGGCCTCGCGCAGCGCGACCGCCGACGGCATGCGGTCCGACGTGGCCTGCGTCACCACGTCGTCGACCCAGCCCTCGACGAGCGCGAGCCTGGTCTCCAGACGCGCCAGCGCCGCCCGCTGGGCAGGCGTCTCCTCCGGCTCGAGCAGCCCGCTGCCGAGCGCGTTCTGCAACGCCTCGGGGTTGGACATGTCGATCTGCCCGGAGAGGTCCTGCAGCTTCGTCAGGTCGACCTGCATGCCGCGGGCGTAGTCCTCGACAGCCGAGAACAGCTCGGCGGCCAGCCACGGAGCGTGGTGGAACAGCCGCTGGTGGGCACCCTCACGCAACGCGAGATAGAGACGTACGTCGTCGTCGGAGAGTCCGAGCCCTTCGCCGAACGCCTTGACGTTGGCCGGCAGCAGCACGGGCTTGCCGGTCTGGGACAGCGGCAGTCCGACGTCGGTGGCGCCGAAGACCTCGGTCGCCAGCTGGCCGAGCCCCTGTCCGACCTGGATGCCGAACATCAGCCCGCCGATCTGGGTGAACACGTCACCTAGCTGGCCGGCCATCGGCGCGGCCTCGGCGGGGATCGCCCGGCCCAGCGCCTTGACGATGTGCTCGGCGAGCGGGTTGACCAGCTTCTGCCAGGCCGGCAGCGTGGCGTCGAGCCACTCGCCGCGGTTCCAGGCCTCGGCCGTGCCGGCGGTCGCGGCGGGCAGGCTGGTCGCTTCGTCGAGCCAGTGGTCGGCGAGGCGTACGGTCCGGTCGACCACAGCGCGTTCTTCGGCCGTCAGCGACGCGTCGCCGGACTCCCGGATGGTCTGCCGCGCGGTCTGGGTCGCGAGATCCCAGTTGATCGGACCGCCCTGCCAGGTCATCATGCTTTGTACCTGGCTGAAGAGGGCGGAAAGGTCGAAGCCTGGCGGCATCCCCGCTCCGGCAGCACCCTGCATCGCCCCGAACATCTCGAACGGCGTTCCGGCGAACGGGTTCGGCGGCTGGCTTTGGGGGTCCGGGGGCTGGTTTTCGGGTTTCTCGGACCGGTTACCTGGGTCCTCTGAGCCTGACTTGTCCTTGTCGGGCTCGCTGCCTTCAGGTTCGTGGCCGGGTTCGTCGTTGCTCACGGATGATCCTCCGGCAGGATGAGGGGCAGCGTGTTCATACCGTCCAACCTACTTCCCGGAGGTCCTGACCTGAGCGACGAACCCGCTCCTGTTCGCGGGAGGCGCACACGATCCCGTCGTACGACCACGAAGTCGACAGGCTCCCGCCGTAAAGGCCTGGTCATAGCGGTGACCGGAGCCGCGACGGGGATCGGGCATGCCCTGGTGCAGGCGCTGGTGGAGCACGAAGAGGTCAAGCGGGTGATCGCGATCGACGAGCGACGGGGCGACATCGACGGCGCGGAGTGGCGGGTGCTCGACGTACGTGACCCCGCGATCGCACAGCGCATCGCCCGGTGCTCGGCCGTCGTCCATCTCGATCTCGACCTGATGCCCGACTCCGACGGCCGGCAGCGCAGCGCCCGCAACGTACGCGGCACCCAGACCGTGCTCACGGCCGCCGCGGCCAGCGGCGTGCCCAGGGTCGTGCTGTGCACGAGCGCGATGGTCTACGGCGCGCTCGCCGACAACCCCGTGCCCCTCGACGAGGATGCGCCGCTGCGTGCCCGGCCGGAGGGCGTGGTCGCCGACCTGCTCGAGATCGAGTGGCTCGCCCGCCGTGCGCCGAAGGCCCATCCTGGGCTCTCGGTCACCGTCGTACGCCCGGCGATGCTCGTCGGTCCAGGCGTCGACACGTTCCTGACCAGGCACTTCGAGGCCTCGCGCCTGCTAGTCATCCGTGGCAGCAAGCCGTCCTGGCAGTTCTGCCACGTCGACGACCTGGTGAGCGCGCTTACGTACGCCGCACTCGGCAAGGTCGAAGGCGCCGTGACCTGCGCCAGCGAGGGCCACCTCGACCAGGGCGAGGTCGAACGGCTGCTGGCGATCCCTCGCCTGGAGCTGCCGGAGTCGCTCGCGCTCGGAGCTGCCGAACGGCTGCACCGGCTCGGCCTGACGCCGGCACCGGCCAGCGACCTGGCCTATGTCTCGCATCCATGGGTGGTGCCCTCGGCCAGGCTGCGGGAGGCTGGCTGGGTGCCCGAGTACGACAACATCACCGCTGCCGAGGTGCTGGCCACCGAGGTCGCCGGGCGGCATGCCGCACTCGGCCGGCGGATCGGCAAGCGCGACGCCGCCACGCTCGGCGCGGCCGGCGCGACGGTCGCGCTGCTGGGTACGGCCGCGGTCGTACGCGCGCGGCGCAAGAGGCGAGGGAAGTCCACATGAGCGTGGTGAAACTCTGCGCGATCCGGGAGACCGCGCTGTCGATCGACGAGGTCTTCCGGGCCGTCGCCGATCCGGGCTCCGGCGGGATCGTGCTGTTCACCGGCGTCGTACGCGACAACGACGAGGACCGGTCGGTGGTCGAGCTGGGTTACTCCGCGCACCCCACCGCCGAACGAGAGCTGCGGGTCGTCGCGGAGGAGACCGCGGCCAAGCACCCGGACGTCCGCGCGATCGCGGCGACGCACCGCGTGGGTGACCTGGCGATCGGCGAGCTGGCGGTGGTCGTGGCGGTGTCCGCGCCGCACCGAGGCGAGGCGTTCGACGCGTGCCGCTATCTCATCGACGAGCTCAAGGCCAGGGTGCCGCTGTGGAAGCACCAGCGCTTCACCGAGGGCGATGCCTCCTGGGTCGGCGCCGAGTGATCGCACGCGTGGTCATTGTGCGTCGCGACTGAGCAGTGAGCCGAACACCGTTAGGGCGGCACAGGTGGACCCCGTAATCTGACCCGCATGTCTCGTCGTGTCGTCACGATCGCGCTGTCCGCTGTGCTGCTGGTGGCCTTGATCGCGGTCGCGTTCCTGATCCCTGTGCCGTTCGTCACGATGAGCCCTGGTCCGACCGAGGACACGCTCGGCAAGATCAAGGACAAGGAGATCGTCCAGATCACCGGCACCGAGACGTACCCGACCAAGGGCGAGCTGAGCCTCACCACGGTCGCCGTCACCAGCCCGGACCAGAAGCTCGACCTCCCCGGCGCGATCGCCGCCTGGCTCGATCCCAAGGTCGCGGTGATGCCGCGCAGCTACATCTACCCCGACAACGTGACGCCTCAGCAGGTCGAGCAGATCAACGCCGAGGCGATGGAGACGTCGCAGCAGGACGCGGTCGCCGCCGCGCTCGCCGAGGTACGGGGCAAGCCGATCCCGAAGGACGTCGTGGTCGTGCTCGCGATCGCGGAGAAGGCGCCCGCCCTGGGCAAGCTCGAGGCCGGCGACATCATCCGCAAGGTCGACGGCAAGCCCATGCACAACGAGCAGGACGTCGTGAACGCCGTGCGCAAGCACAAGATCGGCGACTCCGTGGCGTTCGAGGTCGAGCGCGACCGCAAGCCGGTCAAGGTGTCGGTCACGACCACCAAGTCGACCCAGGACCCGAAGGTCCCGATGGTCGGCATCACGCCCGGCATGGGCTACGACTTTCCGTACGACGTGACCGTCAACCTCGGGCAGGACATCGGCGGGCCCAGCGCGGGCACGATGTTCGCCCTGGCGATCGTTGACAAGCTGACCCCGGAGTCGCTCACCGCCGGCAAGCACATCGCGGGTACGGGAACTATCGACGCCGCCGGAAAGGTCGGACCGATCGGAGGCATCCAGCAGAAGATCGCCGGGGCCCAGCGCGACGGCGCCACGATCTTCCTGGTCCCGAACGACAACTGCGACGAGGCCGCGGCGGCGAAGGTCGGCGGTATCCGGCTGGTCCGGGTGAAGACCCTGGCCGACGCAGTCGACTCGCTGGAGGCGCTGTCTGACGGGAACGGCAAGGTTCCCAGTTGTAGCGGATAGGGTCAGGTTTCACGACTTGACCAAAGCTTGACCTGAGTAGGAGTGAGGGGACCAGGTGAGCAGCTTCTCGGCTCCGCGCGACCCGTTCCGGAGGGGGTTGCGCGGCAACTCGCGCGCGCGAGCCCTCGTACCCACGATCGTCGTCTTCGTCGCACTCGTCGTGGTCTGGGCCATCTTCACCAACTTCTGGACCGAACGGCTTTGGTACCAGTCGGTCAGCTTCTCGTCGGTGTTCTCCACGACGTTGCTGACCCGGATCGGCTTGTTCGTCGTGTTCGGAGTGGTGATGGCCGGCGCTGTGCTGGCCAGCCTGTGGGTGGCCTACGCCGTACGCCCGCGATATCGCGCGATGTCCAGCGAGCAGCAGGCCCTCGACCGCTACCGCGACGCGATCGACCCGCACCACAAGCTGATCGCCGGCATCATCGTCGGCGTGCTCGGCATCATCGCCGGGTGGAGCGCTTCCGGCCGCTGGTCGTCGTACCTGCAGTGGCGCAACGCCGTGCCGTTCGGCACGAAGGACCCGCAGTTCGGCAAGGATCCGTCGTTCTATCTGTTCGGCTACCCGTGGTACCGCTTCCTGATCGGCTACGGCTTCGCGATCGTCGTGCTGGCCCTGGTGGTCGCGCTGATCGCGCACTACCTCTACGGCGGCATCCGGCTGCAGACCCAGGGACAGAAGGCGTCGGCGGCCGCGCAGGCGCACGTGTCGGTACTGCTCGGGCTGTTCGTGCTGCTGAAGGCCGTGGCGTACTGGTTCGACCGGTACGGCCTGGCGCTCGGCGGCCACCTGATCTCGCGGCAGGAGTTCACCGGCGTCACGTACACCGACGCGCACGCGGTCCTACCGGCCAAGACGATCCTCACGTTCATCGCGTTGATCTGTGCCGTGCTGTTCTTCCTCAACGTCGTGCGCCGGACCTGGCTGCTGCCGGGGCTCGGCGTCGGGCTGTTGCTGCTGTCGGCCGTGCTGCTGGGCTGGGCCTGGCCGGCTGTCGTCCAGCAGGCGCAGGTCAAGCCGAACGAGCCCGACCTGGAGAACGCCTACATCCAGCGCAACATCAACGCGACCCGGTTCGCCTACGGCATCGGGGGCACGAAGGTGACGCCGTACGCAGCGAAGACCACGGCGACCGAGGAACAGGTCAACCAGGACACCGAGACGCTCCCAGGCATCCGGCTGATCGACCCGGCGGTGGTCGGGCGCACGTTCGACCAACTCCAGCAGGTGCGTGGCTTCTACACCTTCGCCAACCCGCTCGACGTCGACCGCTACAAGGTCGACGACGAAACGCGGGACGCCGTGGTCGCGGTGCGCGAGCTCAGCCTGGCCGGCGTGCCCGCGGACCAGCGCAACTGGAACAACGACCACACGGTGTTCACGCATGGTTACGGCATGGTGGCGTCGTACGGCAACGAATACACCTCCGAGGGCAGCCCGCGATGGTTGGAGGGAGGGATCCCGCCCAGTGGGAACCTGCCGAAGTTCGAACCGCGGGTCTACTTCGGCGAGCAGTCGCCGTCGTACTCCATCGTCGGCGCGGCGAAGGGTGCCAAGTCGATCGAGCTCGACGTTCCCGGCGGTGACAGCGGTGCGAACTCCACGACGACCTACAACGGCAAGGGCGGCGTGCCGATGGGTTCGTTCTTCAACCAAATGCTGTACGCGACGAAGTTCTCCGACCTCAACATCCTGCTGTCCGGCAGGGTCAACAACTCGTCGAAGGTCTTGTACGACCGGCACCCGCGCGAGCGGGTGCAGAAGGTCGCGCCGTGGTTGTCGCTCGACTCCAACCCTTACCCGGCGGTCGTCGACGGCCGGGTCAAGTGGATCATCGACGGCTACACGATGTCCGAGAACTACCCTCTGTCGCAGCGGCTCGACCTGCAGGACGCGACGTCCGACTCACTGGAACGGGCACCAGCGATCGCGGGGCAGCCGAGCGTCGAGGTCAACTACGTACGCAACTCCGTGAAGGCGGTCGTCGACGCGTACGACGGCGACGTCGACCTCTACGCCTGGGACACCAAAGACCCGGTCCTGAAGACGTGGCAGAAGGCCTTTCCCGGCACGATCAAGCCGAAGCCCACGGACGGGGAGCTGCTCGAACACCTGCGGTACCCCGAAGACCTGATGAAGCTGCAACGGGAGATCCTGGCGCAGTACCACGTGACCAACGCGCGGACGTTCTACGAAGGCTCCGAGCGCTGGCGGATCCCGCCGGACCCGACCCGCGGGCAGTCGCGCAAGCAGCCGGCGTACTACCTGTCCGTGCGGATGCCGGACCAGGACCAGCCGGTGTTCTCGCTGACATCCAGCTACATCTACTTCAACCGGCAGAACATGGCCGCCTTCGTGGCGGTCAACGCGGACGCGCGGTCGAAGGAGTACGGCCAGATCCGGATCTTGCAGCTCAACGACAAGACACAGATCGACGGGCCGAACCAGGTTTCCAACAAGCTGAAATCCGACGGCGACGTGTCCGAGGCGCTGCTGCCGTTGCAGCGGGCGGGGAACGAAGCGACGTACGGCAACCTGCTGACGCTGCCGATCGGCGGTGGTCTGCTGTATGTGCAGCCTGTGTACGTCCAGGCCAGCCAGGGCACGACGTATCCCTTGCTGCGGCTGGTGCTGGCGTCGTCCGGCGGCAAGATCGGCGTCGGCACAACGCTCGAGGAGGCCTTGAACGAGGTCTACCAGAGCGACCTCGAGACAGGCGACGACCAACCCCCACCCGACCAGGGCGACGATCAGCCACCGGACAAGGGGGAGCCGGCCCAGGCCGTGGCGAAGTGGCTCGCCGAGGCGAACCAGGCCTTCGACCGGGCTGAGGTCGAGCTGAAGAAGGGCAACCTGGCGGGCTACCAGGACTGGAACAAGAAGGCGCAGGATGCCGTTGCGCAGGCGCTGAAGGCCCAGCAGCAGGCCGATGCGGCGGGGGACAAGTCCACGCCGAAGCCGACCAAGACACCGACGACACCGACTCCCACGCCGACGGCGGAGCCGAACTCGTAGGGCGTTGTATGGCTGTGGCGCTTACTGTGCCGGGGTCTGGCAGGGCAGCGGTTGCCCTTGCCGGACCCCGGTTCCGTTTGCCCCGATGCGCGTACCTATGGGCAGGCGATCGCGCTAACCCGACCCCGATTTGCGTCGTGTGGACCGACCCCGTAGTCTTATCTCCGCGACGCGGGGTGGAGCAGTTCGGTAGCTCGCCGGGCTCATAACCCGGAGGTCGCGGGTTCGAATCCCGCCCCCGCTACTGGGGCCCAGCTAGATGGGCAACCGCGTTGCACTGGGAGCCGTCCTTCGGGGCGGCTCCCATGCTTTACCCATGCTTTTGATTGCGTCTCTTGTCAGGCCGTACCTGCGATGTCGGGTGCGGCCTGGTTGCTGTCCGCTGTCACGGAGTCACGTTCGCGGCGTTGTCGTGTGGAGACTTATGAGAGCGCTTTGAGCGCACGTCCTACGTGGGCAAGTGCTTCGTCTGGGCTCCAGCGGGCAAGTTCGGGCCACGAGTACGTGGCTCGGAGGACCTCGAGGACCCGGACGCCGATGAGATAGCCGATGCGGTCG
Organism: Flindersiella endophytica; assembly: GCF_054779015.1. NCBI lineage: Bacteria > Bacillati > Actinomycetota > Actinomycetes > Propionibacteriales > Nocardioidaceae > Flindersiella > Flindersiella endophytica. The sequence continues at coordinate 239,318 of NZ_BAAGYY010000016.1, forward strand.
GGTATGCCGTCTGGTTCCTGGCGAAGGGTGAAGTAACGTGCCTCGGCTTCCGGGTTCTCGGCATGCGCGAGGGCTCGAAGGGCCTGAGCGACCTGCCGGAGCTGGGGTTCACAGTCGGCCAGCCATTGTTCGTACCCGGGTTCGAACCACAGGTGCTCAGCAAGGACGTGTTCGGGAAAAGATTCGGCAGTGAGCTGTGTGGCGAATCCTTCGGCGAACAGCAGGAGTCCGAGGCGCTGGTCGTTTAGCCAGGCTGTCGCGTCGATGCCGAGTTGGCAGGCGTGGGCCATTTCGTGCGTTACAAGAAGCCGCGCGAAGTCGGCGCTTTGGATCTGTTCGACGGCCACGAGGAGCGAAGGTCTGCCGTCGAGTTGGCTCACCCACGCATTCGACCTGGCGAGGCCGACGACACTTACACACGCTATGTCGAGGTCTCTCATGTCGAGGAGTTGTGGCACGAGGTCGCCAGCTTCACAGATCCAGTCGTGGACGAGTGTGCCGTTGCTTGTGATGCGGTCGATCAAGGGTGGGTACTTCTGGAGTGCGGGCCGCGGGTCGGGGACTGGCCCGCCGTCACGCGTCGCGTCGTTGACGACATCGGGGTACTGCCGGACGTACGCATTCCAAAGGTGGACCTGCTCATCCAGAGGCTTCGTTGCCGCCATCGCCCAGAACTCAAGGAACGCGGGTACAAGATCACGCACGATGACTGCCATAGCCAGCATCATGGCACGGCTGCCGGACCGTGGTCGGCCCTTGCTTGTCGATCTGCTCCGCACGGGTGGCGGCCAGGTGGCCGTCATGTCTCTGGGTGGTGCGTGCGTGGGTCGATGGCGTCGAGTACGCGGGCGGCGTCGCGGGCGACCTTCGTACGTCCGAGGTAGTGGCGTTGGGTTGGATGCGGGTGTTACGGAATCACGCGCTTCCACGGGGCTATCACCATCAGAACCCCGATGGCAAACAGTCCTGCGGCCGCGATGAAGAGCCACCCAGCAGAGCCTAGGTTTGCTGTGGCTTCGGCTGACGTGAACGGGTAGGGCTCAGGGTCCGCGTACAGGATGGGAGTGTCGCTGCACACAAGCGGCATGCCGTTCCGCTCGTCGATGGCCAAGGCCGTAGACAGGTCGCTGGGGCACCAGTCTCCGGGAACGCCGAACTGAACGTCATAGTCCGGAACAGCTGCTTTGTCGTTCACTTGATCGTCGGTCAAGAAGAACGACAGGAGCGTAAGTAGCGCCCCGATGACCATCACCCAGCCTGGAAGGGTGATCGGCGCGAACAGTCTCCTGGTCCGCTTCATCTGCAATCACGGCAAGACGACATGCACTCTCCCGCCGACGCACCTGAAGTTCGGTCCTGCGGCGCGCAGCCAAAACCGGGAACGACTTCGACCAGATCTGCGCCATCCTCGAGGCCATCGCCGACCCAGACGCGCTGGCCGCGATCGACGACATGGACGTCGCCCAAGTCGAGCGACTGTTCGTCCGCCGGCAACGGCACATGGGCGTGAGCGTGGGGGAACTCTGACGCTCCTCGCCCTCATCGAGGAGCACGAACCCGCCTTCGCCTACGACTGGCGTACCCGATTCGGCCAATCGTTGCAGGGGATCGAGGATGGTGCGATGTCGTGGCGGGAGCCTGGCAGCTGACCCAGCAGTTGCTCCTCGATACCTCCAGTAGGGTCTTCGCCGCTGTCGCGGGCTGTCCGCAGGCATCCCCACCGACTCTCGCCGTACCCGCGGCCACGTGACCGCGGGCATCGCATCGGCAGAGCCACCAAGCCCCCGCCGGAGATCAAGCGAGCGTTGGTTCGTCGAGGGCATTGTTAGCTAGCCTGTCGGCTATGCGCCCGATGACTCAAGAGGAACGAGAGGCCTTCCTCACAGAACCGTATGTGGGAGTCCTGAGCGTGACGGCCGAACCGGAACGCGCGCCGCTGACCACCCCGATCTGGTATGAGTACCAGCCGGGCGGGCTGGTCAAGGTGATCACGCCTTCCAGTCGCAAGGTCCGGCTCATCGAAGCGGCAGGCCGGTTCGCGTTGTGCGTGCAGGTGGCCGTTGTTGACGACTACCGCTACGTGTCAGTGGAGGGTCCGGTGACCGAGATCAGGCCGGCCTCGAAGCAGGAGGGCTACGACATGGCCGTACGTTACATGGGACCGGATCGTGCCACGGCCTATGTGAACGCGGCAGACAAGACCGCGCCCGGCAACGTCGCGATCCACATGCGGCCGGAACGGTGGAATACCTTCGACTTCAGGGTGATTGTCGTCTAGCAGTCAACCGTGAACCGGTCCGGCCGTGCTTCGGGCGTTCGGCCTCGTCGAGCAGCGAGGTGGACATGTCGGCGGGTACCGGCTGCTGCCGCCCCGGAATCGGGTCTGCGGACGTCTCGCGCACATCGACCATCGCTCCCGCAGTCACTCCGTTCACCGATCCGTGGGACTACTACTGTCTCCCGTCGGAGGTTGGACAGTACAAGCAATGGCGGGATGTGACTTACAGATGCCAGTACGTCGGTGGCGACGGACCGTACTGGGTCGCCCTGTCCTAGCTACGGCTACGGCCTGGGTCGGCGACCGCACTCAGGCGTAACGCACGTCGGGCCTGCCCGACCCGCCTAGCACCCCACCCTCATTCGTTCCTGGCTCATCAGTCATGGAAGGAAGGGTCGAAGGACAGAATCAACACCCAACAGCCGAAGATCAGAGCCAGAACCGCGCAGAAGATCGTCATGCTGCCGGGTAAGACGTCTCGGTTGACCGGACGGCTCTGGGTGATCAGCAGCATCTGGACGGCGGCGATCGTTGCTGAGGTGACCGACGCCCCAAGCTGTGGCCAGAGGATTCCGACGTGATGTAGGCCAGTCATGACGAATGCGAAATGCAAGATCGCACCGACGATCAGTGTGACCGGCGTTATCGGATGAAGCCCTTGGGGCAACGGGAAATGGGCGGCAGAAGGATCAGGGGTCGGGCGGGCAACGGCGGGAGGAAAGAATCGGGGGTCTCTCGCGAAGGAGATGAGCACGCCGAGGAGCACCGTCACGACTTGGACGCCGGCGACAATGGCCAACCTGCCAACGAAAGAATCGAGAAGCCCGGCCACAGCCGACAGCCTAGCTAGGTCGGGGCGGACCCTGACCCGGTCGAGACGGCAACACGCGCGCCAACGCGTGTGGCCGCACAGGCACGCCTAGAAACCTGTCGCCACCACCGCTTGTACGGGAGGCTCGCCTTTCTGGTGATCGGCGATCGCGCTCGCCCTTGGCAGAGTGTTACCGACTTTGGCGATACGTTTACAGGACAGAGGTTGTCCGGAACGTCGTGACAGGCTGAGCCTGGATGGGATCTGTACTGAACGGACGGAGATGATGTCCATGTCGACGGGCACGGTCCGGTTCACGACCAGGGAGCTGTCGAAGCGCACCTGGGCAGACTTCGAGCGGTTCTTCTCGCAGGTCCACGGCTGCGCCTGCGCGCTCTATCTCTTCGGCCGGCATGGGTCGCCGGTGGCGCGTACGGCCAAGGAGCGCGAGGAGTTGCTGGGCGCGGCGCCTGACCGGTCCCGGAAGTACTTTCCGCATCAGGAATGGTCCCGAGCGCAGGGGATGAAGGCGGTCAAAGAGCTGGTGTGGAACGGGCAGGCCCACGGCATCCTCGTCTACGCGCGGGACGAGCCGGTCGGGTGGTGCAACTTCGGCCGGGTCGAGGAGCTGCCGCTCGCCCGTACGAACCGGGCGCCTGAACGGATGCTGGCCCGGCTGTCCACCTCGCAGTGGCGGATCACCTGCCTGACAACGCGGATGGACCATCGTCGCCAGGGCGTCGCGAGCACGGCGCTGGCGGCGGCGGTGGAGGCGATCCGTAAGCGTGGCGGCGGCTGGATCGAAGCTCTTCCGATCGCCGAGCCGCACCACGACTCGCAGCTGCGGAAACTCCGGCGCGCTCATGGCAGACGCTCGCCAGAGGTCAAGGAACACCTGGAGTCCTGGCCCGTCCGCGACGTTCCCGGCGTGGGGCGGGTAAGGGCGAGCACGTGCAGTTCGAAGACGTTGGACCACCGCGGCTGCATGTCCATGTTCGAACGCCTCGGATTCGAACCAGTCAAGCGGGACGAGTTGCAGAGCTCGAACGACTGGTGGGCGCCCTACGACCTCGTCGTGATGCGCCTGAAGGTGTGAGTCTGCCGTGTCGCGTTGCTGGATGGCATCGAGTCACGCCGACCAGGGGATCTCGTAGTACGTGACCGACGATGAGATGCTGATGAGGTGCCGCCGTCCGCGTAGTGGACCGTTCCACAGTGCGTCGAGGTCGACCGCGTGGCTCTCGTTGAGCACAATCGGCCAGTGCTGGTCCGGGTCGAGTTCGTTGTGTCGCGGGTCTGTGGCCTGCGACCATTCGGCGTGAAGCGGAATCCATCCCTGCCGGGGAACGGTGTACGACAGTTTCGGTTGCGGCAGGGTCAACAGCGTCCGACCCGGCGGACATCGGCGGGCGGCGCTACTTGTCAGCTGCTGCCCGCTGGTTGGAGATCGGGGTAGGTGGTGACGCCCGGGGTGGAGCGGGCCCAGGCGTGAAGCTCGGGGCCGATCGGCCCGTAGAGTTCGGCGCTGACCAGTTCAGCGTGTTGGGGCACTTCTGCCAGCAACGGTTCGGCGCGTTCGTTGTGGGCGAGGGCGGCAGCGGTGTCGGCGTACTCCTCCAGCACGATGTAGCGGCCCTCGCCGGCTGGGAACCAGCGGAACGTACGCGTGCCCGGCTCGGCTTTCGCCTGCTCCTGCAGCGCGAACGCGATCCGCTCGAACCCGGCCCGGCCACCGTCATGGGCCGTGAAGCATGCACGCACGAAGATCGTCATCCCACCATCCGATCACATTGCCCGCTCCCATGTTTTTGGGTCAGGCTTCATTCGTGGGTCTGCTGGGTCCGGCGTACGGTCATGAGGTCCTCCGCAGCCGCGATCATCGCGAGTCCCTCCGGCCAATCGGGTTGCGTGCGGACCGGGTGCTGTCCGGCCAGGTGGATCGGGAGGTCCGGCGCGAAAACCCGTCGCGGACCGAGGTGGGGTGTGGCAGGGTCGCCGTTGTGGAGGCGGAGCAGCTTGTTGCGGAGTTGAACGACAGCGCCGGAACCGGCCTGCGGCTCGAAGGCGTGGCCGCGCATGGCGAGGTCAGCGGAGCCGCGTACGTACGCTGGCCGGACGGCCGCCCGGGCGTTGTCACCACGTCGCCGTCAGCGGTGGGTTTCCTCGAGTTCGTCGGCGACGTGCTCAATCTGGCCCGTTCCCGTGGCGCGCTCGTTCCCCGGTACGACGTGGTCACGGAGCTGGCCGGCTCGTCCGTCATCGTTCAGGAACGGATGCCCGGATCGCCTGTGGAGCAGGTCGATCACGAGACGATCGACGCGATCGTAGCCGCCTGCGAGAGCTTCGCCGGGCTGTTGTTCGACCGGCCGGAGGTTTCCGCGCCGGAGCTGTTCCTGCAGGGAAGTGGCGACGACTTCTGCCTGCACGAGACGCTGGAGACGTACGACGCGCGGAGCCGGAAGCTCCTGGGCTGGATCCGCGAAGTCGGCCGTACAGCCCCTGCGACCCTGCCCGGAGACGACCTGGTGCACTGGGATCTCGTACCCGGGAACATCCTGATGGACGACGGCGCGGTCACCGGAATCGTCGACTGGGACGGCATCGGGCGTGGACACCGCGGGTTCTCGTTGGTGAAACTGCGCTTCAGCCTCGAACGCGGCCAGGCGCTCCGCCCTGCCGGATATCCAGAGGTCGCCGCGGGCGCCATCGGCCGGCTGGACGAGTGGCTTCGGAACGTCATGGAGCCCGACGTCTTCCGGCTCTGCTGGGCCCACTGGAGTCTCAGCATGATCGACTGGGCGATCCGCCACAACCCACGTGCGGACGTCGACGTCTATCTCGAGTTGGCCGCGGCGCGTCTCGGGTGAGCCGGCGATGACGTGGTACGGCCCGGACGGGCGGCGGATCTACTACGAGAGCACGGGTCTTGGTGAGCCGGTCCTGATGCTGCCCGGCTGGGGAGGCAGCATCGTCGACCTCGATCGGCTGCGGCACCAGCTCGGTCAGGGGTTCCGGCTGATCGCTGCCGACCTGCCTGGTTCGGGACGGTCCGAGCCGCAGCCGCGCGACTACGCCGCGAGCTTCTACGCAGACGATGCCCGCACGTTCCTGGGTCTGCTGGACGACCTCGGCGTGAGCTCGGCGCACCTGGTCGGGTTCAGCGACGGTGGGGAGACGGCCCTGCTGATGGCGGCGCTCGAACCCAGCCGGGCGCTGTCGGTGGTCACCTGGGGAGCCGCCGGTCAAGTCGTACCTGCCCCGGGCAGTCTGGATGCGCTCGAGCGGCTACTGGACGAACCGAGCGAGTTCTTCCTCCCGCTGGCCGCCTACCTCGTGGAGGCCTACGGTGTGGAGCATGCCCGCGCGATGGCGGCGAGCTGGTCCCGCGCCCTCCGCGCGATCGCGGACGCGGGTGGAGACATCAGCCGGTCCCGGGCCGGGCGGATCTCCTGCCCTGCCTTGCTGATGACCGGTACATACGATCCGTTCTGCCCTCCGGAGCTGGTGCGTGAGCTGGCCGAGGCCATACCCGGCGGCCGTTTCCTCGAGGTGCCGGGAGGCCATGACCTGCACACCTCCGACCTCCGCGTTGTGGCCACGGCGATCGCCGGCTGGTTGAGCGAGCACTGACGGCCGATCGGTCGGATCAGGGGTCGGCGATGGCTGTGGCGAGCCAGACGATGACGATGCCGGTCACGGCGTAGACGACGCCGAGGACCGTCAACATGGTGGTGCCATTGTCCGAGACGGACGGCCAGACGAAGAACGGGATCGCGATCAGGATCGCCCAGGTGGGGATGCCGATCGGCCAGTACGACGTGATGATGACCATGCGGCAGATCCCCGCGCAGACAAAGATGACGACAGCGCCGGCGGCGACCACGCTCACCAGGCTCCAGGTGCTGAGGTTGGAGCGGAACGTGTTGACGCGCTGCACGATGGCCAGCACTCCGAACGACGACGTGTCCGAGCTGTCCTTGTCCTGGCCCGGCTTCGCGGTCTTCGACGGCGCTGGACTGGACGGCCGGGTGGTCGGCGAGGTGGGCGACCCCGACGTGGTCGCGCTGACGGTGTCCGTCGGAGTTGGCTGTGGGCCGCGCAGCGTCGTCCAGTCGTTGATGGCTCCGGGCAGGGCGATGAGCAGCGTGAGGATCGCCACGACCAAGGATGCCACGGCCACCCACTGCCCCGTCCGATGCGCGGAAGGCCGGGGTGAGAAGCCGCCTGGACCGATCTGCTCAGCCGGTCGGTCTGGATCGGACACAGGAATTGTCTAGCACAGCCTGCCGCTCAGGTGGGCTGAGGAGCCGGGGTCCAAGCCCGTTCAACGTCGAGCGATGAGTTCGCGGGGTGTGGAACGCGAGCGCGGTGCCTCGCCGCGCGAGACGTTGGAGCGGCTACGCCAGGGCCCGGACTCGCCACGTTGGCAACGCAGGCGGCTACCTGAGCAGGAGCCCGATGCCGGCGAGCAGCGCGAGACCCATGGCGATGGCGACGAGGCGTACCCAGCCCGGCCGGCGGTCGCCGTGGACCAGGTGCAGGAACGTTCCGAGAACTCCGATCGGCGGCATGGCCCTCCTCGAGTGTCGTGTGTTGGGTACTGCGAGCACGGCGGGTGTACGAAGGGCGGGCACGCTGCGGCACGCGCCGATCCCGACCGCCAGCGGCGACAGGCCGACTTCGGCGGCGCCGTCGATGTCGGCGAGCCACTGCTCCTCATACCGTGCGCGCCGCCGCGGGTCGCGAATCAGGCTTACGGCGATGCGGACCAGCCGGATCGCCAGCTGGCGTCTCACTGCGCCGCCAGCGGTTTGGTGGCCGGCGAAGCGCGCGACGGCCGCCGTTCGGCGAGGGTGCGGGCGGCTTCGGTGGCGCCTTGGGCGGTGAGCCGGTACAGCCGCCGACGCGCTCCGCGGCGTACCGTCTCGTCCTCCCACTCCGACGTCAGCCAGCCGGCCCGCTCCAGCCGGTCGAGAATGGGGTAGACGCTGCCGGTGGGACGTCCGGTGCGCTTGACGATCTCCAGCCCCCACACGCCCCCAGCGCCGTCGCCGTCACCGGCTGCCCAGGTGAGCAGCACCTCCAGCACATCGAGGGTGGCTCCCGTGATCCGGGTGAGTGGATGCATGCCACCTAGGCTACATATGTAGAGATAGCCTTGCAACTAGGCGAGCTTGGACTCGCCGAGCCGTAAGTACGTCTGGAAGGCCGCCTCGGTGCCCCAGCGCAGGCTCGAGTACAGCATGTTCAGCGTCTGGTGCGCCCAGTACCGTCGCAGGGTCTGCGGGTCGAGACGGTCGGCGAGCACCTGCTCCACACGGTCGACCGCGGCCGCTGCGTCCGGACGGGCCCGGCCCGGCCCGGGCGCGCTGGCGGCGTCGAAGCTCAACGTGTGAAGGAGCTTGACGAGTGCGAAGTACCGGTCGCCGCGCACGATGCCGTAGTTCCAGTCGATGACGCCCGTGATTGTGCGGTCGGCGGAGAAGAGGACGTTCGGCACCGTCAGGTCCACGTGTACGAGATCGTCGCCGGCCGGGTCTGGGCCCGGATCGGCAGCCGTACGACGGATCGCGTCCAGCAGCCGGCGGGCGCGCGGGCTGTGCGCCGAGATCTGGCCGGACTCGATCCGGTCTTCCGTCCGATCGAGGCGAACGCCGTCGTCACCACGGACTCACGCCCGTCCGGCCAGCGTACGTAGGCCGCGCCGGACTGCCCCTGCTCGATCAGGCCGGTCAACACGAGCTCGCAGCCTGCCCGATCGTTCAGCGCACGTACGACCTCCCGGCTCATTCGAGCCAACGTAGACCATGGCAGGGCAGTGCGCATGGGGCCGCCACCGAGCAGTGACGGCCCCACGCTTGCAGGGGCATACCGGACGGTGAGCGCGACCTTTGCGGTGACCAGTGTGGGTCGCGGGGCGACCGTGCTCACGCCAGTTACGCCGGTGGTGAGCACCGCACCTGCCGCGCCCCCTACCACTCACCACCGTCGACGTGCCTGGCCCATCCCCGGCACGCCTTCGACACAGAAGCATGGTGGCCGGCGGAGGGCGGTCCAAGGGACGTTCCACCTTCGACGTTGGGGGCTTTTGGCCCTGAACGCACCGATCCGCCGGGCATTGGATGAGACCGATGCCGCCTTCGATGGTCTCCGCCGGCCGCCCCGACGACAGGCCGTTCGGCCCACCGGCGTGGGAGATCCCCGGGCTGGTTCCGGCCGAGCGGATCGTCACGGGTTCGGACGACATCGTGGTGACGGTCGGGCCGGTACGCGTCTACTCCACGGGGCTCCTGCTCGCGTTCCACGTGCTGTTCCGCCCCGACGGGGAGTACGACGCCGACGCGTTCCAGGACGATCTGTTGGAGTTGCTCGAAGGCGTGCGCCCGTCCGGAGCGGACCAGCTCGTCCTGCGGGCGCGGAGCAACAGGTCCGAGGTGTGCCTCGACCTGCTCCACGGCAGGAGCCGTGACTCCGAGTGGAGCCTGACGTACTGGCTACACCCGGCGCCCGCGGGCGACCTGAAGGTGCTCGCCGGCTGGCCGCGCCGGCAGGTACCCGAAGGCGAGGCCACGCTGACGGGCGAGGAGCTGCGCGCCGCCGGGGCGGCCGTACGCCGGCTGGGCTGAGCTCTTTCGACTCACTCCGGGTCGCGGCGGGCGTCGAACGCCTCGCGCTTCAGGGCCCACGCGTCCGCCACCGGGCCGAGGTGGCGGAGCTTGTCGGGGTTGATCACCGAGCGGATCATCTGGATCTGGCCGTCGAGGATGTCGAGCGTCCAGGCGAGAATCACCTTGCCGTCGCGGTCGCGGAGGATGGCGCCGGGCTGGCGGTTGACCTCGGCCGCCTCCATCCGGGTGTCGAGCTGGACGAGCATGGGGAACGCCGCTGAGAGGACGCGGGCCACCTTGTCGGCGCCGGCGACCGTCTTGGCGAGGTTCGGGGCCTTGCCGCCGCCGTCACCGACCAGTTGGACGTCGGCGGCGAGGAGCTCGCGCAGGCCGTCGACGTCGCCTTCGCGGAGCGCGTCGAAGAACCGCTCCGCCAGCTGGTCCCGCGCCTCGCGGTCCGCCTCGAACCGAGGGCGGCCCTCGTCCATGTGCCGCCGCGCCCGTGCCGCCAGCTGCCGGCACGCCGCCTCCGAACGTCCGACCGCCGCCGCGATCTCCGGGAAGCCGAACCCGAACACCTCACGCAGGACGAACACCGCCCGCTCGAGCGGGCTGAGCCGCTCCAGCAGTACGAGCGCCGCCATCGACACCGTGTCGGCCAGCTCCGCGGACCGCTCCGGGTCGTCGTACGGGTCGGTGACCAGTGGCTCCGGCAGCCACTCGCCGACGTACTCCTCCCGGCGTACCCGCGCCGACCGCAGCACGTCGATCGAGATCCGGGTGACCACGGCCGACAGGAACGCCTTCACCGACTTGGGCTGGGTCGTGGAGCCCTCGTAGCGCAGCCAGGTCTCCTGTACGGCGTCCTCGGCCTCGCTCACGCTGCCGAGAATGCGATAGGCGATCGCGAACAGCAGCGGCCGCAGCTCCTCGAACTCCTCGGTCTTGCTCACGCCCAGCCCTTCGCTGCCCGATTCCGCCACTTGTCCTTGACACCCGAGACGAGACAGCCCGGCCGGGTGTGACATGGACAGTCTCCCTGGTGGGCCTGCTCGGGACCGGTCCCGGGCAGCGGTTCGTAGTGTTCCGAGCGGCCGACGGTGAGGGGACGACATGGGACTGTTGGACAGGCTGCGAACACGGCGGCGCGCCTCGTCGGTGCGGCCGGTCGCCGTCATCCCGGAGGAGCACCGGCCGGCGGAGGGCTCGTCATCCGCGCACGGCCTGCGTACCTGCGACGTCTGCGGTGAGCGCTGGATCTCCTACTTCGGCGAGCTGATGGACTCCGGCCGGCTCGACAGGATGGCCGCCCGGGCCGACTGCCGGGTGTATGCGAGCTGGGAGCAGACGCTGGGCCTGACCTGCGCCGGCTGCGGGCGGAGCAGATGCCGGCAGCATCTCGGGCAGACCCTGCGTACGGGCGGGGTGCCGCAGCCGTCGGACTATCGCTGCGCGCACTGCGCCAGCCCGATGGACGTCGCCTGAGCCGACCCGGCCGGCGGGGTGGTCAGTCGCCGATGAACCAGAGGTGGCTGCCGGGCGTACTCGCGCAACGGCGCAGCATCTCGGCCAGCTCGGCGACAGCGGCGACCTGCTGCTCGGACTCGCACAGGTCCAGCACGCTCTGGCAGTGGGGGAACGCGGCCTCGGCGACCTGCTCGTTGATCACCGTGTCGCTGTACGGGTCGATCAGCTTGAGGCGGTGAGAGGGGTCGAGTTTGGCGAGTACGGCGGCCAGCGCGGAGCCGTTCTCGTACGCGCCGTGGATGAGCGTCTCCCGGGACGCCTTCCACTTGCTCGTGGCCGGCCGCGTCGAATGCAGCTCGATCTCGATGCCCACGTCAGAGGCAGAACGGGTGGCTGGCGGGATCGGCGTAGATCTTGGTGTCGGCGAGGTCGGGCAGGCGGATCGCGCCGAGGCGTTCGGCTCGGGCCTGGGCCGGCTCGACGCCGTCGGTGAAGCGCCAGTCGACGTGGAGCTGGGCTGGGTACGCCGGGTCCGGCCAGCGGGCCGCCACGAACGCGGCGTGCTGGAACGCGAGGTCCGGGAACTCGCCGCCGCCGAGGGACAGGACGACGCGCTCGGGCGTGTCCGTCGTACGTTCGCCGGCTCCGAGCAGGCCGGCGTAGAACGTCGCCAGCGCACGCGGGCTGAAGCAGTCGAACACCAGGCGGGCGATCGCGATGCCGTCGCCGGCGGCAGCATCGCGATAGAGGCAGAACGGGTGGCCGGCCGGATCGGCGTACGTACGGAAGTCGCCCTTGTCCTGCAGGAGCTTCGCGCCCAGCCGCTCGGCCAGCGCGCCAGCTGCGTCGAGGTCGGTGGTGGCGAGGTCGAGGTGGAGCTGCTGGGGGTACTCCGGGTCGGGCCAGCGCGGCGGCCGCAGGTCGGACCAGCCGTCGCCGTCGAGTGCGAGCCGGAGGTTGCTCTCGTCGTGCTCGGCGACCTGCAGCCAGTCCTCCCGGACGATCCGCAGGCCGAGCAGCTCACCGTAGAAGCCGGCGAGCACCTGTCGCCCCTCTTTTCCGTCCAGCGTCTCGGGCGCGCTGACCGTGATGATCATCCGCTTGAGTGCATCCGCCATCGCTTCGTGCCTTTCTCCGGGCCGTTCCTCGCCTGAGTGGTCGGTGATTACTTTCCCAGTCGATGAGGACATCCTGTGTCCACTTCGCGCTACGGCTTGATCGCGGTGAGCGCGGCGACGTCGAACAGCTGGGTCACGCCGAGACTTCTGGCGAGCTGCCGGGACGGATCGTTCGCGGCGAGGTGGCTGTAGAACGCGACCCGCCCGCCGCCGGTGACGGCCGCGGCCCAGGCCTGGGACACCCGCCGGGCGTACCCGCGGCGCAGTTGGGCGGGATCGGTGTGGACCCAGAGCTCCGCGCACTCGTCATTGGAGCGGGCGGAGGTGGCCCACGCGACCGCCTGCCCGGAAACGACGGCGGCGAACGACTCCGGCCCGCGGCGGACGACCTCGGCCTGGCCGGCGCACTCGGTGGCGGTGGGCGGCGGCTGGGCGAAGTAGTACGTCGAGAAGCGCTGGAGCCGCAGGCCGTGCGTAGCGGCGAAGTCGTCGGCGACATCACTGCCGTCGAAGAACGCGCGCGGATCGACGCAGCGGATCTGCTCGCGCAGGCCGGCGCCGGCGGTGCGGCTGAACGTCAGCTCGTAGTACGAATGGAAGCGGGTGAGCGCGCAGTCCGGTATCGCGTCCGGGTCGTCGCCGGGGCAGCGGACCAGCCAGCCGCCGGCGTCGAGCTGCTTGCACTCCAGGCGCAGCTGCATCAGCCAGAGGTCGCGCGGATCCGGAGTGTCCATGGGAATGAGATAGCACCGTACGGCACCCCGCGAAACCGAATATCGCGAGCGGCTCAGCAGGCGCGCCGGGTCTCAGCGCTCGGTGGTGCCGTAGCGGTCGGTGAGCTCTGTGCCGATCCGGGCTAGCTCGGCCGCTACCGAGGCGGGCTCGACCACCTCCAGATGCGCTCCCCAGCCGGCCAGGTGTTGCGCGATCATCAGCGGCGTCGGCGCCGCCACCCGGACCCGCGCCCGGCCGTCGTTCTCGGTGCCGATGACCTCGCAGTGCCGCCCGTACTGGCCGCGCAGGACGTGGACGTACCGCTCGTCCACCAGCACGGTCGCCGACAGCAGGGAGCGCCGCTGCTCCATCTCCTCCACGACCTGCTGCCAGGCCTCGGCCAGCTCGAAGTCGTCCGGCCGGTCGGCTGCCTGGTCCGTCACCGACGCCGACACGATCCGGTCGATCCGGAACGTGCGCCGCCCCCGCTCCGTGCCGGCCAGGAGGTACCACACGTCGTCCTTGTCGATCAGTCCCCACGGATCGACGAGCCGCTGCGACGGTTCGGCACGCCGGCCGGCGTAGGTCAGGTGCACCTTCTGCCGGCGTACGGTCGCGTCCTGCAGGACGTCGACCAGCTCGGGCCGCGGCTTGACCGCCTCGCCCCAGCGCGCCGGGTCGATGACGACCGCGGACGCGGCGGCCTGGGCGTCGGCGCGGAACGTCGCGGGCAGCGCGCGGACCAGCTTGCGCAACGCCGACCGCACCGCCGGCGAGACCGAAGCGGCCGGGCCGGCCAGCAGGAACAGCGCCTGCGCCTCCGAGGCGGTGAGGCCGGACAGGTCGATACGCGCGCCGCCCACCAGCGACCAGCCGCCACCCCGTCCGGGCTGCGGATAGACCGGTACACCCGCAGCCGACAGCGCCTCGAGGTCGCGCCGCGCGGTGGCGACGGAGATCTCGAGCTCGCCCGCCAGCTCGGCGGCGGTCACGCGGCCACGGGCCTGCATCAGCAGCAGGACGGCCACCAGTCGATCGGCTCGCACAATTTTCGAGTCTGCCAGAAAAAGCGCTCATTTGGTGAGCACTTTAGGACGGAGGATGGAGTCAACGACAGCCAAACGAACGTGAAACAAGCACACAGGGAGAAACGAACATGCTGCGTGGACTGGCCACTCTCGTCTTCTGGGCCGACGACCTCGACGCCGCCAAGGCCTGGTACACCGAACTGCTCGGAATCGAGCCCTACTACCGCTTCCCGGACGAAGGTCCCGCCGCGTACATCGAGTTCCGGCTCGGCGACTCCCAGGACGAGTTCGGCTTCATCGACCGCAAGTACGCACCCGCGGACGCGCCGACGCAGCCGGGCGGCGCGATTCTCCACTGGCACGTCGATGACGTGGACGCCGCGTTCGAGCGGCTACTGTCGATGGGCGCGAAGGAGTACCAGCCGCTCACCAGGCGTGGGGCCGGCTTCGACACGGCCGCGGTGGTCGACCCGTTCGGGAACGTCCTCGGTATCATGTACAACCCGCACTACTTGGAAATCCTCGGCGGCTGAGACAGTGCCGCCCTGCCGCGATTGGGAGCCGCTCACCGCAGCGCGCTCCCAATGCTGCTGTTTATGGACACAACCACCACTCCGTGCTCGGTCACCCACGTCTTCCACTACCTCCGGCCCGAGGCCGATCCGCGTAGCCTCGACAGCATCCTCAGCCGCGGCCTGCTGCCGCTCAGCGCGATGCCGGAGCATCCGCAGTACGACGAACAGCTCGGCGCGAACCCGGATCGCTTCACGCAGCGCTATGCCGAGCTGGCCGAGCCGGTGCTGCGCAAGGCGTACCACAACAGCGGCGTCTTCTTCACCACGATCGACTTCCGCCGCCTGCCCGGATCGCCGCTCGAGAACGGCATTCGCATCGCGTTGCCGATGGACCGCCTCGACCCGGACTGGACCGTCGTCACCGACCAACTCGGCGACGACCGCCGGTGCCTGCCGTTCCACGCCGGCTCCCTGACCGCGGTCGCGAAGGTGTGGACGGCCGAGCAGATCGAACGTTGGCTGGGTGCTCATCCGCGCGGCTACTTCTTCCACGTGCCGCAGATCATCACGTTCCAACCCGGCGGCGTGCCGATCACCGAATCCGACGTGGAGAAAGGTGACTAGCCGTAGAGTTTCATGGTGAATGCTCCGAATCCCCTTGCGGGCTTGCCGAAAGCCGATCTTCACGTCCATCAGGAAGCTGCCCGGTATCTCGATCTGATCCTCGCCGAACGAGAAGGCCGGGAGCCCTACGACTGGGCGGCCTGGCGCCGCCAGCTCGCCGCCGACGTCCCGCCGGGCCGGGAACGCCTGCGGTGGATCGGCTCGGTCCAGCCCGTGCCGATCACACTCGACGCCGACGAGGAGTTGTTCGTGGCGCGGTTCGCGGCGCTGATGCGCGACCACGCCGCGGCCGGCGCCTCGTACGTCGAGATTCGCTGCGGTGGTGAAGTCGTCACGCGTGACGGCTTCATGTCGCTGTTTCGGCAAGCGGAGCAGCAGGTTCGCGCCGACTACCCAAGCCTGCACGCCGAGGCGCTGGCGATCGTGATCGGCGCGGCGGAGGATCCGGAGCGCGCGGACGCCTATGTCGACGGCTGTGTCAGAGCAGCCGGCGAAGGGCTCGCGGGCGTCGACTTCCTCTACGCGCCCTACGCCGACGAAGCCGACTGGACGCCGATGTACCGGCTGGCCGGCAGGCTCGCCGAAGCCGGCTTGGGAATCACGGCCCATGCCGGCGAGGTGTCGACTGCGAACATCGCCGCCGCCGCGCGGATGCCGGGTCTGACCAGGATCGGGCACGGCATCCACGCAGCGGCGGATCCGGAACTACTGCAGCTGCTGGCCGACCGGGCTGTGACCCTGGAGTGCGCCCTTACGTGCAACGAGTTCTTCGGTGTGCTGCCGGAGATCGACGGGCATCCGCTGCCGCGCCTGGTCGAGGCCGGCGTGGCGGTCACGCTGGCCACGGACAACCCCGTCCAGCTCAGCACGACGATCGAGCAGGAGTACGCCCTGGCAGCCGACCTCGGAATGAGCGCGGACCAGCTCGCCGGCTTCACCCACAACGCGATCCGCGCGGCGTTCACCACCGACGAACGCAAGGCCGCGTTGCTGGCGGAGCTGACCCAGCCGGGGCAGAGCCGGCTCGGCTGAATTCGGTCGACGCCCGCGGGCGACCCGGCGTACGGTCGCGGGATGCCGCCACTCCCGCCGAACGCCGCCGAGCTCGAGGTGCTCGCGGGCGTCGCCTGGCCGGCCGTCAACCACCGGGGTGCGCGGGCGCGGCTGCAAGCGCACGGGTGGGCCAAGTGCGGCGAGGGTGACTGGGCGAACGTCTTCCGCTCGCCATCGGCGACGTACGCCGCACGCGTCAGCGCGTTCGAGCCGTCGTACGCATGGTTCGTGGAGCTGTGCCGCCGCGTCGGCGGCAACCCGTACTTCCCGCGAGTCGACTTCGTGACCGAGCTCGAGGGCGGCGGGCAGCTCGCGATCCTCGAGCACCTCACGCCGATCACCGAGGTGGACGAGCACGCGTTCCTCGAACGCTGGCGGGACGACGCCGACCCGGACCCGCACCTGCGCGCGGCCCGGAAGGCGACCGAGGTGCTGGACGCCGAGTGCCGCGCCAACGTGCCGTTCTGGATGGGCATCGACATCGGTGAGAACGTGATGCGGTCCGCCGACGGGCAGATCAAGCTCGTCGACCTGCTGGGTGTCGGCGGCGGGGAGCTCACGGACCTGCTGTGCGCCGACTACGACGAACTGCTGCGCATCCTGCCGCGGGAACGGTTCAAATACCTCCTCGAGATTCCGCACTTCTCCCGCGACTACGCGGCCCAGCAGCGGCGTGACGTGGAGGCGGTACTCGCGGCGCACGGATGGTGACAAAACGTCCGTACTGGTTCAGCGAATGTTCGATTTCTGGAGTCTTGCGGACAGCTGCGAACAAGGCGAAATCCTGGGAGGATTTGGCCCTCCAAAGACCGAGGGAGGGCACCACCGGTGACAGCGATTTGGAACAACCCGGCCACCCCGAACGGGCCGGCGCAGGGCAACTCTCAGCAGGCTCCCGGCCGGCCTGGGCAGCCGCAGCCGGGCGAGGGGCAGAACCCGCAGAACCAGCAGGGGCAGCAGGCACAGCAGGCCCGGCCGATGGGCGGGCCGGTCGGCCAGGCGACGGCGACCGCTGAGGCGAAGGTGGCGGACGAGACCGCGGAGAAGCAGGAGCAGCCGGAGGCGGCTGAGGCCAAGGCCGAGGTCAAGGACGCCACCGACGCCGACGCCAAGGAGGCCACCGAGGTCGAGGACGCGGCCGACGGCGACGCCGACGCCGGCGCCAACGTCGCAGAGGCGGCCAAGCCCGCCGAGGAAAAGGTCGAGGGCCTGATCGAGATCGCCGACGAGGTCGTCGAGAAGGTGTCGGCGCTGGCGGCGCTCGAGGTCGACGGTGTTGTCGACCTGGGCGGCGACGTGGCGCGGCTGCTGGAGAACGTCCGCGAGCGGATCGGTGTCGGGCAGAAGCGCGGCGACCAGGGTGTCAAGGCCAGCATCACCGGTGACGAGGTGACGATCAACCTCACGATCGTCGTCGAGTACGGCCATGTCGTGATGGACGTGGCGCGCAACGTTCAGAGCAACGTCGCCGAGCAGGCGCACAAGATGCTCGGGCTGCGCGTGGCGGCGGTCAACGTAAAAGTCGACGACGTCCAGCTTCCGCAGGCGGCAACGGCAGGCCGGCGTCGCGACGACTCAGCGGCCAGTGGTGAAGGCGCCGCCGAGTAACGCCGGACGCCACAACGGCACGAACCCTCCTCACGTCCACCGGGCACCGATCGCCCGGTGGACGTGCGCTGTTCCCCCAAGAACAGAACCTCAGCCCGGTACGAACACCCCGACCGCGTCGTAGGCGTGCCACGAGCCCTCCCGCTTGTCGATCGTGAGCACGTTCTCACCGGCGGCCAACAGCTCCTTCGGCAACTCGAGCTCGACGTACGACGGCCGCAACGGCGAGCCCGGCTTGGTGGCATCGCCCTCCAGCGACCCGCGCGTCGCGCCGCGTTCGAACGCGACCGTGCCGAACTCCGACCCGCCGAGCCCCAGCCCGGCCACCCCCGGAATCGTCGCGTGCGTGTCGATCAGCCACATCGAAAGCCACAGCCCCGCCGCCGGCACCGCCGCGAGCCGGAACCGGAACGTCGCCTTCCACGCCTTGCGATTCGCCCACGCGTCCGACGGCCCGGGATGGATGTAGCTCCAGTCGGCAGCCGGATCGCTCACGCCGTACGTGAAGTCCGGCCCTGCGGGAAACCGCTGCGGATACTGGGCGTACCCGGCCGGCGCCAGCGCCAGCTCCAGGCTCTTGTGGTCGAACATCCCGATCGTCGCCACCGGCTCCCCGGTGACCGCGACCGACGCCAGAGACGTCCCGGCGACCGGACGCGACGGCGCGCTCCGATACCCCGCGGCCTCGACCACCACGACCCGGTAGTTCCAGGTCGCGGCCGCACCACCGAGCCGGTTGTGTACGAAGTGCGGGTAGATCGTCTTGCCCAGCAGCGTTTCCGGCCCGATCGGAACGTCCGCGGACTGTGCCGCGTAGACCGCGTAGTGGTCGACGAACGGCTGGTACGGCTCCGACTCCCAGGTCAGCGTGATCCTGCCGAGCGAGCCGACGGCCGCGAGCGCGCTGACAGGCTTGGGAATACTCACGGCTGAACCTCCGGCTCGAGGCCGGGCCGGCCCGCCTCGGTGACGTAACGGGCGAGGGTCGAGATCGGCGCGCCGGGCCGCTGGATGTACGGCAGTACCTTGAACTCACTGACCAGTGACTCCGGCCGCATCGTGCAGCTCACGTACCCCCGGCGCGCGTTGTAGAGCTTGACGTGCGGCTGGCCGAGCCAGATCGGCGCCAGGCTGTCACTGTCGGCGCCGTCGCCGTTGGAGCCGATCGACGTGCAGACCAGCTCGACACCCACGGTCTTCGAGTCGGGGTTGACGAAATCGGCCTTCAGCTCGGCCGCGACGCCGCGGTGGATGTCACCGGTGAGCACGACCGGGTTGACGATCCCGTGCCGCGCGAACGCGGAGAACAGCCGGTCGCGGTTGGCGGGGAAGCCGTCCCACTGCTCGGTGCTGTACGTCTCGCCGGCGCCGAGGTCACGGTCGATCTGCGCCATCACAATCTGGTTCGCCAGCACGTTCCAGACCGCGTCGGAGCGCTCGAATCCGTCGTACAGCCAGCGTTCCTGACGCTCGCCGAGGATCGACCGCGCCGGGTTCTTGCGCTCGGGGCAGTCGCCGGTCTCGACGTCGCAGGGGAACGGGTCGCGGTACTGCCGGGTGTCGAGCACGTCGAACTGCGCGAGCCGCCCGTACCGCAGCCGCCGGTACAACGGCAGGTCCGGGCCGGTCGGCCGGTTCACAGCGCGCAGTGGGATGTTCTCGTAGAACGCGCGGTACGCCACGGCCCGCCGGCGCAGGAAGTCGGCCGGCGAGATGCCGGTCGAGGAGACGTCGTCGGCGTAGTTGTTCTCGACCTCGTGGTCGTCGGTCGTGACGATCCAGGGCACCCGCGCATGGATCGCCTGGAGCTGCGGATCGCTCTTGAACAAGGAGTACCGCAGGCGGTACTGCTCGAGCGTCTCGACCGTCGCGTCGTGTTCGCTCGGCACCGTCACGCCCTCGCGCCAGAGGTTGGACGAGTTGATGGCGTACTCGTAGATGTAGTCGCCGAGAAACAGCAGGAGGTCGAGGTCCTCGCCGGCCAGGTGCTCGTACGCCGTGAAGTAGCCGTGGTACCACGCCTGGCAGGACGCGAACGCGAACCGCAGCTCACTGACGAGCGCGTGCGGTGCCGGCGCGGTCTTGGTCCGTCCGACCGGGCTGAGCTGGTCGCCGACGCGGAACCGGTAGTAGTACTCCCGGCTGGGCTGCAGGCCGCGTACCTCCGGATGCACCGCGTGCGCGAGCTCCGGCGACGCGATCGCCTGGCCGCGCTGGACGACCTTGCCGAACCGTTCGTCGAGGGCGACTTCCCAGCGCACGGTGAACGTCTGGCGCGGCATCCCGCCGTGTCCGTCCGCGCGCAACGGGTCCGGCGCGAGCCGGGTCCACAGCACAACTCCGTCCGGGCTGGGCTCGCCGGACGCGACTCCGAGGCCGAACGGATCGGCGGGCACCGGCGGATCGGACCCTTCGGCGTGCGCGGGTGCCTCGATGCCGAGCGCGAGCGCGGCCGCGCTGACGCCGGTCAGGGCGAGAAAGGATCGGCGGCCGGGACCACGCCTTGGTCCACCGGCCAGAGACTCGTTCATTCGTTGGAGTGTGAGGTATCCGGTGGTCCGCCCGGACCCCTTTGGATGAACACCGTTCGCCCATGACCGAAACTGGTCCCATGTCGACGTTCATCGAGGCGTTGCCGCCCACGCTCGGCGCGCACGCGGCCCTGCTGCGCCGGTTGCTGGACGCGGTCGAGGACTGGTCGCCGGCTCGCTGGCTGATCCTCGGCTGCTCGGTCGCGCGTGGAGCCGGGGACGAGCTGTCCGATCTCGACGTCGGGCTCGGCATCGCGGACGGTGAGCTGCCGGGCGCGCTGGACCGCCTTGCGGACTTGGCGTCCCGGTGCGGCGACGTGCTCGAGTCTCTGGACCACCGGATGGGCGAGCACCGGCACCTGTTCGTGCAGTACGCGAACGGGCTGCAGCTGGACCTGCTGGCGATGCCCGCCTCCGCGCGGAAGGGGTACGTCGCGGGGGAGGTCGTGCTCTACG
Source organism: Flindersiella endophytica (assembly GCF_054779015.1). Lineage (NCBI taxonomy): Bacteria > Bacillati > Actinomycetota > Actinomycetes > Propionibacteriales > Nocardioidaceae > Flindersiella > Flindersiella endophytica. Next base: position 260,129 of record NZ_BAAGYY010000016.1, read on the forward strand.
ACGCCGACTCCGGGTTGGCTGCCGAGATCGTGCCGCGCGCGTTCCAGGTGACGGGGGAGCAGGTACGCGAGTGGTCGTTCCTCGGCTGGTGGGCGCTCGGCGACCTGGCGAAGTACCTCCGGCGCGGCTCGCTCTGGGAAGCCCGCCAACGGCTCGACGAGGCCCGCGACCACACGTTCCGGCTCTGGGGAATCGCCCACGGCGTAAGGGATGCGACGTTCGGGCTCACCGCACTGCTCGACGCACCGGAGGTCGGGCTTCCGGCCGGCGTCGAAGCCACCGTGGCCGGCCTCGACGGCGACGACCTGCACCGTGCGGCGCTGGCCACGGCCCGACTGCTGACCGAGGCCGGACGACGGGCAGCCGCCCGGGTGCCGGCGGAGCTGCCGGCCGCGCTGGCGGAGTACGTACGCGGCCGGCTGGCCAACCGGTGAGCAAGCGAGATGAGGCGCTGGCAGCGCGCAGGATGAGCGCGATCAGCGCGAACACCGCCAGGGCGGCTGGCGCGGAGAAGATCTTCGCCGGGTCCTTCGCCCTGATGTGGAAGTAGACCGCGCCGACCATCAGCAGCCCCAGCCGCTCGGCGCAGGCGATCGACTCACGGATGGCCGGGTCGCGCGAGGCCAGCCGGCCCGGAGGAAGCTCACCGTTCAGCGGGAACGCGCGTAGCGCCTGTACGAAATCCGCGAGCTCGCGTGCGGTCTCGACCGGATCCGCCAGGACGCGGACGCCTGTTCCATCTCCGGACAGGCGCCCGCGTCCAGCGAATCTGTGTCAGATGCCGGCGATGTAGTGCTCGAGCTGCTCCCGCTCGAACTCCAGCTCGCCGATCCGGCTCTTCACCACGTCACCGATGCTGACCAGGCCCGAGAGGTGACCGTCGACCACGACGGGTACGTGCCGGAAGCGTTGCTGGGTCATCAGCAGCATCAGCTGGTCGACTGTGTCGTCGGGGGTGCACGTCTGTACGGCGCCGGTCATGATCGACCCGACCCGGGCGTCGAGCACACGCGTGCCACCCACCAGCCGCCGAACGATGTCACGCTCGGAGACGATGCCTTCGATGGTGGTGCCGTCGGTGCTGACGACGATGGCGCCGATGTTGTACGTGGCCAAGCGATCCAGAAGCTCACGTACGCTCGCGTTCGGGTCGATTGTCACCACGTTGCCGCCTTTACGGCGCAGAATCTCACTGATGCGCATCACCGGCCTCCTTTTGGGTGCGAGCATTCCCCGATGGGTCGTTGGTAGTCGTCCCTTCCGTGGGCCGTCCCTGCGAGGGCCCTGTGCTGGGCACGTTACGCTCGGATCTGGCGCAGCGGAATCCCTTGCGAGCCGAAAGTTACGTTCCGCGACAACATCTTTCCGCCAAATACTTCCTTGACAGTCGTGCGGCCGTGAGCTCATACTCCCAAACATGTCTTTGGAGGTTGACAAGCTACGCGCTGCCGCGCATCCGATCCGGCTGCGCATGCTGTCGCTGCTGACCGGCGCGGCCATGTCCGCGGCCGAGATCGCCCGTGAGCTCGACATCTCGCAGGCCAACGCGTCCTACCACATGCGGTTCCTGGCGCAGGCCGGCCTGGTCGAGGAGGCCGGGGAGGAGCAGATCCGGGGTGGTGTCGCCAAGCGCTACCGGCATCCGCGGGGCACGCGGGTCCGCGACGCGGGCGACGACGACCTCGAGGGCGCCTTCCTGGTCTGGCAGGCGATCGCGACCGAGTTGATCCGGCGCGCCCAGGACGTACGGTCCGGACCCGGCGCGATGTGCGACGCCGAGATGTGGGTGACACCCGAGATCTGGAAGCAGGTGACCGAGCAGGCGGCTGCCGCCAGCAGGTTGCTGCACGACAGCGCCCAGCCGCCGCGTACGGAGGGCACCATCCATGTGAACGCCACCATGGCGCTGTTCGCGATGGGTGACGACCGATGATCGGCCGCGCCGAGCTGGCGCCGTTGCGGCACGCGCCTTACCGCTACTTCCTGAGCCACCGGTTCGCCGCGATGCTCGCCGGCGCGATGGCGCCGATCGCGCTGGCGTTCGCGGTGCTCGACCTGGAGCACTCGCCGTCCGCGCTCGGTACCGTGCTCGCCGCGCGCAGCATCCCGATGATCGTGCTGATGCTGTACGGCGGCGTGATCGCCGACCGGTTCCCGCGGCACGTGGTCCTGGTCGTCGCGAACGCGGCCGGGTTCCTGAGCCAGGGCCTGGCGGCCACTCTGCTGCTGACCGGCAACGCCGAGGTCTGGTCGCTGGCCGCGATCGAGGCGGTCAACGGCGCCGCGGCCGCGTTCACACTGCCCGCGATGGTCGGGCTCGTTCCACATCTGGTGCCGACCGGCCAGCTGCAGCAGGCGAACGCACTGAACGGGCTGGCCCGCAACATCACGACGATCGGCGGCGCTTCGATCGGTGGCGCGATCGTCGGATTCGCCGGACCAGGCTGGGGCCTCGCGGTCAGTGCGCTGCTGCTCGGCCTCGCCGGCGTGCTCGTCAGCCGGGTCGTCATCCCGCCGATCCCCGCATCCGAACGGCAGTCGGTGATCAGCGAGCTGCGCGAGGGCTGGCACGAGTTCTTCTCCCACCGCTGGCTGTGGCTGATCGTGCTCGCGTTCGGCGGCCTGCTGGCGATCCTGCAGGGCGTGTGGTTCACGCTCGGCCCGGTCGTCGCCGACCAGACGTTCGGCCGGACGGCGTGGGGGCTCATCCTGGCCAGCAACTCGGTCGGGGTCGTCGTCGGACTCACTGTCCAGCTGCGCTTGCGTACCCGCCGCCTGCTGCTCGCCGGGATGATCGGCATCGCGATCGAGGCGCCGATGCTGTTCGTGCTCGGCGTGCACCCGACCGTCGTGCCGCTGGCCGTCGCCGCGTTCGCCGCGGGGATCGGCAGCTCGCTGTTCGCAATCGGCTGGGAGACCTCGCTGCAGCAGCACATCCCGCACGAGAAGCTGTCGCGGGTAGCGGCCTACGACGCGCTCGGCTCGTTCATCGCGATGCCGATCGGCCAGCTCGCAGCCGGTCCGCTGGCCGCGGTGTTCGGCGTCCGCGAGGTCATCATGGTCGGCGCGGTCGGGTACGCCGCGATCGCCGTCGCGACCCTGCTGGACCGTTCCGTGCGTACGCTCAGGCGCACCGATCCGCTACCTGCGACCGGCGCGGATCGCGATCCGGTCGAGGTACAGCACCTGGCCGGCGGCGAGGATCAGGGCGGACACAACCACGGCGACCACCGGTAGGCCCAGGAAGATCGGCGGACCGTCCTGGCTGAAGGCGAACTGCGCCATCGCGCGCAGCATGACCAGAGGTCCGGTCTGGCTGTCGGGGTCGGCAGCGACGAGCAGCGGCCAGAAGATGTCGAGCGACTGCACCAGCCAGCTGAAACCGGCGACCAGCACGATCATCGGCAGTGCCGGCAGGTACGCGCGTACGCCGGCGTCGCCGGGCGACATCCCGGAGGCCAGCATCTCCTCGCGGCGCCGGGTCTGTCCCTTGAACAGCAGCGTGAACACGAACAAGGCGGGAATCGCGATGCCCACCGGAGGGATCAGGCCGATGAACGTGTTGAGCTGGTCGGCCTCGCGTACGACGTTCCACTTCGCGATCGCCAGCGGAGCCAGGCCGACGAACAGCCACGGCGCGAACGGCAGCAACAGCAGCTCGCTGTAGCGGCCGAGCGGGCGCAGCGCGCCGATCCCGAAGCCGGCCAGCGCGGCCAGCGTGACGCTGACCGCCACTGAGACCAGCGGCGGCAACCAGGTATTGACGAAGAGCTCGGCGGGGCTGGCGGCGGCGACCTGTTCGCCGCCGGTCCGGCTGATGGCCCGCGACAACGCGGGCCAGATGCCGTTCCACAGGAAGGGCAGGGAGATCAGTAGCCCGAGCCCACCGAGGACGGTGGCGATCACCCGGCTCGACGGCCAGCCGGTCGGGTCGTCAGCCGAGCGGCGCAGCGGGTCGTGCTCTATACGCAGCCCGGTGAAGATCACCAGCAGCGCGGCCAGCAGACCCAGCAGACCCAGGACAACGAGGACGACCGTCGACGCGGCTGCGGCCGGGCCGATCGAGAGCCGGCGGAAGCCCAGGTCGAAGACCTCCAGCATCGGCGTCACCGTCGAGTTGGCCGGACCACCGGCGGTGACGACGTACGGATAGGTGAACGTCTGCAAGGCGATCGCCGGAATGGTGAGCACGCCGAGCCCGGCGACGGCGAGCAGGCCGGGCCAGACCGATCCCTCGGTGTCCCTGCGGCGCAGCGCGGCGAGGTAGACCGTGAGCCCGACGCCGAACAAGAGGCCGAACCCGCCCAGCCAGGTCGCGGCCAGGAGCGCGAACGGTGCACTGCTCGTGCTGGAGAGCGACGACTCCTTGCCGACCTGGTCCATCAGGAACGCGGTCGCGAGCGCGGCCGGCGCGACACAGACCATCGGCAGTGCGAGCAGGATCCGGAGCACCCACCGCCCGGCCATTCCGGAGTGATGCGCGGCGAACGCCATCAGCGGCGCGGCGATGAGGAACGTCAGCAGCGGCAGCAACGCGAACGCGGCGCCGTAGCCGAGGATTCCGCCGAGGTTCTCGAAGACCGCCGTGTAGTTCTTCGCGCCGACGGGCTCCGCGGGCCGGTCCTGCAGCAGGTTGACGTCTTGGAAGCTGCTGTTGACCGTCCAGATCGTCGGCAGGAGGTAATTGACGATCAGCGCGACCAGCGCGGGCACGGCCAGCACCAGCCCGACGACGACCGCCGCCGGGTTGCGGCCACCCGCGGGTGGAGGCGTCGGAGGCGGCATCGGCGAGCCCGGAACGGGTTGGGTGGGTTGCGCGAAAGGTGCCTGGTCCGATGCCGGATCCATGAAGAGTCCCCTTGCTGGGCTCGGTCGCCGATCTCAGTCGCCGATTAGGGCAAGAACATCTTCGTGCAGATGGCCGTTGGTCGCCAGCGCATTGGCGCCAAACGGCCCCGGTGTGCCGTCCAGCGCGGTGAACGTGCCGCCCGCCTCCTCGACGATGACGGTCAGCGCGGCCATGTCGTGCAGGTTCAGCTCCGGCTCGCAGGCGATGTCGACGGCACCTTCGGCCACCAGCATGTACGACCAGAAGTCGCCGAACGCCCGGGTGCGGCGGCAGGTCTCCATCAGCGTGTTGAAGCTGTCCTTCTTGCCCTGCTTCTCCCAGCCGCCGAGGCTGGAGTAGGACAGGAACGCCCGGTCGATCCGCGACACCCGCGAGACCTCGCACTGCTGGGCGATCCGCAGGCTCTTGCCGGCGTACGCACCGTCGCCGCGGGCCGCCCACCAGCGGCGGTTGAGCGCGGGCGCCGACACGACACCGACGACGATCTCCTCCTCGACGGCCAGCGCGATCAGCGTCGCCCAGACCGGGACGCCGCGGACGTAGTTCTTGGTGCCGTCGATCGGGTCGATGATCCAGCGTCGCTGGCCCCAGCCGGAGCGGCCCATCTCCTCACCCTCGACCGCGTCGCGGGGGCGGGCGCGGGACAGCGTGCGGCGTACGGCCTCCTCGACGGAGGTGTCGGCGTCGCTCACCGGTGACGAGTCGGGCTTCGCCGTGACGCGTAGGTCAGCCGCGCGGAACCGGTCCATCGACCGGCTGTCGGCGTCATCGGCCAGCAGGTGCGCCAGCCGCAGGTCATCGGTGTACGACGTCGCGGGCATGAGCCGAGCGTAGTGCCTACCCGGAGAGTGATCGCGAATCGAACCACCGAGGCCCGGGAATCGTGTCAACCTAGGACCGATCGACCAGCGATCGCGATGGGAAAGGGCCTCATGTTCGACACGATCACCGGACTGCCGGTACACGCACTGATCGTTCACGCAGCGGTGGTCTTCCTGCCACTGACAGTGCTGACGGCGCTGGCGTTCGCGCTCGTACCCGCCTGGCGCTGGGTGGTGCGCTGGCCCCTCCTGGTGGGTGCGGTCATCAGCCTCGGATCGGCGTTCGTCGCGCGGGAGAGTGGCCAGGAGCTGTTCAAGAACTTCGGGGACGCGCCGCCGGAGTCGATCGTCACGCACGCGGACCGGGGGCTGTTGCTGTTCTGGTTCGTGCTGGTGTTCTTCGTCGTCGCGGTCGCGGCGGTGTTCCTGCTCGGCGGCAAGACCCGGATCGCCGGCGGCAAGGACCGGGAAGGTGTGGCCAAGCCACTGCAACTGGTGATCGTGGTGCTGCTGGTGGTCGCGTCGGTCGGCACCGGCTACCAGACCATCATGACCGGCGACGCCGGAGCCCGGGCCGTGTGGGGACAGCAGTAGCAGGAGAGGCAGCGGTAGGGCTCAGTCGCCGCTGCGGAGCTCGCGGGAGTCGAACAGCCGCCGGTACGAGTCGACGCGGGCCGGATCGAGGCGGCCCTCGGCGACGGCTTCGTCGAGCGCGCACTCGGGCTCCGTACGCGCATGGGTGCAGCCGCGTGGGCAGTCCTCGGCGGCATCGTCGAGGTCGGGGAACGCGCGGATCAGCCGGTCGGGGTCGACGTGGGCCAGGCCGAACGATCGCAGCCCTGGCGTGTCGACGATCCATCCGCCGAACGGCAGCTCGAGCATCAGCGCCTGCGTGGACGTGTGCCGTCCTCGCCCGATCGCACTCACTTCGCCGGTGGCCCGGCCCGCACCCGGCACCAGCGCGTTGACCAGCGTCGACTTGCCGACGCCGGAGTGCCCGACCAGCACGCTCACCCTTTCGGTCAGCCGTTCCCGCAGCTGGTCGAGGTCGCCGTCGCGCTGGGTAACGACCGCCCGTACGCCGAGCGGCCGGAACATCTCCAGCGTCTCGTCCGCCGAGCCGAGGTCGGCCTTGGTCAGGCACAGCAACGGCTCGACTCCCGCGTCGTACGCGGCCACCAGGCAGCGGTCGATCAGCCGCGGCCTGGGCGGCGGGTCGGCCAGCGCGACCACCATCACCAGCTGGTCGGCGTTGGCGACGATGACGCGTTCGATCGGATCGTCGTCGTCGGCGGTGCGGCGCAGCACGGTGGTACGCGGCTCGGTGTCGACGATCCGGGCCAGCGTGCCGTCCTCGCCGGTGACGTCACCGACGAGCTTCACCCGGTCGCCGACGACGATGCTCTGCCGGCCCAGCGTCCGGGCCTTCATCGCCATCACCTGCCGATGCTCGACCAGGCAGGTGTAGCGGCCGCGGTCGATCGTGACGACGGTCGCGAGCGTCGCGTTCTCGTAAGCAGGGCGTTGCTTGGTGCGCGGGCGGGTACGGCGCGCCGGCCTGCCGTAGCTTTCGTGGTCGTCGACCTCGAAACGGCCGCCCGCCGGGCTCACGCAGACGCCTCTCTCGCCGGCGTCTCGCCACCTGAGCCTGAACCTGGGCCTGGACCTCGGCCGCCGCCGAGCATGGCGTTCCACATGCCCGGGAAGTCGGGCAGGGTCTTGCGCGTCGTGCCGATGTTCTCCACGTGTACGCCGGGAACAGCGAGCCCGAGCAGCGCGCCGGCCTGGGCCATCCGGTGGTCGTCGTAGGAGCGGAAGGTCTCGGCGTGCAGCGGCCGCGGCCGGATCTCGAGTCCATCACCGTCGGACGTCTCGATCGCGTCGGCGCCGAGCCGGCGCAGCTCGGTGGCGAGCGCGGCCAGCCGGTCGGTCTCGTGGCCGCGGATGTGCCCGATGCCGCGGAGGTACGACGGCTCGGAGGCCAGCGCTGCCAGCGCCGCGATCACCGGAGTGAGCTCGCCGACCTCGTGCAGGTCCAGGTCGACCCCTGCGATGCCGTCGCCACCCCGGACCGTCAGGCCCTCGGAGTCGAGCCGGACGTGCGCACCGAACAGCCCGAAGATCTCGCGCAGCGCGTCACCCGGCTGGGTCGTCGACTCCGGCCAGCCCTTCACGCGTACGCGCCCGCCGGTGACCAGCGCTGCCGCCAGGAACGGCGCGGCATTGGACAGGTCGGGCTCGATGATCGTGTCGAGCGCCTTGATCGGGCCGGGCTCGACCCGCCACGTGTTCGCCTCGGAGTCGGAGACCGCCACGCCGCGCTCGCGCAGCATCGCGATCGTCATCTCGATGTGCGGCAGCGACGGCACGGGCTTGCCGACGTGGTGCAGCGTCACGCCCTCGTCGTAGCGGGGAGCGGACAGCAGCAGCGCGGACACGAACTGGCTGGACCCGGACGCGTCGAGCTCGACCGTGCCGCCGCGCACGCTGCCGGTGCCGTGGACGGTGAACGGCAGGGAGTCACCGTCGACAGCGACGCCGAGGCCCCGCAGCGCGCCCAGCACAGTGCCCATCGGACGCTCGCGGGCGTACGGATCGCCGTCGAACGCGATGTCGCCGGCGGCCAGCGCCGCGACCGGTGGAACGAAGCGCATCACCGTGCCCGCCAGGCCGCACTCGACCCGGGTCGGACCACGCAGGTCGCCGGGCTGGACCGCCCAGTCGTCGCCGTGGTCCTGCAGATCGGCGCCGAGCGCGCGCAGGGCGTCGGCCATCAGCAACGTGTCGCGGGCCCGCAGCGGACGCCGCAGCACCGACGGTCCGTCGGAGAGCGCAGCGAGCACGAGCGCGCGGTTGGTGATCGACTTCGAGCCGGGTACGCGGATATCCGCGTCCACCGGCGCCTCGGCGGCCGGTGCGGCCCACGGTTCCTTGGTCTGGCTGTCCATCGCTGCCTGAGCGTAGCCGAAACTGTGTTCATCCGGCCCCCACGGCCTGCGGCCGCACGGGCCCACCCCACTCCTTCCCCATCACCAGAAGGTACTCAGACGTCGGGGACTGGTCAGGGTTCGTCCCCGATGCGTTCCGGCCGTGGTTGGGAGAGGTTGGTAGGCATACCGGCGGAGGGAACGGGCGCGTGGACGAGCACCTGATCGGATGGATCGGCCCGCTGTTCATGTCCGCCTGGATCCTGCCGATCGTCTTCGTGCTGGCCGCCGTCGACGGGTTCCTGCCGCTCGTGCCGAGTGAGAGCGTCGTGATCACGGCCGGCGCATTCGCCGCGGCTACCGGCAGGCCCGGCTTCGTCGCGCTGGTGATCGCGGCGGCGCTCGGCGCGTTCGCCGGCGACACGATCTCGTACCTCCTCGGCCGGCGGGCACGGCACCGCATCCTCGGCCTGCTGGCCCGGACCAGGCGCCGGCGCAAGGTGTACGCCTGGGCCCGGCACGCCCTGCACACGCGTGGCGGGCAGATCCTGGTGACCGCGCGGTTCGTACCCGGCGGGCGGACGGCGACGACACTGACCGCGGGCGCGATCGGCTATCCGAGGCGTATGTTCCAGGCGTTCGCGGCACTGGCGGCGGCGTGCTGGGCGGTCTACTCCGTACTGCTCGGCTACCTCGGCGGGCTGACCGCCGACGGCAGCCCGGTCAAGGGCATGGCGATCGGCCTCGGCTTCGGCCTGGCGATCAGCGTGGTGATCGAGCTGGTCCGGCGCCGGGCCGGCCGGCGGAGCTCAGTCGCGGCCGGCAGAGCTGCCCACGGCGATCTCTTCGAGCGGGCGCATGCCGCGAATGCCCTTGCTGAGTACGGATCCGGCGGCCGTGGCCGCTAGCACGGCGGCGAAGCACGCCATCGCCCACTGGCCCCCCACGGTCGTGAACAGCAGTCCGGCCGCCAGCGGTGCGACTGGTTGCAGGCCCTGGGCGAGCAGGCCGATCGTGCTGTCCACCCGTCCTTGCATCGCGTCCGGCGTGATCGCGATCTGGTAGCCGAACAGGCCGGCGTTCAGCGCGGGAGAGAGCAGCAGCCCGGCGGCGAGCACGGCACCGATGAGGTACGTGCCCGGCACCACCGCGGCGATCGTGACGACGACCGTGAGGCTGCACAGGCACATCGGGATCAGCACCTGCGTACGAAATCTGGGCAGTAGCCAAGGGGCGACCAGCGCGCCGGCCAGCCCGCCCACCAGGATCACCGACTGCATGGCGCCGATGCCCGCCGGCGGAACACCGCGGTCCTGGAGCATGAGGATCAGCAGGAACATGACGCCACCGAGGGCGGCGTTCACCAGCGGAGCCAGGCAGAGCACCGCGCGCAGGAACGGCTCCGCGACGACGAACTTCAGGCCGAGCCAGACCGCGCGATGCACGGGCTCGTGCGGCTCGGTTCGTTCGTCCTGCAGCGGCCTGCGGATCCCGGCGATCGCGAGCGCCGAGACGACGAACGAGATGGCGTCGGCGAGGAACGGCGCGAACCGCGTGAGGCCGAACAGCGCACCGCCGAGCGGAGGCCCGGCGAGCTCGGCGGCGTAGGAGCGGGCCTCGTTCCGTGCCGAGGCCGTCGGCAGTTGGGCGGTGGGGACGATGTGGCGCAACGCCGCGCTCTGGGCCGGGCCGAACAGCGCGCCGGCGGCGCCCGAGACGGCCGCGGTGACGAGGATGAGCGGCAGCGAGGCGCGACCGGCGAGCAGCGCGATCACCAACGTGATCACGGCGAGCGCCCGGACGATCTCGCAGCCGATCATGACGCGCCGGCGGTTCCAGCGGTCGACGAGCGCGCCGGCCGGTAGCCCGAAGAGAGCGGAGGCGCCGAGCGAGACCGTGCCGACCAGGCCGGCCTGTACGGGTGAGCCGGTGAGGGCCAGCACGAGCAGCGGGTAGGCCAGGTTGGCGGCGCTCGATCCCAGCTCCGAGCACGCCTGGCCGATCCACAACCTGCGGAAGTCCGGGTTCCTGTGCAGGGGCGGTGGCTGCTGCGCGTCGGGCATGCCTGAAAGTGTGAAACATATGCTTCACATCTGTCAATGCCGTTCCAGCCGAAGTTTCGGCAGGAGTTGGCTGCGTTCAGCGGATGTCGGGGACGACGTAGATGCCGGTACGGATCCGGCGGGTGCCCTTGCGGCGGCGGGCGGCCTTGGCCCGGAACGGCTTGATAGCCTCCTGCAGCGCCTCGATGAGCTGGCGGGTCTCGGCGGCGGTCAGGTGGAGCGCACCGGTGTCGAAGTTGCCGGTGTCGCGCCACTCGTCGGGGAGATCGGCTTCGGCCTGGAGATAGCTCTCGAGCGCCTTGCGCTGGTTGTCGAAGACGCCGCTGAAGATCAGGCTCGCCGCCGCGACGTGTGCGGTGGTGGAGAACTCGGACACGGTGAGCCCTGAACCGGCCGCGCGCCACGGGCGTTCGCGTCCGTCGGTCGCGGAGTCGTCGCGCTCGACGATGCCGAGTTTCTCCATGGCCCGAAGGTGGTAGCTCATCGCGCTCGGGGTGAGGCCGGTCAGCTCGGCGAGCTCGGTGGAGGTCGCCACCCGGCCGCTGTAGAGCTCGTCGATCGCGGCCAGCCGGGCGGGGTGGGAGAGAGCGCGAATCGCGCGTGGATCGGTCAACGCGATCTGTTTGCGGGAGCGGCGAGCCATTCCGTAACCCTAGGTCCTGTTCTTGTTCACGACGCCTACAGCGTAAAGGTCCGTTGGTCCTATTGACGTCACGACCACCCAGGCTCCACTATGTGCCCACGGACGCAGAGCACGGGATCCGACCCAGCTTCCCGCCGAGGCAAAGCGCCCGAAACCCCATGTGTACAAGGCGTCTGATCCTTGGCGTCCCGTAATGGCGAGGAGCTGGGCTATGGCGATTCATCTTGTCGCGAGCAAGGAAACCACCACCAACGCGGGGCTGTTGGCAGCCTGGCGGCGGCTTGGTGCCGAGGCGGGCCTGCTGCGCCCGCAGGAGGTGCTGTGGCGGGTCGTGCCGGGCGACACCGTGCTCGCACGGCTCGACGTCCGACCCTCGATGATCGGAGTCGAGCGTGGGCTGGGCGAGCTGTGGCGGCTTTACCGCAAGGGCGTTCGCGTGCTCAACCCGCCGCTCTCGCTGTCGATGGCCCACGACAAGCTGGCGACGGCACGTGCGCTCGCCAGCCGTGGCGTACCGCATCCGGAGACCGTGCACGTACGCGACCGGTACGCCGCGCCGCCGCTGCCGCTCCCGGTCGTGGTCAAGCCGCGTTACGGCAGCTGGGGGCAGCAGGTGAGCCGCTGCACGACGGCTTCGGAGTTCGCGGCGACACTGGCCGAGCTGGCGGAGCAGCCGTGGTGGCGTAAGCAGGGCGCGCTGGTGCAGACGTTCGTGCCGTGCGAAGGCCGAGACCTGCGCCTGCTGGTGGCCTGCGGCGAGATCGTCGGCGCCATCGAGCGCGTCGCGGCGCCGGGGGAGTGGCGCACCAACGTCAGCCTCGGCGGCCGCCGCAGCCGGGTCGTACCCCCTCCCGAAGCGACCGCGGCGGCGCTGGCCGCGGCGGAAGCCATCTCCGGCGACGTGGTCGCGGTCGACCTGCTCCCGACGGAGACCGGTGGCTACCTGGTGCTCGAGGTCAACGGCGCGGCCGACTTCACGCAGGACTACAGCCTCGGCCGCGACGTCTTCGACCGCGTGGCGGAGCTGGTGGCAGCCGCCGCCCCGGTCGCCGAGCAGTCCGTCGTCCCGAGCGGGGGTGCCTGAGCTTCTGCTAGACGATCTATTCCAAGGGGTCGCCTGACGCGCGACGCCTGGCATCCACGCTGGCTGCGTTGTCGTCGATCGCCGGAGGCCCCTCCTGGCTCCTCCTCCGGCTGTGCCCATCCCCACGAACGGCGCCATCCGCCGCGCGCTTGACCGGCGACCCCTTGGAATAGATCGTCTAGAGGATGCGCGGGTCGGTGGCGCGCATGGTGGTCGACACGTTGGCCTGGTTGAAGCCCTTGAAGCCAGCACGGCGGGCGAGGTTCTCCAGGTGGGAGCCGGCCGCGCCACGCGTCGCGAACTCCTCTGCCTTCTCCGCCGTCAGCTCGCCGGCCGCGACCAGCGCTTCCAGGCGCGACCGCGGCACGGGCCAGCGTTCGGCCTCGGTGAAGGCCTGGCGCAGGTGCGGGAAGTTCGAGAACGGCGCCAGCTGCCCCACGCCCAGCGCGGTCAGGTCCGTGCGCAACTGGTCGAACTCGAACTGGCCCTCCAGGTGGTGCATGCCGGCGACCAGGACGGACTCGCCGTGCAGTGCGCACCAGAGGCCGACCGTGCCCAGGCTGTCGGACGGTGGCAGCTGCTCCGCGGCGAAGTCGATCGCCACCTCGTCGGGCGTGAGGTCGACGTCGGCGAAGATGACGCCGCCGTTGCCGGGGTGCTCCATCACCTGCGCGCCCCAGCCCGCGTCGGCGCCGGCGTAGAAGCGCTCGCGGACCGCGAAGCCCAGCGCGCGGAAGACCTGGATCAGCGGCGCGAAACAGACCCGCGAGCTGCGGAACGTGTGGTGGTCGTTGTTGCCCCAGCCGAGTCCGAGCCGGTCCTGCCGCGCGTGCTGCAGGACGGCGGCGGTGTTGCGGCGCTGCCAGTACGCGCGTTCCAGCTCCAGCGCGTACGAGGCTGCCAGGTCCGGCCCGACCAGCGCGACCATCTCCTCGGCGATGCGCACCAGGTCGAGCACCTCGGCCGACGAACCCCACGTACGCGGGCGCTCGGCCCACAGCCGCCACGCCCGCCGCGACTCGGCCACGGGGTCCTCCGCCCATTCCACGGAGGTGATGCCGCCGGCCCACGACCGCCGCTCCACGCCGGACACCACGACGCCGTCGTCGATGACCACCGCCTGCCGGAAGCCGGACAGCTCGGCGCCCTGCACGCCGCGCGTGGATGGGTGCGCCGAGGCGAATGCCGCGCAGTCGTCGACCCGCAGACCCGTCATCCAGGTCGGACCCGGAACGATCGCGGGCAGTTGCGCACCGGGATGCCGCCAGACGCCGGGCACGGTCCGCCAGCCCTCGACGTAGCCGGCGGCGGTTAGATCATCAGCGGAAACCGGCCCGCCGAGATGGTCGAGCCAGTCGAACAGCCGGGTCGACGTCAGCGCCGGCAACCGCGCTGCCAGCTCGGCAAGCCCCGGACTCCGTTCACACGCCGCCACGATCAGCCGCTCGACCAGGTGCTCGGCGGCTTCGTGCAGTGTCCACTCGGTCTGAGGCTCTGTCGTTGTCTGTGTCGTCGTCTGGGGCGTGGTGGTCACCCGTCCGACGCTAACCCGCGCCGCGGCCCCGGAAAAGAGATCAGTGCGGAAGCTTCGACTTCAGCTCGCGGGCCGTGTGCGTGGTCTCGCTCCTGGCCAGCCGCGCCGCGTGGTGCGCCTCCCGCCGGGCCAGCTTGGCCGCCCGCCGTGCCTCGATCCGTGCTTCCCGGGCGCCGTGCCGCGCGCGCCACATCAGTCCCGGCTTGCCCTCGGTGTCGACGGCGGCCAGCAGCAGACCGCCGACCAGGCCGGCGTTCTTCATCAGCTGGACCCGCTGTGCCTGACGCTTGCCGGGCTCCTCTTCCTCCCAGAACGCGTGACCGGCCAACGTGGTCGGAATCAGGGAGAGGATCAGCGCGAACGCGCCCGCCCGCGGCGCCCGGCCACTGGCCAGCGCCAGCCCGCCCAGCACCTGGACGGCACCGTTGACGCGGACCAGCGTCTTGGGATCGTCGGGAATCTTCTCGGCGACAGCCGCGGGCGCGACCTTGCGTAGCGTCGGCAGGAACCGGTCGACGACCGGCTTGGCCGCGGACGCCAGCGGCTCGGGGTTCTTGATCGCGGCCGCGCCTTGGACCACGAAGATCGTCGCAAGCATCGGCCGGGCAAGCAGTCGCACAAGACTCATGCGATCTTCATACCGCTGAACGCCCGCCGCAAACAGCCCGGGGTGGGCCGTTGCGGCGGGCGTCACATGCCTTTTACGGGGCAAGTCGGTGCAGGTCGCGCGGGAACAGCGTGACCTGGCGGACGTTCTCCACCTCGGTCAGCCGCGCGACGAACCGCTCCAGCCCGAACGCGAACCCGCCGTGCGGCGGCATGCCGTGCCGGAACGTGTCGACGTACGCCGCGAACGGCTCCAGCGGCAGCCCGCGCTCCTCCAGAACCGCGAGGTAGTCTCCGTGCCGGTGCAGCCGCTGCCCGCCCGTGACCAGCTCCAGTCCGCGGAAGATCAGGTCGAAGGAGTTCGACCAGTACGGCTCCGCGGCCGGATAGGTCTGCGGGTGCGTGTAGAACGCCCGCTTGGCCGTCGGATAGCCGACGACGTACACGAAGTCGCTCCCGTGCTCCGCCCGAGCCCACTCGCCGACCGCGCGCTCGTGCGCGGGCGCGAGGTCGGGCTCGTCCTCCGGCGCGCCGACCAGCTTCAGCACGTCGGAGAAGTGGATCGCCGGAATCTCCTCCGGTACGGAGGGCATCGTCACGCCCAGCCGCTCCACCGCCGGAGCGGCCTGCGCGCGCACCGCCTCGACCATGCCCGCGACGGCTTCGCGTACGACCGCCATCACGTCGCGGTGGTCGCGGATGAAGCCGAACTCCGCGTCGAGCGAGACGTACTCCGCGAGGTGCCGCACCGTGTCGTGCGGCTCGGCCCGGAACACCGGCCCGACCTCGAAGACCCGCTCGAACACCCCGACCATCATCTGCTTGTAGAACTGCGGCGACTGGGCGAGGTACGCGGGCCGGCCGAAGTAGTCGAGCGTGAACACGTTCGCGCCGCTCTCCGTGGCGCTCTCGACGATCTTCGGCGTCTGGATCTCTGTGAACGCGAGCCCGCTCAACGCCTGCCGGAAGCCGGCGACCGCCGCGGAGGCGATCTCGAACGGAGCCCGCGCCATCGGATGCCGCAACGTCACAGCCGCGTTGTCGAGCATCGTCGGCAGGCCCGCCGTGAGGTTCGGCCGCCAGAGCTCGATCGGCGGTGTGGCCGCCGGGTCGGTCAGCGGCGTGAACGCCGGGTCGACGACCTCGACGCCTCCTGGTGCCTGTTCGTTGGCCACGGCCTGGCCGGTGACCTGGACGACGGTCTCTTCGCCGAGCTCCTCGATCCGGGCCACGGCTTGCGGTTCGCGTACGACGATCTGCGCAAGTCCGGAGCGGTCCCGAAGAACGACGAAGGTGACGGACGCCAGGCGCCGGCGGCGGTGGACCCAACCTTGAAGCGTGACGGCCTCGCCGGCCTTCGCCGGCAGCTCGGCCGCGAGCGTACGCTGAGTAACGACAGCTGTCATGGTGGTGGTCACCTCCCACTGGGTTCTGAACGTCCCCTTGGGGTGTGGGCGATTGGGGTACTCGCGGTGCCACCACACCTTCACCGCCACCCGGAGGCGGCGGCCTCATTCCTGTCGCAATGGCTCGGAAGTGTCTTCACACCAGGGGCGAACGCCGCCTTCTCAGCTACCGGCCGGCTCTCTGTAGCTCACTGATCCCGGCGCTACTCGTCTTCGTCAGCGCCTCCGCCAAGACTACGCTGCGTCGGCACGACACTGGTACAAGTTTTGTCTCGGCTTGCGGACATGGCAGGCTGTGCGGCATGTGTGGGAGGTACTCCGTCAGCCGGGACGCCGACGAGCTCGCACGTGAGTTCGAGGTGGACCGGGTCGACGTACGCGAGAAACTGGAGCCGGACTACAACGTCGCGCCGTCCAGGCAGGTCCCGATCATCGTCGACCGGTTTCCCGGCGGCGACGAGGACGCCAAGCCGGAGCGCCGGCTGACCAGGGTGCGCTGGGGCCTCGTGCCGGCATGGGCCAAGGACATCAAGATCGGCTACAAGATGATCAACGCCCGGATCGAGACCGCGCACGAGAAGCCTGCCTACCGCCGGCCGTTCGCGCGCCGCCGCTGCCTGCTCCCCGCCGATGGTTACTACGAGTGGTACGGCGAGGTGAAGGGCAAGAAGCAGCCGTTCTTCATCCGCCCGCGCAACGGCGCGGTGCTGGCGATGGCCGGCCTGTACGAGATCTGGCGCGACCCGTCGAAGGAAGAAGACGACCCGGACCGTTTCCTGTGGACCTGCACGGTGCTCACCACGACGGCCGAGGACTCCGTCGGGCAGATCCACGACCGCATGCCGCTGATGCTGGAGCCGAAGAAGTACGCCGACTGGCTGGACCCTCGCGTCACCGACGTCGACAAGGTGCGCTCGCTGCTGATCCCGGCGGCGCCCGGCCGGCTCGAGGCGTACCCCGTCTCGCCCGCGGTCAACTCCGTGAAGAACAACAGCCCCGATCTGATGGCTCCCTTGCCGTTCGACCGCAACAGCCTCGGGGCGTTCTAGCCTCGGCGGGGCGAGGTGCGCGGGGCCTGGCCGACGGTGGAGGACTGGCTCTGGTGCTCGCCGAACACATGTCGTTCGAGCGTCTCGCCGGCCCATCGGGCGAACTCCGCCGGGGACCAGCCGGACTCCGCCACGAGTTCCTGGTAGACGCCGGGCGCGGCGAGCGCCCGGAACACTGCCTGGGCCTCGGCGAGCGGAACGCTGAGGTGCCCGTCCAGCGAGGCGATCATGGCGTCCATCGCCTGGTTGCGGCCTGCGAGCTTCGATCGCAGCAGCGCGCGGGTCTCCGGGCTCTCGTCGGTGGCCGCCTCGAAGATCATGACGACGTCGAACCCGGCTGAGTACAGCCCGCCCAGCCAGGCCGCCGCCGCATAGAGACGCCGGACGTGGTCCGGCTCGGCGAGCACGTCCGCGGCTCGCTCCGGCGCGCGAGCGTCCTGGAGCCACCGCTCGCAGATCCGCGACAAGATCTCCCGTTTCGTGCCGAAAGCGGAGTACACGGTGCGTACGCCCACTCCGGCCTCGGCGGCGATGGACTCGATGCTGGTGGATCCGTAACCGCTGGTGGCGAACAGCCGCCGGGCCGCGTCGGCGATGCGGTCCCGGGTGGCTTCGGCCTGCTGCTGCCGATATGTCGATCGGGTCTTGACAGAACGCGCCATCAGGGAACACTATCAATGCGTCCAGTGCAGTGATGCTGCAGTGGATGCATCATCACTGCAACGAAGTTTCAGGAGGTGCCCATGAGCACCACAGTTCCCGCCTCGTCCACGTCCACCGCTCGCGCCGTCATGCAGCAGATGCTGGACGGCTTCGCCGCAGGCGACACCACGGTCGTCGACCGGTTGTGCGCGCCTGATCTGGTGGAGCACCAGTTCGGCATGGCCGGCGCCGGCGCGGAGGCCGTCGCTCACGTCAGGGCGGCCATCCAAGACCTGCATCGCGCGATCCCCGACCTCTCGATCACCATCGAGGACGCCATCGAGACCGGCGACACCATCTGGGTGCGGGCCCGCGCCCGCGGTACCGCCACCGGTCCGTTCTTCGGACCACCCACTGGCCGTCCCATCGACGTCACCGTCTTCGACGTCGCCCGCATCGTCGACGGCCGGATGGTCGAGCACTGGGGCGTTCCGGACCGCTTCGCGGTGCTCGCTCAGACAGGTGTGCTCGAGCGCTTGGGCGGCACGCCCGCTCGGGACGACGCTCCTGCCGGCTCCGCGGCCGGATGATCCTCACCGCCTGCGATCCTCGCCCGGTCCGGACCTGTCGATGATCGCCTCCACCACGGAGTGGGCGCACCACGCGACCGCTTCCTGTATCACCCTGTAACCAGACCTTCACCTCACCCGGCGGTTCTGAGACCATTTGCCCATGGTCTGGATCAAGCGCCAGGTGGAGCGTCTCGTCGAGACGCCGGACGGCTTCGCGAGGCTGTTCTACAACCGCACGGATCGCGTCCGGGCCACGCTCGTTCTGGGCCATGGCGCCGGCGGTGGTCCGGATGCGCAGGACCTCGAGGCGCTCTCGGCCGGCCTGCTCGAGTTCGACATCTCGGTGATCCGCGTCGAGCAGCCCTGGCACGTCGCGGGCAAGCCGGTCGCGCCGGCGCCCGCGAGCCTGGACCGGGCCTGGGAAGCCGTGATCGGCCAGCTGCGCAGCCGCACTCCGACGTTCTTCGGTGGACGCAGCGCAGGCGCCCGGGTCGCCTGCCGGACGGCCCGCCGGCTCGGCGCGGTCGGCTGCCTGGCGCTGGCGTTCCCACTGCATCCGCCCAAGCGCCCCGAGAAGTCGCGGCTCGACGAGCTGGTCGGCGCCCGCGTGCCGACGCTTGTCGTGCAGGGGGAGCGCGACCCGTTCGGTACGCCGGAGGAGTTCCCGCCGTCCGTCGACCTGACCATCGTGCCGAGTGCCGGTCACGAGTTCCGCGTCCCGAAGTCGGCGGCGGTCACCCAGGACGAGGCGCTCGACATCATCGTCGAGGCCGCCGGCGAGTGGATCATCCGCATCGTGGGCCCGCAATAGATCACCACCGCGCTCGACCCCACCAGGTGGGAATCTCCGCGACCACGCCCGTGTTGACGAGGTCGTACCAACGGAGAGCAATGTTCCTGGAGGGCAATCAGTGGTTGCAGCGGCGTGCCCGCCTCGCTGGGAATCGGGGCAAACCAGCTTGGTTTCTGACATTTCGACTTGGCAGGAGTGGACGCCTGCGATGGGCACTAGCACAGTCGAGCTATCCTCGCGACCGATGACAGTGGCCGCGAAGACCGAAACACCCGAGGAGCGCAGCGCTCGCTTCGAGCGGGATGCCTTGCCGTATCTCGACCAGCTCTACAACGCGGCGCTCCGGATGACCCGCAACCCCGCCGACGCCGACGACCTGGTGCAGGAGACGTTCGCGAAGGCGTACTCCAGCTTCCACCAGTTCACCGAGGGCACGAACCTCAAGGCGTGGCTCTACCGGATCTTGACCAACACCTTCATCAACACCTACCGGAAGCGGCAGCGTGAGCCGCAGCGTGCCGGTACGGAGGAGATCGAGGACTGGCAGCTCGCCCGTGCGGAGTCGCACACCTCGTCCGGACTGAAGTCCGCCGAGGCGGAGGCGCTGGAGCACCTCCCCGATTCTGACGTCAAGGAAGCGCTGCAGTCGGTTCCCGAGGACTTCCGGATGGCGGTCTACCTGGCCGACGTCGAGGGCTTCGCGTACAAGGAGATCGCCGACATCATGGGGACACCGATCGGAACCGTGATGTCGCGGCTGCACCGCGGCCGGCGACTGTTGCGCGAGTTGCTCGAGGACTACGCGCGTGACCGTGGATTCATCCCGACAATGGCGAACGGGAAGGGCGGCGAGGAGTCGTGAGCGGCGGCAAGCCCGGCGACCTCGAGTGTTCGGAAGCACTGGAACGAATGTTCCTCTTCCTGGACCACGAGATGGACGACGATGACGAGGGCTGCAACAAGATCCGCGAGCATCTCGCGGACTGCGAGCCCTGCCTGGAGAAGTACGACCTGGAAGGCATGGTCAAGTCGCTGGTCCAGCGCTCGTGCGGTTGCGACAAGCCCCCGTCCGACCTGCGCGCGAAGGTGCAGATGCGGATCCGGCAGGTACAGATCCAGCTGACCCAGGGGCAGCAGCCGGAAGTGTGACCGGGCAGGCCCGCTCACCGGTAGGCATCAGACAACAGACCAAAGGCCCAGGAGATCTTCCTCCTGGGCCGCTGTCTTTCGCATGTTCAGCTGTTGGGCCGCTTGCCGTGGTTTGCCTTGTTCTTGCGGCGGTCCCTGCGCTTACGTCCACCCTTGCCCATCAGGTCACCTCTTCGCCTGTTCCGGATAGATCGTCTGATCAGTGCCGGGTTCGCCAGGTCGACCAATTGCGTCAACCGGCTCCCGACACTGCCGACAAAGCTTACGTGACTGTACGTGTGGGGCAATCGGTGCCTCTCCGGCGGTGTCCAACCCCGGACCCATCCTCTAGACGCTCGGTTACCGCAAATTGCGCAGTTCTGTTCAGTGGTGCGTTTACCGAAACGTAGCCGAGCGAATTTGGCGACTTTAAGTGCTCGCCGACTAATTACACGTGATCATTTACGCGAATAGCGACTACTACACTCCGTTAAGTGATCTGGGCATCCATCGCTTTGACGGTCAGATCGGGCGGATCGCATGCACCGGGAGTGTGTCGCGACGTGGCGGTTTGCCGGAAATGGTGAGACACGTCACGACCTGGTGCAGGTTACGGGCAGTGATAGTGACATTATGGAGTCCTTGTTTTCGGGCGAGAGACTTGACCTGTAGGGTCTCAACGCCGTGTACTCGTAAGAGCGACCGATGCCTTCGGCAATCACAGGGGCGACATGCTGAGGGCAATAGGGACCACGGCTGATGGGCGGCTGACGTGGGTGTGTGGACGGGCTTAGTGAGCGTGGCTGGGCGCAGCGAACGTGCGGATCTGTGTGTCAAGATCACGGAAATGGGGGGATGCGCCGGCGCGGCCAGGGGCAGGTGCAAGGAGGAGGTTGCCATCATGTCTGGCGACGGTTTCGAGTGGGAGTGATCCATGGCATGGCTAGGGCTATCTCCCCGGGCACGGCAGTGAGGCATGCCCCGGATGCCGAGTCGTGCTGTTCGAACATATGTCGGGGTGCTCTGTGTCGCCGCAGTGCCCCTGGTTGTCCTCTCCCTGCTTCGGATTGAGCGTCCCCTCGACGCAGTGTGTTTCGCACTGCTGGTCTTTGTCGTAGAGCATCTGAAGTCGCGCATGGGCAGCCATGTCGTGGTTGGCCTCAACGGTGTCGTGGCCACGGCCATGTACCCGATTCTTGGCATGTGGGCGGCGCCGATCTGGCTCGCCAGCGCGCTGGCGAAGCGACCCGGCATTCCGCGAATCCGGCGCATCTACAACGTCACACAGAACGTCATCTGCACCTTCCTCAGCGGGGCGGTCTACGTTGCGCTAGGAGGCGGTGTCGGTCCGGGCGCCCTGGCGTCGGAAGCGTTCCCGCGCACGTTGGTTCCGGTGACGGCGGCGATCCTCACCTTCGAGCTGACCAACGTCGTCCTGCTGACGGGGATCCTGCGGCTGGACACCGGCCGGAGCCTGATCCGCATCCTCCGCGCGACGTTCGCCGAGGCGATCATCGCCAACATCGGCTACGCCTATCTCGGGCTGCTGATGGCCGTGCTGTGGTTGGGCCGGCTCGGCCCGGCTGCCGCGGTCCTGATGCTCGTTCCGCTCCTGGTGGCGCGGTGGGCGATCGCGCAGTTCGCGGCTGAGCAGAAGACGCACCAGGCGACGCTGCAGGCGCTCGCCCAGGCGATCGAGACCAAGGACCTCTACACCCGCGGCCACGGTGAACGCGTGAGCCGGGCGGCGCGCATGCTGGGCACCGAGATGGGCTGGGAGGGCGAGCGCCTGGAGGCGCTGGCCCAGGCCGGGCTGCTGCACGACGTCGGCAAGATCGGCGTGCCGACCCGCGTCCTGCAGAAGGACGGGCGGTTGACCGACGACGAGTACGACGCGATCAAGCTGCATCCGATGCACGGCGTCGAGGTCGTCGGCGACATCGCGTTCCTCGAGGACGCGCGCGCCGGCATCATGCACCACCACGAGCGGTACGACGGCACCGGCTATCCCGCCGGGCTGCGCGGTGAGCACATCCCGATCTTCGCGCGCATCCTGTCCGTCTCCGACGCGTTCGACTGCATGACCAGCGTCCGTTCGTACCGGACCGCACGTCCGGTCGAAGAGGCGATCGAAGAGCTGATCCGCTGCAAGAGCGCCCAGTTCGACCCCAACCTCGTCGACATCTTCGTCAAGGCCGTACGCCACAACGGCTGGGAGCCGGCTCCCGTGCAGGACCTGCCGGTTCCGCAGGCGACCGGCGGCGCGACCTACGACCACGACGACCCGGCGCACCCGCCTCAGATCGAGGGCAGCAGGTCATGAGCCTCAGCGAACGCGGCCCGGTCCGATTCGGCGGCCGGGCCGACTGGCGGGACCCTGCCGCGGTGATCGTCTTCTGCGCCGCCCTGCTGGTGGTCGCAGCCGTGTCGATGGCGGCGGTCGACGGGATCACCGAGCCGACGGTCGCGCTGGCGTTCGGCGGGCTGATCGCGTTCGGCGAGCTGGTCCGGCTGCGCCTGCCCGACGACCGGATGCAGGCGCCGATCGGGCTGGCCGGGGCACTCGGGTACGCCCTGCTCGCGCACGTGCCGCTGGTCTCACCGTCCGTCGACGACCGGGCGATGCACTCCGTACTCCAGACCGTGCTGGTCGCGGCCGTCGGCATGCTGGTCGGCGCGCTTCCGCACGTGGTGACCGGGCGCCCGTCGGAGCTGGAGAGCATCGCGCGCAACGTGCTGGTCGTGGCGGCGGTGGCCGTGGTGTTCCGGCCGCTGGTGCTCGACGACGCGGCCAACGCCTGGCTCGAAGGCCGGCTGTGGGGCTATCCCGTGGTCACGGTGATCGCGGTGCTGATGGTCTGGCCGCTGGAGGCCGCGCTGGCGGCGGGCGTCAACGCCGGGCGGGTGCGGAGCCGGCGCTACTTCGCGTTCTTCCGTAACGAGCTGTCGGCCTACCTCGGTATCGGGTCGGCGATCGCTTCGACCGGGGTGCTGATCGCGCTGGCGACCTGGGAGATCGGGCTGTGGGCGCTGCCGCTGGTGAGCATTCCGCTGCTGTTGGCGCAACTGGCGTACCGGCGCTATACCGGCATCCGGTGGACCCAGATCCAGACCATCCGCGCGCTGTCCCGTACGACCGAGGTCGGCGGCTACACCGAGACCGGGCACGCCCGGCGGGTGGCCGAGCTCGCGCTGGCCGTGGGCCGTGACCTGGGCCTGTCGGAGTCGCGGCTGCGGCTGCTGCACTACGCCGCGCTGATGCACGACCTCGGGCAGCTGTCCCTGGCCGACCCGATCCCAGGCGGTGCGACGGTCTTCCAGGCGCCGGACGAGCGGCGCCGGATCGCGGCTCGTGGGGCTGCGGTGGTGCGGCAGACCGGTGTGATGGAAGAGGTCGCGGTGATCGTCGAGGCCCAGGCCGAGCAGTACCGGCGGCCACACATCGGCGACGACATCGACGTGCCGCTGGAGAGCCGGATCATCAAGGTCGTCAACGCCTACGACGACCTGGCCGGCGCCTCGACGGCGGAGGACGTACGCCAGGACGCGCTGGAAGAGCTGCGGCTCGGCATGGCCTACGAATACGACCCGACGGTGGTCGCCTCCCTCGCCCGGATCATCGACCGCTACGCCGTCGCCCTCGTCTAGCCGGCGCCGATCGATCTAGACCTCGCGGGCGTACGCCAGCAGCTCGTGGCCCGGAATCGGTGACCAGTCGCGTGTGGGGTCGCGGTGGAAGGCGAGCCGGTCGTACAAGCGGTGGGCCGTTGCCATCTTGTGGGCGCTCGACATCGCCACGCCGCTCATTCCCTCGTCCCGCGCTCGGCGGAGCATGGCGCGGACCAGCAGCTCGCCGACGCCCAGCCCGCGTGCCGTCGGCGCGACGCCGAGCATCCGGAACTCGCCCTCGTCGTCGCGGGCGATCTCGCGGTAGGGCGAGCCCACCGGGCAGTACGTCGAGGTGCCGAGCACCGATCCGGTGTCACGCGAGACCGCGACCCACAGCTCGGCATCCTCGGCCCGGCGCTTGGCGTCGCGCAGCTCGTCGGCGTAGGAGTGGGGTGGGCCTGTGCGGCCGAAGGCCGCGGGGGCCGGATGAACACTGTCGGACCCAGGCGGCAGCAGCCCGTCGCCCGCATACGCGGACAGCGTGACCTCGCCGGCGTGGTCGTAGTCGGACGGCCGGGCGAGCCGGATCTCCGGCGCCGGCGCCAGGTCGAGGGTGTAGACGTACAGCCGGAAGCCGGCCGTCTCGTCGCGCTCCTCGATCTTGGTGAAGCCCAGCGCTTCGTACATCCGCTGCGCGTCGGGCATGTTGCTCATCGTTCCGAGGATCATCCGCCGCTTGCCGGCCAGCCGCGCCCGCGCGATCGACTCGTCGACGAGCGTCGACCCGATCCGGCGTCTGCGCGCGGTCAGGCTGACGCCCAGCATGCGCAGCTCGGCGTCGGCCTCGCCGGCGAGGTAGGACAGCGGGCTGCCGGCGTAGCTCAGCACGGTCGTGCCCAGCAGCTCGCCGGTCTCCTGATCGAGCGCGACGAGCACCTCGCTCATCGAGTCGGCCGCCCGGGGCTCGACGTCGCGGAGTTTGTCGAGGTAGGTCGGCGAGATGACGTACGGCTCGTAGGTCTGGGCGAGCAGCTCACCGACGGGTGCGTATTCGTCCGGCCGGATCTGGCGCAGCAACGGGATCACGCCTGCATTTCTAACAACCCCTGCCAAACGCAGGATCTACACTGCTGCGATGACGGGCCCAGAGCCGCCGGGGAAGTCGCCGAAACTGACGGTCGCGCAGATCGCACGGCTGGCGGGCGTGTCCGCGCCCACCGTCTCCCGCGTGCTGAACGGCCAGTCCGGAGTCTCGGCGCCCACCCGGCAGCGCGTCGAGTCGGTCATCCGGGAGCACGGCTACCGCCGTTCCGACAGCGCGCCGGCCGCGATCCTCGAGCTGGTCTTCCACGCGCTGGAGTCCCTGTGGGCGTTGGAGATCATCCGCGGTGTCGAACAGGTCGCCCGCGACCACGGTCTGGCCGTCGTCCTCACCGAGATGCAGGGCCGGCTGACGCCTGGCAGGGGCTGGACCGAGCAGGTACTCGCCCGCCGCCCGACCGGCGTGATCGCGGTCTTCTCCGAGCT
Organism: Flindersiella endophytica; assembly: GCF_054779015.1. Classification (NCBI taxonomy): domain Bacteria; kingdom Bacillati; phylum Actinomycetota; class Actinomycetes; order Propionibacteriales; family Nocardioidaceae; genus Flindersiella; species Flindersiella endophytica. Next base: position 285,382 of record NZ_BAAGYY010000016.1, read on the forward strand.
CACGGCGCACCAGCAGCTGCAGCTGGCCAGCCGTTCGATCCCCTTGGTGGCGCTGGATCCGACCGGCGAGCCGCTGCACGAGACTCCGTCCGTCGGTGCCACCAACTGGAGCGGCGGCCTGGCCGCGACGCGACACCTGCTCGAGCTCGGCCACGAACGGATCGCGATGGTGAACGGCCCGCTGGCGTTCCTGTGTTGCGTCGCCCGGCTCGACGGTTTCCGCGCCGCGATGGACGCCGCCGGTGTCCGCGTCGACCCGAAGCTGGTGGTCGACTCCACCCTGTACGTCGAGGGTGGGCTCAGCGCCGGCCGTGAGCTGCTGGCTCTCCCGGAGCCGCCCACCGCGGTGTTCGCCGCCAACGACCTGCAGGCGCTGGGCATCTACGAAGCCGCCCGCGAGGCCGGCGTGCGGGTGCCCCAGGACCTGTCGGTCGTCGGCTTCGACGACCTCTCCTTCACACAGTGGGCCGGGCCGCCGATGACGACCGTGCGCCAGCCGCTCTACCAGATGGGCGCCACGGCCGCCCGCCTCGTGGTCGCCCTCGCGGCCGGGGACGAGCTGGAGCACCACCGCGTCGAGCTGGCGACTCAGCTGATCGTGCGAAAGAGTACCGCCGCCCCTCTTGAACGCTGAAACGTTTCCATGCATACTGCGAAAGGTTTCGAGGGAAGCGATCGCGCTGTCGTGCCGGCCGGGCACCCGACAAGGAGCGCGGCATGTCACCTCCAGTGGCTAACGCAGCAACGATCAACCGCAACCGCCTGCCCGGCGTCCGAGCCTTCGTCGCCCTGTTGATCGCCGGAGCCCTCGTACTCGCAGGACTCCTCATGTCCCGAACGCCCACCGCCTCGGCGGCGTCGCTCGTCGAGGTGACCAACTTCGGGACGAACCCGACCGGCCTGCGAATGCACCTGTACGTTCCCGACCGCACCCAGGCCCGCCCACCGATCCTGGTCGCGGTCCACTACTGCACGGGCTCCGGCCCGGCCTTCTACTCCGGTACGGAGTTCGCCCGCCTCGCCGACCAGTACGGCTTCATCGTCATCTATCCGTCGGCGACCCGCAGCGGCAGCTGCTTCGACGTCTCGACCCAGGGCGCCCTTACCCACAACGGCAACAGCGATCCGGTCGGCATCGTCTCGATGGTTCGCTACGTCCTGCAGAACCGCAACGCCGACCCCAACCGCGTCTACGTCACCGGCGCGTCCTCCGGCGCCATGATGACCAACGTCCTGCTCGGGGACTACCCGGACGTCTTCAAGGCCGGCTCGGCGTACATGGGCGTGCCGTTCGCCTGCTTCGCCACCACCGACGGCTCGATGTGGAACAGCGCGTGTGCCAACGGCCAGATCAGCCACACCCCGCAGGAGTGGGGCAACCTGGTCCGGAACGCCTTCCCGGGCTACACCGGCGCTCGCCCGCGTATGCAGGTCTGGCACGGCACCGAGGACGCGACGTTGCGCTATCCGAACTTCGGTGAGGAGATCAAGCAGTGGACCAACGTCCTCGGCGTCAGCCAGACCCCGGCACTCACCGATCACCCGCAGTCCACCTGGACCCGCACGCGCTACGGCGGTACGGGAACGCAGGCACCGGTCGAGGCCATCAGCGTCCAGGGTGCCGGTCACAGCCTGCCGATGGCCGGCATGGCCGCGATGACGATCGCGTTCTTCGGCCTCGACAGCGGCAGTCCGACGTCCACGCCCACCGTGACCCCGACCGTGACGCCCACGGGCCCGCCCGGGCCCTGCCGCGTGACGTATGTGCCGTCCACGTGGAGCACCGGCTTCACCGCGCGGGTCACGATCACCAACAACGGCACGACGTCGGTCGAAGGCTGGAGCCTGGCGTTCACGCTCCCGCCCGGGCAGGTCATCACGTCGGGCTGGAACGCCACCTACTCGCCGGCCAGCGGGCAGGTGACGGCCCGGAACCTGAGCTACAACGGCACCATCAACCCCGGCGGTTCGACCGAGATCGGCTTCCAGGGAACCCACACAGGCAACACGGCGGCTCCGAGCTCGTTCACGTTGAATGGGAGCACGTGCACGACCTAGACGATCTATTCCAAGGGGTCGCCTGACGCGCGACGCCTGGCATCCACGCTGGCTGCGTTGTCGTCGATCGCCGGAGGCCCCTCCTGGCTCCTCCTCCGCCTTGCCAGCGCGGCGCCATGCGCCGCGCGCTTGACCGGCGACCCCTTGGAACAGATCGTCTAGGGGCGGGGATGGGATGAGGAGAGCTTGTGGTGGCGGAGGCAATCGGCTCCGCCACCACAAGTGCCGCTCCTCTCAAGGGCGGAGTGGGAGCGGGCGGCGGGGGACGGGCGCCGACTGGATGAGCGAGGTCGTCGTGCGTCCGTACGGCGTGAAGCGGTCGAGGATGGGCTCGAGCTGGTCGACGGTGCGCAGGTGCATGGTGAAGTAGTAACAGTCGTCGCCGGTCATGCGGTAGCACTCGACGATCTCCGGGACGTCCCGGGCGATCTTCGGGATACGGGGGAGTTCGTGGGCGTGGGGCCGGATTCGGACCAGAAGCGTGATCGGGAATCCGACGGCCTCGGGGCTGATCTCGGCGTGGTAGCCGGTGATGACTCCGGACTCCTCCATCCGCCGCACGCGTTCGGCGATGGCCGGCGCGGACAGGCCAACGCGCCGGCTCAGCTCCGCGACGCTCACCCGGGCGTTGAGTTGAAGCTCACCCAGGATCCGGAGGTCGATCTCGTCGACGTCCTTGTGTTCGTACGCACGCCCGGGTGTTGTCCTTCGACGGGCCATTCTTCTACTTTACGAAGGCGGGCCTCGATCAGCCAGCGGTGTCGCCACGGCCTTCGGCGAAGGCGGTGCCGGTGGTTCGCGGGCCCGCAACGGCGTCCAGTTCCCGTCGCTGGTCGTCCAGCTTGGTACGGATCATCTCGTACGCCTCCTGGCCGAGCGGCAGCCGCAGCGGCGGATCCGCGGCGTCGACGGCGGCGATGATCGCGGCGGCAGCCTTCGACGGATCGCCGGGCTGGCTGCCCGCGATCTGCTCGAACCAGCGCAGTGCCTCGCCGACGCTTTCCTGGTAGTCGTCGATCTCGACGGCGTTCGCGGTGGCGCCGGCGGCGAAAGCGGTCCGGAACGGTCCGGGTTCGACGATCGTGACCTTGAGGCCGAGATGGGCGACTTCCTTGGCCAGGACTTCCGAGAGCCCTTCCAGCGCGAACTTGCTGGCAGCGTAGGCGGCCTCGCCGGGTAGAGCGGGCGCTACACCGTCCAGCGACGAAAACTGCACGATGTGCCCGGATCTCTGTTTCCGCAACTGCGGCAGCGCCGCCCGGGTCACGTTGAGCGGGCCGAACACGTTGGTCTCGAACTGCCGGCGCCACTGGTCGAGCGAAAGCTCCTCCAGCGCACCGAACAGACCGTACCCCGCGGCGTTTACCACGACGTCGATTCGTTCGAACGAATCGATGCCTGCTTCTACGGCGGCATCCGCGTCCTCAGGTCGGGTCACGTCGAGTTGGACGGCGATCGCTCGTCCTCGATGACGCTCGACCAGTTCGGTGACTCGACGGGGGTCGCGCGCCGCCGCGATCACGGCGTCGCCGCGGTCGAGCACTGCCTCGGCCAGCGCGCGCCCGAACCCGGAAGAGGTTCCGGTGATGAGCCACACGAGTCGCTTGCGCTGCGTCCCTGCCTGTGTAGTCATATTCGGCGGCTACCCGTGAACCTGGCACCCAACCACACTGGATCACAGCCCGGAGGGCGCGGACCGGACCTCCGGTTGGGTGAAGAATCGTTCGAGGACAGGAACGACCGCCTTCGGGTCGGCGACGTGCCCCTGGCCTTCGAGTACGAGTCGTTCCGCGTTCGGGACCGTGGCGGCCAGGACGTCCGCGGCTGACTCGAAGTAGTCCACAGTTCCCCCGGTGGCGACCAGTGTGGGTTGCCGGATCCGCGCGAGAACCTCGAGCGCGGGCTTGTAGTTGCGCGAGCAGGCGGCGTCGTAGGCCAGGGTGGGGGCGAGCTCGAGCAGGCCGGGCCAGTATTCCGAGCGTTTGGCCGCTTCGATCTGTTCGTCGGGAGAACCGGCGAGCCGCATGAAGAGCTCGAGGGCGTCTGCGTGCCGATGCTCGGCGAGTACGGACCGCAGCTGTTCGGCGTACGCCTCCGCCTGCTGCCGCATCGCCGGATCGACGAGATACGGCACCTCGTACACCGCGACCTTTCCGACCGGCAGGCCGGCGGCCGCGGCCTCCAGGACCAGCGCACCACCGGACGAAACGCCGTACAGGTTGGCCGTTTCGCCGGCCTCGGCGATCAACGCGGCGAGGTCCTCGATCTCGCGCTGGAGAGAGTACGGCGGGGTGTCGCCACTCGCGCCCCGGCCCCTGCGGTTGTAGTTGTAGGTGGTGAACGACGCGGCCAGTTCGGCCGCGAGCGGGGCGTTCTCAGCACCGTCGTCGAGTGCACCGGTCGCGAGGATGACGGGCGGGCCGCCGCCCTGCCGCTCGTACGCGATTCGCGTGCCGTCCTTGGATCGCACAGAGTCCATGGCTCACTTCCTGTTGCCGCGCTCGACTGTGGTTGCGAAGCCGCGACGAGCATAGTGCCGGTGACCAGCGAACGCGGAGGTTCTCGCTGCCGTGGTCAGTGGTGGCCGAGGACCGGATGTGGCTGATAGGGCGCCTCGAGGCGCGCCGTTTCGGCACCGTCCAACGTGAGATCGAGGGCCGCGATCGCGTCCTCGACGTGGGCGACCTTGGTCGCGCCGACGACGGGGGAGACCACGCCTGGCCGGGCCAGCAGCCAGGCCAGTGCGATCTGCGCGGGTGGAACGGCACGCGCGCCGGCGACCGACCGGACCGCATCCACCACGTCGAAGTCGATCTCCTGGTACATCTTGTCAGCGAGCGGGTCGTTGCCGGCGCGTGTGGTCTGCGAGCCGCCGCCGCGTTCTCGTGAGCCCGCCAGCAGCCCGCGGGCGAGTGGGCTGTAGGGAATGACGCCAACACCGAGATCCTGGCAGAGCGGGATCATTTCGCGTTCTTCTTCTCGGTAGACGAGGTTGTAGTGGTTCTGCATCGACACGAAAGGTGTCGGCGCGTTGTGCTGTGCCTTGGCGAACTGCCAGGCGAACATGCTGGATGCCCCGATGTAGCGGGCCTTGCCGGCTTGCACGATCTCGTGCAGAGCCTGCATGGTCTCCTCGATCGGTGTCTCGTAGTCCCATCGGTGGATCTGGTACAGATCGATGTAGTCAGTGCCGAGCCGCCGGAGTGAATCGTCCACAGCGGAGAGAATGTGCTTGCGCGACAATCCACCATCGTTGACCCCGGGACCCATGGGGAAGAACACCTTGGTGGCAAGGACATAGTCGTCGCGGCGAGCGAAGAGCTTGCCGAGCAGACGTGCGGTGACCTCCTCGGTGGCGCCGCGGTCGTACATGTCGGCGGTGTCGAAGAACGTCACGCCTTCCTCGACAGCACGACGAACGATGGGCTCGGCCGCACTCTCGTCCAAGTGCCATACGCGCTCCGCGTGGTTCCCGTAGCTCATCATTCCCAGGCAGATCCGGGAGACCTTCAATCCAGATCCGCCCAATCTCGTATAACGCATCAAGCCTCCTGGCAGGAACTATCCAGCCATCCCGGCCCTGGCGGAAGTTCCATCCAACGCAATCCGGCCCGGTTCACCTACAGATCGACGCTGTGGCGACACCGCCAGCTCTGTTTCGAAAGGTGGCCGGTAGCAACGCGCGGAAGGGCGCTCAGCTGCGCTGCGGCAGGTCGATCACGGCTTGTGTCCCCGGCCCGTCGGCTACCGGGCCGATCGAGAACTGCCCGCCGAGCTCGCTCTCGACCAACGTACGAACGATCTGCAGGCCCAGCCGGCCGGTCGTCTCGGCGTCGAACCCTTCAGGCAGTCCTTTGCCGTTGTCGGCAACGGAGACCCTCAGGCTCTCACCGCCGCCGGCCTTGCCACCGTTGCGGCGCTTGGCCGGCCCGCGTTCGACCGTCAGCTCGATCGTCCCGCCGGCGCCGCCGAGCCCATGCTGCGCGGCGTTCTGCACCACCTCGGTGATCACCAGGGCAAGGGGAGTAGCGGTCTCGGACTCGAGCATGCCGAAGTCGCCGAGACGGCGAGTGGTCACGCGGGCGTCGGCGACCGACATCTCGACCACCATCGACAGCAGTCGATCCGCCACCTGGTCGAAGTCGACATGCTCGTCGAAGCCCTGCGACAAGGTCTCGTGGACGATCGCGATCGAGCCGACCCGGCGTACGGAGTCCTCCAGGGCCGCTCGTGCGTCACCCGGCCCGACGCGGCGCGCCTGCAACCGCAGCAGCGCCGCGACCGTCTGCAGGTTGTTCTTGACGCGGTGGTGGATCTCGCGGATCGTGGCGTCCTTGGTGAGCAGCTCGCGCTCGCGGCGGCGGAGGTCGGTGACGTCGCGCAGCAGCACCAGCGCGCCGACGTGAGTCCGCTTGGCCACCAACGGAATCACCCGCAGGTTCAGCGTCGCCGCGGCGTTCTCGACCTCGACCTGGCGCGGCATCCGGCCGGACAACTGCACCGTCGTCGCTTCCGCTACCGGCCGCGCCGACGGCGGCGCCAGGGAGGTCGTGGCCATGCCCAGGTGCCGCCCGATCAGGTCGTCCGACAGCCCGAGCCGCCGATAGCCCGACTGCGCGTTCGGACTGGCGTAGCTCACCACGCCCTTGGTGTCGAGCCGGATCAGCCCGTCACCCACCCGCGGGGAGGAGTCGAGGTCGACCGGATCGCCCGGAGGCGGAAACCGCCCCTCGCAGATCATCTGAGCCAGGTTCGCGGCCGTGTCGAGGTACGTCAGCTCCAGCCGGCTGGGCGTGCGCAACGAGCGGGCCGTCGTCGTCCGGGTGATCACCCCGAGCACCTGGTCGGCCCGGCGCACCGGAATCGCCTCGAACCTGGGCGGGACGGCGTCGCGTAGTTCGGGGTCGCCCTCGCGGCAGATCCGACCCTGCGTGAACGCCTGGTCGACCAGCGGCCGCTCTCCGACCCGGCCGTAGGTGCCGACCAGGTCCTCGACGTGCGCGGTCGGCCCGGTGGTGGGGCGCATCTGCGCGCCGACCCAGTATCCCCGCAGGTCACGATCTGGAACCCACAGCACGAGGTCGGCGAAGCACAGGTCGGCCAGCAGCTGCCACTCCGCGACCAGGCGGTGCAGCCACTCCTGGTCTTCCTCGGGCAGATCGGTGTGGCTGCGTACGACGTCGTCCAAAGAATGCACGCCGTGAGCGTATCTCCCGGCCTGCGCACACGAAGACTGGTCCGATCTGGAAAGATTGCCGCCGTGGGGGTCACCTCAGGGTATTGGGAACGGGTCCGCGCCAGCGGTTTTCGGCTGCCCGAAGACCGCCCGCTCGACGACCTGACCACTGAGCTTGTCCGCATGCTGGGCGATCCCGACCCCGACGTCCGTGACGGCTTGGCCTATCCCGTGCTCGCGACCTGGATCGGCGAAGGCGTCTACGACGACCTGCTGACGGGCTTCGGCGACGGCATCGCGGAGGGCCTGTTCATCGGCCTGGGCGAGGACGGCACCGACTCGGTGTTCCGCCGCTCGTTCTGCGCGCTGCTGCTCGCCGAGACCGCCCTGCGCGAGCAGGTCGCCCGCGTCGTCCACTCCGACGCGGTGTTCCGCTGGGGCGATCGAGCGGCCTCCTGGCTCGTACGCGAGCGGGATCTGCGCGGATACGTCGAGGACCGCGGCTGGGCGCACGCGATCGCCCACGGCGCCGACCTGGTGGCGGCACTGGCCCGGTCGCAGCACTTCGGCAAGCTCGAGCTGACCGTCCTGCTCGATGTCGTGGCCGACCGGCTGCTCACGCCGACCGACTATCGCCTGACCCACGGCGAGGACGACCGGCTGGCGTTCGCGGTGATGACCGTGCTCCACCGCAACCTGATCACGATCGAGCTGCTCGAGCCCTGGGTCGAACGGCTGGCCGTCGCGCTGGCCCTCCCGGAGCAGGCCGAAGGCCAGCTCACTGCTCCGGAGTGGCCGTCGGCCGTCGCGTTCAACACCGCGAGCTTCCTGCGTGAGCTGCATCTCCAGCTGGCGCTCGGCGTACGTGGGGGCGAGTCGACGCAGGACGCCGATCTCTTCCGGCGGCCGCCGCGGGTCCGCGCCGACCTGATGCTGGTGCTGCTTCGCGTCCTGCGGCGGACCCGCGCGTGGCGGTATTCCGTTCCCGACTGAGGTTTCACTGTGCGGCTTCGTCGTGTGGCCGGTAACTTCTCTCGCCATGGAAGATCAGCAGCACGAGCGGCACGGGGGAGAGCTGGCGGTCGAGGCCGCCCGCGCGTACGGCGTCGACACGATGTTCACCCTGTCCGGCGCACACGTCTTTCCCCTGTACGACGCGGCGGTCGGCGGCAAGGACCGGCCCGCCGACGCGCCGATGCGGCTGGTCGACACGCGGCACGAGCAGACCGCGGTGTTCGCGGCCGAGGCGACCGGGAAGCTGACCCGGACGCCCGGGCTGGCCGTGGTCACCGCCGGTCCGGGCGTCACCAACGGGATCAGCGCGATCACCCAGGCCTCCAAGACCGGCTCGCCGCTCGTCGTACTCGGCGGGCGTGCGTCCAACGGGAGCTGGGGGCGCGGCAGCCTGCAGGAGCTCGACCATCCGCCGCTGCTCGAGCCCGTCACGAAGCTCGCCCGGACGGTCGGGAAGGTGGGCGAGATCCCGGCGGCGGTCGGTGAGGCGTTCGCGCTGGCGGGGTCGGCACATCGCGGACCGGTGTTCCTGGACGTGCCGATGGACGAGCTCTACGGCCGGGTGGTCGCGGAGGTGCCTGCCGCTGCTTCCCCGGGGGCTCGCGAGCCGGACGGCGACGCGCTCGCCGAGATCGCGGCGCTGCTCTGCGAGGCGCGGCAGCCGGTGCTGATCGTCGGCTCCGACGTCTGGCTGGACGGCGCGGAGAACGCCGCGCTGGATGCCGTCGAGGAGCTCGGCATCCCGACGATCACCAACGGTATGGGCCGAGGCGTGCTGCCGGCCCGGCACCCGTTGCTGACCAACCGCGTCCGCGGTCTGGCACTCGGCCGAGCCGACCTCGTGATCGTCGCCGGCACTCCGCTGGACTTCCGGCTCGGATACGGCGCGTTCGGCGGCCAGGACGGCGCACCGGCGGCCCGGGTCGTCCATCTCGCCGACGCCCCCGAACAGCTGGCGGCGCACGTCGAGCTGGCCGGGTCGGCGGCGGGATCGCTCGAGCTGTTGCTGACCGGACTGGTGCACGCCTGGAACCAGCAGCTGCGGCACCCCGACTGGTCGAACTGGGCTGCCGAACTGCGGGGCGCCAACGAGCTGGCGATCGCGAAGGACGCCGACCTCCTGGCGTCCGACGCCGACCCGATCCACCCGGCCCGGATCTACGGCGACCTGCTCCCGATGCTGGCGGACGACGCCGTGGTGATCGGCGACGGCGGTGACTTCGTGTCGTTCGCCGGCCGGTTCGTCGAACCGATGCGACCGGGCGGCTGGCTCGACCCGGGTCCGTACGGCTGCCTGGGCGCCGGCCTCGGCGCGGCGATCGCGGCGCGGCTGGCTCGGCCCTCGGCGCGGGTCGTGTTGTTGCTGGGTGATGGTGCCGCGGGCATGTCGTTGCTGGATGTCGACACGTTGGTCAGGCATCGGCTGCCGGTGGTGATGGTGCTGGCGAACAACGGCTGCTGGGGCCTGGAGAAGCATCCGATGCGGATGCTGTACGGCTATGACGTGGCGGCGGAGCTGTCGGCGGATGTGGAGTACGACGCGATCGTGCGTGCGCTGGGTGGGGCGGGTGAGACCGTGCGGCGCCCGGCCGAGTTGGGTCCGGCGTTGGAGCGGGCGTTCCGGGCGGATGTGCCGTATCTGGTGAACGTGATCACCGATCCCGAGGCGGCCTATCCGCGCAGGACGTTCGGAGTCTGAGACGGCCGAGTCCAGACTCCGGACGTACAAAGACCCCTGCGCCACCCGGCAGGGGTCTTTGGGAGCTTTGCTTTCGCGTACGTAGGTGAGTACGCCTTACAGCGAGGGGTTCAGGTCAGATAATTCGAGCACGGGACCGAGCGGCACGCCGCTTGAGAGCCCGTCGCTCGTCCTCGCTCATGCCACCCCAGACACCGGCGTCCTGGCCGGACTCAAGGGACCACTGCAGACAAAGGTCGACGACTTCGCAACGACGGCAGACCGCCTTGGCCTCCTCAATCTGCAGGAGCGCAGGCCCTGTGTTCCCAATCGGGAAGAACAGTTCAGGGTCTTCGTCCCGGCAGGCGGCCTGGTGGCGCCAGTCCATCAACGTCTCACTCCTTGCGTTCGGCGCGTGCGGACCCAGCCGCCCACGCTCTATGCGGATGTTTGGAATTAGCTTTTGCTGTGTGAACACTTTCACGATCCATCGCGCGAGGACATGCCAACGTCACCAGGTAGGACCTGAGAGACTCCTCAGATCGATCCAGTTTGGCTGCGTCCACACGGTGTGCGATCGCTGCGTCAGCCCCCGGCGCCGCAGCCGGTCAGGCGCGGCACCTCTCTGCGGGCACCATGCTTTCAACTATGCCAGCGATGCACAAGACCCTTTCGGGGTCTAAGCACCCAAAAGTTGGTGTCAGTTAGATCACAGCACGGGTACGTCACTCACCGGCTGTCATCCTCGTTAGGAAGTGACCGCCAAGTCCGGGCCTTGATGACGGTCCGTGACCGGTTCCGTGTATCCGAACGGCAGGGCTTCCCAACGCCTTTCGGAGATGGTATCTGCCACTGAACGCCCGGCCATCGCCGGTGCCGGAAACTGGCCACATCGGCATCGCCGGCTCCCGGCCCCAGGCGGCCGGAGCGTGGCAGCGGCCGACTGAGCAGCCGCTCGGCCACCGATTCGCGCGTCGTGAACTCCACGTCGTCCCGGCCGTCGGCGGGCAGGCAACCGGCGACCGCCGGCTCATGATCACGTGGCGCTGGCCGCACTGATCGTCACCGTACGTACGCAGGCGCGACCGGGCTCAGATGCGGCTAATCCGCGCACTCCGACCCTGTCGAAATGCGCCGGTGAGATAACGAACCGAACCGGGAAATGGTTAGTCGGACAGCAGCCGTTCGCGTAGTTGAGCCAATGTCCGGGCCAATAGCCGGGATACGTGCATTTGCGAGATACCGACTTCTTCGGCGATCTGAGATTGGGTCATTCCGCTGAAGAATCGCAGCAACAAGATCCGCTTTTCGCGCTCTTGCAGCTGGGCCAGCAAGGGTCGCAGCGCCTCGCGGTACTCCACACCCTCCAGCGCGTCGTCCTCGCTGCCGAGCGAGTCGACGACCGCCGGGGCGTCGTCGTGCCCCTGATCAGGGGCGTCGAGCGAGAGCGTGCTGTAGGCGTTGGCCGACTCCAGGCCCTCCAGCACCTCTTCCTCGCGGACGCCGAGCTTGACCGACAGCTCGGCGACCGTGGGGGAGCGGCCGAGCTCCTGGGTGAGATCGCCCGTCGCGGACGCCAGCGACAACCGCAGCTCCTGCAGCCGGCGTGGCACCCGGATCGCCCAGCCACGGTCGCGGAAATGCCTTTTCAGCTCGCCGACGATCGTGGGGGTGGCATAAGTGGAGAACTCGACACCGCGCTCGGAGTCGAACCGGTCGACGGATTTGATCAAGCCGATCGTGCCGACCTGGATGAGGTCGTCGAGCGGCTCGCCGCGGTTGCGGAACCGGCGGGCGAGGTGCTCGACCAGCGGCAGGTGCATCTCGACCAGGTGGTCTCGGATGCCGCTGCGCGCAGGGTCTTCGGGGGTGAGCTTTCCGAGCTTCTCGAACAGCTCGCGAGTGAGCGCCCGGGTGGCCGCGGCGCCGTTGAGCTTGGGTGGTTCCGGTTGGACTTCGGATCCCCCGTCCGGCCGCACTTCCATCGCCGTTCCAGGGTCTTTGATCGCGGACTGGTCCATCACTGCTCCGCCGCGCGGGTTTCGATGCCGGCGCCTTCGCCACTCTGCGTGGTCTTGCGGCCCTCGGCGGCTTCGACAGCCTCGTCGATCTCGGCGCCGGCACCACCGGAACGCGCGTGCAGCGAGTGGACCTCGGCGTCGGGCATGCGGACAGCCTCGGCGCGCTTGGTCAGCGTCAGCGAGACCCGCGAGTCGGCCTCGTCGATCGTGGCCTCGATCGGGCCGGCCAGGGCGGTGAGCACGGTCCACGCGAAGGAGTCCTCGGGCGGAACGTGGGGCTTGCGTGACTGCGCGCTGACCGAGGTCGTGAGCACCTGCCCGCTGAGTGCGAATCGGCAGGTCAGCGACGATCCGGAGGTCGCCTGGGCGAGCAGCAGCGCACTGGCCTCGTCGACGGCGATCCGCAGGTCCTCGATCTCGTCGATCGTGAAGTCCAAGCGGGCGGCCAGTGCCGCGGCAGTCGTGCGCAGCACCGACACGTAGGCGCTCAGGGCCGGGACCTTCAGCTCAACGATGTGCTGGTCGTCGGTCACCTTCGTGTGCCTCCCTTTACTGGGCCTTTATGGCCTGCTGTCTCGCCGCAGGCTACCTCTTGCACGTGCGAGGCGTCTGCCATCCGAGCGTTTCGTAGCGTGTCGATCACTTACTGTCAGAGTATGCCGGGACGAACCGGACAAGCCAAACGCGTCCCGCCCCTCGGGTATGTCCGAGGAGCGAGACGCGTTCGGTGCGAAGCTCGTTCGCGAGACGACAGCGGCGGTCAGGACGCCTTCTTGGTCTCCCAGAAGATCTCCGCGATCTCGTCGATCTTCGCGAGCAACTGGTCGGCGGTCGCCACGTCGTTGCTGCCCTTGGTGCCGCCGGCGCCCGCCAGCTTGGTGGCCTCGTTGACCAACTGGTGCAGCTGGGGGTACTTCTCGAAGTGCGGCGGCTTGAAGTAGTCGGTCCAGAGCACCCAGAGGTGGTGCTTCACCAGCTCGGAGCGCTGCTCCTTGATGAGGATGGCGCGGGCGCGGAAGTCCGCGTCGTCGCTGGCGTTGATCTTTTCGGCGATCGCCTTGACCGATTGTGCTTCGATGCGAGCCTGTGCGGGGTCGTAGACGCCACAGGGCAGGTCGCAGTGGGCGGAGACGTCGACGGTCGGAGCGAACAGACGCGAAAGCATCCGTGGTCCCTTCTTCGCTTACCTGTGTCTAGATTTGTCTTCTCTTCGTAGAAAACTACTCCTGGCCGTACCCCGGAATGAGCATGGGTGATCAATGCCACGGCAACCGATTCACGGAGCGATCGGTTTGGCGGTCGTGCGTGGCCGTTCGATGCTGCCGACCCTGCGGGAAGGCGATCGGCTCCTGGTGAGGTACGGCGCCGTGCCCCGGGCCGGAGCGCTGGTGGTCGTACGGCTGCCGGATCGGCCGCTGTCGGTGAAGCGGGCAACGCATCGTGAGGCCGGCGGCTGGTGGGTGGAGCGGGACAATCCTGCCGAGGGCGTCGACTCGTGGTTGGTGGGAGCGATTCCAGATGCCGACGTCGAGGCCGTCGTCCTGGCCCGGTTGTGGCCACGGCCGAGCCTGTCGCTGAAGAAGCGAAGTCGATCCGGCTGAGGCTGGAGGTGGGTCCGGCAGGGTCTGCGGGCTCGACTCGAATGTGGCAGACTGCTCCGGTACGGGCGACCCCCGTAACGGCGTACGCCGCGTCCCATCGCATCGATGAGTGATCGCCGGCTCCGGCGCCGACAGTCGCCGCTTCGGTATCTCGTTCAGGCCGACAGGCCTGCGAGCCAAGCTCACTTCCACCTACCTCAGGCCAGGGTCCCCGCATGTCTGTCGAATCGCTGTCTTCTTCTTCCACCACGCCCGGCTACGACGAGTCCGACCCGGTGTTCGAGTTCCACCGCGGCGGCAAGCTGGACGTCACCTCCGCCGTGCCCGTGCGCGGCCGCGACGACCTGTCGCTCGCGTACACGCCTGGCGTCGCCCGGGTGTGCACGGCGATCGCCCAGCACCCCGAGCTCGTCCACGACTTCACCTGGAAGTCGTCCACCGTGGCCGTCGTCACCGACGGCACCGCCGTGCTCGGCCTCGGCGACATCGGGCCGGAGGCCGCGCTGCCCGTGATGGAGGGCAAGGCGCTGCTGTTCAAGAAGTTCGGTGGCGTGAACGCCGTGCCGATCTGCCTGGACTGCACCGAGGTCTCCGAGCTCGTCGAGACCGTGGCGCGGCTCGCGCCCGCGTTCGGCGGCATCAACCTCGAGGACATCTCGGCGCCGCGCTGCTTCGAGGTGGAGCGGCGGCTGCGGGACCGGCTCGACATCCCCGTGTTCCACGACGACCAGCACGGCACGGCGATCGTCGTGCTCGCCGCGCTGGAGAACGCCATGCGGTTCACCGGTCGTAAGCCTGGTGACGTGCGCGTGGTGATCTCGGGCGCGGGTGCCGCCGGTGTCGCGGTGTCGGCGATCCTGCTGGCGTCCGGGTACGAGAACCAGGTGATCGTCGACCGGCGCGGTGCGCTGCACACCTCGAGGGACGACCTCAACCCCGTCAAGCGCGCGGTGGCACAGTCGACGAACCCCGCAGGGTTGTCGGGGCCGCTGGCTTCGGTGCTGGCCGGGGCCGACGTGTTCATCGGCGTGTCCGGCGGCTCGGTGCCCGAGGAAGTCGTCTCGACGATGGCCGACGACGCGATCGTGTTCGCGCTGGCGAACCCGACGCCGGAGGTCGACCCCGCTGTGGCCGAGCGGCATGCGGCGGTCGTCGCGACCGGGCGTTCGGACCACCCGAACCAGATCAACAACGTGCTGGCGTTCCCCGGCGTCTTCCGGGGTGCGCTGGACGTGCGGGCGAAGGCGATCACCGAGGGCATGAAGCTCGCGGCGGCGCGCGCGCTCGCGGAACTGGTCGGTGAGGAACTGGCCGCCGACAAGGTGATCCCGTCGCCGTTCGACACCCGCGTGGTGCCGGCGGTCTCGGCCGCGGTGGCGCAGGCCGCGCGGCTGGACGGCGTGGCGCGACTGTAGTTCGAACCTTTGGGCCGGCTTCTGGACCGGCTCTGGGCGGTCTGCGTTTGGTGAGGCGGCGAGCGGCTAGACGATCTGTTCCAAGGGGTCGCCGGTCAAGCGCGCGGCGGATGGCGCCGCGCTGGGAAGGCGGAGGAGGAGCCAGGAGGGGCCTCCGGCGATCGACGACAACGCAGCCAGCGTGGATGCCAGGCGTCGCGCGTCAGGCGACCCCCTGGAACAGATCGTCTAGGGTGCCTAGCATGCTTGCCGCCTTCGCCGTACGCCAGTCCGCTGAGGATCCGCTGTCCGCGCTCGAGATCGGCGAGGTCGCCGCATCGGAGACGCCGGCGGACTGGGAGACCGTCACCGTTCGGGCCGCGGCGCTCAACCACCACGACCTGTGGTCCTTGCGTGGCGTCGGGCTGCCCGCTGACCGGCTGCCGATGGTCCTCGGCTGTGATGCCGCGGGGGTCGACTCGGCCGGCAACGAGGTGGTCGTGCACTCGGTGATCTCCTCGCCCGACTGGCTGGGCGACGAGACGCTCGACCCTCGGCGTTCGCTGCTGTCGGAGCGTTACCCGGGGACGTTCGCCGCTCAGGTGCGGGTGCCGGCGCGCAACCTGTTGCCGAAGCCTCCCGAGCTGAGCTTCGAGGAGGCCGCGTGCCTGCCGACGTCGTGGCTCACGGCGTACCGCATGCTGTTCACGCAGTCGGGGCTGCGGCCGGGCTCGACCGTGCTCGTCCAGGGCGCCGGCGGTGGCGTGGCGACGGCGCTGATCGTGCTGGGCAAGGCCGCCGGCTATCGGGTGTGGGTGACCGGCCGGTCGGAGGCGAAGCGGGAACGAGCCGTCTCGGTGCTGGGCGCCGACGCGGCCTTCGAGTCCGGCGTCCGCCTGCCGTCCCGCGTCGACGCGGTGATGGAGACCGTCGGCGAGGCCACGTGGTCGCACTCGCTGAAGTCCCTGCGTCCGGGCGGCACCATCGTCTGCTCCGGCGCCACGAGCGGCCCCGGCCCGGCGGCCGACCTGAACCGCGTCTTCTTCCTCCAGCTGCGCGTCATCGGATCCACCATGGGTACGCGGGACGAGCTGGCGAGCCTGCTGAGCCTGTGTGCCACCAACGGCATCCGCCCGGTGATCGACCGCGTACTGCCTTTGTCCGAAGCGAAAGAGGGCTTCGCCGCCATGGAGTCCGGCGACCTGTTCGGCAAGGTCGTCCTCACGCCCGAGGCCTAGGGCGACACCCTCGTCGTCCGCGAGTGGTGGCTCTGAGTCAGCGAGCCGGCCGACGCCCGCAGCGGCCCGTTCGCCAGCGAGTGGCTGAGCTGGCGCCCGCGCTGGACTGCGCGGAGCCGGACCCCCCGGAGTTCCGGCGCGGCGGCCGCCACTGGGCCGAGGCTCCGCCCTAGGTCGGCTGGACGTGGGTGGGGTCGAGGACGCGCTTGAGGAAGGTGCGGGTGCGTTCTTCCCTGGGGTTGCCGATCACTTCTTCCGGCGGGCCTTGCTCGACGATCACGCCGGCGTCCATGAAGACGACGCGGTCGGCCACTTCGCGGGCGAAGGCCATCTCGTGGGTCACCACGAGCATGGTCATGCCGTCCTCCGCGAGCTTGCGCATCACCGTCAGCACGTCGCCCACGAGTTCGGGGTCGAGGGCGGACGTCGGCTCGTCGAACAGCATGAGGGCGGGGTCCATCGACAGGGCGCGGGCGATCGCCACTCGTTGTTGCTGCCCGCCGGACAGCTGCGCGGGGTACGACGCCATCTTGTCCGACAAGCCCACCCGGTCGAGGTTGTCGCGCGCGACGCGGACCGCCTCGGTGTTGGTCCGCTTGAGTACGGTCGTCTGCGCCACCGTGCAGTTGGCGAGCGCGGTCAGGTGCGGGAACAGGTTGAACTGCTGGAACACCATCCCGATCTGCCGCCGTGCCGCGTCGATGTCGCAGTCGGGGTCGGTGATGTCCACACCCGACACGTGGACGCTCCCGGCCTGCGGCTGCTCCAGCAGGTTGACGCAGCGCAGCAACGTCGACTTGCCCGAGCCCGAAGGCCCGATGACGCAGACGACTTCGCCGGTCTCGACGATGAAGTCGATGCCGCGCAGGACGTGGTTGTCGCCGAAGGACTTGTGGAGGTCGCGGACCTCGACGAGTGCCATCAGCGCGCCTTTCCAGCCGACTGCTCCATCCGCCGTACGACGAACGACAGCGGCAGCGTGATGAGTAGATAACAGACCCCGGCGACCACGAGTGGCGTGAGGTTCGCCTCGCTGTTGGCTTCTTGCCGGCCGAACGCGGTGAGCTCCATGGTGCCGAGCGCGACGTCGGTGGAGACACCGATGATGTAGATCAGCGAGGAGTCCTTGACGAGCAGGATCAGCTCGTTGGTCAGCGGCGGCAGCACGATCCTGAATGCCTGCGGCAGCACGATCTTGCGCATCGCTGTGCCGGCTGACATGCCGAGCGAACGCGCCGCCTCGACCTGTCCGCGCGGCACCGCCTGGATCCCGGCGCGGATGGTTTCGGCCATGTAGGCCGCCGCGACGAGCCCAAGTGCCAACCACACCGTTCCGAACGTCCCGCCCGGAACGCTCACCCCGAGAGCGAGCGGCAGCAGGTTGAACGCCATGAAGACGATGATCGCCGGCAGGCCGCGGAAGAACTCGATGTAGCCGGTCGCGAGCCAGCGGTACGGCCCGACCGAGCTCAGCTTCATCAGGGCGAAGAGTGTTCCGGCGACCAGTCCGAGAACGAAACCGCCTACGGTGTAGATCAGCGTGTTGACCAGTGCGTACGCGATGCCACTGGTCACCGTGCCGACGATCAGAGACGGCCGGAAGAAGACGTCGCCGATGGTGCCCCAGTCGGCGAACAGGATCAGGAGGACCGCGACCGCGACCAGGACGGCGTACTGAACAGCGCGGGAAACCTGGGCCCGCTTGCGCGGGCTCAGCTTTCGTCGCGGTGCGGTGTCCTGGACGGCTGTCATCCGAGCTGCTGCCCTGGCTCGACGCCGAACCACTTCTTGTAGATCTTGTCGTAGGTCTTGTCCTGCTTCGCCTTCGCGAGCACGGTGTTGAGGCGTTTGACGATCGCCTCACCGTTGGCGTCCTTGGCCGCGGGGAAGCCGTAGTGCTCGTCGGTCTGGAACGACGCCGCGACCTTCATGTCGGGGTTGTCCTTGACCCACGGGAGCACGACACCGTTGTCGTTGATGGCGGCATCGACGTTGCCGGCCTTGACGTTGTTGAGCTCGATCGCCAGGTCGTCGAACTTGATCGGCGCCTTCAGGCCCTGGATCGACTTGGTCTGCTCCTCGACGTAGGCCTGGCCGGTCGTGTCGGCCTGCACGCCGATCTTCTTGCCGGCCAGATCCTTCAACGACGTGTACGGCGCGTCCTTCTTCACGACCATGACCTGGGTCGCCTCGAAGTACGGGTCGGAGATCGTCAGCGCCTTCTGGCGCTCAGGGGTGATCGTCATCGCACCCATGCCGACGTCGCAGCGCTTGGCCTTGAACGCGGCACCGGAGGTGACCTGCTCCCACTCACCGAGGTTGACGACCTTCTGCTCCAGGCCCATGTCCTTGGCCAGCAGGTCCAAGAGGTCGACGTCGAAGCCGACGATCTTGTTCTTGTCGTTCTTGTCCCTGTCCTGGAACGGAGCGTAGGGCAAGTGGGTGCAGACGGTGAGCTTGTCCTTCTCGACGATCTTGATGCCGTCGACCTCAGCGCCCTTGTCGCTTCCGCACGCCGCACCGGCCAGGAGGAGGGCTGTGGCGGCAGCGGCAGCGCCGAGGCGACGCAACGGCCGAGCACTTCTGACGTTCATGAAAGATGCCTCCTAGAGCAGGTACGACGCGATCTCGATAGCCGTGCATACTGGCACATCTGTGCCTCGATGTCGCTAGATACCTGCCGATTGACCCAAGATCGTAACTGCCTGCTGGGGTCTATTCCTCCTCGTCGTCGAGCCGCGCCAGCCAGGTGGCCAGGCGCTCGATGGGGGTCTCGAACTCGGGGTTGAGGTCGACGAACTCCTGCAGCCGGTCGGCGAGCCAGGACAGCGTGACGCCCTCCTCGCCGCGCCGGTCGGCGAGCTCCTCGATGCCGCGGTCGGTGAAGTACACACGTCAACCCTAATCGGGCGGCTCGGCTTGACCTCAACCCCGCTTGACGTTCGACGACAGCGGTGGACGGGGCGCCGACGGTGGCGCAGGCCGCCCGGGACCAGGAGGTGGGGTACGAGGCGGTGTGGATACCCGACCTGCTGCTCGGGGACGGCACCCACGCTGGAGCCCGCGCTCGTGCTGGCGACGGCCTAGACGATCTATTCCAAGGGGTCGCCTGACGCGCGAGGCCTGGCATCCACGCTGGCTGCGTTGTCGTCGATCGCCGGAGGCCCCTCCTGGCTCCTCCTCCGGCTGTGCCCACCCCCACACGAACGGCGCCATGCGCCGCGCGCTTGACCGGCGACCCCTTGGAACAGATCGTCTAGGCGGTGACCGAACGAGTGAAGATCGGGTTCAGCGCGCTCGTCCTGCCGCTACGGCCGGTCCCGTGGCTCGCGGCACAGGTGGCGACGTTGCAGCAGCTGTCGGGCGGCCGGCTGGTCCTGGGCGTGGGCTCGGGCGGGGGTTCGTTGCCGAGCGTCCCTGGCTCGGATGAGCCGGCCCGGCGCGCAGGCCGGCACGTCACTGTGCCGGCCTGCGCGCCGGGTGAGCCGGTCGAGCCGTTGGCAGGGCTGATCAAGCGGTCGCGCCGGCCGCCAGCAGGCGCTCGATGACTGCGTCCGCGGAGGTCGAGCCTTGTTCAGCGGCCCACCGTGCGCAGGACAGCACGGTGGCGTGGTGGCTGTTCTCGGTGTCGTCGAGCGCCGCGCCGTGTGCCAGCAGGACGTCGACCACGGCGAGGTCGGCTTTGATGGCTCCCCAGTGCAGGGCGGTGAAGCCGGCGAACCCTCTCGCCGCCAGGTCGACACCGCAGCCGGCGAGAAAGTCGACGATGCTCGCGTGGCCGAGGGCGGCGGCGCAGGTCAGCGCCCATTCGAGGTTGCCGCGCGGGTCTTGCCGCGGCTTCGGAACGCCGACCGGCGCCAGTCGAACGTCGGGCCGCAGCCGGCCGTGCTCGTCGACCATTGCGCGGACGAGATCCTCCCGTCCCAGACCGGCCGCGGTGACGATGGTGTCGACCTTGGCGCCGCGTTCGACCAGTGCGTCGGCCGCCCCGGTGTACTGGAACAGGACCGCGGTGAGCAGCGCGTCGTCGACCGCCGCGCCGAAGTCGGCGAGCTTGTGGACGAGCGCGACCTGCACCCCGGCCTCGGCCGGATGGACGCTGGAGACCAGCAGACCCATCGTGGTGGCGGCAGTGCTGTACATCTGGGCGGTGGCATCGGGATCGGACCCGCGCCGAAGCAACAGGTCGGCGATCTCGACGGCGTTGGGCGGCGACTTCTGCCGATACTGCTCGACGCCGTTCGCCGCGACGTAGTGGAGCAGCGTCGCGCCGTGTACGCGGGCAGACCGGTGGTGGACGAGCTCGGGATCCTCGTCGAGCAGGGCTTCGAGTGTGGCGAGATCGCCACCGGCGATCGCGTCGGCGGCGGCTTCGAACCGCTTGGTCGGCCCGTCGGCCAGGCCTGCGATGTGCTCGGCGAACTTCGGCCAGCTGGTGAAGCCGTGCTCCCTGGCGATCGCGAGCTGCGAGTCGGACAGCGACAAGCTGGACTCACCAGTGGCTCGGGTGGCTTTCAGACGATCCTTGGCCTGCTTCTTGTACTGCTCGAGATTGGGACGAGCGGGCAGCGGCTTGGAATCGATGGCGTCCATGCGAACGAACCTCTTTCGTCAGATCGCCTGGCGTCCGCACGTATCAGGCTGAAAGCAGGTTCGGAACCTTGCGTTGCTACGAGAGAGGGTGGGCACGGCCCTTTCCGCGGACGGGAAGCGCACCTAGCGCTCGGTCATCACGTTACCGCGCGATGGGTAGGAGCGCCAGCGTGCGAATTTTCACCCTGTTCGTCCTGGTTGCGGCCGGCCTGACGGTCGCCAGTCAGACCGCGTCGGCCGACTCGAGCTGCGCGATCCCGCCGCCGGTCGCGCATCGCGGCGGGACGGAACGGCACACCGAGAACTCCCTCGACGCCTACCGCGACGCGAGCCGCGCGGGCGTGTTGGTCTGGGAGACCGACGTCCGCTTCGACCGGCGGGACGTTCCGATCCTCATGCACGACGCCACCCTGGATCGCACGACCACCGGCCGCGGCGAGGTCGCCGAGCTGGACGTCGCCGCGACGGCGATCCGGCTGAACGACGGCCAGCCGATCCCGACGTTCCGCCGCTTCCTGAGCCTCGCGAAACAGCACGGCGCGTACGCGTTCGTCGAGTTCAAGACCGAGCCGACGCGGGCCCAGCTCGGCGCGGTGATGCGCGTGATCAACCGGCTCGGGATGCGGAGCGGCGTCCTGCTGAACAGCTTCGACGCGGGCCGCCTGCAGCGGATCCGGGCGGCAGTCGGCGACGACGTGGACTACTCCTGGGTCGCGAACGGCGGCACCCAGTCCGCCCGCGACGTGCGAGCGGTAGGCCGCTCGTTCAACAAGGCCGCCAAGCACCTGACCCGGCAGCAGCTCGACGCCTATCTCGCCGCCGGCATCCGGACCTACGCGTGGACGGTAGACGACTCCGGCCAGTGGCAGGCGCTGCGCACCTGGCCACTGGCCGGAATAGTCACCAACCGCCCGGTTGCCTACGCCGCCTGGCGGAACGGGCGTTGCTGATCGCTCACTCGAACGTGCGGGACAGGATCGACGCCAGCTCGGCGGCGTGCACCTTAGCCGAGCCGACCGACGGGGTGGGGGAGGACTCGCGGGAGACCAGCTTCACCGGACGGTCGAGCTGGGGCACCAGCTTCAGCGTGAGGAACGGCCACGGGCCTTGGTTCTCGGGCTCGTCCTGCACCCACCGCACTTCGGCGCCCGGGAAGCGCGCCAGCTCGGCCTTGATCTCCTCGGCCGGCAGGGGGTAGAGCTGCTCGACCCGGAGGATCGCGGTCTGCGGGGCGTCGCCCTCGCGGCGCTTGCGCTCGGCCTCGAGCTCCCACGAGATCTTGCCGGAGCACATCACCACGCGGGTGACCGACGACGGGTCGACCCCGGCGTCGCCGATGACGGGGCGGAAGCCCGCGCCGTTCATGAACTCCTCCGGCCGGCTGACGGCTGCCTTGTTGCGCAGCATCGACTTCGGCGTGAAGACGATCAGCGGCTGGTGCTTGGCCGACAGCGCGTGCCGGCGCAGCAGGTGGAAGTGGTTGGACGGGACCGACGGCTGCGCCACCGTCATCGAGCCGTTGGCGCACAGCTGCAGGAACCGCTCGATCCGGGCAGAGGAGTGGTCGGGGCCCTGGCCTTCGTAGCCGTGCGGCAGGAGCAGGACGACACCGGAGTGCTGGCCCCACTTCGACTCACCGGACGAGATGAACTCGTCGATGATCGTCTGCGCGCCGTTCATGAAGTCGCCGAACTGCGCCTCCCACAGCACCAGCGCCTCGGGCCGGGCCACGGAGTAGCCGTACTCGAAGCCCATCGCCGCGAACTCCGACAGCAGCGAGTCGTAGACGTAGAACGACGCCTGGTTGTCGCCGAGGTTCTGCAGCGGGATCCAGGTGTCGCCGTTGTGCCGGTCGATGATCGCCGCGAAGCGCTGGACGAACGTGCCGCGCCGGCTGTCCTGGCCGGCCAGCCGCACCGGACGGTCGGCCAGCAGCAGCGAGCCGAACGCCAGGATCTCGGCGGTCGCCCAGTCGATCGGCCCGTCGGTGATCGCCGCCGCGCGGCGCTCGAGCTGCGGGCGGACCTTCTGGTGGACGGTGAAGCCGTCGGGCACCGACACGTGAGCATCGGCGACCTTCTTCAGCGTCTCGAACGTCACCGAGGTGTCGACCGGACCGTCCGCGCACGGCTTCTCGGGGTAGGCCGGCGTCGTGTTGTAGGACTCCGGAGCCGTCTTCGCCGCCCGGACATCGGAGAACAGACCCTCGAGCCGCTCTTGGTAGTCGGTGAGCAGCTTTTCGGCTTCCTCGACCGTGATGTCGCCGCGACCGACCAGCGCCTCGGTGTAGAGCTTGCGCACCGAACGCTTCTGCTCGATCAGGTCGTACATCTGCGGCTGCGTGAACGACGGGTCGTCTCCCTCGTTGTGGCCGCGCTTGCGGTAGCAGATCACGTCGATCACGACGTCCTTGTGGAACGTCTGGCGGTATTCGAACGCGATCCGCGCGACGCGGATGCAGGCCTCGGGGTCGTCGCCGTTGACGTGGAAGATCGGCGCCTGCACCATCCGCGCGACGTCGGTGCAGTAGGTCGACGAACGCGACTGGTCGGGCGAGGTGGTGTAGCCGACCTGGTTGTTGACGATCACGTGCACGGTGCCGCCGGTGCGGTAACCGCGCAGCTGCGAGAGGTTGAGCGTCTCGGCGACCACGCCCTGGCCGGCGAACGCGGCGTCGCCGTGCACCAGGATCGGCAGGACGGGGAACTCCTCGCCCTTGTTGAGGATGTCCTGCTTGGCCCGGGCGATGCCCTCGAGCACGGGGTCGACGGCCTCCAGGTGCGACGGGTTGGCCGCGACCGAGACCTTGATCCGCTCGCCGCTCTCGGCGGTGAACTCGCCCTCGGCGCCGAGGTGGTATTTCACGTCGCCTGAGCCCTGGATCGTCCGCGGGTCGAGGTTGCCCTCGAACTCCCGGAAGATGAGCCCGGGGCTCTTGCTCGCGATGTTGGCCAGGACGTTGAGCCGGCCGCGGTGGGCCATGCCGATCGTGACCTCGGACAGGCCGTTCATCGCGGCCTGCTCGCACACCTCGTCGAGTAATGCGATGGCGGACTCGCCGCCCTCGAGGCTGAAGCGCTTCTGCCCGACGAACTTGGTCTGCAGGAACGTCTCGAACGCCTCGGCCTGGTTGAGCTTGGCCAGGATCCGCAGCTGCTCCTCGCGGGGCAGCTTGTCGCGGCCCTTCTTCAGCTCGATGCGCTCCTGCACCCAGCGTCGCTCGTCGGGCTCCTGGATGTGCATGTATTCGACGCCGATGGTGCGGCAGTAGGCATCGCGCAGCACACCGAGGATGTGGCGCAGCTTGAGGAACCTCTTGCCGGCACCGAAGTTGCCGGTGGCGAACTCGCGGTCGAGGTCCCACAGCGTGAGGCCGTGGGTCACGACGTCAAGGTCCTTGTGCTTGCGGACCTTGTAGCCGAGCGGGTTGGTGTCGGCGATCAGGTGGCCGCGGACGCGGTAGGCGTGGATCAGCTCCAGCACCCGCGCCTGCTTGCCGATCTCGTCGTCGTGGGACGCGGAGATGTCGGTGACCCAGCGGACCGGCTCGTACGGGATCCGCAGGGCTTCGAAGATCTCGTCGTAGAAGTCGTCGCCGAGCAGCAGCTGGGCCATCTGGCGCAGGAACTCGCCGGACTGGGCGCCCTGGATGATCCGGTGGTCGTAGGTCGAGGTGAGTGTCATGATCTTGCTCACCGCGAGCCGGTTCATCGTCTCTTCGGCAGCACCTTGGTATTCGGCGGGGTATTCCATCGCGCCGACGCCGACGATGCAGCCCTGGCCGGACATCAGGCGCGGTACGGAGTGGGACGTACCGATCGTGCCCGGGTTGGTCAGGCTGATCGTCGTGCCCTGGAAGTCTTCGAGCGTGAGCTTGTTGTTGCGCGTGCGGCGGACGACGTCTTCGTACGCGCTCCAGAACTGCGCGAAATTGAGCGTCTCGGCCTGCTTGATGTTGGGCACCAGCAGCTGGCGCGAGCCGTCGTCCTTCTGGACGTCGATCGCGAGACCGAGGTTGAGATGCTCCGGCGTCACCATGGTCGGCTTGCCGTCGACCTCGGTGTAGCCGTGGTTCATCTCCGGCATGTTGCGCACGGCCTTGGCCAGGGCGTAGCCGATCAGGTGCGTGAAGCTCACCTTGCCGCCACGGGACCGGGCGAGGTGGTTGTTGATCACGATCCGGTTGTCGACCAGCAGCTTGACCGGGACATGGCGGACGCTCGTGGCCGTCGGGACGGCGAGGCTCTCGTCCATGTTCTTGACCGTGCGGGCAGCGGCGCCACGCAGGGTCAGGAGCTCGGCACCGGCAGGTGCCTTCGCCACGGGCTTCGCGGCAGGCTGTGCGGCAGGCTTGGCAGCGGCCCTGGAGGTGGGCTGCGCGGCCGGCGTCGTCGCCGGCTGTTGCTTGGACGCGGGTGCCTGAGCGGGCTTGGCGGGAGCGGGCGTCGCCGGCGTGGCCTTAGTGGTGACCGCCTGGTTCGGCTGTGTCGGCGGAGACGTGGCACCGGCGGCGCCACCGTTGGCGTCAGGCCGGTATTCCCGGAAGAAGGCCAACCAGGCCTTGTCGACAGAGTCGGGATCCTTGAGATACCGCTCGTACATCTCGTCGACGAGCCATTCGTTGGCCCCGAATTTTGACAGGGGGTCGTGTTCCGAGGGCTGGGACGCCACGGCGCTAATCGCCTCTTCCGATCACCATGTTGGCCGTTTTTCCACTAAGGGCTTCGCCGACCTAGCGTAGTCGCCAGAGCCAAGAAACAGCGAACGGACTCTCGATTTGTGGATAGCCGAGCTCGCGTCGCACACGCAGCGTATAGAACAGCATGCGAACCGGCGGCAACCCCAGTGTTTTCTGGGGCTCCGCCGGTTCGGGTGGTCCTAAAGGTCTGGCAACTGCGACGCGGACAGGACGTACTGGAAGAGGTTGCGGTAGCGGCGCATGATCGTGCGCAGCTCGTCGGTGCTGAGCTCCGACTCGTTCTTCCACTCACGTTCGATCCGGTCGCGATGATCGGTGAACGTTGAGGTGACGAACTGCATCGCGTCGCCGATCAGGAGCCCGGCCTCGCGCACCGCGTCGCGCGGGTCGTCGAGCAGCTGGGCCTGCGTCACGAGCCAGCGGTGCTGCAGCTCCTCGACATGCCGCTTGCGTGCCGCCTCCAGCTGCTCTTCCTCGCTCGGTCCGACCGGCATGGGAACCACCTCGTCGGGGAGCGTGTCGCTGGCGTCGTCCCTGGTGTTATGGGAGAGCCGGGTGCTCTCGCCAAGGCTGGGCATGTCGTTGGTGTCCTCAGACTCGGATTGCCACGGCGAAGAGGTGGACGCGCTCGGGCTGGACAGCGTGCTGTCGGCGGAGTCGTCGTCCTCGTCGTCGTCATTGTCGGTGTTGCTGGGGCTGGTCGCCGGAGTCGGCGTGGAAACCGGGATCGGACCCGAGTCGCGGCTGGTGTCGGGGGTGTCGCGCTCGCCGGGAGCCGGCGGCCGCGGCGAGCCGACCTGGGCGCCGCCGATCGGGTTGGTGACCGGGATCTCCCACGGCTCGCGAGGCGGGTTGGACCCGGACAGCGCGCTGGGCGGCTGCGGAGCACCGGCGGGCTCGTCGCCGAACGTACGGCCGAGTGCACGGTCGGAGCTCATCACCGAGCGGTGGTCGTTGTGGGACTCGGTCGCCGCACGGTCACCAGGGCGCGGACGCTGCTGGTCGAGCGACATCGGCGACGGTGCGGGCGGCAGGTCCTGCGGACGGTCGGAGCCTTCGGGCTTCGGGTCGTCACTGCCAGGCTTGCGCAGCGCGGGCGGAGCGAACGCGTCGAACCCTTCGCGGCCTGGGCGGTTCTCACCCCGCGGCCCCGGCGGGACGGGCGGTCCCTGGTCCATGCCCGGCGGATCGAAGGGACCACGCTGGTCGAAGGGGCTCGGCTGGTCGAACGGGCTGCGCTCGCCGGAGCCGCCAGGCGCCTCGTCGTCTGTCTCGGGCGGCGAAGTGAGCCGTTCCAGCCACGACTTACGACCCTTTTGGGCGTCCCGCATCAAATATCCTCCCGCCTCCGCTGTCGGCGATCAGTTGAGTTCACCGCGCAGATGCGGCCGTTGACACTAGTTCTGACACTAAATCTGAAATCCAGACCTGGTGAGCCTCTAGGATGATCGCCTTGGTGTCAAGCCCGGTTCTCACGGCCCGTCATGCTTGCGGTGCGTAGCGTCATGATCCGTCATTGTGATCATCTGTCCTCCGACCTGGACTGACGCATTCTCCTTTCTTATCAGGCTTACCTGACGTTTTCACCGGGCCGGTTCGTCGGCCAACTCTTGACAGCTTCTCCAAAAGACTCGCTGAGCAGTGCGTTCGCGGTGCTCAGCTGCGCAGCGGCGACCGCGAGCCCTGGACGAGGGGACGACCGCCAGGACCACGTGAACCAGCTGGCCGGCCGTTCCCGATGGGCCTGCCGGGGATCAGGATGAGCTTGCCGCGGCTGCGATGTCGACCACCTGGAGCTCACCTGCGACGGCGCGTAGCGGAACGGCGACAAGACAAGGAGAGAGGACAGGAGGAGAAGCGGCGTCAGCCGGTGGAACAACCAAGCAGCCAGAGACCAGGGTCGTCAGTAGCCTCCCCGACCGGACGATCACGATCGACCGGATCTTCGGGGCACCCCGCGAGCTGGTCTTTCAGGCCTGGACCCAGCCGGAACACTGTGCTTAACCGGCCCCCAGTGGGCGGCAAGCCGCCCACAACCCACCCCACTCCTTCAGCCGCTGGGCCGGCTGCGACGGCACCACCGTGCCGCTGTCGACCGTCACGATGGACGTCCGGCCGGGCGGGCGGTTCGCCGGCGAGATGGTCTGGGACGCCGACGGCAGCCGCAGGCCGTTCGCGGGCGTCTACCGCGAGGTCGTCGCGCCGGAGCGGCTGGTGTTCACCTGGGAGGACCCTGAGGAGTCGGTCGTCACGATCACGCTGACCGACCTCGGCGACGGCCGGACCCGGCTGCACCTGGTGCAGGTGGGCTTCCCGTCGGGTGTCTACGAGCACGGCCTGCACGACACCAGGCTGGGCATGGGCGAGGAGATCGACCGGCTGGCTGCCTACGTCGGCAGCCTCGTGCCACAGTCGGCCTGAGCGGCCGTCGGCCTGCACATCGGGAGATCGCCGGGAGGTACGCTGTCGCTCGGAGTCGCCGCAGATGAGCCACGCGTTGAGGCGGGAGGGACGCGGACCATGAAAACGCAGTCGTCGTCCGGCCAGCCGGCGCCGCCGCAGGCCATGCGTCGCGACACCGGCCGGCCCTGGGTCGGGCGCTCGTACGTCCACCTGGTCTTCCCGGTTCCCGCGCTCGACGCCGACCGGATCGCGTTGCTCGACGGCTCGCTCGCCGAGTCGGGCTGGCAGGTGGTCCCCGACAACCGGCCCGCCGGCGACGACTCGCCGATCCTGAACCGGCGCTGGAGCAACGGGCAGAGCGTCCTGCTGCTCGTCGTTCTCGGCTGGTATCCCTTGCTGGTGACGATCGGAGCCGAGGGCTCCTCGCTGTTCGGCAACTCCCGCGTGCGCAAGGCCGAACGCCGGCTGGTCGAGGCGTCGGTCGCCGCCGGCGCGCGGGAGGTCGCCGACCGCGAGCTCGACTACACCGTCAGCCAGCTGCGGGCCCGCTGGCCACAGGCGGTCGCGGCCAGGAGCGCGATCGAGGAGCACGGCCGCTGGCTGGAGTGCCGCGGCTGCCGGTCGTGCGGTGCCTGGTCCGCCTACGGCGCGCTGCACTGCCGCGGCTGTGCGCGCCGGTTCGCGCCGGAGGACGACTCCGAACGCAACGAACGCGGCCAGGCGGCGGCAGCCGCCACCGCCGCGGCCGAGCAACAGCTGCGCTCACTCGGCCGGGGTGACGGCCTGTTCGCCGGCTGGCCCGCACCCCGCCCAGGCGCCGAACAGTTGGAAGCGGAGGGATCCGCGTGAGCGCAGCCGTACCCCAGCGCCCAGGCAGCCCCAACCAGTCCGATCAGTCCGGCCCGTCGGATCAGTCCGGTCAGCCGGTACGACCCACGCAGTCCGCCGAGCGCTGGGGCTGGGAGCTCCGCGCGCCCGAGGTGCCCGTTCCCGACCCGTTCACCGAGACTCCGCCCGCGCTGCCCGACGGCAAGGCCCCCTGGTCGAGCCGGCTGGCCGGACGCCGCGAGAAGTCGACCCGCGGGTGGTACGCCCACGTCCAGCGCGCCGCCGGCCTGCTCGTGATCGGCGCGCTCACGATCGCCTCGACCCAGCTGCCCTGGCCGGCAATCCAGCCGTGGGTGACCGGCGTGCTCATCGTGTTCACCGCCGTGTCCGCCTACTTCACGTTGCGCCCGATCGCGCTGGTGTGGTGGGGCGACGTGCGCTACCGCCGCTGGCGCGGCCAGCTGATGCAGCAACAGCAGGCGGTCATGGAGCAGACGAAGCAGTGGGCGGCCCGCCGCGAGGCGCACGACACCGAACGCGGGCAGGACATCCGGCCGGAACGCTGGGAACCGCTGCGGCCGACCACCTCACACCGCGTCGACGTCTACGGCGGCGATCCGAGCGGCTGCGAGGCCTTGCTGCTGTCGGTCGCCGGCTCGATCCTCGACAGCGGTGCGCGAGTCGACGTCGTCGACCTGTCACAGGACGGCATCTGCCACGCGCTGGTCAACCGCGCCATCAACCGCAGGCAGGACATCTTCGCCGGCTCGCTGCCGGAGAACCTCGGCGAGATCGGGCTGCTGTCGGGCCTCACGCCCGAAGACATCGGCGGCGTTGTCGGCGAGGCCGTTCACGTGCTCGAGCGCGAGCGGGTGGCCGGCGGCGACAAGGCGCTCGACGCCACGCTGATCGAGCAGATCGCGGCCTGCCTGAGCCAGCCGATCACGTTCACGCGGCTGCACGCCGCCGTCCGCGTGGTGGCGCACCAGGAGGGCGGCGGCAACGAGCTCGCGCGCGACGAGTACGACCGGCTGGTGGAGTCGCTCGGCGACAGCGCGCGGCGCGCCGGCGAGGGCCGGCTGTTCCGGCTCGCGGCCGCGCTGCAGAAGCTCGCCAGCCTCGAGCCGCCCGGCTCCGCACTCGGACCGTCCAGGCAGGCGGTCACCTCGCAGGCCAACGCCCAGCTGAACGTCTGGGACCTGTCCGAACGGGTCGGCGACCTCGGCGGTGAGCTGCTCGCGCACGTGACGTTCCAGGTCGTGGTCCACCGGCTGCGGCACGCGGCCGACCAGCCGAACCGCGTGTTGATCGTGCTGGGCGCCGACCGCTTCCGCCGGGTCCACCTCGAACGGCTCGACCAGATCGCCAGGCGCCGTGGCGTCCGGCTGGTGCTGTTCTTCCGGCACCTGCGCGACGACGCGGTCGAGATGCTCGGCGGCGGCGAGGCCGTGATGTTCATGCGGCTCGGCAACGCCAAGGAGGCCGAGCACGCCGCGACGTTCATCGGCAAGGACCACCGGCTGGTGCTGAGCCAGTTCACCGTGCAGCGCAGCAGCAGCTTGTCGACGACCGTCAGCCAGTCCTCGACCGAGACGATCAGCGACCAGGACTCCGTCACCAAGGGCACCCAGATGTCGTGGAACCGCAACTACCACATGGGTGCGCTGGTCGACTTCCCGCACGACTCTGGCGCACGCAACAAGGGCAAGCAGGAGTCGAAGACGATCGGGCGCAGCATGTCGCAGAGCACGGGCGACACCACGTCGGAGCAGCAGGGCACGTCGGAGAGCCAGTCGGCCGGTTATCAGCGCGTCTACGAATACAGCGTCGAGCCGCGGTTCCTGCAGGTGCTGTCGCCGACCGCGTTCATCCTGGTCGATCCGCGCGACCCCGGCAGCCCGCGGGTCGGCGACGCCAGCCCGGAGCTGGAGTCGGAGCTGCGTTCGGTCGCGCCGCAGAACGCGCAGGTTCCGGGTTGGACGACCGCGCCCCAGATGCCCGTTCCGCAAGGCGATCCGGCACTGCAGGCCTGGACGCCGATGCGCCCGCCGCCCGGCGTTGTCGCGCCGCAGGGGGCGACCCAGCCGAGGACCCAGCCGATGACGCTGCCGGCACCACCCAAACGAGAGCCTTGAGGCTCCGCGGCCGGCTCGGGCGCTGGGCGAAACGCCTGGCGCTCACGTGCGCGGGGCTCGCGCTCGGCGCTGCGATGGTCCCGTTGGATCTGGCGTTCGTGTTCCTCGCCGGTCCCGCGCTGCTCGTGGGCCCGCTCCGGGCCGCGGTCGACTCCGGTGCTCGCGCGCTGGCCGGTCTGCACCGGCGGCGGATCGCGTACTTCCTCGGCGATTCGGAGGTCGACGGTTACGACGGCAACCGCGCGTTGACCTACGTGTCGTTGCGGTGGTCGGTCGGGCTGCTCGGTGGTTTCGTGCTGTTCCTACTGGCGTTCGGGCTCGCGGTCGCGGGCAGCATGCTCGCGGCGTGGTGGTTCGGCTTCCCGTGGGCGGCGGTCGAGGACGCCGGCCGCGTGACGTGGGAGACGGTCGCCATCGCCACAATCCCCGGCGTCGTACTCCTCTACCTGAACCTCGCAGGCATCGCGGGCGTGGCCGGTCTGGACAGGCGGCTGGCCCGGCACGTCCTCGGGCCGAACCGCCAGGAGCTGATGGCCCGGCGGATCAGCCGGCTGGCCGAGACCCGGGCGGAGGTCGTCGAGGCCGTCAACGACGAGCGCCGGCGGATCGAACGCGACCTGCACGACGGCGTGCAGCAGCGGCTGGTCTCGTTGGGCATGCTGATCGGCCGGGCACGCCGAACCGGTGACAGCGAACTGCTCCGAGCCGCTCATGAGGAGTCCCAGCGAGCCCTGGAGGAGCTCCGCGAGGTGAGCTGGCGGGTGTTCCCGGCCGCGCTCGCCGGTGGTGGGCTGCCGGCAGCGCTGGAGGTGGTGGCGGACCGGTCGCTCGTGCCCGTGCGGCTGTCGGTCGGGCTGGCCGAACGGCCGTCGGGCGCCGTCGAGACCGCGGCGTACTTCGTGGTCTGCGAGGCGGTGACGAACGCGGCCAAGCACGCGGGCGCGGACGAGGTGCGGGTGTCGGTGACCAGACAGGAGAACGCGGTGATGGTACGCGTGGAGGACGACGGCAAGGGCGGCGCCGATCCCGCGGGCGGTGGGTTGTCCGGGCTCGCGCGCCGGGTCGAGGCGCTCGACGGCCAGTTCACGGTGTCGAGCCCGGCCGGCGGTCCGACGGTGATCGCTGCGGAGCTGCCATGCGGGTGATCCTCGCCGACGACTCGACGTTGCTACGTGAGGGTCTGGTCCGGCTGCTGGTCGAGGAGGGGCACGAGGTCGTCGCCGCCGTCGGCGACGGCTCGGCGCTGCTGGCGGCGGTTCGCAAGGCGGTCAAGGACGAGGCACCGCCGGACGTGGTGTGCGTCGACGTACGAATGCCGCCGACGCACACCGACGAGGGGATGCGGGCCGCGCTGGAGATCCGGCGTTCGTGGCCGGACGTGGGAGTGCTGGTGCTGTCGCAGTACGTCGAGAAGCGCTACACGGCCGAGCTGATCGCCGCGGACGCCACGCGCGTCGGGTACCTGCTGAAGGATCGGGTGGTGCAGGTCGGGGAGTTCCTGGAGGCGCTGGACCGGGTCGGGTCCGGCGGTGCCGCGTTCGATCCGGAGGTGGTCCGGCAGCTGCTGGCCCGGACCACGCACGTGGATCCGTTGGGCCGGTTGACGCCCCGCGAGCGGGAGGTGCTGTCGCGGATGGCCGAGGGCTACACCAACGCGTCGATCTCGGCACGGCTGCACATCTCGCAGAGCGCGGTAGAGAAGCACGTCAACGCGATCTTCGACAAGCTGGGGTTGACGAACGGTACGGGCTACAGCCGGCGGGTGCTGGCCATCTTGCGCTTCCTGGAGACGTAGGCGCGGATCCGAAGCGCCAGGAAGACGATGACGGCGATCGCCACGATCACGACGACGGCCTTGGAGTACATGCCGACGTAGCGTTCGACGAGGTGCCAGTGGTCGCCGAGGAGGTACCCCGCGCCGATGAACGTCGCGTTCCAGATCAGGCTGCCGAGGCCGGTCAGGAGCAGGAACAGCGGAATCCGCATACTCTCGACCCCCGCCGGCACGGAGATCAGGCTGCGTACGACGGGGATCATCCGGCCGAAGAAGACGGCCTTCGTACCGTGGCGGTAGAACCAGCCTTCGGCCTTGTCGAGGTCCGACACGTCGATCAGCGGCAGCTTGGCCGCGAGCGCGCGGATCCGGTCGCGGCCCAGCGCGCGGCCGATCGCGTAGAGCACGACGGCGCCGACGATCGAACCGAGAGTGGTCCAGATGACGGCGGCGAGGAGGTTGAGCTTCCCCTGCGCGGCGGTGAAGCCGGCCAGGGGCAGGATGGCCTCGCTCGGGATCGGTGGGAAGAGGTTTTCCAGGGCAACGGCCAGGCCGGCGCCGGGCGCACCCATGGTCTCCATCAGATTGGTCGCCCAGGTGGCGATCGTGTCGAACATGCTGAAAACGCTAGGAATTCTTCCGGATCGGGACCATGGGGTAACCCGTCAGATCGCGTCGGCATTTCCGCAATCGGAAGGGTGTGAGAATCCACAGTACGTCGTTCGCCTGAGAGACTTGTGCTGATGAGTGGGAACCGGGAGATCAGCGCGGCGCGTATTTTCCACGATGCGACGAAGTATGTCTTCGCCGCAGGCGCCGACGGCGAAGAGAAGCTCATGATGGGCACGCCGCCCGAGGTCGAGGAAGCCATCTGGGAGCAGGACTGGTCGGTCGAGCCGTCTCCCTACAAGGTCTACACCGACCGGCCGGAGACCTCGATCCCGCGGGAGTTCCCGAGCTCGGCGATGCCGGCGCTGGAGGCGATCGCGCCGGTTGGCACGGAGGTGGGCAGGGAGACCCCGGGCGCGGCGCTGCCCGACCGTTCGGTGCTGGCCCGGATCGGCCTGCTGTCCAACGGGTTGCTCAACCGTACGACGCAGCGGCGGCGCGGCAAGACGGTGGAATACCGCACGGCGGGCGGCACCGGTGCGCGCTACCACCTCGAGCTCTACTTCGTGTGCGCGGACCTGCCCGACCTGCCGGCCGGCGTCTACCACTACGACGTGCCGTCGCACAGCTTGTGCCTGCTGCGGGCGGGCGACTTCCGCGCGGTTCTGGTCTCGGCGAGCGGTGGTGAGCCGGCGGTCGCACAGGCGCCGGTCGTGCTGGCGATGACGAGCACGTTCTGGCGGAACGCCTGGCGCTACAAGGCCCGCGCGTACCGCCACACGTACTGGGACGCCGGCACCTCGTTCTCGCACGTGCTGGCGGTCGCCGCGTCCGCGGGCGTGCCGGCGAAGGTCGTGCTGGGGTACTCCGATGCCGCCGTCAACGCGCTGCTCGGCGTCGACGGCGTACGCGAGTCGGCGATCGCCCTGTGCCCGTTGGGATCCGGCGTTCCGGCGCCGGCGGCGATGCCGTCGATCGAGCCGCTCGACTACGCCACCAAGCCGATCTCGGCGTGGGAAGTGGAGTTCCCGCACCTCACGGCGATGCATGCCGCGTCGATGCTCGACAGCGCCGAAGAGGCGGCGAGCTGGCGGGAGATAGCGTTGCAGCGTACGCCTCCGGAGCCGCAGGGTCCTCTGATCGATCTCGAGCCGCTGTCGCTCGACGGGCTCGACTCGAAGGGCCACGCGCCGATCGAGGACGTCATCCTGCGCCGCCGGTCGACCCGGCACTACGACACCGGTACGGAGATCTCGTTCGGGGCGTTCTCGACGCTGCTGGACCGGTCGTCGCGTGGGTTCGCGGCCGACTGCCTGATCGGCGAGGCGATCCCGCTGCACGACCTCTACCTCATCGTCAACGGCGTCGAGGGGCTGGCGCCCGGCGTCTATCTCCACCATCCGGGGCGGCGGGCGGTCGAGCTGCTGCGCGAGGGCTCGTTCCGCGCCGAGGCGTCGCGGCTGGCGGTGGGGCAGTGGTACCCCGCCGACGCGCACGTCAACGCCTACTACCTGACCGACCTGGCGCCGGTACTGGAGTGCTACGGGAACCGGGGCTACCGGCTGGCGCAGCTGGAGTGCTCGTTGCATGCGGGCAGGCTGCATCTCGGCACGCACACGCTGGGCCTGGGCGCGGTGGGCTCGACGTCGCTGGACGACGAGGTGACGGAGTTCTTCTCGCCGCACGCCGCGGGGAAGAGCTTCATGTTCGTCAACGTCTTCGGCCGCCGGCGGCGCAAGGCCGCTGCCTCTGGTTAGAGGGTCATTGTGGCGGCGCTAGGCGACCGAGAACGCGGCCGCGACGAGGTAGCCGAGGACGGTGAGCAGGCCGACGGCGCGGCCGCCGAACTTCAGCGCTTCGGGGAACATCGAGTCGGTGAGCATCATCAGTACGGCTCCGCCGGCGAACGCCTGGGCGTAGAGCGTCGTGTTGCTGCCGGGGGCGGCGAGCAGGTAGCCCGCCGCCGCTGACACGGCGGCCGCTGCCGTGAGTCCGGTCCACATCCAGAACACGTGGCGGCTGGTGTAGCCGGCGGTTCGCATGCTGGTCGTGCCGGCGATGCCCTGCGGCACGTTCGAGACGAACACCGCGATGACGAACGCCACGCTCACCGTGCTGCCCATGCCGAGTCCGGCGCCGAGGATGAACGCCTCGGGGATGCCGTCGAGCAGCGCGCCGAGGAACATCGCGAGCCCGGAGCCGTTCTCACCGCCGGTGATGCGGTGCCGGTCCTTGCCGCCGCGGCTGTCGATCAGGGTGTCGCCGGCGAGGTAGACGAGCGCGCCCAGCAGCACGCCGAGCCCGATCTTCCAGCCGTGCTCGAGACTCGTCTCGGGGATCAGCTCGTACGCCACGGCGGAGACCATCGTGCCGCCGCCGAAGCCCATCACCAGGCCGAGCACGCGGTTGCGGCTGCCGACCGGCCCGGCCAGCAGCTGGCCGAGATAGAGCGCCGCCGAGGTGAAGGCGCCCCAGAACAGCGCGGTCCACAAGCCCATAGGGCTTTATTTTGCTCTGCTAGGAGCAGAACTCCTGCCAGGCCGCCTGGCTCGCCGTGTCGCGTAGCCGGTAGTCACCGGTCGACCAGTCGAGGTCGAAGTAGGCAACGTAGAGCGCCTTGTGCCTGGTCGCGTAGGCCGCGGACGCGCGCAGCCAGGCAGCCCGCTTCGCGCCACTGTCGCCCTTGGCCAGGTGCGACCCGAACTCCGCGACCGCCCACGGACGGTTTTCCTGCTCGGAGATCTGGATGATCTGGTCGAACATCTCGGCCGGGGTGCGGTACTCGCCCTTGTCCACGCGCGACTTGTAGTTGTAGACGTCCCAGCCGAGCACGTCGATCGTCTCGGGGCCGGCGTAGTAGTCGCGCCAGTCGCGGCCGGACTCCTTGGACAGCGACCACTGCATCAGCACGAGCGTGGAGTGCAGGTGTGGGTTGCCGGCCTGGTCAGCCAGCTGCTTCAGGTGCTTCCAGGCGTTGCGGTAGCCGGCCGCGGAGAACTCGCCGGCGCGGATGTTGTCCTCGGGCTCGTGGTAGTACGTCCAGTAAACGGTCCGGTCGCGCGGAACGCTCTTGAACCACGAACGCAGGTAGGCGTCGTACGTGCCGTCGACGATGTCGGAGGGGTTGTACTTGAACGACACGTTGACGGCGCGTCCGGCCGTGTCGGCCTTGCTGCCCTTCCATGCGGGCAGGGCGCCGTAGAAGACGCGGACCAGCTCGAGACCGTTGAACAGCTGGTCTTCCTTGCCGAGCGCGTCGCCGTAGCTCTGGCCTTCGGTGTCGAACGAGGCGCCGCAGAGGGTGCCGTCGGGCGGCGGTTCGGTGGCCTTCGGGTCGCTGGACAGGACGAGGGCAGGGCGTTCGGCAGCGTCCTCGTACTCGCTGGAGCGCGCGGCGAGCGCGGAGTTCGCGGTCGGGTTGACGATCGCGAAGTCGTAGGTACCGGGGCCTCGCACCGTGCCGGTGAGGTCGATGGACAGCGCGGTCTGGCTGCCGCCGCCTCCGGCCGTTGCGAGCACGGCTCCAGGGGCCGGGCGGTTGGCGTAGGTGAGAGTCTGCTCGTTCCAGCTGCCGGTCACTGCCCTCAACTCGACCTTCGCGGGCTGCCGGAACGTCAACGCCAGCTGCAGTTTCGCCGCGGTGGTGGCGCGGGTGCTCTCGTTGTCGGGAACGACGAAGCGGAGGTAGGTGGTCGTGTGCCAGTGCGGCCAGTTGGACGCCGAGAGCTTGCCGTTGCCGCCGTAGGTCTGGTCCGGCTGCTCCTCGACGACGTAGGAGTCGGCGGCCGCTCCCACCCGGGTCTGCTTCGCGTCGTCGGCCGCGTTGGCGTTGCCGAGCTGCGATGCGAGAAGGAACAGGAGAACCAGAATCGCGGACGCGAACCTACGGCCGTGCAGCACAGTTGCCTCCAGAACGGACACTCCCGCCAGCACGGCGATCAGGCAGAATGTTATCGATCTTGTACGCACCGTCGCGACCAGGATGTCCGGATTCGGCAAACTTCCCACCTTTCGTTCGTCCGCAAACCCAATGCCCCCCTTTGCGCTCGTCGCGTTTTTGGCCGGCAGAACCGTCCACAGTAAGGCACCCACCTGCCAGGATGATCCGATGCGTTGGGATGTCGTCTCCTCAACAGGTCTCGACGCCGTGCTCCTCCTGGGCGCGGCCGCGGGCGACGTGATGCAGGCCGAGCTCTATCCGGGCGAGATCGAGTGGGCACGGGAGCGGCTGTCGTCGTCGGGCTTGGCGGCGTTGGCGACGTTGGATCAGGCGATGCGGGTCGAGGGCGGCCACCTGGTCGGGCCGACGCTCGCGTACGTCTTCTCCGCGGCTCCGGCTTCGACCCTGGCCGATGTGATCGCCTCGGCGGCCGAGCCGCGGGAGCGACTGTACGACGACCTGGTCGCGTCGCCGTCCTGGGCGGATGTGGGAATGCCCTCGTGGGAACGGATCTTGGCGCTGTTCCCTGCCGTACTGACGGTGCTGCGTGACCTCGAGGCAGCGGATTTCGAGGCGTGGTGGGCGGCTTCGTTCCGCCAGCCGATCCTCGACAGCATCTCGCGTAACGTGAAGGTGCTCGAGCCGTACGACGTCATCACCGAACAGGCCAAGCTGCTGGGCGTCGACCTCGAGCCGCGGATCGAGGTGGTCATCACTCAGTTCGCGCAGCCGTACGGCATCCGCGTGGTGGGTCAGCGCTTCATCGCGCACCATTCCTACGACCCGGCTGTGCAGTTGCGCAACGCCGCGCACGAGATCTTCCATCCACCGTTCGACATGGGCGACATCGCACTCTGGGACCGTCTGCGCGAGTTGCGGTCGGACCCGTGGATGGCCTCGATCGTGACGAACCACGACCCGAAGTTCGGTTACAACAGCTTCGAGAGCATCGTCAACGAGGACTCGACGCAGGCCCTGGACCAGATCGTCTGCGAGCGACTGGGGTTCGCGCACGATCGGGTGCGGCGCTGGGGCACGTTCGACGGTGGCATGCATCTGCTGGCGGCCGCGCTCTTCGATGCGATGGTGGAGGACGGCTTCGCCGAGACCGGCGGCGTCTACGGTGACTGGCTGACCGACGCGCTCGACCGCGGGCTGCTCACGCCGGCCGAGGTCCGCCGCCGGGCCGCTCTGATCGTGGGTGAGGAGCCGGTCGCGCGCTGGCAGGGCTGACAGCAGGGCCTTCCGGGTTCCGGCCGCCCGGCGAAGCCAGGCCCGCGTTGCCCCGACTCGACGACACGGGCTGCTGGCGTTACCCCGACGGTGTCGCCGAGCCCGCGGAGCGGACGTACACCATCCGCCACCTCGACGAGGACTCCGGAACGATCGACATCGACTTCGCGCTGCACGAAGGCGGTGTCGGCTCGAACTGGGCCAGGCGGGCCGAGCCGGGCCTCGTCCTCGGCATCACCGCGCCGTACGGCCTCCACAAGCCGCCCGCCGACGCGGAGTGGCACCTGTATGCCGGCGACCCGACCGCGCTGCCGGCGATCGGCCGCGCGTCGTCGGCTACTGGCGTTATCGAGCCGAGGAGTGGGACGAGAAGTACTCGAAGATCGAGGAGGACGTCCTGACCCCGGCTGGACGCCGCCCGGGAAGCCGGGCATGCCGAGGAGGAACCGGTCGACGAGTACGAGGCGAGCCTCGAGGCCGCCGGGCTCTAAGTCGTATTTCATACGAGGGTCAGTCGAGCGCGCGTTGCATGGCGCCGCGCAGCCGGTTCCGCGGGATGTCATGAGCACCGTGTCCGGCACACCTAGCCACCGGCACGAACCGCGCGCGGGGAGGCGCCGAGCTCGCGGCGGCACGCCTTGTTGAACGCCTGGATGTCGCCGATGCCGACCGCCGCCGCGATGCTGGGGATCGGCAGGGTCGACTCGCGCAGCAGGTGCCGCGCTCGTTCCAGCCGGCGCCGGCGGATGTACGCCACCACCGTGTCGCCGGTCTCCGCGCGGATCAGCCGGGTCAGGTGGTTGTGCGACACGCCGGCGGCCGCCGCGATGCCCGGGACGGTCAAGGGCCCGGCGAGGTTGGCCTCGATGTACGCGATCGCCGCCGCGACGGCCGCGTGCGGCTGACCCACGTCGGCCAGGTGCGCGATCCGCCATAGCACGCTCCAGACCTCGGCCGTCGCCCACAGCCGGGCGCTCGGCCAGGCCGAGATCGCCTGCTGCATAAGGCCGGACAGCATCGGCGTCTCCGCGCCCGCGTCCTGCATGACCGGAACCGGACGCGGCTCGCCCTTGCTGGGCAGGCGAAGGTGTGCGTACAGGTGCTCCGAGCGCCCACGGTAGACGTACTGCACGACGACACCCGGCGGCACCAAGCTCACGCAGCCAGGACGGATGGGGTACGGAACGCCGTCGACGACCAGGTCGGCGTTGTAGCGATAGAGGTGCAGCTGCCACAGGTCGGGCAACCGGAACACGTCGACCCGCCGCCGGACACCGTGGACGCCGACGCCGAGGCTGACGACGACCGGCGGTTCGGCGAGGTGCACCTGCGCCTGCTGGACCCCATCCGTCGCCATGGTGAGAAAGTACCAGTAATGGTGAATCCAACCCATGGAATCGCAGGTCAAGCTGGCATAGCGTCGACGACTAAGGACCACCACCGGGCACAGGCCAAAGGAGTACGAGTGGCCACTCAGCCAAAACGTGAAGACCTGCTGACCTCCGTCGAGATGGCTCACTTCGTCAGCCATGGAGCGCTGCGCATCGATGCGATCGTTCCCGACGAGATGAACGCGAAGGCGATCGACGTGTTCAAGACCGGCATTCCCAAGGTGCCGTACGGAACGCCCGTCGACGAAGCCTTCCCCGAGGGTTCGTTCGCGCGGCAGCTGATCGAGCTGCCGAAGGTCGCGGGCGCGATCTACAGCCTGGTCGGGCCGAACCCGACCATCGACCACCACGCGGTGCACATCCGCAAGCCGCGCGAGGGCCACGCACAGCCCCTGCACGGCGACGCGATCATCGACGTACGTACCGACGCGTTCGACATGCAGTTGATGTACTACCCGCAGGACGTCACGCTCGAGATGGGCGGGACGCTCAGCGTGCCGGGCAGCCACCTGCGGCGCAGCAACGAGAGCGACACCGGGCGCTACCAGAACCTCCGCGGCCAGACGCGGCTCACCTGTCCGGCGGGCACGGTCGTCCTGCTGCACCACGGCATCTGGCACGGCGGCCGGCGCAACGACAGCGACATCGAGCGCTACATGTTCAAGATCCGCTTCAACCCGACTGTCCGGCAGCTGCGGCTCTGGAACACCGACGACCTGAACGACCCGGCGGTCGACAACAAGCTGCGGACACGATTCCCGTGGTACGAGCTGGCGACCGGGCGGCTGGAGATCTTCAACCGGATCAAGCTGTGGCGGGCGCTGACCGGGGACGACACCTACGATCCGGACTACTGGGTGACGCGCGTGACCAACCGTCCGCAGCGCGTGATTGGAGTGGGCGCATGAGCCTCACGCAGGAAGCAGTGGCGTTGGGCACGGGGCTGCGCCAGCAGGTGCTGGTGCTCTACCTCTCGACGTCGGCGCTCGACAGCGCCGTCGTCGGCTGGTCGGTCTACGACGGCACCGGCCGCACCGCCCCGACCACCGGCGACAGCGACGAGCCTCCGTACGACACCGGCGTCGCCGCCCTGGTCGACGGGTGGCGCCTGATCCAGGCGTCGCAGCTGATCCCGCCGTACCCAGGTCACGAGTACGACGTGTCGTTCCTCAAGCACGAGTTCTTCTTCGAAAGGCTCGTCGAGGTCTGAGCCTCGCGAAACGCGCGGGGGCGAGTGAGAACCGCGGGCCTGGTCGGCGGACCGGGCCCGCGGTTCTCGCCGCAAAACCGGTTGCGCTGCTCCCTAACGTGAAAGCCGTGCTTGCCGACTGCCGGATCCGGGCCGAGACCCCTTCGGACGTGGCGCCGATCGCGGAGCTGACGGCGGCCGCGTTCGGCCGGGCCGACGTCGAGGTGGAGATGGTCGAACGGATCCGGCGGTCCGCCGACTTCATTCCGGCGCTCTCCCTGGTCGCCGAGGTCGACGGCGAACTGACCGGACACTGCCTGATCAGCCGCCTACGCCTCGCGGGCGTCGAGGCGCCGCCGGTGCTGTTGCTGGGGCCACTCAGCGTGGCACCCGCGCGCCAGCGCCAGGGCGTCGGCAGCCTGCTGGTCACGACGGGTATCGAGCTCGCACGGCGAACGCGCGCCGAGCCGTTGATCGCGCTGCTCGGCATCCCGGAGTACTACCCGCGCTTCGGCTTCCGCCCAGCACGGGAGTTCGGCATCGCCCCGGACTGGGACGCGGCGATGGTCTGCCCGCTGGCCGACGCCCTGTCGCAGTACGCCGGTGGCGTCATCCCGCACTAGACGTGGCGGAGGCCACACGGGTGAAGCGGCCCCGGTCACTGCGGCGCGAACAGGCGCGCGAGTACGGTATGGCGTGCCACGGGTCGGCCGGCGGCGCTGGCATGTCATGAAGCAGGAGTTGGTGCGCGATGGCAACGGGTGTGTTCAGCCCTCAGCGGGCGGCGATCGCCGAGCGGACGTTGCGGCCCGATCGGTGGTGGGCGTCCCCGCTCGGCACCGCCGTGATCCTGCTGTTCTTCGTGGTCTACTCCACCGTCCGGATCTTCATGGCGAAGTGGTACTACGTCGAGGACTTCCACTACCTCACGCCGCTCTACTCGCCCTGTGTGAGCGACTCCTGTGTCGAAGGCTCCAGCCACTTCGGTACGCCGCTGCCCGCGCTGCCGTTCTTCCTGCCGCTCGGCATCATCGCGTTCCCGATCGTCGCGGGGTTCCGGGTGACGTGTTACTACTACCGCAAGGCCTACTACCGCTCGCTGTGGTTCTCGCCGCAGGCGTGCGCGGTGGCCGAGCCGCACAAGAAGTACTCCGGTGAGACGCGTTTCCCGCTGATCCTCAACAACTCCCACCGGTGGTTCTTCTACCTCGCCGCCATCGTGCTGGTCATCAACGCCTACGACGCCAGCCTGGCGCTGACCGGCGAGAACGGGAAGTTCGGCGTCGGCCTTGGTTCGATCATCATCTGGGTGAACGTCCTGATGCTCGCGGGCTACACCGCGTCCTGCCACGCCTGCCGACACGTCATGGGCGGAAAGCTGCGCAACTTCGGCAAGCATCCGATCCGCTATCGCCTGTGGTCGTTCGTCTCCAAGCTGAACGGGCGCCATGGCCAGTTCGCGATGATCTCGCTGTTCACCGTGATCCTCACCGACTTCTACATCATGGCGGTGTCCGCCGGCTGGGTCACCGATCTCAGGCTCTTCAACTAGCGACTCGCTGGAGGAATCTCAGCCTCGCTGTCGCAAGGAAACAGCCACGTAAAAACGTCCCCGGCGCCGGCAATGGCGCTGGGGACGCTTCGACGACGTTCGGGAACCTGCGCGTCCCGAACGACCTGACTCAGTTGTGGGTCATATCCGCGCAACGATTGTGCGTCATGTCGCACGTCGGGGCGAAGTTGTGCGTCATGGGCGGCGGGTCGGCGGAAGCCGCGCCGGCGCCCGCCACAAGCAGAGCCAGGGTGGCGAGACCCATAGCCGCGATGCGCTTCGTCATCAGTGTCTCCTTTCGGCGAAGAGCTGCGAAAGGCAAAGGGCCGCCCGCTACCAAGAGGATCTGGAGCGGGGGCGGCCCGTCCTGCCTCTTTCCGGGCTATATGCTCACCAACCGCTCTAGCGGGACACTTGTGGCTCGCTAGTAGGGCACTAGCGGCGTGCTAGCGCAGCTTCGCGCGTGCCTTCTCGGCATCGGGATGGCCGAGCTCCTCCAGGATCGAAAGTGCCTCTTGCCAGCTCCGCCTCGCGGCAGTGGGGTCGCCTGCGGCATGTTGACTGTCGCCCAGTTTGATCAGGGTGCCCGCGACCCGGCCGGGCCGGCCGCCATTTCGATACAGGTCGACCGCTTCCTGGTAGTGGGTGATCGCCTGGTCGTATTGGCTCAGCTGATGATGGATGAAGCCGATGCTGTCGAGACTGTTCGCCAAGCAGTCGTTGTCGCCGATTTCTCGCTGGATCTCGGCTGCCTGACGGCAGGCGGACAGTGCGGGATCGAGGTCGCCGAGCTGGGCCAGGTTCCATCCAAGCCCGTTGAGCGCGTTGGCCTCGTCTGCTCGTTTGCCGACACTTCGGTACAGCTCGAGGGCTTGTTGTTGGTGCTCGAGCGCTGCGGCGTACTGGTCCTGATGAGTCAGGAGAAATCCCAGGTTCTGATGGGAAGTTCCTTGCCCCCAGCGGTCGTCGATGGCGGTGTAGAGCTCGAGACC
This sequence comes from Flindersiella endophytica, assembly GCF_054779015.1. Classification (NCBI taxonomy): domain Bacteria; kingdom Bacillati; phylum Actinomycetota; class Actinomycetes; order Propionibacteriales; family Nocardioidaceae; genus Flindersiella; species Flindersiella endophytica. The sequence goes on from NZ_BAAGYY010000016.1 coordinate 328,900, forward strand.
AGCCAGCACGAGCTGCTTCCCCTCCTCGAACCGGCCCTGCCAGATCCGGTTGCGGCCAAGGAAGTCGATGGCCCGGGCCTCCGCATACCGATCGCCTTGCCGCCGGGCGGCTTCCACAGCCAGCCGTCCGCAGGAGATGTTGACCTGGTGACGTACCTGCCTGTTGTAGAAGTCATCGATCGCCCAGGTCAGTTGCCAGACGTGAACGTCGAGGCCGGAGGCGGCCGCCAGGTGGACGATGCGGGGCAGCACGTCGCGTTCGGCCCGGAACCAGGCCATCGCCTCCGTGCCGTCAGCAGTCACGTCTGGCGTGACATCGGCCATGAGGTCCACCAGCGACGCCCGTACGCGCGTGTCGTCCCGGTGCGGCTCGAGCAGAACGGCCGCTGGGAGCGCGGAGTGCAGGTAGTGGTCGACCACCCGCTGAACGCCCGAGCGCCGGTCGGTTTCGGTGTCGTGCGTTCGGGTGAGCTCGACGGCGTACGTGCGAAGCAGGTCGTGCATCGCGTACCGGCCTGGCAGGTGTTCGTCGATCAACAGCGCTTCGGAGAGGTCGTCGAGCTGGATCTGGACTCGGGTCAACGGGCCGCCGACGAGGCTGGCGCACGCCGAGTCGGCGATGTCCGGTCCAGGATGCAGGCCCAGCAGGCGGAACATCCGAGCGGACTCGGTGTCGAGACGCTCGTACGACCAGCTGAACACGGCCCACAGGTTGGCCATCCCGGCTCCGCGTGAGACCGGTGCGGCGCCGGTCTTCGACCTGTCCAGCTGGGCGGCGATCATCTCCAGCGAGAACGTCGGGCGAAGGGCAGCTCGTCCCGCGACCATCGCGAGCGCGAGCGGAAGACCCGCGCACAGGTCGAGGATCTGCTCGGCGGCTTGGCGTTCCTTCGAAAGCCGCTCACGCCCGATCCGGCGGGACAGGAACTCGTAGGCCTCGGAGTCGGCGAGCGGGCCGAGGCTCAGGGGCTGGGCCGCCTCGGCCGTGACCAGGTTGGTCAGCTGGTTGCGGCTGGTGACCAGAACCATGCAGCCCGGCGAGGCCGGCAGCAACGGACGCACCTGCTGCTCGTCGACGGCGTTGTCCAGCACCACGAGTACCCGCCTGCCGCTCAGTAGTGAGCGGTACATCGCTGCCCTGGACTCCAACTGGACAGGTGCTCGTTCCGGAGGTACACCGAGTGCTTCGAGTAGCCAGCCAAGGGCTTCCGCGGAATCCATTGGCTGCCCTGACGGGTCGAATCCACGCAGGTTGACGTACAGCTGACCGTCGGGGAACTGGTCCCTCACCTGATGCGCCCAGTGCACGGCCAGCGTTGTCTTCCCGATTCCGCCCATCCCGCCGATGCTCGCGACAGTCACGGCTTGCGCATCCTGCTCACCGGCCGTCGCCAGCAGGTTGTCGAGCGCCGTCAGCTCCTCGGCCCGCCCGGTGAAGTCCCGGGCGCTCATCGGCACCATGCGCGGCGCGAGCGGATCGGCTTCCCGGGGTTGCTCCTGAGCAACGCCCTCATCGGCCAGGATGTTCTGATGGAACTCGCGGATCGCCTCGGACGGGCGGACGCCGAGCTCCTCGTCCAGCAGCCGGTACAGGCGTTGGTAGACCGCCAACGCGTCTGCCTGCCGTCCGCTGCGATGCAGCGCGGCCATCAACTGGTGCCAGAAGCGTTCCCTGAAAGGGTGTTCGGCGACCAGTGACTCGAGCTCCGACACGATCGCCTCGTGCCGGTCGAGCGACAGCTCCGCCGCCAGACACCATTCCATGACGTCCAACCGGAGCTCGCACAGGGCGTCGGCTCGCTTGCGTACGGCCTCTGCCTCGATGCCGGCGAACGGCATGCCCCGCCAGAGCTCCAGCGCCGCCCGCAACTCGACGACCGCGGCCGCGGGATCGGCGGCGTCCAGTGCCGCCCGTCCCGCGGCCGCCAGCCGTTCGAACTCACAGAAGTCGACTCGATCCGGCGGGACGTGCAGGGCATAGCCGAACTCTCCGCGCCGCAGCTCCACCTCACCAAGATGCTGACGCAAACGGTGGATCAGCGAGTGCAACGTGCCGACCGCTGAAGCCGGTGGCCCTTCCGGCCACAGCCCGTCCACCAGCTGATCAGGACTCACCTCATGATTGACCGAGACGAGAAGAAGCGCCAGAACCGTCAACGGCCGGGTGCCCCTGATCTCCACCCGGCGCTCACCATCCCGCACCTCGAGCGGGCCCAACGCGCTGAATTCCATCGCCCCGAAACCAAGCACTGCCGTATGACTGCCGCACATGTGGACGCGAGAACGATACGGGTCTGGCGAGCAGCCGCGCACTGGAAAAACGGGACGACGCGAACGAAGCAGGCGTGGTGAACCAGGCGTACCACGTGCCGGTCACCTGGACGCGCGTGCTCACGCAGGCTCGCCCGCGACTGCTCGGCATCGGGCTGACCGAGGTCGCCCGGGATGTCCAGCGCCAACACGACGCCGGCGGCAGCTCGGTCGCCGGCGTCGTGTTGACAGTTCTCGCGTGTCCGCGAGCTTCCTCCACCAACTCTCGCCTACGCCGGAACCGACAGCGACAGCGCGAAGTCCCCGGCCGGGTCGGTCCACCAGGCCGCCAGCTCCAGTCCGGCCTCCGACAGCTCGCCTTTCAGGCCCTCCGGCCGGAACTTCGCCGAGATCTCCGTACGCATCTCCTCACCGCGCAGGAACTCCGCTGTGAGGCCGAGGTCGGCCACCAGCACGCTCTGCTCGACGACGGACCGCAGCCGCATCTCGATCCATTCCTGCTCGGCGTCCCACACCGCGACGTGCTCGAACGTGTCGACGTCGAAGTCGGCGCCCAGCGAGCGGTTGACGACACGCAGCACGTTGCGGTTGAACTCCGCCGTCACGCCCGCGGCGTCGTCGTAGGCCGCGACCAGCCGGTTCGGGTCCTTCACCAGGTCGGTGCCGAGCAGGAACGCGTCGTGCTCGCCGAGGTTGGCCCGGATCGTGCCGAGGAACCGCGCTCGCTCACCCGGCGTCAGGTTGCCGATCGTTCCGCCGAGGAACGCCAGCAGCCGCCGGCCGTCGCGGGGGAGTTCCGACAGGTGCCGCTCGAAGTCGCCGACCACGGCGTGGATCTCCATCGCCGGGAACTCCCGCGACAGCACCGAGACCGCCTCGACCAGTGCGCTCTCGCTCACGTCGAACGGAACGTAGCGTCGCAACGTGCCGACCGACTGCATGCCGCCGAGCAGCAGCCGGGCCTTCTCCGCCGACCCGGAGCCCAGCTCGACCAGGCTGTCGGCGCCGGAGAACTTGGCGATCTCCTCCTTGTACGTCTCGAGAATCGCCCGCTCGGCCCGCGTGGGGTAGTACTCCGGCAGCCGGGTGATCTCCTCGAACAGCTCGCTGCCGCGCGCGTCGTAGAAGTACTTCGGCGGCAGCGCCTTCGGTCGTCCGGAGAGGCCGGCCCGCACGTCGCGCGTGAGGCCGGCGGCGAGCTCCGCCTCGTCGAGATGCCTTTCGATTTGTACCGAGCTCACGAAATGTCCTCCTGTACGACAATTCCTGTCCGGTCGGCCTCGACCAGCGACCGGTCGGGGAGACCGGTCCAGCCGGGCGCGTCGTCGTCGGGTTCGGACGCGATCACCACGCCGGCCGGGAGTACCCGGATGTAGTGCGGCTCGTTCCAGGTGACGGCCGCCAGCCGTTCGCCGTCGGTGGCCAGCACGCTGAGCCGTCCACCACCGACCGGTGCGGCCTCACGTACCGCTGCCGCGAGCCCGGCGCCCAGCGAGGCGCCGGCGGTCCAGTGCGCGACCGCGAGCCCGAACAGCAGCACCGAGTCGACCGCGGCCAGGGCGTCGGGAACCCACTCGACCTTGTGCTGCAGAGCCTTGCGCAGCTGCATCGGCTCGGCGACCGCGCCGTTGTGGCTGAACAGCCAACGGCCGTGGGTGAACGGCGCCGCGCACGACTCGTCGGCGCCGAAGCCCACGGTCGCGTCCCGCACCGCGGCGAGCGCGCAGCCCACCGAGATCGTCGGCGCGAGGCTGGCGAACGACTGGTCGTTCCAGATCGGCTGCGCCCGGCGGTAGCGCACGGGCTCGGGCCGGCCGGGGACGTACCAGCCGGCGCCGAAGCCGTCGGCGTTGACCACGCCGTGCGTTTGCAGCCGGGGGGAGTACGACTGCTTGTACAACGAGTGCGGTGGACTGATGATCAGGTCCTGCAACGAGACCGGATCGCCGAGGTAGGCGAGATGCCGGCACATCAGGCGTCCCTCGCGCACCGGAAGCCGGTGAAGATCTGCCGCCGGATGGGGTAGTCCCAGTTGCGGAACGTGTTGCGGATCGCCACCGGGTCGGTCGCCCACGAGCCGCCGCGCAGGACCTTGTAGTCGTCGCCGAAGAAGACCTCGGAGTATTCGCGGTAGGGGAAGACGCAGAACCCCGGATGCCCGGTGAAGCTCGTCGACGTCCACTCCCACACGTCGCCGATCAGCTGGGCGACGCCGTAGGCCGAGACACCCTCGGGGTACGAGCCGACGGGTGACGGGCCGAACCGCTGCTGGCCGAGGTTGGCCTGGGCGGTGCCGTTACGGTTCGGGTCGTCGTCGCCCCATGGGAAGCGCCGTTTGGTGCCGGTGGCCGGATCCCAGGACGCGGCCTTCTCCCACTCGGCCTCGGTCGGCAGTCGCTTGCCGGCCCACCGGGCGTAGGCGTCGGCCTCGAAATAGCTGACGTGCTGCACGGGCTCGTCGAGCGGCAACGTCTCGGTGCGGCCGAACCGGCGCCGCAGCCACTGCCCGGACTCGCGAATCCAGTAGGCCGGGTGCCGCTTGCCCGACTGGTTGCGCCACTCCCAGCCGGCGGTGGTCCACCAGCGCGGGTCGTCGTAACCGCCCGCCTCGATGAACGCGATGTAGGCGCCGACCGACACCGGTGTGGTGTCGATCCAGAACGCGGGCAGGTCGATGGTGTAGGCCGGGCGCTCGTTGTCGAACGCCCAGGTGTCGGTGGAGGTGCCCATCACGAACGGGCCGGCGTCGACCAGCACCTCCGGCTTGAGCAGCGGCCCCCCAGGTGTCACTGCTCGCGGTGCGGGCAGCGGGCTCTCGTGGGCGAACACGGGCTCGCCGCGCCGGAGCTGATGGGTCGCGAGCATCGTCTCGTCGTGCATGTGCTCGTGCTGGACGACCATGCGATAGACGAAACCCTTGTCCAGTAGAGCTCTGTTCGGTCCTGAGCCGGGGGTGAGGCGAACGTTGTCCAGCGAGTCGATGACCTTACGGCGTACGAGCCCGATGTAGTCGGTGGCTTCCTTCGGGTCGAGCAGCGGCAACGTCGGACGTTCGGACCGGGGATGCTCGAACGCGTCGTAGATGGTGTCGATCTCCGGCCGCATGGCCTCGATGCCCGCGGCCTCGCGGAGCAACCAGAGCTCTTCGTAGTTTCCGACGTGGGCCAAGTCCCACACCAGCGGTGACATCAGCCGCGAGTGCTGTGCCATCAGCTGCGGGTCGTCGAGCACGTCGGTGGTCAGCGCGAAGCTGCGGGCGCGGACGCGTTCGAGCTCGTCGGCGACGTAGTTCTTGAAGGCGTTCTCGGCAGAGCCGTCAACCAGACGATCAATGTGGTTGGGCAACGGGTTCATGTGGGGTCTCCATGCTCGCTTGCTTTTCCAGCACGTCGTCGGCGGGACAGCGGCCGCGTCGGACGTACGTCTCGTAGTAGGCCGACACGAGGTCGACCAGATCGGCGCCGGTCGCGCCCGGGCACAGGCCCGGCAACGCGTCGAGCGCGATGTCGAAGCAACGGGAGGCCGCCTGCTGCAGCGCCGGATCGGCCAGCGCACAACGGGATGCGGTCTCCCACTCGCCCGCGACCGGTGCGGCCGCGGCCAGTGCCAGCTCACTCGTCCTGGCGTCGGCGGCCAGCGCGGCGAGCACCGCGACTGGCACCGGCCACCACTTCGGTGCCTGCATGTCGACGTAGCGGACCTCGAAGAACCCGCGCGGTCGTACCGGCGGGAACAGGGTTGTGAGGTGGTAGGCGAGGTCGTCGATCGTCGGCCCGGCCCGTTTGCCGAGCGCGCCGTCCAGCCACTGCCGGAACGTGAAGCCCGGATCGGTGAGCCAGCCACCCTCGCGGCGGACCAGCATGACCGGTGCGTCGAGCACGTGGTCGGCCCAGACCGTGGCGGGGCGGTGGTTGCCGTTGACCCGGTCGGTGCCGAGCGCCGGCTGGATCCGCTGCCAGACGGCCTGACGTCCGGACTTCCAGCCAGTGGGGGCGCCGGCGTGCGTGGGTGAGTTGGCGAACGCGGCGACGAACACCGGGCCGAGGGCGTTGAGCAGGCGCCATCGCCTGGTGATGTCGTCGGGGTCGGCTCCGGCGTCGAGGTTGACCTGGACCGCGGCCGTGGCGCACATCATCACGCGCCCGTCGGCGCCGCGGTGATCGAAGAACGCCTCCATCGCGTCGTAACGCGGATGCCTGAGCTGCCGGAACGGCTTGCGGTACGGGTCGATCGCGGTCGGAAGTGGGGACAGTCCGAGCCGATCGAGGCTGGAGGTAACGGTGAGAACGTCGGCCTTCAGTGCCGAGATGCACTCGACGAGGCCGCTGGCCGGGCGGGAGCTCAACTCGAGCTGGCCGCCGGGCTCGTACGTGATCTTGCTGCCACCGGGCAACGCGCCGACTCTGTCGAGCGTGGTGCGCAGCTGTTGGAGAGGGACTGGTTTCGTGGGTTCGGAGAGATCTGCGAGCAACCACTCCACTTCAGCGCCGACAGTCGTCGGTGGACCGGTTTTGAAGCAGATTCGGCCGATATGGCCGTGTACGGCATCTGGATCGTGTAGTCGTTCGTCGTCGCGCATGGCCCGCCCTCCCGAGACGTGGCCTTCCCTATGCCCGCTAGGTGGCTTTTGCAACTTCTCCTAGTCGACCACAGGAAGGCCGGAATAGGCAGCCTCTCACCGCCCACCGACATAGCCCGCCCGCCCGCGGCGAGGTTGGTCACGGTTTGGTCCAGAACGCCGCCAGCAGAAGGTGGCGAAGGTCACAAACGACCACTGGCTTGACTCCTGACCGATGACGGTCAGCGCCACGCCGCCCCCAAACCGCAACCGGACACGCGCCAAAGAGGCACCTCCAGCAGAACCGGCACCCCGCACCGCGGCAGCCGACGAGACCGGCGAGACCGGCGAGCTCGGTTGCCGGCTGGACGACTGATGCCGATGCGGGCCAAGCCGCGAGCCGGCGAGGGCTGCGGGTTGGCTGCGGCCGGGGCGGCCGAAGCCACCTCGGGCGGGTTGCGACGAGCGCGGTGCAGTTGAGCGGCCGCGGTCAGTGGTCGCGGCGGGCGGCGAGGCGGGCGAGGGCGGCCAGTTCGGCTGCGGGGCGGGCGGCCGGCGCCACGGATGCCAGATCGCCCATCGCGCGGGCGAGGAGTTCGCCCGCCTGCGACTGGCTCCACTCCCGGGCTCCCGTGTTCTCCACCAGCTGAGCCCCCCGCTGCAGTTCAGCCGCTGACAGCGGGCGCTCCAACGCGTACAACTCCGCCAGCTCGGCACCCGCCGGGGTCCCCGACGTGAGCGCCGCCACCACGGGGAGCGACTTCTTCCGGCTCATCAGGTCCGAGTGCACGGGTTTGCCAGTCACCGCGGGATCGCCCCAGATGCCGAGGAGGTCGTCGGCGAACTGGAAGGCGAGTCCGACGTGGCGGCCGAAGCTACGCAGCCGCTCGACCCGCCCGCAGTCCGCGCCGCCGAACAGGCCGCCGAGCGCGCACGCCGTCCCCATCAGGGCCGCCGTCTTCGCCGAGGCCATCCGTAGGCACTCGGTCACGTCGACGCCTGTTCGCCGTTCGAACTCCAGGTCGGCGCTCTGCCCGTCGAGCAGGTCGAGCACCGCTCCGTTCAGCATCCGGATCGCCGTCTCGCCGGCGGCCGAACCCGGCGGTCCCTGCCCTACCCCGGCCAGGACGTCGAGCGCCAGCGCGAACAGCGCGCTCCCCGTCAGGATCGCGTCCTCCCGGCCGAAGACCGCCCACGCCGTCGCCCGGTGGCGCCGGGTCTGGTCGCCGTCCAGTACGTCGTCGTGCATGATCGAGAAGTTGTGCGCGAGCTCGACCGCGACCGCCGCAGGTACCGCGGTCGCCGGCGAGCCCCCGACGGCAGAGGCGGCCAGCAGCGTCAGCGCCGGCCGGATCGCCTTCCCGCTGCCGCCCGACGCCGGCTGACCCTGCTCGTCGAGCCAGCCGAAGTGGTACGCCGCGACCCTCCGCGCGGAGCCCGGGAGCCGTTCCACCGCCGCCCGCAGCGCCGGCCCGAACAGCTGCCGGCACTCCGCCAGCACCTGATCCGGCCGGCGCACTCCGGCCGCGGTCGTCTGTGCGGTCATCGCCCGAGCTCCACGTTCTCCAGGACGCCGAGCGCGTCCGGCACGAGCACCGCAGCCGAGAAGTAGACGCTCACGAGGTACGACATGATCGCCTTCTCGTCGCACCCCATCTGCCGCACCCGAAGCTCCGGCTGCCCGGGAAACGCCTCTCCGGTGTCGCTGACGCCGCCGGACGAGTCGACCTCGGCAGGCCGTAGCCCGATCACGCCCTCGTCCTCGACGCCGATCCGCATCGCGAGGATCGAGGTGGTGCCGGCCGCGCTGATCGGGATCTTGTTGCTCGGGAGTACGGGCACGCCGCGCCAGGACTGCTGCAGCGTTCCGTCGACCTCGACGGGCGTGGGGTAGATGCCCCGAGCGGTGCACTCCCGCCCGAACGCCGCGATCGCGCGTGGATGCGCCAGGAAGAACCGGGTCTTCCGCCGCCGGGACAGCAGCTCGTCCAGGTCCTCCGGCGCCGGCGGCCCGGCACGGGTATGGATCCGCTGCTTCAGGTCGGCGTTGTGCAGCAGGCCGAAGTCGCGGTTGTTGAGCAGCTCGTTCTCCTGCCGTTCGCGCAGCGCCTCGATCGTCAGCCGGACCTGTTGCTGCGTCTGGTCCATCGGCTTGCTGAACAGGTCGGCGACCCGGCTGTGCACCCGCAGCACGGTCTGCGCGACGCCGAGCTGGTACTCCCGCGGCTCGGTGTCGTAGTCGACGTACGTGCCGGGCAGGTCCGCCTCGCCGTCGTGCCCGGCAGACAGGTCGATCGCGGCCTCACCCTTGCTGTTGCTCGGCAGCGAGGCCGCCGCCGCGGCTTGCCGCAGGTGTTCGCGCAAGGGTTCCGACTGGTCGAGCAGCTGCCGGAACGCCCGCCGGGGCAGCTCGAGCAGCGTGCACGGCGTGACCGCGCGTACGGTGTTCTCCCACAGCCGGTCCTCACCGGCCAGCAACTGCTGGCCGAAGTACTGGCCGTCGGCCAGCACACCCAGCACCGTCGGCTCGCCGTACGGGCCGACGCCCAGCGTCTGCACCTTCCCGTGCGCCAGCAGGAACAGCTGGTCCAGCTGATGCCCGAACTCCACGATCACGTCGCCGGGCTGGAACTCCCGCTGCACCAGCCGGTCCGCGAGCGCGTCGAGCACCCCGGAGTCGTCGAACCCGCGCAGCAGCGGCAGCTCGCACAGCTCCTTCGGGATCACCCGGATGGCGGCGCCGTCGTTGACGAACGTCACCAGCCCGTCGCCGAGCTCGTACGTCAGGCGTCGGTTGACACGGTACGTGCCGCCCTCGACGGACTCCCACGGCAGGCTGCGCAGCAACCAGCGCGGCGAGATGTCCTGCGTGACGGGCGGCGTCTTGGTCGTGCCGGCGAGCTTGCGCGCCGCCGTGGTGCTGAGGCTCAGCTGGGGTTGACCGGTGTCCGGCTCGGAGTCCGTGACAGTCATACGTCGTCACTCCTTTCCGAGCTCGACGTTCTCCAGAACGCCGAGCGCGTCGGGTACGAGGACCGCGGCGGAGTAGTAGAGGCTGACGAGGTACGACATGATCGCCTTCTCGTTGATGTTCATGAACCGCACGTTCAGCCCCGGCTGATACTCGTCCGGGATCCCCACCTGGTGCAGGCCGACGACGCCCTGGCGTTCCTCGCCGGTGCGCATCAGCATGATCGAGCTGGTGCTGGTGTCGCTGACCGGGATCTTGTTGCACGGGAAGATCGGGATGCCGCGCCAGGCCGGCAGCTGGTGGCCGTTGACGTCGACGCTGGTGGGGTAGATGCCGCGCCTGGTGCACTCGCGCCCGAACGCCGCGATCGCGCGCGGGTGTGCGAGGAAGAACGTCGGCTCCTTCCACACGACGCTGATCAGCTCGTCCAGGTCGTCGGGCGTGGGCGGTCCGCCGCGAGTGTGGATCCGGTTGGAGAGATCGGCGTTGTGCAGCAGGCCGAACTCCCGGTTGTTGACCAGCTCGTTCTCCTGCCGCTCGCGCAGCGCCTCGATCGTCAGGCGGAGCTGCTGTTCGACCTGGTCCATCGGCTGGTTGAACAGGTCGGCGACCCGGCTGTGCACGCGCAGCACGGTCTGCGCGACGCTGAGCTGGTACTCGCGCGGCTCGGTGTCGTAGTCGACGAACGTTCCCGGCAGGTCGGCCTCGCCTTCGTGGCCCGCCGACATCCCGATCTCGGCCTCGCCGAACTCGTTCTGCGCCTGTGCCGGGCTGCTCAGGCGCTGCTGGATGTGCTCGCGCAGCGGATCGGCCGAGCCGTTCAGCTCCTGCAGCGACTGGCTCGGCAGGACGAGCACCGTGCACGGCGTCGCCGCCCGGACCGTCCAGTCCCACGTGCCGTCGGAACTGCCGAGTGCCTGCTCGCCGAAGTACTGCCCGTCGGCCAGTACGCCCTGCGCGATCTCGTCGCCGTAGTGACCGGAACCGAGCTTGTTGACCTTGCCGTGCGCGATCAGGAAGACCCGGTCGGCGGGCTGACCCTGCTCGACGATGACGTGCCCGGCGTCGTACTCCTCCTGGACGAAGCGGTCCGCGAGCGCCTCGAGCGCGTCGATGTCGTCGAACCCGCGCAGCAGCGGCAGCTCGCAGAGCTCGGCCGGGACGACTCGTACGTCGGCGCCGGTGCTGATGAACGTGACCCGCCCGTCGCCGATCGCGTAGCTCAGCCGGCGGTTGACACGGTAGGTGCCGCCGGCGACGTTCACCCACGGCAGCAGCTTGATCAGCCACCGCGAGGAGATGCCCTGCATCTGCGGAACGGTCTTGGTGGTGGTCGCGAGCTTGCGGGCCGCGGTGGTGCTGAGGCTGAGCTGTGCTGCCTGACCGTTGGCGGGAGCAGTCGTTTCCGCCGACTCGGTAGCGGTCATGGTCCGATCATCCTTTCGAGAGTTTTGGCCTTGCCTGCCTGGACGAAGTGAACGAGCTGGATGAGCTGGAGGTGGGAGAGGGCTAGATGCGATCGGCCGCGATCAGGAGGTAGTGGAAGCTGCCTTCCTTGTACGCGGTGAGGAACGGGTCCTCGATGCCGGTCGCGACCGACGACTTCGCGCGAAGCTCCCAGTACGGAATCGTGAGCGCCGTCAGGTCGACGACGTTGATCGGGACGAACCCGTTGGCCGCGAGGGCCTTGAAGTATTCGCTTCTGGCGTGGATGTTGCAGATGTAGTGCTCGTCGATCCGGCTGACCGCCTTCGAGCGTCCGCCGGTCACGTCGTTGTAGCAACCGGTGATGCAGACGTAGCGCCCGCCGTACTCCAGCAGCCGGGCGAACTCGGCGTAGAGATCATTCAGGTCGACGTACATCGTGGTCTCGTTGGTCCAGATCGCCCGGCGCGAGCCGGTGTCGAACCCCGTGTCGAGCATGTTGCGGAAGTGGAAGCGCACCTTCTCGTCGATGCCGCGCCGCCGGGCCTGGTCGTTGGCGAAGGCGACCTGCTGCTCGGAGATCGAGACGCCGTCGACCTCGCACTCGAAGCGGAGGTTGGCCATGATGCTGGTGCCGCCGCGGCCCGATCCGCCGTCCAGCAAGCGATCTCCCGGGCCGATGTCGCCGAGGTGGTCGAGCAGGAGGTCGGCCTGCGCGGTCTCGAGCCGGTGCATCTCCTCGATGATGCGCTCGTCCCTGGTCTCCGGTGGACCTTCCAGCACCGACGGGTCGTAGTCGCCGACGCCGTAGTGGTGGTGGTAGAGATCGTCGATCTCGCCCAGCCGGAGGTTGACGGGATCCTTCTCGGCGTTCCAGTAGTTGGCGATCGAACGCTGGTAGGCGGTACGCAGGACGTCGGATGCGGGGGAGACGGAGGTGTGTGCGGGCATCGTGGACGTATCTCCTTTGGTTTGTTGACTTGTTGCGTACCTGGAGCCGCGGGTGTCCAGGGAGTTCGAGGCGTTCAGGGCGTTCAGGCAGCGGCCTTGGCGGTGTAGCGCTCGGAGCTGCTGTGCCATTCGCGGCCGCCGCCGAGCCAGGCCCACAGGCCGGCGAGGAAGCGCTGGAGGGCGGGCGAGGCGGTGACGAAGCGGGCGGCGGCGCCTTCCTCGAAGGTGTGCACCACCTCGTCGTGGATGTCGGCCGTACGCCGGATCGCCTCGCGGAGCGTGCAGCCTTCCTCGGCGACGATCACGCGGGGGAGGTTGGTGTCGGTCGGATCCTCTTTGACCATGGAGTAGAGGTCGTTGACGATCACGCTCGCCAGGCCGGCGAGCAGGAAGAGCCGGCGAACGGACGAGTCGGCGAACTCCTCCGGCGGGACCTCGTAACCTCCCACCGCGTCGATCAGGACCATCGGTGGCAGGAAGCTGTTCTCGCTGCGGTGCAGGAGGTATTCCCAGACCGCGGGCGTCTGTTCGGTGTGCCGCCAGACGGCCTCCTGGTTGTAGGCGACGAACATGATCGCCAGCTCGTGCCGTAGCCGCGCCACCTGCGCCGGCGTGGCGAACTCCGACAGGTGAGCGATCCCGGATCGCAGCGAGACCGTCACCGGGTCGGCTTCGAGAACGGCTTCGAGCTGGGGTGCGTACGCCTTGGGCAGGTGCACGGGATCGATGGCGGAGTAGGCGATCGCGAGCTGTTGTCCGAGCAGCTCGGGTGTCGACTCGCGCGCCTCGCCGTCGACGTAGTGGTCGTCAACCGCCCACTCCGCCAAGATGCACTTGGCAGCGGCGAGCAGCCGGTCGATGTCGTCGCAGTCGGGGTGGGTCAGCATGATCAGCCTGCCGAAGTCGGCGCGGCGTACCTTGTCGAGCTGGCCGGGATAGATGCCGACCTCGCCGGCCCAGGCGACCAGGCGTTCGTTGACCTCCTTGCCGAGCGCGGGGTTGTCGCGGATGACCGGCGGACAGTAGAGCGGCGGCACGGTGGTGTCGTTGTCGTCGGCGTTGGTGTCGGCACCGTCGTCTGCCTCGGCGGTGGAATCGGCCCCACTGCCTTGGCTGGAAGGGGGATGCAGGCGCAACGCGGCCGTGCCGAGCCCGGTCGGACCGGACAGGATTTTCTCTGTCGAAGATCGTTCGTCTCGGCCGAGACCGAAGTGATCAGCCAGCAGACGAGCGGGCTCCTCCAATGCTCGTCGATCAGAACCGGCGAGCAACGCGCGTACCAGTTCGACCTGGTCGGGGGGTGCGGATGGCGCGGACATCCGGGTTAGCAGCGTCCCCATTCGGCGCTCCTTTGCTGGAACAGTTTTAGTTCGCCGACGGCTGCGGTGGTGCGTCCACCATTCGTATTGGTCCCCTTGTGTCACAGGGGAAAACGGCCGGATCACATGCTGACATCTCATCGGTCCATCAGACGTATAGTGCTCAAACCGTTCGCCTGATCGCGAAAACTGTTTGCGCATCTGGTAGTGGCCGCGATACTTGGAACCGCGGGGTTCGCCTCGGCAGCTCTACAAGTTCCATGAGCTTCACCAGCTCCTGCAGCACCGGCGGGCGCGGTCCGTACCGAGTCCGGGGTCGTTTCGGGCGTCAGAGGGGGAGACGTCACCCGATACCTCGGCGTGCCGTACGCCGCCCCGCCGGTCGTGGAGCCGTGTGCGCCCGGCCACGAGTCCGGACCGCCTTGTGTGCAAGCGAAAGTCCGGTCGGATGTGTGAGCGAGGACTGCCTCCATCTCGACGTCACCGTGCCGGAGGGCGGCGCAGGGCACAAGCCTGTGCTGGTGTGGCTGCACGGCGCCACAACATCCGGCACGGTGACGTCGAGATGGAGGCAGAGCTGTTCCAGGGCGTACCGGTGATCTCCGGCACGAACCGCGACGAGCAGCGGATGGTCACCGGGATCCAGGAGTTGCCCGGCCAGACGATCGCCGACGAGCAGTAGCCGGCTCGCGGGGCGCTGCGGATGACGCGGCGGGGGACTCGCCGGTCGACCTGACTGCCGAACACCAGTGCGCGTTCTGGGGGTGAGCGGCCGCCAACGCCTGTCGCTTCGGTGCTATTGGTACGCCAATCGCGTGCCAAGCCTCGATGCCACGCTGGTGCCCGAACCAACAGCCGGACCGCGGTCGAGGTCCGGCGTAGGAGTTGTCCCGCACTCTGTTTCGGAAGGAGATGACCATGAAGCGAATCGCCATCGCAGGCTTGGCCGCTCTGGCCATGCTCGTCATCGGCGCGGGGACCGCGTCGGCCGATCCTGGCATGACGTACGACATCGGGCCGGCCGGCTGCGACATGACATACGACTGCCACACCATGACGCACGACTGAGCTGGAAGTCCCGGAAGTGCACCCCCCGTTTCCGGGGCTTCCCCGCGACGCCCTCAACGCGCTCCGCCGGGTTGGGGGCGTCGCACACAGAGGTCTCCTCCATTCGCGATCACGGTCGCTTTTCTCCAAGGCAGACGATGAGCCACACTGTTCGGCTGCACCTCAACGAGTTGGCCTACGCGCCCTCCAGCGAAACCGTCTCCGGATCCGCCGTGGCGTTGGGTGGTGTGCATCGCTATCCCGACCGGGACAGTCCCGCGCTGCGAGCGGCGCTGGCTGCCCAGCTGGACGTCGCGCCGGACTGGGTGATCATGGGGGCGGGCAGTGCTGCTGTCGTCTACCAAGCCATCGTCGCTGCCGGGCCCGGTGCGGTCGTCATGTGCTGGCCGGGGTTCGACGCGATCGAGTCGATCACCGCGGCCTTGCGGGTACCCCTCCACAGGGCACCACTGCGTGACTACGCCTGCGACCTGGATCGGCTTGCCGCTACGGTCACCTCGGAGACCCGGATCGCCATCGTGTGCTCACCGAACGTGCCGACCGGGGGTGTCGTCGGGCATGCGGCGGTCGAGGCGTTCGTTTGCGCTATGCCTGCCGGGGTCGTGGTTCTGATCGACGAGGCCTATGCCGAGTTCGCGGTCAGCGATCTCGATGCTCTCGCGTTGGTGCGCAGGTATCCGGACGTGGTTGTGACGCGTACGTTCTCCAAGGCCTACGGCCTGGCCGGATTGCGGGTCGGCTACGGCATCGCCCAACCCCGGCTGGCAGGCAGGATCGCCGCCGCGGGCCTGCCGTTCCAGGTGACCGTGCCGGCCGAGCGCGCCGCTGTCGCCGCGTTGCGCGACCAGCCGGGTCTTCGCGAACGGGTGCGCCGGACCGTCGCCACTCGCCGGGAGATGGCCGAAGCCCTGAGGGCGGTGGGTGCACCCGTCGTCGAGGGGCATGGCAACTTCGTCTGGCTTCCGCTCGGCGACCAAGCGGTGGCGGCAGCCCAGGTGCTCGAGGAACAAGGGATTCTGGTCAAGCCGGTGCGGTCGTACGGCGTGCGTGTCGCCGTCGGCACCCCGGCCGACATCGAGCTGCTTGTCGCGGCCTGGGAGAAGTACACGCTGGCGGATTGACCGCCGCGCCGTCGGCCCGATTGCGGAAGGAGTTACCGTGCGACATGTCGAGAGTGTGCTGGCTTTCCTGGTCAGCTTCGTGGGCAACCCACTGTCGATGTGGCTTGCCATCCATCGCAACCCGTTCGGCTGGTGGATTGTCGCGGTCACGCAGACGTTGTTCGTGGGCTACGCCCTCGCGAGCGGTCACTGGCAGTTCGGTGGGCAGGTGCTGTGCCTGGCGATGGGACTCTACGGTGTGTGGCGCTGGAGCATCCGGCGAACGCACGAGCCGGCTCTGGACAAGCGCTCCAAGCCCAAACCGTCCGGAGAACCGTCCAGGAAACCGGACAGAACTCAGGCCGCGGGCTGACCTGCTCCCGCGCTGCCACAGCCGCGTCAAGCTTCATGAGCCCACGACAGAAGCGATCGGCGTATGGTCTTCCTGTGGAGCTTCGGGTTCTCGGCCCGATCGAGCTGTGCGTCGCCGGCCAAACCGTGCGGGTACGCGCGGCAAGGCAGCGCGGCCTGCTTTCCCTGCTGCTTCTGGAACGCGGGCACGCCGTCAGTACCGATCGGCTGATCGAACGGATGTGGGCAGATCCGCCGGCGGCCGCCCGGATCACCGTGCAGACCTGCGTGTACCGGTTGCGGAATCTCTTTCGCGAGCTCGACGTTCCGTTCGGGTTGAGCACGCAGTCGGGTGGATACCTCCTGGAGATACCGCAGGGCATGGTCGACCTCGACCACTTCGACGAGTCGTTCGCAGCGGGCGTGCAGGCGCAGGAAGCCGGCGATCCCAGGCATGCGGCCTCGGCGTTCCGGACAGCACTGCGACTGTGGCGTGGCGAGGCGTTCCTGGGCATCGACCTGCCGGCCGTCCGCGAGTACGCCGCGTTGCTGGAGGAACGGCGACGGGACGCCACGGAACAATGTCTGGCCGCCGAGTTGGAAGCCGGCCGGCACGCGGCCGTGGCCGGCGAGCTGGAAGAGCTGACCAGACGCCATCCGCTGCGAGAGTCGTTCTGGCGGCTGAGAATGCTGGCGCTCGTTCGAGGCGGCCGCAAGGCAGATGCGCTGGAGACGTACCAGCAGCTCTATCGCCTGCTGGGCGAGGAGCTCGGGATCGAACCGTCCGCACCGGTGCGCGAGTTGCACCATCGGATCCTGACCGATGACGCCACGCTGGCCACATCGGCAGGGGAGTCCATGCCTTCCACCGCCCCAGCCGATGGTCCGGCCGCCGGTGTCGTGCCGCGCTTGCTGCCACCCGCGATCGACGGCTTCGTGGATCGCAAGGACGAGTTGACCCGGTTGGACGTCGTGTTGCCACCGGAGACCGGTTCGGGGCACGGGCAGCCGGCGGCGCTGCTGATCGCGGCCATCTCCGGGATGGCCGGCGTCGGCAAGACCGTCATGGCGGTGCACTGGGCCCACCAGGTAGCCGACCAGTTCCCGGACGGGCAGCTCTATGTGAACCTGCGCGGGTTCCACCCCTCCGGAGCCGCCGTGGCACCGGGCGAGGCCATCCGTGGATTCCTCGACGCCCTGCGTGTGCCTGCTGAGCGGATACCGTCCGATCTCGAGGGCCAGGCCGGGTTGTACCGCAGCATGCTGGCCGGCCGGCGGGTCCTGGTCGTACTCGACAACGCCCGCGACAGCGAGCAGGTCCGTCCGCTCCTGCCCGGCTCGCCGGGGTGCGCGGTCCTGGTCACCAGCCGCAACCAGCTGGCCGGACTGATCGGCGTCGAGGCGGCGAAGCCGTTCCAGCTCGGCCCGCTCACGATCGAGGAGTCTCGTGAACTGCTGGCCAGACGGCTCGGCCAGGACCGGATCGACGCGGAGCCGCACGACGTGGACGCCGTCGTCGCCAGGTGCGCCAGGCTGCCGCTGGCTCTCGCGATCGTCGCCGGCC
Organism: Flindersiella endophytica; assembly: GCF_054779015.1. Classification (NCBI taxonomy): domain Bacteria; kingdom Bacillati; phylum Actinomycetota; class Actinomycetes; order Propionibacteriales; family Nocardioidaceae; genus Flindersiella; species Flindersiella endophytica. Next base: position 346,478 of record NZ_BAAGYY010000016.1, read on the forward strand.
GGATCTCCAGTCAGCCCGGCCTGCCCATCGGTGCCTTCGCCGACGAGCTGATCGACCCAGCCGCCGGCCTCGACGCGTTCACCTCGACCGGGCCGGACTCCGACGCGGCTTCCGACGTCCGGACGGTGTTCTCGTGGTCGTATCGGCAGCTGAGCGCGCCGGCCGCGCGGTTGTTCCGGCTGCTCGGCCTGCACCCGGGTACGGACATCTCGGCGCCGGCCGCCGCCAGCCTGGCCGGCCTCCCGCTCCGCGCTACCCGGACCATCCTTTCCGAGCTCACCGGCTCGCACCTGCTCGCTCGGGATCCTGCCGGCCGGTACACCCTCCACGACCTGCTTCGCACGTACGCGGGCGAGCTCAGCGACGACGAACCGGACGCCGACCGCCGCGCCGCCGTCCACCGCCTGCTCGACCACTACCTGCACACCGCGTCCACCGCCGCGCGGCTGATCTCTCCGGCCCGTCGGCTCGTCCGCCTGGCGCCCTGTCAACTGGGCGTCGACCCAGAGCAGCTGGCCGGCCAGGAACAGGCTCTGGCGTGGCTGGTCGCCGAACAACATGTGCTCCTGGCCGCCCTCCATCAGGCCGCCGACATCGGATTCGACAACCACACCTGGCAGCTCGCCACGGTCCTGGCCGACTTCCTCACGCGGCGAGGACACTGGCACGAGGAGACCGAGGCGTTCAGGGCCGCGCTGAAGGCCGCCGAACGGCTGGGTGACTACACCATCCTGGCCAGAGTGCACCGGCTCCTCGCGTCCTCGTACGTCCTGAACGAACGGTACGAAGACGCACACGAACACCTGCGGCGTGCGCTGGAGCTGTCGAGCCGGATCGGTGACCACGACGTGCTCGCGGAGACCCATCGGTTCGCCGGCATGGTGCTCATGCGGGAGGACCGGCATGCCGAGGCCGTACCCCACGCGAAGACCGCCCTGAAGCACTTCCTTATCCTCGAGAACCCGATCGGTCAGGTCAGATCGCTCAGCGCGCTCGGCTGGTGCTACACCAAGCTCGGTCAGCACGAGGAGGGCGCCGCCTACTGCCGGCACGCCCTCGAACTCGGGCAGGACATCGGCGACCGGCAGATCGAGGCCCACACGTGGGACAGCCTCGGCCACGCCCTGCACCATCTCGGAGACCACCAGCAAGCCATCGACTGTTTCAGGAAGTCGCTGGACCTGCACCGGCGGCAGCGCGAGAGCTACTACTACGCGATCACGCTCACGCACCTCGCCCAGACCCAGCACACCACCGGAGACCGGCAGGCGGCGCTGGAGAGCTGGCAGGCCGCACTCGCCGTTCTGGAGGAGCTAGGCCACAGCCATGCCGCCGACGTCCGGGCGAAGCTGACCGAGTTGGAGGCGAGCGAGAACTCCTGAGCCGTGGCCGTCACCTAACCGCGGCCCGGCAGCCGGCGACGGCGGTTCGGTCCTATCGTGTGAGTCATGGCGTTTGGCGGATGGCCGGCTGAGGCGTTGGAGTTCTACGACGGACTGCTGGCCGACAACAGCAAGGCTTACTGGACCGAGCACAAGGCGGCGTACGAGGAGCTGGTCAGGGCCCCGATGCTGGCCCTGCTCGCCGAGCTCGAGCCCGAGTTCGGCGCCGGGCGGATCTTCCGGCCGTTCCGCGACATGCGGTTCAGCAAGGACAAGTCGCCCTACAAGACCAACATCGGGGCGACACTCGAACACGGCGGCTACATCCAGCTGTCGGCGGATGGCCTGGCCGCGGCCGATGGCATGTACTTCATGATGCCGGACCAGCTGGCCCGTTTCCGCGCCGCCGTCGCCGACGACGTGACCAGCGCCGAGCTGATGGCACAGCTCGCGAAGCTGACCAAGCAGGGCGTGGCGATCACCGCGAGAGACGCGCTGAAGACCGCGCCGAAGGGCTACCCCAAGGACCACCCGCGGATCGACCTGCTGCGCAACAAGGGCCTGGTCGCGTGGAAGGAATGGCCGATCGAGCCCTGGCTCGGCACGGCGAAGGCCAAGCAGCGCGTGGTGCAGTTCCTGCGCTCGACCCGGCCGATGGGCGACTGGCTGTCCAAGTACGTCGGTCCGAGCGAGCTGCCGCCGGACGAGCGCCGCCGCTGACCGGTCGGCCTGGCAGAGCAACGTAAATGACCACGGGTCCGTGGTCATTTCGACCTACCCGTGGCAATTTGCCTGGCAAGTCGTACATGACCAGCACCCGTGGTCATTGTGGGTCGGGTCAGAGGGCGCCGAGCGGGACGGCCGCGGCCATCGCCTTCATGCCGGCGTCGTTGGGGTGGAGGGCGTCGCCGCCGTCGTAGGTTGGGAGGATGGCGTCGGGGTCGGCGGGGTTGGACACGGCGCGATCGAAGTCGGCCACGGCGTCGTATTCGCCGCTGGTGCGGATCCAGTGATTCACCGCGTCGCGCTTGGCCTCGTTGGCTGGGGTGTCGTAGAAGCTGCCCTTGATCGGCGTCAGTGTCGCGCCGATCGCGGTGATGCCGTGGGCGTGGGCGGCCCTGATCATCGTCCGGTGGCCGTCGATGATCTGCTCGGCGGTGGCGTCAAGCGAGGGGCCGCACTCGTCGGCCGGGTACGCGGACATGCCGATGTCGTTGATCCCCTCCAGGATGATCACCGAGCGCACGCCCGGCTGCCGCACGACGTCGCGGAAGATCCGGGTGACCCCCTTCTCGCCGAGGCACACCGAGTCCGTCAGCACCTTGTTGCCGCCGATGCCCTCGTTGTCCACACCGATCCGCTTGCCGGCGGCGGTCAGCCGTTCGGCCAACTCGTCGGGGTAGCTGTTGTTCGCGTCACGCGTCGTGAAATACCCGTCGGTGATCGAGTCGCCGAACGCCACCACCGTGCCCCTGGTCCCGCCAAGGACGTCGATGCCGTCCAGGAAGTACCAGGAGTCGTTGGTCTCACCGGCGTACGCGGTCCCGGCGACGTCGGACCGGTGGTCACCGTCCGCGCGGTACGACGTCGCGAACGCGCCCTCGTGGTAGGTCGTCGGCCCGGTTGGGTTGGCGAAGTACAACGTGACGGTCAGCTTCTCCAACGCCCCGACTCGCAGCGCCACGGCGTCGGACGCCACGCCGGAGCCGGCGGCGACGGTCGTCGACCGGGAGTGGCCGAACCTCAGCTGCCGTACGGAACCGGCCTCGACCGCCGCACCCTCGGCGGTCTTCGCGATCGTGGCGCCGGCGATACGCAACGGCCCGGTGCCGTAGAGGTTCGACAACCGGACGCGAACGATCGGCCCACCGGTGCTGACCCGCACGACCTGCCGTACCGACTGGTCGGCGAATCCCGGCATGGCCCAGTTGGGCCCGCTCCACTCGGCCATCGGGTTCTGCACAGCCGTGCCCCAGGTCGCCGACCAGGGGGAGTGGCGGTCGCCCGCCACGGCGGCGGTCGACGGGACCGCCGCCGCCAGCAGCGCTACAGCCGGCACAGCGGCGAGCGCGAGACGAGAAAATCCGAAGAGCTTCATGCCGCTATGGACCGCGTCCTCGGCGCTTTCTCATCGGTCCGCGGCGAGAGCTCCAGCCGCGATCGTCGAACGGGGTACTCAGCCGACCGGCTCGAGCTCGATGATCGCCGCACCGCCGGAGATGTCGTGGACGCGGATCCCGACACCGTTCTCGGTGCCAAGGCTGTCGTCACCGAGCACGATCGTGACGGCACCGTGGTCGCTGTCGACGTCGCAGTTGCCGGCATAGCAGCCGCCGAAGCTACTGTCGCCGATCACCCGCCCGGTCAGCGTCACCCGGTCGGCGGTCACCTTGGTGACCTTCAGATCGCCGACTCCGGAGCTCTTCGGTACGGGGATCGCCGTTCCCGGACGCACGAGGATCTCGCACTCGACGTCGGAACAGGCGGACACGTCCGTCCCGTCCGCGGCAGTCAAAGCCGGAGTCGGTGTCGGTGTCGGTGTGGCCTTCGCCGACGACCGGGACGGCGACGACGACACCGAAGCCCCCTGCTCCGGTGCCTCCGGCTGGCAGCCTGTGACCGCCGCCAGCGCGAGCACGGCCGCGACGGGCAGGGACCAGCTGATCCGCGACATGCGTTGTCCTCCGTGAGTATCGGTGCCGCCCAACCTAGGTTCCGCCGGCCGGGACCAGTCCCGTATGTCAGGTTGCTGACAGCGTGTCGCCCACGGCCAGCCGGCCCGTACGCAGTACCGAGAACGTCACGCCGAACGCGACTCCGGCCGCGTCCGTCACCCTGCGATAGGTCGCGAGCGTACGCAGCGGCTCCGGCCCGGCCCTGGCCGCGCGCTCGGGGTCGACCAGCATGACGGCACAACGGATGGCGAGCTTGGCGTACGCCAGCTCGGTCTCGCCGACGCGGATCCGCCGCACCCGGTCTTCGTGATGCGGCTCGCCCCAGCCGTCGACGACGAGGTTGGCGCGGAACCGGCCCATCGCCACGGGCTCTCCGCCGCGCGCCGCGATCCGCCCGTTCAGCTCGCGCAGCGACGCCGTCGTGAGGAGGTGCAGCGCGCCGGAGTCGGAGTACGCCGCCCGGCCCGGCGTCTCACCGTCGGTCACCCGGTCGTGCTCCGGCGGTACGCGGACCAGCCGGCTCGGCGTTCCCAGCACCTCCGACAGCCAGCCGGCTGCCGTGTCACCCTGGTCGATGCCGCGATAGGGCAGCTTGAACATCGTGACGTCCCGCCGGGCCGACGTCGTGTCGATCGGCACCGCGAGCGGCGGCATCCCGTCCGCGCGCAGCACGAGCCGATCGTCCTCGACGACCGGCCGCACGAGCGCGAGCCGCGGATCGCGGCGCAGCGAGCGGAACGTGCCGTCCAGTCCGATCACCATGAACGTGCGGTCGTGCTCGAGGCCACCCGGCGTCAGGAACGCCTCGGTCAGCGCGACGCCGGCACAGCCCTTGATCGGATAGATGTACAGAGCAGAGATCGAAGCGGTCATCGAACAGGTCCCCTTCGAGGGAAGAGCAAAGGTCAGCGGGGCGTGAGATCCGGCTCCGGCTGCTGCTCCTCCGCCTCGACGACCAGTTCCTCGCTCCACAGCCGCCGCATCTCGGGGCAGGTGCGCAGCAGTTCGTCCAGTGACCCGGTGCCCACCATCCGGCCGCGGTCCAGCACGACCACCTGGTCGGCACGCTCCAGCGCCGCCCGCCGGTGTGAGACCACGATCAGTGTGTCGGGCCCGTTCCCGTCCTTGGCCGCGGTCGCGATCCGGTCCCACAGCAGGTGCTCGGTCTCGACGTCCAGCGCCGACGACAGGTCGTCGACGACGAGCAGGTCCGGCGAACGCACCAGCGCCCGGGCAGCCGTCGCGCGCTGCACCTGGCCGCCCGACAGCCGTACGCCTCGCGGCCCGACGACCGTCTCCAGCCCGCTCGGCATCTCGGCGAGGTCCTGCTCCAGCGCGGCCAGCGTCAGTACGCGCGACAACTCGTCCTCCGTCGCCGGCCAGCCCAGCAGGAGGTTCTCCCGCAGCGACTCCGAGAACAGCCTCGGCACCTGGCCGGCGTACGCGGCGCGGCCCGGCACCAGGAACGTGCCGGGGTCGTCGACCGCCTCGTCGTTCCAGCTCACTGTGCCGCGATCGAGCGGCAGCAGCCCGAGCAGTGCCCGGACGAGCGTCGTCTTGCCGGAGCCGACCGCGCCCGTGATCACCGTGAACGAGCCGCGCTCGACCCGCAGGTTGGCGGCCTGGACACCACGCCCGCTCTCGCCGTGCACCACGGTGAGGTCACGCGCCTCCAGCACCTGGAGCCGATCGTCCCGCGCGGGCGGAGGCGGGGGTGGGGGCGCCTCCTCACCCTCCTTGAACCACACGCCGGACAGCTTCGACAGGTCGTCGGCGTCCTCGTGCTCGGCCATCAGCCGGCCGAGCCGGTCGGTCGCGACCGCGCCCTGCGGTACGCGGTAGAGCATCTTGCCCAGCACCCGCGGCAGCATCGTGAGCCAGCCGACGTAGCTGGTGAACAGCGCGAGGTCGCCGACCGTGAACTCGCCCCGGCGCATCGCGGGCGCGGCCAGCAGCAGGACGAGACCGATCGAGATCTCGATCGTCGAGCTGGTCGCGGTGTCGAGCATGTCCATCGCGAGCCGGTCCTTGACCGCCGCGCGGCGGCGTCGCTGGTTGTGCTCGCGCAGCCGCCGCAGCACGGCGTCCTCCGCACCGGCGGTCTTGATCGCCAGCACGCCGCTGAACATCTCGCCGATGTACGCGGTCACCTCGGCGCCCAGCTCACGCGCCCGCTTGTGGATCCGCCGGATCACGCCGTTGAGCGCGCGGGTGAGTACGAGCACGACGGTGAGCGGCAGCACCAACACCAGCGTGATCAGCGGGTCGATCGTCGCCATGATGATGAACGCGATCACGCCGAACACCAGCGCGCCGAACAGGTCGATCGAGTTGTCGGTGACGACGGTCAGGTCGTGCACGTCGTCGCGGAACCGCGAGACCGCCTCACCCGAGGAGTACGGCAGCCGGCTGGCGGCCGGGCCGCGGGAGGTGAGGATCGAGCGCAGCATGTTGGCGCGCAGGGTGGTCTCGGCCGCGTTCCACCAGTACGGCCAGATGATCAGCGCGAACCAGAGCAGCAGACCGCGGACCAGCTCGACGGCGACGAACGCGGCACACAGCCACAGCGAAGCCTCGAGCGTCGCCGAGCGCTGGCCGCTGAGCTGGTCGAACAGCGCCTTCAGCACCAGGCCGGTGAGGATCGGCACACAGAGGAACACCGCCCACAGCAGCGCGCCCCAGAAGTACCGGCCGGAGGACGTCCGCGCGAGCCGGCTCGCGACCAGGACGACGGGCTGCAGGCTGGCCTTGTTCTTGGTTGTGGTGGGCGTGGTGGGCGCTGTCATCGGGTCACTCCCGCGGCGTCGAGGAGATGGGAGAAACGGCTGGCCGGATCGGCGGCGAGCTCGGCGCGCCGGCCGTACTCGACGATCCGTCCGTCGTCGACCACGGCGATCTGGTCGACCCGGTTGAGCGACGACAGCCGGTGCGCGATCAGCACGCCGGTACGCCCGTCGAGCAGCCGGTCGACCGCGCTCTCGATCCACAGCTCGGTCGCCGGGTCGAGCCGGCTGGAGGCCTCGTCGAGGACGACGAGCCCCGGATCGGTGAGGAACGCGCGGGCGAACGCCAGCAGCTGCGCCTCGCCGGCCGACACACCGCTGCCCTGGCTGCCGAGCACGGTGTCGAGGCCTTCGGGCAGCGTTTCGTACCAGGAGCCGAGGCCCACCTCGTGGAGCACCTCGACCAGCCGCGCGTCGGCCGCCGCGTCTCCGGCGGCTGACCGGAACAGCGTGAGGTTGTCGCGCACGGTCGCGGCGAACAGCTGGACGTCCTGCGTCACCACGCAGATCCGGCGGTGTACGTCGGACAGCGCGGTGTCGCGCAGGTCGACGCCGCCGAGCCGTACGACGCCCTGCGTGGGGTCGTACAGCCGCAGCACCATGCGCGCGATCGTGGTCTTGCCGGAGCCCGTTCGCCCGACCAGGCCGAGCGTCTCGCCCGGAGCCAAGTGGATGTTGACGTCGCTCAGCACCTGCTCGTCGTCGTCGGCGTAGGCGAACCCCACGTCGTCGAGGTCGACCGACAGCGCGCCCTGCTGAGGCAGCGGGGTCGGGTCGTTTCGTTCGGGCAGGGTCTTGCGCTCACCGAGCAGCCCGCCGATGCGAGCCACACTGGCCAACGCCTTTTGGTACTGCTGCAGCTGGTCGATGATCCGCTCGAACGGCTGGCGGACCATCTGGGTGTACTGGAACAGCAACACGGCGGTGCCGACCGACAACGCGCCCTTGTCCTGGATCCAGGCGGCCAGCGCGAGCACGATGGCCGTGCCGACCGCGAACGCGACGGTCGTACCCGCGAACAGCCCGCCGCCGATCCGCTCGGCGCGGGCGTCGGCGTGGTAGACCTCGGCGCTGGTCTTGTGGAACCGGCGTACGACGTGGTGGCCGGCGCCGTTGGCGCGGATGTCCTCGGCACCGGCGAGCCGCTCCTCCAGCACGCCGAACAGCGCGGCGAAACGCTCGCGTACCTTCGTGGCGGCGGGCACCGCGATCCGCTGCGCGCGCCCCATCGCCAGGCCGACCAGCGCGCAGTAGACCGCGAGGATCAAGCCGATCCGCAGGTCGACCGCGAGCACGATCACCAGCACGCCGATCAGGAGCAGCAGGCTCGCGATCACGTCGAGAACGAACGCGACGACGAACTCCGCGAGCGCGACGACATCGCCGTCGACTCGTTCGATCATCTCGCCGGGCGTGCGCTGGCCGTGGTAGCCCATGTCGAGGTCGAGCGCGTGCTCGGCCAGCGTCTCGCGGAGCCGGTTCGTACCGTCCCAGGCGAGGCGGCTGGCCAACCAGGCGGTGAGCATCCGGGCCAGCTGGCCGGAGACCGCGAGCGCCAGGTAGCCGAACGCGATCAGGACCAGCGCGCTCGCGGGCTCGCCCGCGACCGCGCCGTCGACGAACTTCCGGGTGAACTGAGGGGCAACCAGGGGCAGCACCGTCATCGCGGCGATCGCCGCGGCGAGCGCGAAAGCGGCCCTGCGTCCTGGCCAGAGCAGGCGCAGGACGTTGCGGCGGGAGGCAGCCGAAGCTGTGGTGGGAGAGGTCATGGGCGACTTATGACGCTACGGACCCGGATACCTTCGGGGCAACGGATTTTCGGCCCGCCGGGGCGGCGTGAGCGGAACGAGTCCGGACACCGGCAAGAGCGGAATGCGTGACGTTGTCCGCGCGGTCGCCGTCCGTCGCGGCCTCACACCCACCGCTGACGATGGCGGGCAAACCGCCATTGTCACCGCCGATCGAGTCGCGGCGACCTGACCCGTGAGTGACGACTGGGGCGGAGGCGAGCGCGCCGTTCGCTAGCTCCGTGGGCAGGCGTCGCACTCGGTGAGTGCCAGATCATCCCGAATCCACCGATGGACGTGCTCGATGGTTGCCTCATGATCGGCAAGGTCGGTCGCCTTGTAGATATGGCCGACAAGATCCGTAGGCAGGCTGGGGACACGGGAGTCGCGGATGATGGCGCAACGTCGACCCGTCATCAGCATTCCGCCGATCTCGATCAGCACGTTCGAGTTGAGCAGGCCGTCGGCGTACGAGCGGCTCGTCGATCACGAGTTGTTCCGGATGCCGCGTGGCGGGCTTCGCGGGCCAGGTGGCGGGCGAGCCGGATGGGTTCGGGGGTTCTGGCGCGCGGACCGGTGGCGGCTCGGACCACTTCGAGGGCGGTGTCCGGGGAGGTACGCCAGCCCGCGTCGACCGCCAGCGGACGGGTGCCGGCCTTGGTACGCAGCCAGTAGCCGACGACTGCGTCGCCGACCCGGAGTGGGCTGCTCGCTCCCGCGCTGTCGGCCGGCCAGTCACCCGTAGCCACAAACGGCCGGTGCGTGACGCCGACGGTCGGCAGGTCGAGGGCCGCGCCCAGGTGCGACGCCAGTCCGGCGCCGCGGGGATGGTCGCGGCCGGTGGCGTTCACCAGGAGGACGTCCGGCCGCACGGCCAGGGAACGGACCGCGGCCTCCAGGGCGGGACCTTCGCGCAGCGCGAGCAACCCCGGTGTGTACGCAGCCGTCGCCGCGGCCGAGGCGACGTGCGACGCCACCACCCGGCCGCCGGCCAGCACGACCGCGCCCACCCAGACCGGGTCACCTGCCGCGCCTTCGCCGGTGAGCCCGCGCGGGAACGCGGCGAAGCAGCCGCCGATCCGCGCGTTGTCCGGCATGTCCGGCATGTTCGGCAGGCTCCAAGCCTCCGGCCCGGCCGCGGCGAGCTCCCGTTGGACGACGAGCAGCTCGCCGGGCGAGCCCGGCCAGCTGCTCACGAACCGCTGTCCGTACCGAGCCGGTCGGCGCGGGACAGCAGGTACCGCTGCTCCGGCAGGCTCGTCGTGCCCTTGGCGGCCTCGAGGTAGTGCTCGCGGGCCGCGGGCAGGTCGCCCGCGAGCTCGAGCAGATGCGCTCGTACGGCGTGCAGCCGATGGTGGCCGGCCATCCGCTGGTCCGCGTCCAGTGCGGCCACCACCCCCAAGCCGGCCTGCGGACCGTCCACCATCGCGACCGCGACCGCCCGGTTCAGCCGGACCATCGGGTTGACTCCACCGCCGCCCGGCATGGCCTCCAGCAGCTCGTACAACGCGACGATCTGCCGCCAGTCGGTGTCCTCCGGCCGCGCCGCCTCGTCGTGGATCGCGGCGATCGCGGCCTGCAACTGGTACGCCCCGAGCTTCGTCGTCGACAGCGCGTTGGTGACCAGGTCGACGCCCTCGTCGATGTACTCCTTCAGCCACAGCCCGCGGTCCTGTTCCTCCAGCGGAACGAGCGATCCGTCGGCCTTCGTCCGCGCCGGGCGGCGGGCGTCCGTCAGCAGCATCAGCGCGAGCAGCCCGGCGACCTCGCCGTCGTCCGGCAGCATCCGGTGGACCATCCGGGCCAGCCGGATCGCCTCGGCCGACAGCTCCACCCGGTGCAACGTGGACCCGGACGTCGACGTGTAGCCCTCGTTGAAGATCAGGTACAGCACGTGCAGCACGGCCTTCAGCCGCTCCGCGCGCTCGGACGCCGGCGGCAGCGCGAACGGCTGCCCGGACTTCTTGACGGTCTGCTTGGCCCGGCTGATCCGCTGCGCCATCGTCGTTTCGGGTACGAGGAACGCCCGCGCGATCTCGTCGGTCGTGAGGCCGCCGACCGCGCGCAGCGTGAGCGAGACCTGGGACGCCGGTGTCAGTACGGGATGGCAGCACATGAACAGCACGATCAGCGTGTCGTCGGAGTCGGCGTCCGGCCCGGCGGACAACCCGGCGTCGGCGGCCGGGCTGACGAACGCCTGCACCGGAGTCTGCAGCGCGACCGTGTCCTCCCGCCTGCGGCGCGACTCCTCGCTGCGCAGCAGGTCGGTCAGCCGGCGCGAACCGACGGTGATCAGCCAAGCGCGCGGATTGTCCGGCACGCCTTCGGCCGGCCACTGCGTCGCGGCGGCCAGCAGCGCTTCCTGTACGGCGTCCTCGGCGGAGTCGAAGTGCCCGTAGCGCCGGACAAGTGCGCCGAGTACCTGCGGCGCCAGCTCGCGTAACAGCTCCTCCACAGCCAAGACGCTAGACCCTGGAATAACGCCGTCGTCCGGTGAGGTTGCGCTGAGCATGCCGAAAGCACCCCTCCCCGACAATCTGGTCGAGCTGCTGAAGCGGCCCAACCCCGCGGTCATGGCGACCGTCCGCCCCGACGGGACGCCGATCTCGGTGGCCACGTGGTACCTCTGGGAGGACGGGCGGATCCTGCTCAACCTCGACGCCGGGCGCAAGCGACTGGACCACCTCCGCGCCAACCCGCGCGTCTCGGTGACGGTGCTCGACGGCGACTCGTGGTACCGGCACGTGAGCGTCCAGGGCACCGTGACGCTGCACGCGGACCCTGACCTGAGTGTGATCGACAAGATCGCGACGCACTACAACGGCACGCCCTATCCCGACCGCACGCGACCGCGAGTGAGCGCGTGGCTGGAGATCGAGAGCTACCACGCCTGGGCCTACGGCAAGCCCGAAGACTAGACGATCTGTTCCAAGGGGTGGCCGGTCAAGCGCGCGGCGCATGGCGCCGCGCTGTCAAGGCGGAGGAGGAGCTAGGAGGGGCCTCCGGCGATCGACGACAACGCAGCCAGCGTGGATGCCAGGCGTCGCGCGTCAGGCGACCCCTTGGAATAGATCGTCTAGGAGCCGCGCGCTTCGAGTACGTCGAGGTCGCGCTCGGCGTAGAGGCGGTGCTGCCACTCCTCGTTGAGGACGCACTCCAGGCAGTCGCGCACGAGGAAGGCCTCCGGCGGTGGCCAGCCGGGTGCGTCCACAGGCTTGGTCTGCTGGTCCAGTTGCTCGTCGGTCAGGTCGGCGAGCACTCGGCGCATGGTGGCGATCCGGTCGGCCCGCAGCGCGAGCACCTCGTCCAGCGCCGGCCGGGCAGTGCGGTCCCACGGAATCGACGGGTGCTCGTCCATCTCGTCGAACGGGAGGTCGAGCGGATGCCACGGCGAGGGGTTGCCGAGGATGACGCGGTTGATCCAGGCGTCGGTGGCGAACACCAGGTGGCGCAGCGTCTCGATGAACGACCACTCGTCGTTCACCCGCTCGTGCAGTAGCTCGGGTGCGAGGCCTCGGGCCCGCGTGACCGTCTGTGCCCACAGCCCGTCGACGATCTCCCACGCTTCGCCGAAGCCCGCCGCGGTGCTCGGCCGCATCTTCTCCCGGCCCGGGTAGCGGCGGTTGAGCTCGGCGTCGATCAGCGGCACGACGTCGACGTCGTTGATCCGTAGGTTGCGGAGCTCGCCGCTGATCTCGACGTCGACCAGCTCGACGTCGCGGAACACCGTGCCCGTGAGGTCGACGGCATGGAAATGCGCGTCGCGCAGGCGGACCTTGCGGAACGTGGAGCCCGACAGGTCCTGGTTGCTGAACTCGTTCATGTCGCGAAAGCTACCGCCAGATCCGGACGGTCCGCTTCCGGAACCCGGCAAACTCAGCCGTTGGCCTCGGAGAATGCGCGCGACGCGGCGCTGTTTCGGCTTGGACAGCCTCGCCGGTGCCGACAACGACCGCGACGATCGGCGCACTGGTCGCGGGGCCCGGACCAGTGCGTCGATGAGCGTGCTGCACGCGTTCGCCTCAGGCGGGCGTACGCCTCGCGGTGTTCAGCGTCTCCAGCAGGCGCAGCCACACCTCGCTGACCGTGGGATAACTGGGTACGACGTGCCACAACGTCTCGAGCGGCACCTGCCCGACAATCGCGACCGTGGCGGAGTGGACGAGCTCGGCGACACCCACGCCGACGAACGTCGCGCCGACGAGCGTGTCGGTGGCGCGGTTGATCACGAGCTTGGCGCGCCCGGCGTAGTCGTCCTGCAGGACGTACGTGCCGGCCAGCGCGGCCAGGTCGTACTCCACGGTCTCGACGTCGATGCCCTGCTCGCGGGCGGCTTGCTCGGTGTAGCCCGCCGATCCGACCTCCGGGTTGGTGAACGTCACCTGCGGTACCGTCTGATGTCCGAGCGCCGTTGACGGCAGCCCGTCGGGCGACCCGAAGCTCGGTGCGGTGCCGTTGGCGCGGGCCGCGATCACCTCACCCGCGATCCTTGCTTGGTACTTGCCCATGTGGGTGAGCAGCGCGCGGCCGCAGACGTCGCCGATCGCGTAGAGCCACTCGCCTTCGACGCCGCGGACGTTCTGGTGGTGGTCGACGTCGAGGTAGCCGCCCGCCTTCAGCCCGACGGTCTCGAGTCCGATGTCGTCGGTGTTCGGGTGCCTGCCCGCGGCGACGACCACCTCGTCGGCCTCCACGGTCGTGCCGTCGTCCAGCGTGATGCGTACCGGACCGCCGTGGATGTTGCCGACGCCCGTGTCCTTGGCGTCCTGCCGCTCGACGCTCGCGAAGCTGCGGTTGCCGAGCAGAGTGACGCCGAGCTGCTCGAGGTGCTCACCGACGAGCTGCCCGGCGAACGGCTCCTGGTTGGCCAGCAGCCCGTCGCCGCGGAAAACGAGCGTGACCTCCTCGACGCCGAGGCCGCGCAGCCAGGTCGCCGACTCGCACGCGACCACTCCGCCGCCGAGGATGGCGACGCGACGAGGCACCTGGTGCAGGTTGGTGACGTCGCGCGAGGTCCAGGGGAGTGCGTCGCGCAGGCCGGGGATGCCGGGCACCGCCGCACCCGAGCCGGTGTCGATGACCACGGCGTGCCGCGCGGTCAGCGTCGTCTTCTCACCGTTCGGCCGGGTCACCTCGACGGTGCGCGCACCGGTCAGGCGGCCGTACCCGCGTACGACGTCGATGCCGGCGCCCAGCGCCCAGTTGATCTGCGACGTGTCGTCGAGGTTGTTGACGATCGTGTCGCGACGGGCCAGCACGGCCTGCACGTCCAGTGGCTGGGAGGCAGCGGCCTCCAGTCCGGGGATGTGCCGTGTGTGGTCATGCACCTCGATCGGGCGGAGCAGCCCCTTGCTCGGCATGCACGCCCAGTACGAGCACTCGCCGCCCAGCAGGGCGGCCTCGACCAGGACGGAGTCGAGCCCGGAGAACTGCGCGGCGTACTGTGCGGCGTTCTCGCCGGCGGCAGCACCGCCGAGGACGATGACGTCCCACTCGGTCCGGTCTGGGTCCAGCGCTGCGGTTGTCGTCATGGTTGTTCATTCTCCATGCTTACTGTGCGGCTGTTGGGCGCTTACTGGGCCGGCTTCGGGCCGGCTGTGGCGAGCCGCGCGAACACGACCATGCGCTGCTGGGCGTTCCACACCGTCGGGCAGGTCGCCAGGGTGAGCAGCGCCTGCCGGGGAGGCGTACCCAGCTTGCTGCCCGGCACCGGATCGGTCACCCAGGTGTCGTCCGGGCCGACGACCGTACGGCGAGGGTCGTTCATGACGAGGTACGTGTAGGTCGTGTCCGCCGTCTCCACGACGATCGGGTCGCCGGGCCGCAGCCGGTCGAGGTGCCGGAACGGCTCGCCGTGGGTGACCCGGTGGCCCGCGACAGCGAAGTTGCCGGCCTGGCCGGGGAGTGCGCTGCCGGGGAAGTGGCCGGCCAGCCCGTGGTCGATGACGTCGTCGCCGACCCCCTGGACGACGGCGACCTCGTAGTCGAGGGCGAGCGCCGGAACGCGTAACAGCGCGATGGGCTGGCCGTCGGTCGGCCGCGCGGGTGGCCGGGCGACCGGCTGGGTCTTCGGTCGCGGTCGCCGCTGCTCTCGTTCCCAGGCCTGCCGGACCTGCGTGGTCGCCTGGCGTGCTTCGGCGGCGGTGAGCGCACTACCCCAGCCGAGGCGGTAGGTGGCGAACAAGCCGAGCGCGACACCCGCGACGAGCAGACCGACTCCGAGGAGCGCGGTGCCGCGTCGCGAACCGAAGCAGATAGTGATCAAGTCGATACTCTATGCTGCCACGGATGTTCCGTTCCAAACCAGTTGCGGCCGCACTTCTCTCCGTCCTACTGCCGGCCGCGTTCGTGCTGGCCGGTGCGTCGCCGGCGGCCGCCGGCGACGCGGGTGACAGCAACGGCCCGGCCGGCCAAGCCTCCGGCGCCGATGCATTGGCCGCCGCCGGAGCCGACGGCCTGGGGACGGTCGTGTTCGCGTTCTTCGCCATCACCGCCCTCGCCGTCGCCTGCCTGATCGTCGGCTTCCGCATCAGCCGCCGCGAGAGCGAGGACTAGTACTCTCGAGCAGGGACCGATGATCCGGGGGAGGGCATGAGCGACGCCCGCACCTTTGTCGAGCGCTTCCGCGCAGTACAGGCCGAACGCGGCTACTCGCGTGTCTCGTCTCCGGTCGAGTTGATCGGGGGATGGGCCGGGTTCGTCGAGGGTTGCGAGGAGGGCTACGACTGGTGCAGGGCTGAGTACGACAACGACGTCATGGTGCGGGACCAGATCGAGGCGATCCTCACCGACCCGGAGTTGGCGGCGATGAAGGAGCTCGTCTGGTTCCGAGCGGATGTCCTTGCCGTTGACGAGCGGTTCAAGGCGTTGCTCCGGCCGCTACCCGGCCCGCCTTCCGCCGGCACACGGTGGTGGGCGGACGGCGTGCCGAAGCGGGCAGGCCGTGAGTTCGCCGACGACATCAAGGCCGCGACCGGCATCGACCTCGACGTCGTCGACTGAGGGCGCGTCGCGGCGCTGTCTACTTCACCGCGCCCAGGGAC
Organism: Flindersiella endophytica; assembly: GCF_054779015.1. Lineage (NCBI taxonomy): Bacteria > Bacillati > Actinomycetota > Actinomycetes > Propionibacteriales > Nocardioidaceae > Flindersiella > Flindersiella endophytica. The sequence goes on from NZ_BAAGYY010000016.1 coordinate 362,148, forward strand.
AGGCCCTGGACGAGCTTGTCCTGGGCGGCGAAACCCGCGATCAGCACCGGTAGCGAAATGATCGTCGCCGCTGCGCAGACTTTGGCGAGGAAGAGGCCCTGGCTGGTGATGAAGCTCGTCAGGAACACCGGTGAGGTCTGTGCCACCACACCCGTGAGGATCCGGGCGAACAGCAGCTCGTTCCAGCTGAAGATGAAGCAGATCAACGCCGTCGCCGCGATTCCTGGTGCCGCGATCGGCGCGATGATGCGTTGCATGGTCGCCACCAGGCCGGCGCCGTCGATCGACGCGGCTTCCAGGATCGCCACCGGGATCTCCGACAGGAACGACCGCATCATCCACACCGCGATCGGCAGGTTCATCGAGGTGTAGAGCAGCACCAGCAGCCACACGTTGTCGAGCAGTCGCGCGTTCTTCGCGAACAGGAAGATCGGCAGCAGCCCGGCCACCGGCGGCAGCATCTTCGTCGACAAGAAGAAGAACAGGACGTCCGTCCACTTCTGCACCGGCTTGATCGACAGCGCGTACGCCGCCGGAATCGCCAGCAGCAGAACGAGAACGGTCGACAGCACGCTCGCCGTCGCCGAGTTGATCAGCGCCGCCGCCGGGTCCGCGCCCGTGCTGGAGCCGAAGAACTCCCGGTATCCGTCCAACGTCAGCGGCGCGAACAGCGACGGCGGGTTGGTCCCCGCGTCCTTCTCCGAGTGGAACGACGTCAGCACCATCCACGCGACCGGCGTGAAGAACAGGAGTACGACGACCCACGCCACCAGCCCCACGGCGACGGTCGACCGTCGCGACGCCTGCGGCCCCACCGGAGCAGTGCCCTTCATCGTCCGACCTCCTCACGGAACAGCGACGACACCACGCGCAGCGCGAACGTCGCGATGATGATCGACCCGATCACGACCACGACACCTTGTGCGGAAGCCAGTCCGTAGTCGTGCGCGCTGAAGAACGACTGGTAGATGGTGTACGGCAGGTTCGCCGTGCCCAGCCCGCCGGACGTGATCGTGAACACCGCGTCGAAGTTCTGGATGATGAAGATCGAACCCAGCAGTGCGGCCAGCTCGAGGTACTGCCGCAGGTGCGGCAGCGTGATGTGCGTGAACGTCTGCCAGGTCGAGGCACCGTCGACGTACGCCGCCTCCATCACCTCAGGATCGCGAGACTGCAAGCCCGCCAGCAGGATCAGCATCATGAACGGCGTCCACTGCCAGATCAGCGCGATCTCGACCATCGCCTGCGGGAACTGCCCGATCCAGTCCGGCTGCGGCGCGTCGGCCCCGAAGATCCAGGTGAGCACACCGTTCAGCAGGCCGTAGACGGGGTTGTAGATGCCGTGCTTGAACAGCAGCGCCGCCGCGACCGGCACCACCAGGAACGGCGCGATCATCAACGTACGAAGGAGTCCGCGCCCGAAGAACGCCCGGTTCAGCATCAGCGCGATGCACAGGCCGATCACCAGGCTGCCGAGCACGACGCTGACCGTCAGCACGATGGTGGTGAACACCGACGACCGCAGCCCCTCGTCGGCGAAGACCTCGGCGTAGTTGCCGAGCCCGGCGAAGCCGGTGGTGTCGGGCGACAACGCGTTCCAGTCCATGAACGAGATCACCAGTGTCGCCGCGAACGGCAGCTGGGTCACGATGATCAGGAAGATCAGTGCCGGCAGCAGCGGTGCCCGCCGGCGCCACACGCCGCGTTCGGAGACGGTCATGGCAGCCATGTCAGTGCCTCCTACTGACCCTTGTACTTGTCGCCGACTTCCTGCGCGAGCTCCTGCGACTGTCGCAGGGCCGCCTCCACACTCAGCCGCCCGGCGATCGCGGAGCTGATCGCCTGCGACGACTTGGTGCCGAAGTCGGTGAACTCCGGGATGTCGACGAACTGGATGCCGACGGTCGGCCGCGGCTGCGTGCCGGGGTTGACCGGATCGGCGTTCTGGATCGCCTCCAGCGTGGGCTTGGCGAACGCCGAGGCGGACTTCAGGTAGTCGGGGTTCTGATAGGTCGACGCCCGCTTCCCCGCGGGTACACGGGCCCAGCCGAGCTGCTCACCGACGAGTGCCTCGTACTGCTTGCTGGACGCCCAGGAGACGAACTTCCAGGCGTCGTCCTGCTTCTCCGACGACTTCTCGATCGCCCACGACCACGCGTAGAGCCAGCCGGCGCTCTTCGTCTTGACCACCGGTGCCTGGGCGTACCCGACCTTGCCGGCGACCGGCGAGCCCGGCCCTTCCAGCGTTCCGGCGGCAGACGTCGCGTCATACCACATCGCGACCTTGCCCTGCTCGAAGTTGTTCAGGCACTCGGTGAAACCGGACTGCGAGGCGCCGGCCTCGCCGTGCTTGCGGACCAGATCGACGTAGAACGTGACGGCCTGGCTGAACTGCGGCGAGGTCGCGCCCGCCTTCCACTGCTTGTCGAACCACGCACCGCCGTAGGTGTTGACCACGGTCGTGAGCGGCGCCAGCACCTCACCCCAGCCGGGCAGCCCGCGCAGGCAGATCCCGCGCATGCCCGGCTGCGCGCGGTCGACCTTCGCGGCGACGTCCGCGACCTGCTGCCAGGTCGGGTTGTCCGGCATCGACACGCCCTTCTCGGCGAGGACGTCCTTGCGGTACATGAGGAACGACGACTCGCCGTAGAACGGCTGCCCGTAGAGCTCGCCGTCCGGTCCGGTCAGCGACTCGCTCATCGGCTTCAGGATGTCGGCCTGGTCGAACGTCTTGTCGTTGCCGGCGTAGTCGGTCAGCGGCACCAGCCAGCCGTTCTTGGAGTAGAACGGGATCTCGAAGTTCGACAGCGTCGCCACGTCGTACTGCCTGGCCTGGCTGGAGAACTCCTGGCTGGCCTTGTCACGCAGGTCGTTCTCGGGCAGCACGGTGAAGTCGACCGTGATGCCGGTCTCCTTGGTGAAGTGTTCGGCGGTCAGCTTCTGCAGGTCGACCATCTGCGGGTTGTTGACCATCAGAACCCTGATCGCCCGCTCGTCCCCACCCCGGCCTCCGGCGCCCGTGTAGCAGGCGCTCAGGCCGGCCATGGCGACCGTGAGTGCGGCCATCGCCGCGACCAGTCGAGACCTTCCGAATGACACGGGCACCTCCACGGTCTACCCGATGCGCTCAAACGAGCGTGACTGCGCTCGAACTAGAACAAAGATGTGCTCGATCTGAGCGCACTGTCAAGACTTCGTGCGAAAATGAGTACGGCACCGCTCAAATGAGCGGCCCGAGTGTCCGCACCGGAAGGAGAGCGGCCGTGGCGCCGAAACCCACCGAGCTCGTTCTGACCGCTCGGGTCGCGCGCAGGTACTACCTCGACGGCCGGTCGAAGACCGAGATCGCCGAGGAGCTCGGCATCAGCCGGTTCCGGGTCGCACGGCTGCTCACGTCGGCGCTGAGCTCCGGGCTGGTCCGCATCCAGATCCACTCACCCGGCACCGTCCACACCGACCTGTCCGCGCGCGTGCAGGACGCGTTCGGGCTGTCCCACGCGATCGTGCTCGACGTACCCGACGACGATCTGGTCGCGCTGCGACGGAACCTCGCCGAGGCCGCGGCCGAGGTTCTGCAGGAGCTCGTGAGCAGCGACGACGTGCTCGGGCTGGCGTGGGCGCGCTCGCTCAGCGGCATCGGCAACGCGCTCACCTCGTTCGTTCCGTGCCAGGTCGTGCAGCTGACCGGCGCGATGTCGCGGCCCGAGGGCTCGGACGTCCTCGAGCTGGTCCGCCGGATCGCGCGGATCGGTGGCGGACCCGCGCACGTGTTCTACGCGCCGATGGTGGTGCCCGACGCCGCCACCGGCCGGGCGCTGACGAGACAGCCCGACATCGCACGCGCCGCGGCGCTGGTCCCGCACGTCACCGTCGCCGCGGTCGGCATCGGCGCCTGGCAGCCGGGCCTGTCGACGATCTACGACGCGCTCGAGCCGGACGCCCGGGAAACCGCTCGCCGGCAAGGCGTGACGGCCGAGATCTCCGGTGTCTTCGTCGGCGCCGACGGCAAGGTGTTGACGACACCGCTCAGCAAGCGGATCATCGGGATCACCGGCGACCAGCTCGCCGGGATCCGTACGGTGCTCGCGATCGCCTACGGCGACGCGAAGGCCGACGCCGTACGTTCGGCGCTTTCTGGAGGGCTGGTGACGGAGCTGATCACGCACGCGAGCCTCGCGCGACACCTGCTCGCGTCACCCCAGTCCGAGAGCTGATGACGCTCGAGCGGCTCGAGGGCGGCAACGCCAACCGCGGCCGCGTCCTCCGGGTGGGCTCCACCGTGCACAGACCGCGTGGGCACCACAGCACGGCCGTCCACGCCCTGCTCGCACACCTGGCCGCCTCCGGTTTCCGCGGCTCGCCCCGGCTGGTCTCGCGCCACGACCGGACCGAGGTGCTGACGTACCTCGACGGCGAGGCCGCCAACCAGCCGACGCCCGAGTGGGCACTCACGCCGGACGCGCTGGTGAGCGTGGCCTCGCTGTTGCGGGACTATCACCGGCACGCGGCCTCGTTCGGCTCCGCCGGGCTGCGCTGGCAGCGCCCGTTGCCCGCCGCCTGGCAAGGCGGCCTGATCACCCACAACGACACCCATCCGGCCAACGTCGTGTTCCGGGACGGCAGGGCGGTCGCCCTGATCGACTTCGACCTGGCCGGACCGGGTTGCGTGGCCTGGGAGCTGTCGGTCGCGGCCTGCTTCTGGTCACCGTTCCTGGCCGAGCAGGACGTCGAGGACTCCCGGCAGGGCCAGGCGTTGTCGCGCTTCCGGCTGCTGCTCGACGCGTACGGCCTGCCGGCAGCGCTGCGCCCGTCGGTCGTCGACGCGACGGTCGACGCCAACCGCTGGATCTCCACGATCATCGAGGAGGCGACCTGGCAGGGCCACGCCGCGTTCATCGAGGTCTGGGCGGCGTGGGGCGCGAAGTACCAGCGTGCGCACGACTGGCTGCTCGCGCACCGCGAAAAGCTGCTGTCGGCCGCGCTGGGCGCTGGCTAAGCTCGCCCGAATGTGCGACGAGCTGCTGGCAAAGGCTTTCGGTGCTTCCGTGCACGTCACCGGCTCGGTCGAGCTCGGCGGCGAGTGGGCGCCGGTCCGGCGGCTCTTCCTGTCCAACGGTTCGACAGTCGTGGTCAAGACCAGGCGCTCGGACGGCGGCGTGTGGGGCAGTGAAGCCGCCGTACTGGACAACGACCGAAGAGGAATCGAACTGGTGAACGGCCTCGGCGTCGACGTCGCACCCCGCCTCCTCGCCGCCGACGCCGAGCTCGGCATCCTCGTGATGTCCGACGTCGGCGCGGGTCCATCCGTCCAGGACCTGTTGTTCGGTGAGAGCGCCACCGACGCCACGACAGGACTGGTCGTGCTGGCCCGTACCACCGGCGTCCTGCATGCGGCCTCGGCGGCTGTCGACCACCAGTGGCAGGCGCGTACGACGTTCCTGGACCGCACGTTCGAGTTCTGGCCCGAGCTCCGCGACGCGGCCGCCGGCCTCGGATTCCCGGCGCCGGCAGGCGTTTCGGCCGATCTGGCGGCGCTGGAGTCGGCGCTCGGCGACCCGCGATTCCGCGTGTTCGTGCACGGCGACCTGACACCCAACAACGCCGTGCTCACCGGCGAAGGTGACAACGCCAGAGCCCGGCTGGTCGACTTCGAGGGTTCCGGCTTCCGTCACTTCGGGCTCGACGCTGCCTGCCTGCGGCTGCCGTTCCCGCAGTACGGTCACTGGGCGGTGCTCCCGCCCAACGTCATCGCCGCGATGGACGCCGCGTATCGCGCGGAGCCGGCGATGGACGTTGAGGAGTACGAGGCCGGGATCGCTGCCGGCTGCGCGGCGTGGGCGATCATCCGCGCGCACCGGCTGCCGCTGATCGCCAGGGCCGATCAGGAGCCCGGTCAGGCGGTGCGGCGGCGGACGCAGATCGTGCAGACGCTCACGTCGTTCGCGGAGATCGCCTTGCGGGCAGGGTGTTTCGAGGCGCTGGCTCGCTGGTTCCTGGCGGTGGTGGAGGAGATGCGGGAGCGCTGGACGGAGGCGAGGCAGCCGCCGCGGGAGTTTCCGGCGTACGGTGGCTCGCTGGTACGGGAAAGCTGAGCTCGACCACCAGCCCGCCGCGCGGTTGGGCGCGGGCGACCACGGTCGCGTCGTGGCTGGTAGCGATCGCCTGCACGATCGACAGGCCCAGGCCATGGCCGCGCGGGCCGCCCACGCGGTCGGTCCCGAACCTCCGGAACGGTTCGAACAGCCTCGGCACCTCCGGCTCGGGAATCCGCGGCCCGCCGTTGGCGACCGACACGTACGGCCGGCCCTCCTGCAGGCCGGTGTGGATCTCGAGCCAGCCCGAGTCGACGTTGTGGCGTACGGCGTTGTCGACCAGGTTGGACAGCAGCTGCGCCACCAGCCGCCGATCGCCTTCCACGGCAGCCGGACGCAGCCGCGCGTCGACCGCCAGCCGGCGGCCGGCGATCGCACCTTCCCTGGACAGCATGACCTCCTCGGCCAGCTCCGCCAGGCCGAACCGCTCGTACGCGGTCACGCCTGCCTGCCCGCGTGCGAGCGTGAGCAACGCCTCGATCAGGCGTTCCTGCTCGGCGCCGGACATCAGGACCCGCTCGTGCGCGGCCCGGAGCGTCGCCTCCGACGCGTCCGGATCCGCCAGCGCCACCTGGGACAGCGCCCGCTGCCGGGCCAGCGGCGTACGCAACTCGTGCGAGGCGTTGGCCACGAACCGTTGCTGGGCTCGGAAAGCAGCCTCCAGCCGCGCCAGCAGTCCGTCGAACGTGTCGCCCAGCTCCTTCAGCTCGTCGTCCGGACCGGCGAACCCCAGGCGGGCATGGAGGTTCGTCGCCGAGATCTCGCGTACCGCCGACGTGATCGTGCTCAGCTTCCGCAGCATCCGGCCCGAGACGACCCAGCCGATGCCGATCGACACGACGGACATGCCCGCCAGCGCGACGCCGGACTGCGCGAGCAACGCCCGCTTGCCGGCCGCCTGCTGTGCGGCCGCCTGTTCCTGCAGCTCGCTGCTCAAGGGATCATCCGGCGGCGGACTGCCGGTGAACGAGATCGACTCGCCGTTCGCACCGGTGAAGCTGAACCCCGTCGCGCTCACGAACAACAGGTACGTCACCGCCAGCAGCGCCGTGCCCGAGAGCAGGAACAGCGCACCGTAGAGCAGGGTGAGCCGGACCCGGACCGTACGTCCTGGCAGCAGGTTCATCGCGTACCCCTCAGATCCGGTAGCCCGACTTGGCGACGGTCTCGATCACCTGCGGCTCGCCGAGCTTGGCGCGCAACCGGCTGACGGTGATCTTGACGGCGTTCGTGAACGGGTCGGCCGCCTCGTCCCAGACCCGTTCCAGAAGCTCTTCTGCCGAGACCGTCCGGCCCTGCGCGGCCAGCAGCAGCTCGAGCACGCCGAACTCCTTCGGCGCCAGCTCCAGCGGCCGGTCATCCCGCCAGGCCTTGCGTTGTGCGGTGTTGAGCTTGAGGTCGCCGTGCTCGAGCTCCGGCGGGATCGCCGGTTGTGAGCGCCGGAACAGCGCGCCGATCCGGGCCACGAGCACGGGGAAGTCGAACGGCTTGGGCAGGTAGTCGTCCGCGCCCAGCCCGAGCCCGTCGACCAGGTCGTCCATGCCGGCCGCGGCGGTCAGCATCAGGACACGGCTCCGGCAGCCGGCACTGGTCAGTCGGGTGCAGATCTCGTCGCCGTGCAGTCCGGGGAGGTCGCGGTCGAGCACGATCACGTCGTAGTCGTTGAGCTCCGCGCGGTCCAGCCCCGACGGGCCGTCGAGCGCCACGTCGACGGCCATCCGGGCCCGCCGCAATCCGACGGCGACGGTCTCCGCCAGCTCCTCGTCGTCCTCGATCACCAGTACGCGCATGCCGTCGATGCTTCCTCGCTCGAGGTTTCGGCACGGTATCGATACCGCCGCGAAACCGCCCGATCCCTACAACTGGACGCGGAAAGCATCCATCCGCAAACTGTGAAAGGCCTGAAGATGCTGAGGAAACAGATAGGCGCCGCGCTCGTGCTGGCGGGACTGCTGGTCGCGGGCTGCGCCGGCAACGAACCCAGCGGACCCGGTGTCGCCGATCTCGGAACGCCGACCGCGAGCGCCTCCGCGCCGAACAAGAACGTGCCGAAGGACCCGAAGGCACGGGCGGTGGCGTACTCCAAGTGCATGCGCGCCAACGGCGTCGAGAGCTTCCCCGACCCGAAGGCCGACGGTTCGATCCAGCTGCATGCCGAGCCCGGCAACGGCATGGACCCGAACGACCCGACCTTCGCGGCCGCCGACAAGGCGTGCAAGTACCTGATGCCGCCGCCCGAGGTCGACCGCGACAAGATCAAGGCGGCGAACCTGAAGTACTCCAAGTGCATGCGTGAGAACGGCATCAAGAGCTTCCCCGACCCGAAGGCCGACGGCTCGCTGCAGATCGAGAACAAGATGGGCGGCGAGCTGGACCCGACCAACCCGAAGTACCAGGCGGCTGAGAAGGCCTGCGCGAAGTTCCAGGCGGACGGCGGCGGGGAGACGAACGTCGAGCAGGGGAACGGCTGATGAGCAACGGCCGAACCAGCCGGCGGCTGTTGCTCACCGGCGGCATCGCAGTCGTCCTCGGCGGGACGGTGTACGCCGTCGACCGGTACCGCCCGTACGGCATCGACCTCTCGCATCCGTTGGGAACCCGGCCCACGGCGGCCGCGAGCTCGGCCCGGAAACCCGGCACCGCGCTGGCGACAGTGACCCGTCGCACGCTGTCGGAGCGGGCCGGCTTCGACGGCACGCTGGGCTATGCGGGCAGCTACGAGGTGGTGAACCAGGCCAGGGGAGTGGTGACCTGGCTGCCGTCGGTCGGCAGAGTCGTCCGGCGTGGTCAGATCCTCTATCGGGTCGACGGCCGGCCGGTCGTGTTGCTGTACGGCACCTCGCCCGCCTACCGGGCACTGGCGGCCGGCGCCGACGCGTCCGACGTGAGCGGCACCGACGTACAGCAGCTGAACGCGAACCTGGTCGCGCTCGGCTACTCCAAGCGGCTCTCCCCGCGCTCCGACGAGTTCGGCTGGCGGACGAAGCAGGCGGTGAAGGACCTGCAGGACGACCTGGGCGTCGACGACACCGGCACGCTCGAGCTCGGCGACGTGGCGTTCCTGCCCGGCGCGCTGCGCGTCACCAGTGTCATGGCGAAGCTGGGATCGCCGGCCGGCGGCACGATCCTGAAGGCGAGCGCGACCAGACGACAGGTCACGGTGAAGCTGGAGACGACCCAGCAGAGCCGGCTGAAAGTCGGCGACGGCGTGACGATCGCGTTGCCGAGCGGGAAGTCCACGCCTGGCAAGGTGACGTCGGTCGGGCGCGTGGCGAGCACACCCGCGAGCGACCAGGACCGGCCGAAGATCGACGTGCTGATCACGCCGACCCGGCCGGCCGACGCCGGGAGCCTCGACCAGGCACCGGTCTCCGTCGGCGTTGTCACCAACGAGGCGCGTGACGCGCTGGTCGTACCGGTCGAGTCGTTGCTGGCGCTGGCGAGCGGCGGTTATGCCGTCGAGGTGGTGCCGGCGAGCGGGGCACACCGGCTGGTCGCCGTGACGCTGGGGCTGTTCGACGACGAGGCCGGCGTCGTCCAGGTGACCGATACCGAGCTGCGGGCCGGGCAGCGAGTGGTGGTGCCGTCGACATGAGCACTGTTCCTGACGCGGTTTCCGATCCGGTGCTGGAGCTGCGGTCCGTCACGAAGACGTACCCGAGCCATCCGCCCGTGACCGCCCTGCGCGACGTCGACCTGACCATCGAACGCGGCGAACTGGTCGCGATCGTGGGACCGTCCGGCTCGGGCAAGACCACCCTGCTGCACCTGATGGGCACGCTGGACCGGCCCTCGTGCGGGACGGTCAGGCTGACCGGCCTGGACGCGTCCGCGATGAGCGACCGCGCCGTGGCCCGCCTGCGAGCGACCCGGATCGGGTTCGTCTTCCAGCAGTTCTTCCTGGCCGAGCACGCGAGCGTGCTGGACAACGTGGCGGACGGGCTGCTGTACGCCGGTACGCCGTACCGGGAGCGGCGGAAGCTCGCGATGGAAGCGCTGGAGGCCGTCGACCTGGCCGGCCGGCCCGGTGCGCGGCCGACGCAGCTGTCGGGCGGGCAGCGGCAGCGAGTGGCGATCGCACGGGCGTTGGTCGGCCGGCCCGCGATCGTGCTGGCCGACGAGCCGACCGGCAACCTCGACCACGCGACCGGGCGGTCGATCCTCGGCCTGCTGGAGTCGTTGCACGCTCGCGGTACGACGATCCTCGTGATCACCCACGACCGTGACATCGCGGCCCGGCTGCCCCGGCAGGTGGAGATGCTGGACGGCGAGATCGTCGCCGACCGTGGGGGAACCGGCCCGGTCGCCGGCTATCGCTCCCAGTCGAGGGAGGTCCGGCTGTGACCACCGCGCGTCCACTGCGGATCTCCGATCTCGGGCGGATCTCCAGCGTCGGCCTGCGTACGCGCAAGCTGCGTGCCGCCCTGTCCGCCCTCGGCATCGCGATCGGCGTAGCCGCGATCGTCGCGGTGCTCGGACTGTCCGCCTCGTCGCAGGCCGGCCTGCTCGCGCAGATCGACCGGCTCGGCACCAACCTGCTCACGGTGTCCACCGGGCAGACGCTGTTCGGAGACGACGCGGCGCTGCCGAAGCGGGCGCCCGGCATGATCTCCCGGATCGCCCCGGTGTCGGAGGTCGAGCAGCTCGGCAAGACCGACCAGTTCGCCTACCGCAGCCCGTTGATCCCGGCGGTCAACACCAACGCCCTGTCGGTGCAGGCCGCCGGCCTCGGCCTGCCCAAAGCGGTCGGCACCAGCCTCCAGCAGGGCCGCTACCTCAACGCCGCCACCGCGCGCGGCCCGGTCGCCGTGCTCGGCGCGACCGCGGCCAAGCGGCTCGGCATCGACCGGATCCGTCCGGGACAGCGGATCTGGGTCGGTGGCCGGTGGTTCGCGATCGTCGGCATCCTGCGACCAGCGGTGCTGGCGCCGGAGGTCGACAGCGCGGTGCTGGTCGGGTTCCCGGCGGCATCGAAGTACCTCGGGTTCGACGGGCATCCGTCCACGATCTACGTCCGTTCCGCCACCGCTCAGGTCGACGCGGTGCACGCGGTGCTGGCGGCGACCGCGAGCCCGAAGGCGCCGAACGAGGTCAAGGTCAGCCAGCCGTCCGACGCGCTGGTCGCCCGGGCGGCGGCGCAGAGCGCGCTGAACTCGCTGTTCCTGGGTCTGGGCGCGGTCGCGCTGCTCGTCGGTGCGGTCGGGGTCGCCAACACGATGGTGATCTCGGTATTGGAACGCCGGCCGGAGATCGGCCTGCGCCGGGCACTGGGCGCGACCCGCGGCCACATCCGGATCCAGTTCCTCGCGGAGGCGGTGTTGCTGGCCCTGCTGGGTGGCGCGGTCGGCGTGGCCGCAGGTATCACCGCCACCGCCGTCTACGCCTCGGTGAAGGACTGGTCGATCGTCGTACCCACGACGGCCTGGGCCGGCGGTCTCGCGTCCACCATCGTGATCGGCGCGGTCGCTGGGCTGCTGCCGGCGCTCCGAGCGGCCCGGATGTCTCCGACGGAAGCGCTCTGGACGGTGTGATCCGGCCTGGGACCGGTCCCGTACTCGCTGCCCGACCATGGGAGGAACGGGGGCTGCGGCCGGGTCCGTAGGCAGGAGGGAATGGGCTGCCGGCGTGCTCGGCAGCTCGTTCTCTGCTGGGATCTGCTACTTCAGCAGGTCCCAGCGGTCGCGCGACTCCGGTCCGGGCGCCGGCGCGAACGCAGAGGCACCACCGGGCGGGATGCGCATGACGTAGAACTCGGCTCGTCCGCCGCTGTAGTCGACGGCGACGACGGCTTGCACGCCGTCCTGGCACTGCGGGCTGAGTTTCCACGGTCCCTGCTCCCGGCGTACGTCCACGCCGACCAGCAAGCGGCCGTTGTCGATCATGATGCGGTAGCGCCGCCCGAAGTCGACGAGTGCGGCGTTCAGTCCTTCGAGGATCGCGCGCCGGGTCGCGTCGAGGTAGGCGAGGTCGGAGAGTTTGCGGTCGGTCAGGTCGCTCAGGCTCTTCATTGCCGTTCCCCCGGCCGGGCGTGGGTGTGCCAGCGTGTGGTTTTGGGGCGGTGGGTGGGAGGTCGGCTTCCGGTCCGGGAGAGTTCGGGTCGGCGCCGTACGACTGGTACGCGGTGACATGTCTGTTAGACGGTCAGACCACCCTGCGGTTACAGCCTTTCCTGCAACTTGGCCGCCTGCGTCGTCAGATACCGCTGCTCGGGAGTGTTCGTCGTGCGGCTCGCGGCCCTCTGATAGGCGGCGATCGCGGCGGGGATGTCTCCGGCCAGCTCGTACAGGTGCGCGCGTACGGCGTCAAGCCTGTAGTGCCCCGGCAACCGCTCGTCCAGCTCGTCCAGCAGCTTCAGCCCGGCGGCCGGCCCTTCGTCCATCGCCACCGCGATCGCGCGGTTGAGCGTGACGATCGGGTTGCCGGTGAGCTCCTCCAGGAAGCCGTACAGCGCGATGATCTGCCGCCACTCGGTGTCCTCGACCCGGCTCGCCCGGTCGTGCACGGCGGCGATCGCGGCCTGGATCTGGTACTCGCCGACCCGGCCACCCCGTGCCATCGCCCCATCGACCAGCGCGGTGCCCTCGGCGATCAGCCCGCGATCCCACCTGCCGCGATCCTGCTCGGCCAGTGGAACGAGCTCGCCGTCGGCGTTCGTACGGGCGGGCCGGCGGGCGTCGGTGAGCAGCATCAGCGCGAGCAGGCCCGCGACCTCCGGATCGTCCGGCAGCATCCGGTGCACGAGCCGGGTCAGCCGGATCGCCTCGCCGGACAGCTCCACCCGGTGCACGTCGTCGCCGACGCTGCTCGCGTAACCCTCGTTGAAGATCAGGTAGAGCACGTGCAGGACCGAACGCAGCCGCTCCGCCCAGGCCTCCTGGCCGGGCAGCCGGAACGGCACGTCCGATTTCTTGATGGTCTGCTTGGCACGGCTGATCCGCTGCGCCATCGTGCTCTCCGGCACGAGGAAACCGTTGGCGATCTCGGCAGTCGTGAGCCCGCCGACCGCTCGCAACGTCAGCGCGATCGCCGACGCCGGCGTCAAGGCGGGGTGACAGCACATGAACAGGACGAGCAGCGTGTCGTCCTGATCGCCGGCGGGCCCGCCCACCTCGTCCGCCTGGGGCGCGGGCGGCTCGCGGAGGGCCGCGAGGCTCTCCCGCTGCCGCCGCGACTGCTCGCTGCGGGCCTGGTCGATCAGCTTCCGGGACGCGGTCTGGATCAGCCAGCCACGCGGGTTGTCGGGAACGCCCTCCTGCGGCCAGTGCGTCGCGGCGGCGATCAGGCCTTCCTGGACGGCGTCCTCGGCGGCCTCGAAGTCGCGGTACCTGCGGGTCAGCACGCCGAGCACCTGCGGCGCGAGCTCGCGCAGCAGGTCCTCGATGCGGTTGTCGCTCACAACCTCCAGAGGCTAGCGACTCCGCGAACTCAGATGTCCGGGTGGATCAGCGCGAAGTCCGCGGGCCCCATCACCCGGCGTACCTCGATCGGCTGCTGTTGCGGCACGCCACCCGGTCCCGGCACGCACGACAACTTGGCGGCGATCTCGATCGCCCGTTCCTCCGACTCGACGTCGACCACCGTGAAGCCGGCCAGCATCTCCTTGAACTCCACGAACGGCCCGTCCGTGACGACCGGCGCGGTTACGCCGTCGTACCGGACGATCTTGGCGAGCTCCGGCCCGGTCAGCTCCTTGTTGTCGACCCGCTCGCCGCTCTCGTCGAGCTCCTTGACCAAGGCCTTGTAGTAGTCGAGGTGCGCCTTGACCTCGTCCGGCTTCCACTCCGACATCGGCGTCTCGATCGCGCCGCCGTCGTAGTTGACCGCGAGCAGGTACTTCGTCATCGTCAGCTCTCCTTCTCGTCCACGTACATACCAAGCTTGGCGTGTACGTGTGTAGGACGGAGCAGAGGGCTCGCGCTCGACACGGTTTCGAGGGTGGACTCGGGTAGGTTCAGCTCGTGACCGGGCAACTACCAATTCCGCCTCAACCTCAACCAGGTCAGCCGGCGGTGTTCGATCTGGCTGCCGGCGGCTGGGCGCGGATCCTGGCCGTCGTGCTCTGCGGCGGCCTCGGCGTGCTGGGGATCGTGTCGGAGTTCACCGGTGGGGTCCTGGGTGGCACGGCCGTCCGGATCGGCGTGATCGTGCTCAGCCTGATCTTTCTCGCAACCGCCCTGGTCTTTCTCGCGCTGAGCCCCGTCCTCACCCGTCCGCGCAAACTGGTCGTCGAGCCCGCCGGGCTCCGCTGGATCGACCCGCGCGGCAAGCCGTGGAACGTGCCGTGGAGCGAGCTCGCGGGCGTGTCGATCTCGACGTTCAGCAAGCTCAACCACACCTTCGTGCGGACCACTTCGGTCCGCGTCGACCTCTTCCCCGGCGACGCCGACTTCCAGGCGCGGCACCCGGAGCTCGCCCACCTCTGGGAGGCGCTGGGCGCCGAGCAGAGCTACCGGCTCCCGCTCAGCGGGCACGAGCGACGCCTCGGCGAACTCGCCCACGCCCTTCAGGTCCATGCCAGGACCAAGTACCGCGGCGTGATCGAAGAGGGCACCGTGGACGCCGCCTGAGTCCACCTGTTCCCTGGCCGCCGGCTCAGAAGATCGGGTTCCAGTTGTCGGAGCCGGCGAGGTAGGCGGTCGGGGTGTAGCGCGCGGCCTGGGACGGCGTCATCTGGGGCCGGTTGGAGTTGACCGTCGCGCCAGGGCCGGAGTTGCCGTACTCGGAGAACCGCGCGTCCCGCCACGAGAATCCGGACATGTCGGTCCACGGGTCGTCCCGTATGTGCGCGCCGAGCGTCGACGAACGGACCAGGACCTGCGCGATCGCGTTCACGTCGCCGCCTGGGTGCCAGGGCCGGCCGAGGTAGACCGTCTTGCCGGGCGCGTTGCTGCTGAGCGTCGATCCCCAGATCAGGAATCCGAACGGGTTGCTGTTCGTCGTCGCGGCGGCGGTGATGTAGCCGTTGTTGCTGGAGGATCCGCGGCTCAGCGAGTGGATCGTGCAGTGGTCGAACACGGCTGTGCCGCGGCCGAAGATGAAGTCGACGTCACCTTCGACGTAGGAGCGGCGGATGTAGCTGCGCGCCACCGTGCTCGTGCCGGCCGACCACAGCAACAGGGTGTCCTGGTTGCCGAGCACCCTCACGTTGTTCAGGATCGCCTTGTCCCCTTGCAGATTGAGCGCGACGGCCTGGGACGCACCGTTGGCGGCTTCGTTGTAGTCGTTGGAGAAGGTGAGGTTCGAGGCGTTGAAGTTCGCCGACGACACGGTCACCGTTGCGCTGCCGGACGTCCCGTACTGGCTGGCCGCGTGGTTCTCGACCAGCACCGTGCTTGCTGCGGACGAGCCGAGCCCGCGCAGGGTGACGTTGGGTTTGTTCGACGGGATCGACGCCGTTCCCCGGTACGTCCCCGCCTTGATGTCGATCTGATACGTCGTCGAACTGTTGGCGGGCGCGGCATTCACGGCCGCCTGAACCGTGGTGAAGTTGCCGCTCCCATCCGCGGCGACCGTCACGATGGTCGCCGCGGTGGCCGGCCGGATCGGCACGCCGATGGCCGCGAAGGCCACGGTGAGCAAAGCCACGTTCGTACGCATCCGTCGAGACATGCGACCTCCTGTACGAGGGGAATGAACGCTGACCGCGTTTCCGGGTCCTCAAGGAGCAAACGCTTTCCCAGTGTGCGTGTCCTGGCTCCGCGCGTCAACACCGCGGGCGAGAGGGCTGCGGCGGAAAACGGCGTGACGTGCGGACCACCTGGCGGTCAAGATGAAGCATGCTCGTCGACCACTTTCCGTTGGCTGGGTTTCGCCTTACTACGCCGCGGCTCGAACTACGGCTGCCTTCGCCCGAGGAACTCGCCGGCCTGGCGGACGTGGCAGCCGACGGCATCCATGATCCGGAGGTCATGCCCTTCCTCGTACCGTGGACGGACCGGTCGCCTGCCGAGGTCGCCCGCGGTGTCATCCAGCACCACTGGCTGCGGCTGGGCACCTGGACCCCGCAGGACTGGTCGCTCAACCTCACGGTGTTCCACTCCGGCGTGGTGGTCGGACAGCAGAGCATCGGTGCGCGTGAGCTGGCCGTCACTCGCGAGGTGGCCACGGGCTCCTGGCTCGGCCGGCGCCACCACGGGCAGGGGATCGGCACCGAGATGCGCGCCGCCGTGCTGCATCTGGCCTTCGCCGGGCTGGGCGCGGAGGAGGCGGTCTCCGGCGCGTTCGATCACAACCTCGCCTCACAGGCCGTCTCCCGCAAGCTCGGCTACCAACTCGACGGTGTGACGCGGCACTCCGTCCGCGGCGCGTTGTCCGTCGAGCACCGGATGCGCCTGACCCGGACGGGGTGGGAACAGCACCGCACGGTCCCCGTGACGATCGACGGGCTCGAGCCGTGTCTGCCACTGCTCGGGCTCGAGCCCGCACCGGCGGAGTAGTCCGCCCTACGCCGGCTACTCCGTGAACGACCCGTGCTTGGTGTCGACTACCTCACCGGCGAGCGTGCGAAGCCGGCCGCGGCAGCGATTCCGACGCCGAGGATGGCTACGCAGAACAGCAGGCTCTGCCCCATCGCGGTCGCATGGCCGGCCGGTACGGCGGGCTCGGCGGCCAGCCGGGCCTGCATGACGGCACCGATACTCGCGGCACCGAGGGCCCGGCCGGCCGACTCCAGGGCCGACAACGTCGACGGTTACGTCGCGCGGGCGAGCGGCACGCTGCGGCCCGGCCAGGTCAGCCGGCTGACGTTCACACTCAGCAGGAACGGCCGGCCCGTAACGAGCCTGCAGCCCTACCTCGAGGCGTACGGACACCTGATCGCCCTGCGCAGCGGCGATCTGGCCTACCTGCACGTCCACCCGACCGGCACACCCGGCGACGGCAGGACCAAGGCAGGGCCGGCGATCACGTTCGACGCCGAGGTCCCCGCCGCGGGCACGTACCGGCTGTTCCTCGACTTCCAGGACCGCGGTGTCGTACGCACCGCGGCGTTCACCATCACGGCGACCAGCTGACCGATAGTCTGTCAGCAACGAAAACCATTCCCAAAACGTGGGGGAGCCGTGAACGCACGCCCGGGCCTTGCCGACATCTTCAACGCCACCCGGGAGGAGTTCGTCGCCCTGTCGGCGGCGCTGTGGGATCCGCTGGCGCGGGAGTTGGTGGCCGATGCCGCCCCCGCTGTGGGCGAGCGGGTGCTGGACGCGTGCTGTGGCGCCGGGTCGTCCGCACTGCCGTCGGCCGACGCCGTCGGCCCGGACGGTCACGTCGACGGCGTCGACCTGGCCACCGCCCTGCTCGGCGAGGGCGAGCGGCTCGCGGCCGAACGGGGGTTGCGTCAGCTGCGCTTCACCGAGGCCGACGTCACCGCATGGGACGGCGGCGGGAAGCCGTACGACCTGGTGCAGTGCGCGTACGGCATCTTCTTCTTCCCCGACATCCCCGCCGGCACGTCCGCACTGGTTCGGCTGCTTCGCCCGGGCGGGCGGCTCGCGGTGCTGGTCTGGGAGCGCGACGCCATCGACCGGGTGACCACCCTGCTGTACCAGGCGGTCCGCCCGGAGCGGCCCGAGCTCGGCAACCCCTGGCAGTACGACGCGGAGCCCTACAACACGCCGGAACGGATGGAGTCCTGGCTCGCCGGCCTCGGGCTGGAACGCGTCCACACCCGCCGGGTAGGCCATCTGGTGCCGCTGGACGACCGGCTCGCCTGGACGCTCGTGCTGGGCGGTGGCATGCGCGGCATGCTGCTCGGGCTGGCGCCTGACCAGGTCGAGCGAATCCGCGACCGCTTCCTGCGCAGCCTTGCCGACAACGACATCCGTACGCTCGACGCCACGTCGGTCATCGGCGTCGGCCATCGTCCAGCCGGCTAGGGCGTACGTCGCATGCTGCTCATCGCGCCCGGTTCGCCGGTGTGGTCGCCGATCCAGCTCGTTCAGCTCTCCAACGACGAAGGCCCGCGACCGGCAAGCCGGGAAGCTTGCCAGCCGCGGGCATGGAGAGGCCGAGCGGCCTTGGCCGGCCCGCCGCTCATCGCCGCAGCGACGCACCGATGGGCGGCTAGGCCGTGTCTCATAAGTGTCGTTCGAGTTCGCGGAGCCAGATGTTGATGGCGGCGATGTAGACGGTGGCCAGGTAACGGACGGCGAGTTTGTCGTATC